>NZ_JBVJIM010000005.1:0-543494 GCF_055586305.1 Nonomuraea sp. NPDC051298
CCAGGTGCATGGCTGGTTGGCTACGTTCGGGAGGGATAACCGCTGAAAGCATCTAAGCGGGAAGCTTGCCTTGAGATGAGGTCTCCCACCCCTGTGAGGGGGGTAAGGCTCCCGGGTGATGACCGGGTTGATAGGCCGGAGGTGGAAGCGCGGTAACGTGTGGAGCTGACCGGTACTAATAGGCCGAGGACTTGACCACAAAGCAGTTTTTCTTGCTCGCGTCCACTAGGCAATTCTGAGACAGCAAATGGGCTGTTTCGGAGGGTTACGGCGGTTATGGCGGGAAGGAAACACCCGGTTACATTCCGAACCCGGAAGTTAAGCTTCTCTGCGCCGATGGTACTGCACTCGGGAGGGTGTGGGAGAGTAGGTCACCGCCGGACAATCATTTCGGGAATGGGTCTGACACGGTTTGTGTCGGGCCCTTCCTGCATTTCCGGACTCCTTTTCTTCTTCGTCTTCTTTCTTCGGCGGGTTGTGGGGGGAGGCTGGTTGGGGGTTGTCGTGGCTGTTTGAAGGGTTGTGGTTGTGGGGTGGTGGGGTTTGGCTGGGTGGTGGGGGTGTGTGTTTGGTGGGCCTGGCCGGGGTGGCTGGGCCCTTTTCTGTTTTCCGGGGGTTGGTGCTCGCTGTTGGTTCTGGGGTGGTGGTTGGTCTTGTTGGTGGGGGTCGGTGGGTGTGGGGTTGGCGGTTGGTCGGGGCGGAGGGGGTGTTGTGGGGGTTGGGGGTGGTTGTTGGGGGGATGTGAGGATTCATCGGAGATTGGGGTTGTTTGTCTAGCGGGGTGGGGGGAGTTTTCGTGATAATGCTCGGGTGATCACGGCCGGGGTGAAGGCGGCGGCTCGACTGGTCATGGCGCTTGCCCTGGTTATGCCGATTGCGTCGGAGCAAGGGGTGGGCGGGGGCGGTTCGGTGGGGTCTGGTGTGGTGGTTGCCGGCGTCAGGGCTGGTGGTGTTGGTGTGGGTGGTGGGGAGCTGGTGGCGGTGGCCAAGGTGGCGGGTGTGTCGCGGGTGCCGGGGGAGAAGATATCCGCGCGGCTTGACCGGTATCTGGCCGGGCGGGCCGGGGCGGCGACGGCCATGGTGAAGGACCTGGGTACGGGCCAGGTGTATCGGTATCACGCGGGCGAGCGGCTGATCACGGCCAGTACGGCGAAGGTGCAGATTCTCATGGCGTTGCTGTTGCGTACGTCATGGAAGAAGTTGCCGGCGGGGGTCAGGCGGGATGCCGAGATGATGATCCGCTACAGCGACAACCATGCGGCCGACCGGTTGTGGTCACGGATCGGGGGCGCGGGCGGGTTCACCGCGGCCGGGAAGAGGTTCGGGCTGAAGCACACGCAGGGGGTGCCGGGGGACTGCCTCGACCTGTACTGCTGGGGGATCACCAAGACGTCCGTGGACGACCAGGTGCGGCTGATGGCGGCGCTGGTGTCCGAGCGGAGCCCGCTCAAGAAGGGTGACCGGGAGCAGGTGCTCAGGCTCATGGGCGCGGTCATCGACGGCCAGGACTGGGGTATCAGCGCCGCCGCGTGTGAGGGGGACCGGGTGGCGCTGAAGAACGGCTGGCTGAAGCGGGTCTCGACCAAGCGCTGGGCCACGATCAGCGTGGGGCTGATCAGGAGTGACGGGCGCGACTACGCCGTTGCCGTACTCACCGAGGGAAGTCCCGAGGTAGGGTACGGCATCGCGACGGTCGAAGGTGTGGCAAAGCGGATTATGCAGGATTTTCGGAAGTGCCGGGCGTGACCAGCCGATAGCCCACCCCGCGTACGGTCTGGATGAGCTGGTCGTCCTCGTCGCCGAGACGTGCCCGCAGTCGTTTGACGTGCACCGCGATCGTGTTCGTCGAGGTGTTCGCGGCGGCGTGCCAGACGTGGCGCATGATCTGCTCGCGGGTGACCGTGCGGTCGGCGTTGCGCATGAGGTACTGCAACAGCTCGAACTCACGCAACGGCAGGTGCACGGCCCGCCCGCTGACGCGTACTTGGTAAGCCTGTACGTCCAGCTCGACCCCGCCCACGGCGAGCACCTTGCGGGACTCGGGCGAGGCCGCCTGGATGAACGGCAGCAGTTCGGGCACCCGGTAGGGCCTGGCCACGCAGGCGGCCGCGCCTGCCGCGAGTGCGCGTACCGCTTGCTCGGCGTGTCCCTCTCCCACGCCGAGCAGCACGGGTACGGCTCGCGCCAGCCGCACCGCGCGTACGAACTCCACTGCGTCGATGACCGGGAGCGTGGCCGAGACGAGTACCACGTCCGGCTGCAGGGCTCCGGCCTGCAGCAGCCCCTGAGCACCGTCGGAGGCACCGGTGACGGCCACGCCCTCGCGTTCGAGGGCGGTGGCCACCTCCTCCACCACGGCGCCGTCGGGGTCGGCGATGAGCAGTACGGGCTTGGTCCTCGTGTCCCCGTTCATCGTGGATGCCGCCTGCTGTGGGGTCATCAGCCGAAGCGCCCCGTGATGTAGTCCTCCGTGGCCTTCTGCGTGGGGTTGGTGAACATGCGGGAGGTCTCGTCCATCTCGATCACCTTGCCGGGCTTGCCCTGCTCGGCGAGGTTGAAGAACGCGGTCCGGTCGCTGACGCGGGCGGCCTGCTGCATGTTGTGGGTCACGATGACGATCGTGTACTGGTCCTTCAGCTTGGCCATCAGGTCCTCGATGGCCAGCGTGGAGATCGGGTCGAGCGCCGAGCACGGCTCGTCCATCAGCAGCACCTGCGGCTTGACCGCGATAGCGCGGGCGATGCAGAGCCGCTGCTGCTGACCGCCGGACAGGCCGGCGCCGGGCTTGCTGAGGCGGTCCTTGACCTCGTTCCAGAGGTTGGCGCCCTTGAGCGACTCCTCCACGACGCTGTCGCTCTCCGACTTGCTGACGCGGCCGTTGAGCTTGAGCCCGGCGGCCACGTTCTCGTAGATCGACATCGTGGGGAACGGGTTGGGGCGCTGGAAGACCATGCCGATCATCCGGCGGACGGAGACGGGCTCGATGGTGGGGGCGTACAGGTCCTCGCCGTCGAGCAGCACCTTGCCCTCCACGCGCGCACCGGGGATCACCTCGTGCATGCGGTTGAGCGTGCGCAGGAACGTCGACTTGCCGCATCCCGACGGGCCGATGAACGCGGTGATCGAACGGGGCTCGATGGTCATCGACACGTCTTCGATCGCCTTGTGCGACCCGTAGTACGCGTCGAGACCCGAGACCTGGATCTGCTTGGACATTGCGGTGGTTACCCCCTATCGGCCCCTGGCGGGCGCACGCCACCAGGCGATCAGGCGCGCCACCAGGTTGAGCAGCATGACGATCAGGATCAGCGTGAGGGCTCCGGTCCACGCCCGGTCGACCGCGGTGTCGTTGGGACGCGCGGCCTGGTCGAAGACGAACAGCGGCAGGCCCATCTGCGGCCCGTTGAACGGGTCGTTGTTGATGGAGTTGGTGAAGAACACCGTCATCAACAGCGGTGCGGTCTCACCGGCGACGCGGGCCACCGCCAGCATGACGCCGGTGACGATGCCGGTGAACGCGGTCGGCAGCACGACCTTGCCGATGGTGCGCCACTTGGGCACGCCCAGCGCGTACGAGGCTTCGCGCAGGTCGTTGGGCACCAGCCGGAGCATCTCCTCGGCGGACCTGACGACCGTCGGCATCATCAGGATCGACAGCGCGATCGCGCCCGCCCAGCCGGAGAACGGGAAGCCGAGGAACAGGATCCAGAACGCGAAGACGAACAGGCCGGAAACGACTGAAGGGACGCCGGTCATGACGTCCACGAAGAAGCTGATGGCGCGGCTCAGCCGGCCCCCGTTGCCGTATTCGACCAGATAGATCGCGGTGAACAGGCCGATCGGGACCGAGATGAGCGAGGCGAGCAGAACCTGTTCCAGCGTGCCGATGATCGCGTGGTACGCGCCGCCGCCGGCGTCTCTGGCACCGATGCCGTTCATGGAGTGGGTGAGGAACTCCATGTCGAAGCGGCCGATGCCGTTGGAGATCACCAGCCAGAGCACCGAGATCAAGGGGATCACGGCCAGCACGAACGCCAGGTAGACCAGGCCCTGGACGACCCTGTCCTTGATCCGGCGGCCGGTTGAGATGTGCTGAATCGTCATGCGCCGGCCCTCGCGAACTCCTTGCGGCGGTTGATGACCATCCGAGCCGCCATGTTGACCAGCAACGTGATGATGAACAGCACCAGACCGGAGGCGATCAGGGCGCCCCGGCCCATCTCGGTGGCCTCGCCGAACCCGTTGGCGATGTTGGCGGCGATGCTGTTGGCGTGCGGGGTGAGGATCTCGATGCTGATGTCGAAGGTGGCCGGGAAGATCAGCGCGACCGCGATGGTCTCGCCCATGGCCCGGCCGAGGCCGAGCATGGCGGCGCTGATGACGCCGGGGCGGCCGAAGGGCAGCACGGCCATCCTGATCATCTCCCAGCGGGTGGCGCCGAGAGCGAGCGCGGCTTCCTCGTTCATCTTCGGAGCCTGGAGGAACACCTCGCGGGAGATGGCCGCGATGATCGGCAGGATCATGATGGCCAGCACGATCGCGCCGGCGAGCATGGTCTTGCCGCCGATGACGCCTTCGCCGGCGAACAGCGGGAACCAGCCGAAATGCTCGTTGACCCACTGCGACGGGGTCCTGATGAGGGGCACCAGGAACGCCACGCCCCACAGGCCGTAGACGACGCTGGGGACGGCGGCGAGCAGGTCGATCAGGTAGCCGAGGGGGGCCGCGAGCCTGCGGGGGGCGTAGTGAGAGATGAACAGCGCGACGCCGACCGCGATCGGGGTGGCGATGACGAGCGCGAGCGCCGAGCTGAACACGGTGCCGAACGCGAGCGCTCCGATGCCGAACACGCCGCTGCTGTTCGGTTCCCAGATCAAGTCGGTGAAGAAGTTGCCCTTGTTCGCCTGCAACGCGGGCAGCGCCTCGCTGATGAGGAACACGGCGATGGCCGCCATGATCGCCAGCAGCAGGACGCCGGCCCCGGTGGCGGTGATGCGGAAGGGGCTCTCACCGTGGCTGCGCCGCGAGGCGAACCGGCTCTCGGCCGGTCCGCCGTCACGGGTACGTACGTTTGTTGTCATGGGGGGTTAGGAGATCGCCTCGACCGCGGTCCGGACCTTCGTGAGCAGTTCGCCCGACAGGGGGGCGTAGCCGAGCTCCTTCAGCGCGGCCTGGCCCTCGTCGCTGGCGGTGTAGGTGAGGAAGCTCTTGACGACCTTCGACTCCTCGGCCGGCAGGCCCTTCTCGCAGGTGATCTCGTAGGTCACCAGGACGATCGGGTAGGCGCCCGGGGTCTTGGTGGCGTAGTCGATCGACAGGGCGAGGTCGTTGCCGGTGCCCTTGACCTCGGCGGTCTCGACCGTCTTGGCCGCGCTCTCCGGGGTCAGCTCGACGAACTCACCGGCGCCGTTGGAGACCTTGGCCTTCTGCAGCCCGGAGTTCTCGGCGTAGGAGAGCTCGACGTAGCTGATCGCGCCCTCGGAGTCCTTCACGCTGGCGGCGATCTGGTCGGAGCCCTTCGCGCCCTGGCCCTTGGCCTCGGCGGGCCAGGCCTTGGCCGGCTCGTACGGCCAGTCGGCCTCGGCGGTGGCCTTGAGGAACTTGGTGAAGTTGTCGCTGGTGCCCGACTCGTCGGAGCGGTGGACCGCCACGATCGGGGTGGACGGCAGCGTGGCGCTGGGGTTGTCGGCCTTGATGGCGGCGTCGTCCCACTTGGTGATCTTGCTGTTGAAGATGCCGGCGAGCGTCTTGGGGGAGAGCTGGAGGCCCTCGGCGCCGGGCAGGTTGTAGACGACCGCGACGGGGCCGGTCACCATCGGGATGTTGATCGCCTTGCCGGTCTTGCACCGGGCGTCGGCCTGGGCGGGCTCGTCTTCCTTGAGCGCCGAGTCGGAGCCGGCGAAGGAGACCGTGCCCTGGATGAACGCCTGCACACCGGCGCCCGAGCCGCTCGGCTGGTAGTTCAGGGTCACACCAGGGTTCGTGGCCGTGAAGTTCTTCGTCCACTCGGTGATCGCGTTCGCCTGGGCGGAGGAGCCCGCGGCGTTGATCGTGCCACTCACAGCGTTGTCATTGCCCGCCGCGGGCGCACTGGCACTGGCAGAGCTGGTGGTCCCGCTGCCTGCGTTGTTGTCTGTGCCGCACGCAGCGAGCGAGAGCGCGCCGACGACGGCGACGGCGGCGAGCCGGCCTGCATACTTCACGGTTGGGTTCCTCCCACTTGGTCCTTAGTCGTTTGGAAAGCTATGCAGGCAAGGTGACTCGGACCCCCCACCATGGGTGAACGTTCGGTGAACGCGCCAGGTCACCCTCATGATGGGTGCTATGACCTATCGCGTATGCCTAGTGTGCATGGGGAACATCTGCCGGTCGCCGATGGCCGAGGTCGTGTTGCGCCGGACGCTCGAGAACCGCGGACTGGGCGGAAGTGTCGTCGTCGACAGCGCGGGGACCGGCGGGTGGCACGCCGGAGATCCCATGGACGAGCGGGCGCTGGAGATCCTCGCCCGGCACGGGTACGACGGCTCGGCGCACCGGGCCAGGCAGTTCACCGAAGACTGGTTCGACCGCTACGACCTCGTGCTGGCCATGGACCGGGACAACCTGTCCAATCTGCGGCGGCTGGCGTCAGCGGGGGCGAAGGTGCGGTTGTTCCGGTCGTTCGATCCGGCATCGCCCGAGGGGGCCGAGGTGCCGGATCCGTACTACGGCGGCCGTGAGGGGTTCGAGGAGGTGCTCGGGCTGGTCGAGGCCGCCGCCGAGGGCGTGGCCAAGCACGTCGCCGATGAGATTCACTGACGATCTGGGGTCGTCGCACGGCCGCCGGCTGCGCCGGGGCGTGCTGGACGACGGGCGTGAGGTCTTCGCGAAGAGCGGCCCGGCCTCCGAGGGCTTCGCCTCGGAGGCCGCCGGGCTGCGCTGGCTGGGCGAGGCCGCCGCGGTGCCCGAGGTGATCGACGTGCGGCCCGACCGGCTCGTGCTGTCCTGGGTACGCCAGGAGCCGCCCGGTCCGGCCGCCGCCGAGCGGTTCGGGCGCTCGCTGGCCCGGTTGCACCGCGCGGGAGCGCCGGGTTTCGGCGCCCCGTGGCCGGGCTTCATCGCCGAGCTGCCCATGGACAACTCGCCCGCCGCCGACTGGCCGGCGTTCTACGTGGAGCGGCGGGTGCTGCCGTTCCTGCGTACGGCGCGGCTGGGGGCCTCGGATGCCGCGCTCGTGGAACGGGCCGTCGGACGCCTGGCGGAGGTCGCCGGGCCCGCGGAGCCGCCCGCGCGGATCCACGGGGACCTGTGGAGCGGGAACGTGTTGTGGTCGGGCGGGGACGGCGTGCTGATCGATCCGGCGGCCCACGGCGGGCATCGGGAGACCGATCTGGCGATGCTGGACCTGTTCGGGCTGCCGTATCTCGATCGGGTGCTGGGGGCGTACCGGGAGGAGTTTCCGCTTGCGGAGGGGTGGCGGGAGCGGGTGGCGGTGCACCAGCTCCATCCGCTGCTGGTGCACGTGGTGTTGTTCGGCGGGGCGTACCGGGAGAGCCTCATGGGCGCGGTGCGGCGGGTGCTGGCGCTTTAGCCGCAGTTGTCCGCGCCTGACTTGCGTCTGCGGTAGGCGCGTTGCTGACAGGCCCGGGAGCAGTAGACGCGGGGACGGCCGGACGCGGCGGGCTCCAGTGGGGTGCCACACTCGGGGCAGATTTCGTCACGGGATTCGTCACGCTCTCGGACGAGGGTCTCGACGCCGTCGAGGAGGCGGCGCAGGCCGAACTCGAAGGAGTCCTCCGGGGGGTCCCAGCCGCCGGTCTCCCACAGGCGGGTGATCGTGGGGTATTGGCCGAGGCGCTCGTACAGGGAGTCGCGGCCGCCCCACCACTCCTCCTCCGACACGCCACTGCGGCGCTCCTCGCGCTGGATCTCGACCAGGGTCAGGGCCTCGGCGTCCACGAAGCGGCCGAGCAGGCCGACGACCGCGATCACCTCGGACGGCCTGAGCGCCGTGCCGGTCAGGGTGGCGAGCATGCGCTCGTAGTGGGCGACGGCGTTGGGGCCGGGGAGGTGGCGGGTGCCGCGTACCTCGGCCATCCAGGGGTGGCGTCGGCAGGTGCGCCACGTCTGCCTGGTCACCGCCTCCAGGGCGGCCCGCCAGCCGGCCGCCGGCGGGCGCTCCGGCTCCGTGACCTGCCCCGTCATCTGCCCCGTCATCTGCCCCGTCATCTGCTCTGTGGCCCGCTCGCCGATGACCTCGTCGAGCATCAGGTCGAGTAGCTGGTCGCGGCCTGGGACGTGGCGGTAGAGGGACATGGTCGTGAAGCCGAGCCGGTCGGCGACCTTGCGCATGGACAGGCCGTCGAGTCCCTCCGCGTCGGCCAGCTCGATGGCGGCGCGCACGATCCTGCCCAGGCTCAGCCCGGCGCGCGGCTCGCGCTCGCCTTCGCGCCACAACAGCTCGACCCCGTCGTCCGGATTCCCCATGCTTCTAGTTTATGGTGTAGTAGTTGGTGTACCACATAAACAACGGAAGGCGGCTCAGATGTTTCACTTCCACGTCGATCCCGGAGGCGACGACTCCTCGCCGGGCTCCGCAGAACGACCGTTCGCGACTCTCGAACGCGCCCGGTCGGCGGCCCGCGAGGCTCCTGGCGCGGCGGTCGTCCTGCTCAGGGGCGGGACGCATGTGCAGGCGCGGCCGTTCGAGCTGACCGGCGACGACTCGGGCACCGTCTACCAGGCGTACGGCTACGGCACTCCCGAGCAGGAGGAGCCCGTCATCAGCGGCGGCCAGGTGATCACCGGCTGGCAGGAGCGGGACGGCGTCTGGCTGGCCGAGGTCGGCGACCTGCGGACCCGGCAGCTCTATGTGGACGGCCGCCGCGCCCCCCGCGCCGCCGTCCCCGGCCTGCCGGGGACGGCGGCCATGACCGAAACCGGCTACGTCACCGACAACGCGGAGCCCCTGGCGTGGCGCGGGGCCGAGTTCGTCTACCGGGGAGTCTACCCGTGGACCGAGGCCCGCCTGCCGATGGCCGGGGTCTCGGCCGACGGCGGCTCGACGGTGATCACCATGGCCCAGCCGGGCTTCGGGCTGGCCACCGAGCTGTACAACTCGACCTGGGAGGGCGCCACCTCCAACGGGCCCGGCCTGCCCACCAGCGTCGAGAACGACCCGAGCTTCCTGCGCGAGCCGGGCACCTTCGTGCTCGACCGGTCACGGGCGGGGGACCACGTGCTGATGTACCTGCCTCTTCCCGGTGAGGAGCCGGGGCGTACGCGGGTGGTCGCGCCGGTCCTGGAGCGGCTGGTGACCGTGGCCGGAGCGCGGGACGTGTCGTTCAAGGGAGTGGTGTTCGCCGAGGCCACGTGGTTGCGCCCGGATCGTCCGGAAGGCTTCCCGCACTACCACGGCAGTGGCTACTACGAGGGCGGGGGCATCGAGACGGCCTTCATCGGGGAGGACGCCTCCGTGACGTATCCGGTTGCTTCCGTCACGATTCCCGCCTGTGTGACGGCCGAGGACACGGACGGGGTGGAGATCGAGGGCTGCCGGTTCACCCGGCTCGGGGCCTCGGGGCTGGGTCTGTCCGGAGGCTCGCGGATCGCGGTACGCGGCTGCGACTTCGACACGCTCTCCGCCGGGGGCGTCGTGGTCCAGGGCAGCCGTGACACCGCGATCGAGGACAACCGGGTGCGCCGGGTGGGGCTGGAGTACAGCGGGTCGCCGGGGATCTCGGTGTCCGGCACGCGCGGCTGCGTCATCGCGCACAACGAGGTCACGGAGGTGCCCCACTGCGGCATCGTGGCCGGGCCGGGGGAGGGCACGCGCATCCTGCGCAACCTGACCGTCGACACCATGCAGGTGCTGGCCGACGGGGGCGGGATCTACCTGTCCCTCGCCCAGGGGGACTCGGAGGCCAACGGGGGCGTGGTGCGGGGGAACGTCGTCAAGGACACGCGCACGCCGTACAACTTCGGGCTCTACACCGACTATGGGGCCAGTTGGGTGACCGTGGAGGAGAACGTCGTCATGCGGGCCGACAACACGGCCGTGCTGCACGTGGCACCGCCGTTGGAGAACGTGGTGTACCGGGGGAACTTCTGGGATGCCGACCCGGTCGGGCACGATGATCCGCCGCTTGGGGTGACGTATGACGGAAATTTGACGATCCTAGATGAACAGGAGTTGAACGCCGCCACCAAGGCCATCCAGTCGCAGGCCGGGCTGCGCCACCCACGCCCATAGCCCGGTTTCAGCGGTTCTGTGTGTTTCCGGCCCTCCTGGGAGCCGGAGCGCCGTGCGGTGAGGTGGCGACGACCGGCCGTGGGGGCGGTGGGCCGGACGCCGCTGCGGGGTCGGATCGGATCCTGGGCAGGGGGTGAATCAGGTTCTGAGGGTGGTGCCGTTGAGGCGGTCGATCACCTCGTTGTGCAGGACGCCGTTGGTGCACACCAGGCTGCCGCCCTCCAGCCCCTTCACGCCGGCGACGTCCGTCCAGGCGCCGCCCGCCTCCTCGACGATCACGGTGAGCGCCGCCATGTCCCACGGTGACAGCTCCGGCTCGGCCGACAGGTCCACCGATCCCTCGGCGACCATCATGTGTGACCAGAAGTCCCCGTACGCCCGCGTACGCCAGCAGGCCCGGCCAAGGTCGAGGAAGTTCTCGAGCTTGCCGGCCTTCTCCCACCCGCCGAAGCTCGAGTACGAGAACGAGGCGTCCTCCAGCGCGGAGACCGAGGACACGTGCATGCGGGACGCCTTGGTCAGGCTCTTGCCCGTCCACGCCCCGCCGTCGGCCGCCGCCCACCAGCGCCGGCCGAGGGCGGGGGCCGAGACGAGGCCGACGACGACCTTGCCGTACTCCATGAGCGCGATCAGGGTGGCCCACACGGGGACGCCGCGTACGTAGTTCTTGGTGCCGTCGATGGGATCGATGATCCACGACCGGGCTCCCCACCCGGTCTTGCCGAACTCCTCGCCCACCACCGCATCGCGCGGCCTGGCGCGACGGAGCGTGCCCCGGATGGCCTCCTCCACGGCGCGGTCGGCGTCGCTGACCGGCGTCAGATCGGGTTTGGTCTCGACCTTGAGGTCGACCGCCTTGAACCGTCGCATGGTCAGGTCATCGGCGGCGTCCGCCATGACATGCGCGAGGCGAAGATCATCGCTGTAACCCTGCACGATCGCCCACGCTACCGTGTCGGGTATACCGAACATCAGTCACCAACACTCCTTTTCTGGTAACCCGCATTTCAGTTACCCGCCAGTAGCATGTCCATATGTCGCTAGATGTCGGTGAGCTTCTGCTGGAATCAGTCCCTTTTGCCCGGAATCTGGGCATCGTTTTTGAATCGGTGGCGGATGGGCGGGCCATTTGCCGGGTGCCCGATCGGGCCGATCTGCACAACCACGTCGGCGGGCCGCACGCAGGGGTGCTCTTCACGCTCGCGGAGTCCGCGTCGGGGGCCGCCGTACTGTCGTCCTTGGGAGACCAGCTCAGCCGGGCGGTGCCGTTGCCCACCACGGCCACCATCGAGTACCGGAAGGTGGCTTCCGGAGAGGTACGGGCCGAGGCCCGGCTGCTGGCCGACCGCGACGAGGTCGTGGCCAGGCTCGACGTGGGGGAGCGGCCGGTGTTCGACGTGGCGGTGGAGGTGACGAACTCCGAGGGCGTCGTGGTCGCTGCCCTGACCGTCACCTGGACGCTGCGTCCGAACCGGCCCGCCGGCTGACCGCCGAGAGCGCTCGCGGTTCATGATCGGGCATGACCGCCTCGGTCCGAGCCGCGTCTGTCTCACGCGCCGCGTCGGTGGGTCGGGGCGGCCCTCTGCGGGTGCGGTCGGGTGCGGTCGGGTAAGGAGACTTCACGGAGAATGTGACGTCGGCAGCGGTCGCAAGCGAGACGTCGGGAGGCTCGGCCGGAGGTCAGAGGACACTGTTGGACGCCGGAGGTCGCATGGGCAGCCATCCTGGACAACGGCAAACCTTGAGGTGGCCGCGAACATCTAAACGCACATGATGAAGACCTTAGCCCTGGGCGTGGTGGCCGCGGCGGTCACGGGAGCGCTGTTGACCAACCCCGCCGAGGCGTCCGTCAAGCAGTACACCCACCCCTGCCAGGGCGTCAGCCAATGCAGGTACGAGAAGACCGACGGTGAGATGTGGCAGGTCTCGACACCGACGAAGAACTGGAAGAAGGTCATCTACCGCTTCCACCACCTCACCAAGCGAGCCCGCTCGGTCTGCGGCAACGGCAGCGGCGACAGCGGCAAGAAGCCGCAGATCAGGATGATCCTCACGACCCCCGACAGTTCCAAGAGCAAGGTCGTCGATATCGAGGCCTCGGGACGCACCCCCCGGAAATACTGCTACTAGTGCTGTGATCGGAGCCTTTGGCCGGGTTGGCCTGCCCTTGGGTCGGCACGCGTTCCGATGAGCAGCCCGGCAAACCTTTCCGGCCACGCTAGGGAACGTGGTCGGCCGTCGGGGGACGTGTGCGGACGTCTATGGGACGTGTTCGGAAATGTGTGGCCGGACGGGTGGCGTCAGGGGGCGTGCGGTCGGCGAGGTGGGGTCAGGAGACGTCGTCGGAGATCGGCTCGCGGCGGGTGGCGGTCGGGTCGTCGGCGGTGCCCTCGCGGCTGGCCAGCAGGCGGCGCAGCGACTCCAGGCGGGCGGGATCGGCGTTGCCCGCAGCCACCCACGCGTCGAGAGCGCACTCCTCGCCCAGGTGCGCGCATCCCTTCGGGCAGTCGACCGTGCCCTCCACCAGGTCGGGGAAGGCCGCCAGCACCGTCTCCACGGACACGTGGGCCAGCCCGAAGCTGCGTATGCCGGGCGTGTCGATGATCCAGCCGCCCTCGGGCAGTTCCAGGGCCACGGCCGAGGTGGAGGTGTGGCGACCCCGGCCGGTGACCGCGTTGACATGGGAGACGGCCCGGTTGGCGTCGGGGACCAGGGCGTTGACCAGGGTGGACTTGCCGACGCCCGAATGGCCCACCAGGACGCTGATGTGGCCGGACAGGTGTTCGCGCAGCTCGTCGAGGGAGCCGCCCTTGTGGACGACCACGTGCGGCACGCCCAGCGGCTCGTAGAGGGCCACCAGCTCGTCGGGCGGCGCGAGGTCGGACTTGGTGAGGCAGAGCAGGGCGTCGATCTCGGCGTCGAAGGCCGCCACCAGGATGCGGTCGATCATGCGCGGGCGCGGCGGCGGGTCGGCCAGGGCCGTCACGATGACGAGCTGGTCGGCGTTGGCCACCACCGGGCGTTCGATTCCGTCGGTGTCCTCGGTGTCGTCGGCCGAACGGCGCAACATGGAGGTGCGCGGCTCCACGCGTACGACCCGGGCCAGCGTGTCTGGGCGGCCCGACACGTCGCCCACCAGGGCCACCCTGTCGCCCACCACGATGCCCTTGCGGCCCAGCTCGCGGGCCTTCATGGCGACCACCAGCCGGGGCTGCGGCGGCTTGCGCTTCTGGGCCGAGCCCTTCGGGCGCTCGGGCTCGACCAGCGTCGTGTAGCGGCCCCGGTCGACGGCCACCACGAATCCTTCGACGGCGTCCTCGTGCGCGGGACGGATGCGGGTCCGGGGCCGTGAGCCCTTGCCCGGCCTGACCCGTACGTCGTCCTCGTCGTACTCCCGCTTACTCAGCGGTCCGCTCCCATGCGCTCGCTTCCCTTCCTCGGTGTCCTTGGTGGTGTCGGTGTGCTTGGTGTGTCGTCTCGCGTGTGTGGGGTGAGAGTGGTGCGGCCTCCCGCGATCGCGAGGCCGTCTGGGCGCGCGGCGCGCCGACGCCTCGCCTGCCCGGCGCACTTGTGCCCGTGCCCGTGCCCGGCGCACGTGCGGATGGTGTCCGTGTGGTCGGCGTTCGTGCGGTGGGTACGCGTATCGCTGATGTCCGTGCGGCCGGTGCGCGCGTCATCGGTGTGGGTGTCACCGGCGAGGGTGTCACCAGTGAATGCGTCGTCGGCAGGCGTGTCGTCGGTACGCGTGTGGCCAGTGCACGTGTGGCCAGCGCACGTGTGGTGCGGGCCCGCGAGGCGGGTGTTCGTCGTGCTCCAGCCCGGTCTGCGGCCCCTGGAAGGCCGTTGGAGCGTCCCGCCAGTGCCAGTGCCAGTGCCAGTGTCCGTGCCCACGCCCGTGCCCCTGCCCGTGGTGTACGGATGCGGACGCGCGTGCGGCTGGGCGGTGTCGGTGGTGGGCGGGTGGGCGGTGCTGGTGGTGAACTGGTGCGGGGCGCAGGTGGTTGGCTGGTGTGGGGCGTCGGTGGTGGGTTGGTTGGTGTGAGCGGTGCCTGCGGTGCGGACGTCACCCGGAAGTGCACGGGTGACGGCAGGCCGGTGGAACTCGTGATCGCCATGCGGACGGTGCGGACGGCGCGCTGTCACGCGTCGCCCTTTTCCGACGTGCCCGGCGCTTTCCGGGTGAAACCAGCGTTTGCGGGCCCGAACGCGTCAGCCCAGCTCACACGGGTCGGGTCGGCCCAGCTCGCGCAGGTCACCGCGCCCGCCGTCATCGGGATCCCAGCATCGCCGCCCACATCTGGACGAACTCCGGCAGGGTCTTGGCGGTCGTCGCGATGTTCTCCACCTCGACGCCGGGCACCGCCAGGCCGATCACGGCTCCGGCTGTGGCCATGCGGTGGTCGTCGTAGCTGTGGAAGGTGCCGCCGTGCAGCGGGCGGGGGCGGATGAGCAGGCCGTCGTCGGTCTCCTCGACGTCGCCGCCGAGTCGGTTGATCTCGGTGGCCAGCGCGGCGAGGCGGTCGGTCTCGTGGCCGCGCAGGTGGCTCACGCCCCGGATGCGGCTCGGTGTGGAGGCCAGCGCCGCGATGGCGGCGATGGTCGGGGTCAGCTCGCCCACCTCGTGGAGATCGGCGTCGATGCCGATGATCTCGCCCGTGCCCGTGACCACCAGGTCGGAGACGGCCCCGGACGCGACCGGGGAGGCGGTCTCGGAGTCGGCCGGGGAGACGACCTCGGAGTCGGCGGGCGAGACGGACTCGGAGTGCGTGGCGGCGGAGGAGCGGGTGACCGTCGCGCCCATGGCGGTGAGCAGGCCGCGCAGGGCGTCGCCCGGCTGAGTGGTGCGCGCCGGCCAGGCGGGGATGGTCACCGTGCCGCCCGTCACCAGCGCCGCCGCCAGGAAGGGGGCCGCGTTGGACAGGTCGGGCTCGACCGTAAGGTCTCTGGCCGCGATCGGGCCGGGCGCGACCCGCCACACCTCGGGCTCGCCGTCGTCGACCGCGACGCCCGCGGCCCTGAGCATCTCCACGGTCATCTCGATGTGCGGCTGCGAGGGCACCGGCGGGCCCACGTGGCGGATCGTGACGCCCTTCTCGAACCGCGCCGCCGTCAGCAGCAGGCCGGAGACGAACTGCGACGAGCCCGACGCGTCGAGCGTGACCTCGCCGCCCACCGGCGGCCCGCTGATCGTGAACGGCAGGGCGTCGTTGTCGATGCGCGCCCCGAGCGAGCGCAGCGCGTCGAGGATGGGGCCCATGGGGCGCTTGCGCGCGTGCGGGTCGCCGTCGAAGGAGACGGGACCGTCGGCGAGGGCGGCCATCGGCGGCACGAAACGCATGACCGTGCCCGCCAGCCCGGCGTCGATGTGCGCCCCGCCGTGGATCGGGCCGGGCGTCACCCGCCAGTCGACGCTCGCCGCGCTCTCCCGCATGGGCTCCAGCGTCGTGCCGAGCGCCCGTAGCGCCGCCACCATCAGGTCGGCGTCGCGGCTGCGCAGCGCCTGGCGCACGACCCCGGGGCCGTCGGCGAGCGCGGCGAGCAGGAGCGCGCGGTTGGTGACCGACTTGGAGCCGGGCAGGGTGACGGTGGCGGTGACCGGGGTGGCCGCCGTCGGTGCGGGCCAGTGCGGAGCGGGCATGGTCAAAGGGTACTGGCCGTGGCGGGGCGGGGGTCACAGGCTGTGGATAACGACTGGCTCACTGTCGCTGTCTGTGCATGACGGGCCTCCAGAGATCGGCTCCTCCAGAGATCGGCTCTTCGCTGAGATCGGCTCCTTCAGAGGTCAGGCTCCCTCCACGGGACAGGGCGCCCGGCTGGGCGACACGCCGTGTCACACCCGCCGCGTCCAGCGGTACGACGCGCGGGTGGCGTGGCGCGTGCCGAGGCAAACATGCGATCGAAAGCCTGGCATGGCAGTGTGGGGTCATGTGCGGTAGATACGCCTCGGCGCGCAAGAAGCACGAGTTGCTCGAGGAGTTCCAGGTCGAGCAGGACGCCGAGCCAGACAAGGAGCTCGGCGCCGACTTCAACGTCGCCCCCACCAAGAACGTCTACGCCGTGCTCAGCCGCGTTCCCAAGGAGGCCGAGCGGGCCGTGCGCCAGCTCAGGGTCGTGAAGTGGGGCCTGGTGCCGGCCTGGGCCAAGGATCCGTCGATCGGGTCGCGGCTGATCAACGCCAGGGCCGAGACGCTGGCCGAGAAGCCGTCGTTCCGCCAGGCGTTCGCCAAGCGCCGGTGCCTGCTCCCGGCCGACGGCTACTTCGAGTGGATGCCGGTCGAGGGGGAAAAGAAGAAGAAACAGCCGTACTTCATCCATCCGGCCGACGGCGGCGTCCTGGCCATGGCCGGTCTGTACGAGTTCTGGAAGGACCCGTCGCGCGACGACGACGACCCGCTCAAGTGGCTGGTCACCTGCACCGTCATCACCACCGACGCCGAGGACCACCTGGGCCGCATCCACGACAGGATGCCCATGATGATCGACCGGGAGCACTGGGCCGAGTGGCTCGACCCCAAGCTGACCGACACCTCCAGGGCCGCGGGCCTGCTGGTGCCCGCCGAGTCGGGCCGGCTCACCGCGTACGCGGTCTCGGCCGACGTCAACAACGTCCGTAACAATGGCCCGGACCTCATCAAACCTCTTCAGGAAGAGGGGGAAACGGCCCTTTTCTAAAGGTGTAAGAGGCACGGTAAATGGGCATCCGGTGAGGAAAGCGATGCAACCGTTCACTCGGTGTCACCGCCATAAATGCCCCTTGATTGCGCCGGGCGGGACATCCGGGGAGTCCGGCCGCGGGTTGCCCTCATCACCCGGAGGTGCGGATTCGTGGATGTCACGACCGCTCGTGAGCGGCTCGAAGTAATGCTCGCCAACCTGGATCGATCGATCGGGGTCATCCAGGGCGACCCCGTCGCCGTACGCGAGCACTCGGCGGCGGACGCCGGCTCCGACCTGACGGACGCCGACCGCGCCAGGGCCATGCTGACCGTGGCCACCACCCAGCGTCAGGCGATCGTCGAGGCGATCAGACGCATCGAGGAAGGCGCGTACGGCAGGTGCGTCGACTGCGAACGCACGGTGCCGGAGGGCCGCCTGGAGGCCCGGCCCGAGGCCGCGCGCTGCGTGCAGTGCCAGGGCAAGCGGGAGCGCCGTCGCTGAGCGCGCACGCCGCCGGACACGAAGAACGGCGGCGCGCCACCCCGCACCGCGGCGGATCACCCCTTACGGGCGCTGGCCACCAGGTGGATGCCGACCGTGTCGTCGTCGTCCGGCTGGGCCTCGAGCTCGGTGCGCACCAGGTAGTTGAGCGCCCGCGCGTCGGACCCGAGCACGTGGTCGACCGTGGACGGCGACAGCACCGTACGCGGCCGCATCCACTCGACCTCCAGCCCGGCGCCCACGAGCAGCTCGCGCAACTGGCCGCTGCTGAAGCAGCGCGTGATGCTGCCGTCGGGCCACGGCACCAGCATGACCTCGCCGGTCTGCCGCAGGTGCTGCCACTGCTCCTGCTCGGCCAGGATCGCCATGCCCAGCACCAGCGAGTCGACGCACACCAGGGCCCGCCCGCCCGGCCGCAGCACGCGGGCCACGTCGCTCATCGCCGACTCGGCCATCAGTTCGATCGACATCACCCGTTCCTCGGCGAGCACCGCGTCCACGCTCGCGTCGGGCAGGAAGGCCAGGTCGTCGGCGCGTACGTGCCGGACGCGGTCGGCGTCGCGCAACCGGGACTGCCCGTCGAGGGTCCGGCGGAAGTCGAGCACCTCGATCACTCGGTGTCCCGCCCTGGCGGCCTGGCCGGACCACCGCCCACGGCCGCCGGAGAGGTCGAGGATCACGGAGGGTTGGCCGGGGAGCCATCGGGTGAGTTGTTCGGCGGCGACGGCGCGGTAGAAGGTCCAGTACGGCCCGAGCGTCCCTGAGCCGTTCAGTTCCTCGGCCGGAATGGGCAGCACACGCGACTCCTGGGTTCCGGGAAAAGGGCTACCAGCCGGTACGTATGACGTTCCCCGCACCGGGTCCTTCGTACCTTCTATCTTGCGGGAACAGACAAGGGCGCGGGCGTGTTGCGACGAGCATGCTCACATTGGTAGAACCCCAGCCCGTTGACAGAGCGGTCACGGGCCAGCGGGTATCCTCCCCTGAGTACGGTGTCCCGCCACAGCCGGCCACCGGTGATCTTAGGGGGGTGGGTCCGGTGCCCGCGACAGGCGCGGAGACGCTGGAGCAGCGAAGCGAGCGATTCGAGCGCGACGTCATGCCGTATCTCGAGCAGCTCTACTCCGCCGCGCTCCGGATGACCCGGAATCCCGCGGACGCGGAGGACCTGCTGCAGGAGACCTTCGCCAAGGCGTTCGCGTCGTTCCACCAGTTCCAGCAGGGAACCAACCTCAAGGCGTGGCTCTACCGGATCCTGACCAACACCTTCATCAACAGTTACCGCAAGAAGCAGCGGGAGCCGAAGCAGTCGGGCACGGAGGAGATCGAGGACTGGCAGCTCGCGCGGGCCGAGTCCCACACGTCGAGCGGCCTGAAGTCCGCCGAGGTCGAGGCGCTCGAGCACCTGCCCGACGGCGACATCAAGCAGGCGCTGGCCGTGCTGCCCGAGGAGTTCAGGATCGCGGTCTACCTGGCCGACGTCGAAGGCTTCCCCTACAAGGAGATCGCCGACATCATGGGCACTCCGATCGGCACCGTGATGTCGAGGCTGCACAGGGGACGCAGGCAGCTCCGGGGCCTCCTTGAGGACTACGCCCGCGAGCGCGGCCTGGTCCCGGCGGAGGGATCGAAATGAGCTGTGGCAACCCACACGACACCGACTGTCGCGAGGTCCTCGACAAGGTCTACGCCTACCTCGACGGCGAGTTGACCGAGGGTGACGTCGCCGACATCCGCGTGCACCTCGACGAGTGCAGCCCGTGCCTGAAGGAATACGACCTCGACAAGGCGATCAAGGCGCTGGTGCACAAGCACTGCGGCTGCGATCCAGTTCCCGCGGACCTGCGCTCGAAGGTGCTGGCTCGCATCGCGCAGGTGAGGTCGGAGCTGTCCGACTAAGATTCACCCATGCGCGTGTTGGTCACCGGGGGTGCCGGGTTCATCGGTTCGCATCTCGTCGATCGTCTGCTTGCCGATGGGCACGAGGTCGACGCGGTCGACGACCTGTCCTCGGGCAGCAGGGGCAACCTGGCGGGAGCGGCCGGCCACGACCGGTTCCGGCTGCACGTGATGGACGTCCGCGACCGGGCGCTCACCACGCTGATGAGCGACCTCCAGCCCGAGGTGGTCTGCCACCTGGCCGCGCAGATCAGCGTGCGCAGGAGCGTGGCCGACCCGGCCCACGACGCCAGGCTCAACGTCGAGGGCACGGCGGCGGTGCTGGCCGCGGCCCACGAGGGGCGTACGCGCAAGGTCGTCTTCGCCTCGTCGGTGGCCGTCTACGGCCGCCCGGCGGTGATCCCCGTGCCGGGTGACGCGGCCGGTGACCCCCGCTCGCCGTACGCCGCCTCGAAGCTGAGCGGCGAGATCTACCTGGCCACCTTCCGCGCCCTCTACGGCATCGAGTACACCACGCTGGTGCTCTCCAACGTCTACGGCCCGCGACAGTCTCCGGAGGGCGAGGCCGGAGTGGTGGCGATCTTCACCGACGCCCTGCTCGGCGGCACGCCCACGGTCGTCTACGGCGACGGCACCCAGACCCGCGACTACGTCTACGTCGACGACGTGGTCGACGGCTTCGTCAGGGCGTGCGGGTCGGAGGGCAACGGCCGCCGCTTCAACCTCGGCACCGGCATCCAGACCACCGACCGCCGCCTGCACTCGCTGATCGCCGACGCGGCCGGGGCGCACGACAAGCCCGGTTTCGCCCCGCCGCGCGCGGGCGACCTGCCGGCCATGGCGGTCGATCCGGTGCCCGCGCACGACGGGCTCCGCTGGCAGCCGCGCACCGACCTGCCGACCGGGCTGAAGAAGACCGTCGAGTGGGCGGCCGCGCGTCGCGTGAAGTAGTGGCTTGATTACGCTTTGCTTGCGATTTCCCCCTCCGCCCGTACGGCAACGTCGTCTTCTGTAGCGTGAACCCCACAAGTCGACGTGGAGGCATGTGGATGTCGAAGGTTATGGTCGCCCGGCTGCTCACGGCCATCGTGCTGATCACCCCGGTGGTCACGATGGTGATCGGTGGCGGACTGGTTCCTCCCGGGGTGTCCTGGACCTGAACACCTTAGGGGGCCGCAATGCGTGATCTGCCGTGGCCCGCAAGGGTCTATCTGGTCGCCGTGATCGGCGCGGCGGCCGCTCTCATCGTACGCAGCGTCATGGTCTCCGGCGCGCCCGTGGCCGACGAGGACCTTGACATCCTCCTGGTGCTCGCCCTGCTGTTCCTGGTGTGCGAGTCGATGCCGACGCTGCTCAACGTGGAGCAGTTCGCGGTGTCGGTCAGCTTCTCCGCCTCGCTCGCGGCCGTGGTGCTCATCGGGCCGGAGGGCGCGGCGCTGGTGGGGCTCACCGCGGTGCTGAGCGTGCGGCCGGGGCTGCCGCTGATCAAGCGGCTGTTCAACGGTGCCCAGTTCGCCATCTGTGGTTACGTGGCGGGCCGGGTCTACGAGGCGTTGCACGGCCGGGTGGGCGTTCCCGAGGTCAACGCCTTCGACGACCTCATCGGCCCCTACGCCGCCGCCACCGCGGTCTTCGTGCCGCTCAACATCTTGCTCACGCTCACCATGATCGGGCTGGCCACGCGGGTGCGGGCCGCCGAGGTGCCGATGCGGGGCATGGGGCAGTTCCTGCTCTCCTACCTGGGCTACGGGACGTTCGGGCTGCTCGTGGCGGGTCTGTGGGCCACCGTGGCGTCCATCTCGGCCGTGCTGGTGCTGCTGCCGCTGTTCGTGGCGCGCTGGGCGTTCGGCCAGTACAGCGCCCAGCAGCGCTCCTACGACGCCACCATCGCCGCGCTCTGCCAGGCCGTCGAGACGAAGGACTACTACACCCGAGGGCACTGCACGCGCGTCTCGCACGCGTCCTCGATGATCGCCCAGGAGATCGGCATGCGCACCGAGCGGGTGCGGGCCATCCGCTACGCGGGCATGCTGCACGACGTCGGCAAGCTCGGCGTGCCCACCAAGGTGCTGCAGAAGGACGGGCCGCTCACCGAGGAGGAGTTCGCCGCGATCCAGCTCCATCCCATGCGCGGGCTGGAGATCGTGCGCGGGATCGGCTTCCTCGACGAGGCGTACGCCGGGATCATGCACCACCACGAGCGCCACGACGGCACCGGCTACCCGATGGGGCTGGCCGGTGACGAGATCCCCGAGTTCGCCAAGGTGATCGCGGTGGCCGACGCGTTCGACTCGATGACCTCCGACCGCTCCTACCGCGGGGCCAGGCCCGTCCCCGTGGCCGTCGACGAGCTGCGCAAGAGCGCCGGCACCCACTTCGACCCCGTGATGGTGGCCGCCTTCATCCGCGCGCTCGAGCGCGAGCCGTGGCAGCCGCCGCGCCGGGTCGACCCGCCGCCGCCCGAGGCCGCCGAGACGCCGATCAAGGACCACGACGATCCGACCATGCCTATCCAGGTCGTGACCGGGCAATGACCACCACTGAGCGCGTCAGACGTACCGAGCGGTCGCTGCACACGGTGCTGCGCCGGCTCGACTCCGGCCAGCTCCTGCTCATCTGCGCGGCCGGGCTGGTCGCGCTGGCGGGGGTGGCGCACACGGCGGCCGTCGGGCTCGACCGGCCGGAGATCGCGGTCGGGTTCGGGGCCCTGATCGCCGTCGGTGAGCTGGCCCGGCTGACCATGCCGGGCAACAGGGAGGTCGCGCCGATCGGCGCCGCCGCCGCGCTCGGCTACACGCTGCTGCTCGACCTCAGCCAGAACCCGCTGCGGCACTCCGCGTTGCAGGTGGTGGCGGTGATCACGGTCGGCATGCTCGCAGGGGCGCTCCCGCATCTGGCCGTGGGCCGGCCGCCGCGCCTCGACGCGATGGCCCGGCGGCTGCTGACCGGCGCGCTGCTCGCCTTCGCGTTCCGGCCGCTGGCCGACCCTCTCTACGAGCTGACCAAGCCGCCGACCAGCACGTGGTGGCCCGCGCTCGTGGTGATGGTCACGCTGATCGCGATCACGCTGCTCATCGACGTGCTCATCGCCGCGCTGCTGCGGGCCGAGCAGGTGCGCACTGCGTTCCGGGTGGCCGTGCGCGACGAGATCAACATGGCCTTCCCGCTGGGGGCCGCCGTGGCGTCGTCGGGGGTGCTGCTCGCGCTGGCCACGCACAGCATGGACCTGGTGGCGCTGCTGGTGTTCGCCGCGCCGCTGCTGGTGACGCAGGTGGCCTTCCGCAAATACGCGGGCATCCGCGCCACCTACCTGCAGACCGTACGCGCCCTGTCGCGGGTCACCGAGGTGGGCGGCTACGTCGAGCCGGGCCACTCGCGCCGGGTCAGCCGCCTGGCCGTGGCGATCGGCAGAGAGCTGGGCATGTCGGAGCCCGAGCTGCTGGAGCTGGAGTACGCCGCGCTGATGCACGACATCGGCCAGCTCTCGCTGCGCGACCCGATCCCGGGCGGGGCGACCGTGCTGACCGAGCCCGAGCAGGCCCGGCGCATCGCGGAGCTGGGCGCGGAGGTGATCAGGCAGACGGGCGTGCTCGACCGGGTGGCCGAGGTGGTCAGCCGCCAGTGCGAGTCGATCGCCGACGACCCGCCGCTGTCGAGCCGCATCATCAAGGTGGCCAACGCCTACGACGACCTGGTGGGGCCCTCGACCGATCGCGACCGGGGCGGCGCGGCGCTGGAGCGGATCCGGTTGTCGGCCGGCAGCGCGTACGATGCCCACGCGGTCGAGGCGCTGGCCCGCGTGATCGACCGCGGCCGCGTCTGAGTCCCCGCGCTTCCAGGGTTTTTGTGTACTTCCTACAGATCGTGCTCGCCCGATCGGTGCTTCAGGGCGAAAGAGGGCAAGCCGGTGGCGGTCATAGGGTGGTCGGCGTGCTTATCGAGACGCTCGGACCCGTTCTGATCGCCAACCGGGGGGAGATCGCGCGGCGGATCATCCGTACGGTCCAGCGGCTGGGCCTGCGCGCCATAGCCGTCCACTCGGAGGCCGACGCCGCTCTGCCGTTCGTCCGCGAGGCCGACGAGGCCGTGCTGATCGGGCCCGGCGATCCCGCGCGGAGCTATCTCGACGTCGCGAAGGTGCTGGAGGCGGCGCGCGCGACGGGCGCAGGGGCGATCCATCCGGGTCACGGATTCCTCGCGGAGAACGCCGCGTTCGCCCGCGCCGGCATCGAGGCCGGGATGGTGTGGATCGGGCCGTCCCCAGAGGTCATCGGCAGGATCGGCGACAAGATCAACGCCAGGAACCTCATGGAGGCCGCCGGCGTGCCGGTCGCCCCGGGCACCCGCGAGCCGGTCACCGATCTGTCGCTGGCGCTGAAGGCCGCCGAGGGCATCGGCTACCCGGTCATGGTCAAGACCGCGGGCGGGAGCGGTGGCATCGGCATGAGCGTGGCCCACGACGACGAGGAGCTGGCCAAGGCGTACGAGCAGGCCGCCAGGGCGGCGTCCAGGTCCTCCGGCGACGCGCTCGACGGCCCGGACGTGCTGCTCGAACGCTACGTCGAGCGCGCCCGTCACGTCGAGGTGCAGATCCTCGGCCTGCCCGGCGGCCGGGTCGTGGCGCTGGGCGAGCGCGACTGCTCGGTGCAGCGCCGCCATCAGAAGGTCGTCGAGGAGTCTCCCTCGCCCGGCGTCACCGCCGAGTTGCGCGAGCGCCTGCTGGCCGCCGCGGTGCGGGCCGGTGAGGCCGCCGGCTGTCTGGGCGCGGCCACGGTGGAGTGGCTGGTCGACGTCGAGCGGCAGGAGTTCGTGTTCCTGGAGATGAGCACCGGGCTCCAGGTGGAGCATCCGGTCACCGAGCTGGTCACCGGGCTCGACCTGGTCGAGCTGCAGCTTCGCGTCGCGGCGGGGGAGAGCCCCGAGCTGAGGGCCGAGCCCAGGGGGCACGCGATCGAGTTCCGCGTCCACGCGGAGGACTCCGAGCGGTTCCTGCCCGGCCCCGGCCCGATCACGGCCTGGGACGAGCCGACCGGCGAGGGCGTACGCGTCGACTCCGGCTACGCGGCCGGCGACACCGTCACCGCGTACTACGACCCGCTGATGGCCAAGCTTTGCGTGCACGGCTCCGACCGGGAGGAGGCCCTGGAGAAGGGCCGCAAGGCGGTCGCCGGGTTCGTCGTCGAGGGCCCCGAGAACAATCTGCGGTTCTGCGCGGAGCTGCTGGACAACGCCGAGTTCGTCACCGGCGACTACGACACGGGACTGGTCGGGCGGATGCGCGCCCCGGCCGCGTGAGGTGGTGGAGAACATGGAGATCCCCGGTGATCATCGAGGCCGAGGGCGATCTGGCCGCCGTCACCGGGTGGCGCGGGCGAGGAACCTGGTGCGGTCGACCACGACGCGCTCGATCGTGCCCTTGCCCACCACAGCCTGCCTGTCGTGGGCCTCGAAGGCGAAGACCAGCCGCCGGCCGTCGACCTGGGTCAGCTCCACGCCCACCTGGACGTGGCTGCCGAGCGGGCTGGCCGCCAGGTGCTCGAGCTCGACCCGGGTGCCGACCGACGTCTCGCCGGGGGCGAGGTGCCGGTGCACGGCGCGTACGGTCGCCGCCTCGGCCAGCGCGAGCAGCCGGGGTGTGGCCAGCACGGGCACGTCGCCGCTGCCGAGCTTCTTGGCGGTGTCGTCCATCTCGACCACGACGGAGAGCTGGGCGCGGAGCCCGGGAGCGAGCGTCATGAGATCAGCTTAAGCTGCCTGCTTGGAGCCCCTGGACTTCGCGGAAACGCGGACAAGTGTGGGCAAGAGGCCCCAGGATAGGCTTTGTACGTCTTGGGGCTTTTGAGTGGCATGTGGGACAGGTGAGTCGTAGACTCTCTGAGTTCCGTGACCACTGTGTTACCTCACCGCGACAAAACTTCGCTTTGTTGGAGATCCGCGGGGTGGGAGAGGCTTCGGACATAGGGGGTAACGGGGGAATCATGGTGGCCCAAGGGACGACGCTGGCGGGGCGGTACCGGCTCGACACCCGCATCGGCGCCGGTGGCATGGGCGAGGTGTGGCGAGGCGAAGACATCGTCCTGGCCCGCACCGTCGCCGTAAAGGTGCTGCTCCCGGGCCGGATGGAGGACCCAGGGTTCGTCGCTCGCTTCCAGGGGGAAGCGCGGGCGATGGCCACGATCAACCACTCCGGCGTGGTCGACGTCTACGACTACGGCATCAGCGGCGACAACGTCTACCTGGTGATGAAGTTCGTCGACGGCGAGCCGCTCGACCGGCTGCTGGGCCGGCTCGGCCGGATCCAGCCGCAGGCGGCGATGGAGCTGATCGCTCAGGCCGCCTCGGCGTTGCAGGCCGTTCATGACCAGGGCATCGTGCACCGCGACGTCAAACCCGGCAACCTGCTCGTGCAGCGCGACGGCACGCTCGTGCTCACCGACTTCGGCATCGCGCGCGCCGACCTGGCCAGCCGGCTCACCGACGCGGGGATGGTGCTGGGCACCGCCGCCTACTGCGCCCCCGAGCAGGCCGAAGGCGCTCCCGTGACACCCGCGGTGGACATCTACGCCCTCGGCGTCGTCGCGTACGAGTGCCTGGTGGGCCAGCGGCCGTTCGACGGCGACAGCGCGGTCACCATCGCGCTCAAGCACATCCGCGAGGCCCCACCGCCCCTGCCGCAGGACATCCCGCAGGCGGCCAGGTCGCTGGTCGAGATCGCCCTGTCGAAAGACCCGGCCAGGCGCTACCCCAGCGCCCGCGCCATGAGCGAGGCCGCCCGCGCGATCGCCAGCGGCCAGGTGCCCGTCGCGCCCGAACTGGCCACCGGGATCACGATGGTGCCGCCCCCCGAGGCGTACCAGCAGCCGCCCGGCCAGGAGCCCCAGCAGCCCGACGCGAACCCCTACCAGACGGGCGCCAGGCTGGCCCAGGAGGACACGGCCGTGTCCGAGCGGCGCGGGAGCCGGCGCGCGGCCAAGACACCGCGCAGGACCGGGTTGATCGCGGGCATCGCCGCGGCGGTCGTGCTCGGCGCGGGAGCCACGGCCGTGGCGCTGACCGGCATGACCACCACCGCCCCGCCGGAGGTGACGTTCACGCCGGGCGGCGACTCGAAGTCCATCAGCAAGTCGTCCAAGCCCAGGAAGACCACCCCCGCTCCCGAGCGCTCGGAGACGGAGGAGGCGGTCCTCCCGCCCAAGCCCACGAAGCCCACGCCGACGCCGGAGGAGAGCGAGGAGGCGACGGAGACGCCCTCCAGCACACCCAGCAAGACCCCCTCGAAGACCCCCAGCGGCACGCCGACGCCGACGACGACGAAGGTGCGGGTGCCCAACGTGGTGGGCAGGCCGTTCCTGGACGGGCAGTCGATGGTGGAGGGCGCCGGGCTGCTGGCGGGACTCGACGACCGCACCACCACCACCGACGGCCTGCGCTGCGGCAAGATCAAGCAGACCGTCCCCGTCGCCGGCACGGCGCTGGACAAGGGGAAGGAGGTCACGCTGGTCGTCATCGACGCGGTCTGCCCCGAGGACGTCCCGCCGACGCCCACCCCGACCCCCTCCACCACCCCCAAGCCCACCGCCAAGGCGTCGTAGGCCGCTCACACCCCCGTCGTGTTGCGGGGATAGGCGATCTGCGGGTCGGTGGCGATGTTCACCAGGTACGGCACCCCGGAGTCGAACGCCCTGCGCAGCGCGGGCCCGATCTCCGACGGCTTGGTGACCAGCTCGCCGCCCCCGCCCAGCGCGGTCACGACCTGGTCGTAGCGGCACTGCGGCTGCAGCTCGGCGGCCACGTCGTAGCCGTACAGCATCTGCATGGGGTGCTTCTCCAGGCCCCACATGCCGTTGTTGCCGCAGACCATGACGACCGGGAGGCGGTGGCGTACGAGGGTGTCGACGTCCATCAGCGAGAACCCGGCCGCGCCGTCGCCCAGCAGCAGCACCACCTGCGAGGACGGCCTGGCCAGGCGGGCGGCGATGGAGTAGCCCAGGCCAGTGCCGAGACACCCGTAGGGGCCGGGGTCGAGCCAGTTGCCCGGCTGCTTCGGCTCGACGTATTTACCCGCGTACGAGACGAAGTCGCCGCCGTCGCCGATCACCACGGCGTCGTCGGCCAGGACCTTGCCCAGCTCGCCGTACACCCGCATGGGGTGGATGGGGTCGGAGTCGGCGGTCAGCAGCTCGGCGTCGCCGGCGGTGGCCGCGGCGGCGGCCTCGGACAGCCTGGACACCCACGACGCGTACGAGTCGGGCTTGACCCCCGCCTCGGCGCAGGCGGTGCCGAGGCCCCAGAACACCACCGACAGGTCGCCGGCGGCCGAGGCGGCCGGCTGCATGTGCGTGGTGAGCTGCGAGGGCGCGTCGGCGACGTGGACGACCCTGGCCAGCGGCGCGCCGTCCTTCCCGCCGAACCAGCCGTAGCCGAGGCGGAAGTCGAGCGGCGTGCCCACCACGATCACCAGGTCAGCCTGGCCGAAGGCGAGGCTGCGGGCCCGGGTGACGAGCAGCTCGTGCCCGGACGGCAGGATGCCGCGGCCCTGGCCGTTGGGGATGACCGGCAGCCGCCAGGTCTCGGCGAAGTCGCGGGCGGCCTCCTCGGCGCGGTCCATCCACACGTCGGAGCCGTAGACCAGGACCGGGCGCTCGGCCTCGGCCAGCAGGCGGGCGATGCCCGCCAGGTCGTCGGGGTCGGGCTCCAGCGGGGAGGGCGTCTGCGTGTGCACCTCGTGCGGCGGCGACGGCGAGAACAGGTGGTCCATGTAAAAGTCGAGGAACACCGGGCCGCGGTGCGGCGCGACCGCCGTGCGGAAGGCCATCTCGACGTCCTGGCCGACCGACTCCGCGCCGGACGAGGTGAACGCCAGCTTGGTGATCGGCTCGAGCAGCGGCGGGTGGTCCATCTCCTGGAGGGCGCCGCTGCCCCAGCGCGACTGGGGCGCCCGGCCGCCCAGGACGACCACCGGCGAGCCGTTGAAGTGGGCGGTCGCGACGCCGCTGACGCCGTTGGTGATGCCGGGGCCGGCGGTCAGCACGGCCAGGCCGGGTTTCCTGGTCAGCCTGGCGGTCGCCTCGGCGGCGAAGACCGCGCTCTGCTCGTGGCGTACGTCGAGGATGCGCATGTCCTCGTGCACCGCGCCGTCGTAGAGGGGGAAGACGTGCCCTCCCGACAGCGTGAACATGGTCTCGACGCCATATGCCTTGGACACGGCGACGGCGGCGTCACCGGCGTGCTTCGCAGACTCCATGCCGGGAACTTACCAACCAGTCACACTGGTAAACAGTTTTTCACCGGCAGCATACGGACACGGAGCCCTTGGGGGCCTTGGCGATGATCTTCCGTGGGGCGTCCGTGTCTCTCCTGACGTCGAGGGTGGTGTTGGAGGCGGACGTCGTCACGGCGTAGACGTTGTCGGGCACGGTCAGGTCGACGTTGCCCACTGTCCGCACCACGGCCCTGACCTCGGCCGGGACGCCGGCGAACATCAGCCGCACGTCGCCCCAGCCGACCTCCACGTCGGCCTTCCGCCCACTGAGATCCATCCCGCGGATGCTGCCCGTCGCGGTCCTGGCCCACAGGTCTCCGGTGATGGCGCGTACGCTGATGTCACCGGAGACGGAGGTCAGCCGCACGCTGCCGAAGAGGTCGCCGACATCGAGCCTGCCCCCGGACGTACTGGCCTCGAGCTCGATCTCCGGCGGCACGTACACGGTGTAGTCGGCCCGGCAGAGCGGGCCCTCCGGCTGGTCGGAGCCGGAGCAGACGGCGTCGAGCCGCAGCGTCCCGGAGCGGGCGTCCCACTCCTCGGTGACCGCCGGCCGGTCCCGCGACCAGTGCAGCGCCCGGTCGAGCAGCAGCTCACCCGCCTTGCCGGGCAAGACGACCAGGTCGACCTGGCCCCTGCCCGTCTCGATCCGCATGTCGCCCCGGTCGAACGGGATCGACCTCATCGTGACGTCCATCGGCATTCTGGCCTGGGCGAAGCCGATCCAGAGCGCCGCCGTGGACAACACCAGCGCGAACACCGTCATCACCGCGCCGGCCGCCAGCCACGCCGCTCTCACGGCAGGCTCCGGATCTTGAGAAACTGCAGCACCGCCAGCACGCGCCGGTGGTCGCCCTCGGTCGGCGGCAGGTCGAGCTTGGTGAAGATGTTGCCGATGTGCTTGCCCACGGCCCCCTCGCTGAGCACCAGAGCCTGCCCGATGCCGGCGTTGGAACGGCCCTCCGCCATCAGCTTGAGCACCTCGTGCTCGCGGGGCGTCAGCCGTTCCAGCGGGTCGCTGCTGCGGCGCAGCAGGAGCTGGGCCACGACCTCGGGGTCGAGCGCGGTGCCGCCCGCGGCCACCCTTCGCAGCGCGTCGACGAACTCGGCCACGTCGGCCACCCGGTCCTTGAGCAGGTAGCCGACCCCGCCGGTCGCGGCCGAGGCGAGGAGCTGGGCGGCGTAGCGCTCCTCGACGTACTGCGAGAGCACCAGCACCGCCAGCCCCGGCTGCTGGCGGCGGAGCACGAGCGCGGCCCGCAGGCCCTCGTCGGTGTGCGTGGGCGGCATGCGCACGTCCGTGATGACCAGCTCGGGCCGGTGCCGCTCGGCCGCGCGCAGCAGGCCCTCGGCCTCGTCCACCGCGGCCACCACCTCCATGTCGGCGGCGTCGAGGAGCCGGATCAGCCCCTCCCTCAGCAGCACGGAATCCTCGGCGAGCACTACTCGCACGGCAGCTCCACCTCGATCGTCGTCGGTCCGCCCAGCGGGCTGGACAGCCGCAGCGTCCCGTCCACCGAATCGACCCGCTGCGCCAGGCCACGCAGCCCGGTGCCGCCGTCCATCCTCGCACCGCCGCACCCGTCGTCGTGGACGAGCACGTGCAGGCGGTCTCGCTCGCGCCGCACGCTCACCTCGGCCTTGGTGGCCGCCGCGTGCTTGGCGATGTTGGTCAGTGCTTCGGACACGATGAAGAACGCCACCGCCTCGATGGTCGGAGTGGTACGCAGCTCGATGTCGACGCGGAGTCTGACGGGGAAGGGCGCGCGGGCCGCCACGCCGGACAGCGCGGCGTCCAGGCCCTGGTCGTTGAGCACGGCCGGATGCAGGCCGCGGACGAAGTCACGCAGCTCCTTGAGCGCCTGCTTGGCCTCCTCGTGCGCCCGCGCGATGGCCTCGCGGGCCGGCTCGGGCAGGTCGGTCAGCGTGGCCCGGGCCAGGCCCAGGTTCATGGCGAGGGAGACCAGGCGCTGCTGGGCGCCGTCGTGCAGGTCGCGCTCGATCCTGCGGCGCTCGGCGTCGGCCGCGTCGATCACGCCTGCGCGGCTCTCGGTCAGCGTCTCGATGCGCTGCCCCAGCTCGGTACGGCTCGGTTCGAGCAGGGCGCGGGCCACCGACAGGTCCAGCATCGCCATCGCGCGGGCCAGGACGGGCGCGAGCACCAGCAACACCAGCCCCACCAGCATGAACACGGCCACGACCCGGTTGTTCCTGAGATCGAAGACGAACTCCAGCGGCACCTCGTGGATCTTCGCCGGCAGGAACGCCAGCAGCCCCACGATCGCCCCGCCCCACGTCACCGCCACCAGGATCACGCCGACCAGGCTCACCAGCGGCGACAGCAGGTGGTAGCCGATCTGCCGCCACATGCCCGGGTCACGCCACCCGCTCGGGTCCTGCGCGGGCGGGATGCGCAGGCCCAGGAACGCCTCGAACCTGGAACGCTGCACACCGGTGAAGCGCGGCACGGCCCGCAACAGCAGCCGCGGCGCGACGACCAGGACGAGCGTCAGCCCGCCGAGCAGCACGCCGACCGGCAAGCCGATCATCACGTGAGCCGTGTCGAGCCACGCCCGTCTCGACCAGGGACGGGGGACTTTCATGCCTCAACGGTATTGACCGGCGGCGGTGACGGGAAATGGGCCAGGTGTGCCGGTGCATGGTGGGGCTAGCCCCACCCCCCAAGCGCCCGTACGACGCCTGCCACCCGTCGGGCGGCTCCGCCTGCGTTCCTCAGAGGCTGTGGTGGTCACGGAAGCCGGCGGGGTCGAAGGAACCGCCCAGGGTGACGCCCAGCCCCAGGCGGGCCACCTCGGTGAACTCCCGGCCTCCGCCGAGCCTCCCCGCCCCTTCCGGCAGCGCTCCGGCGAGCGGGCGGGCGGCCAGCATCTCCAGATCCGCCACGCTGCCGCACTCGGCCAGGCCGGGCCTGGCGGGCCAGCGCCCGATGACGATCCCGGCCAGGTCGAGCCCGCGATGGGCCAGCGCCTCCAGGGTCAGCGCCGTGTGGTTGACGGTGTCGCCGCCGGGGCGAGCCACGACGAGCACCTGGGCGCGCAGGGTACGGGCGAGGTCGGCGACGGTGGCGCCGTCGTCGTCGTAACGGTCCAGCAGCCCGCCGGTGCCCTCCACGACCACCAGGCGGTTGCTCTCGGCCAACTCGGAGATCAGCTCGGCGGCGCGGGCCGGGGACACCGGCGGCCTGCCGGCGGCCCTGGCGGCCGCGGCAGGCGGGAGCGGCGCGGGGAAGCGGGCCAGCTCGAACGTCGTGCTGACGCCCGCCAGCCGGATCACCTCGTCGACGTCGCCGCTCTCGCCGTCGGCCACCCCGGTCTGGGCGGGCTTCACCACGGCCACCGCCGCGCCGCGGGCCCGCGCCAGCGCCGCGAGCGCCGCCGTCACCACGGTCTTGCCCACTCCGGTGCCCGTGCCGGTGACGACGAGGATGCTCATGCTCTCAGCGTAGAAGGCGCGCCACCTCCAGACCGCGCTTGACCACGCTCGGAACGCGCCGGTCCAGGAGGCGCGCACCCGAGCCGGGAACACGTGCCCGGCCGTGCCGTTGGGCGGGCGGGCGGTGCCCGCGACCGGCGTCCCCAGACGGGCTGTGTTCGCGACCGGCGTCACCTGAAGCGCAGGGACTCCTCCCGCGCGACCGCCTGGGACACCTTCTCCGGAGCCCGCCGGAGCTCGTCCTCCAACTCGTCGACCACCTGACGCGAGCGCCTCCTCAGCTCCTGCCGCTGCCGGCTCAGCTCCTCGCCGAACTGCCTGGCGGCCGGCCCCACCCAGACGGCCGTGCCGGTGAACTGCCGGAAGGGCTGGTCGAGCGCGCTCTCGAGCTGCGCCACCTGCCGGCGCACGTTCTCCAGGGCCTGCTGGAGGGCCCGGTGACGGGGACTGTCGACGAGCCCCTCGGGAGAGTCGTACGTCATCGGGGATTACCTATCTGCGCAATGTCCGTACGGCGGGGGCGGGGTCGGGGAATATGAGAGCTGCGAGGCGATGGGTGGAGGCGGTCCCGATGAAGGGTGCTCTGCGGTGTCTGAGCGTGCTGGCGGTGTTCGCCGTCGTCACGGGATGCGCGGGCGGCGATCCCGGTCCCACGGCCGCTCAGGCGGGCGAGACCCTCAAGGCTCACATCAATGAGCTGATGGCGAAAGCGAACCTGCCCGATTTCGCCGTCACCGACCATGGGGACAACGACCTCCCCTGCGGCTCCGACGGGAGGAAACGTACGTATGGCGTCAGGTCCGCTTTCCAGACCGACGCCGAAGGGCTCATCGCCGAGCTGACCGGCACCCTCACCACCACCTGGGGCTACAAGGTGGATCAGGTCTTCGTACCCGACCGGGGAAAGACCGTTCTCAAGCTGGCTCCGTCGCGCGTCGCGGTGACCCTCGACCTTCCTGAGGCACACGTGGTGACGGTGACGGGCGAGACCGATTGCGTCTCGGGAGACAGGTGAGAGCGGCATCGTAGGGTCACTCACTCCGAGCCGGTCAGTATCTTCTTGAGGCGTTCGTCGGTGACCGCCAGCAGCGCCTGCGCCCGCTCCTGCTGACCGGCGAACTTTATGCCGGAGTTCGCCGCCACCTGCCCCAAGGTGCGGCGGTCGGCGGTGTCGTTGGTGCTGCCGTTGGATTTCAGCCACTCCAGGAACGCCTCCATCCGCTTCGGTTCCTTGCTGATCTCCGCGAACGCCCGCAGCCGCCCGTCGTCGTCCACGATGAGCGGGTCCGTCGGGGGCTTGAACCACACCGGCGCCCCCTTCTCCGTGTAGCCCGCGTTGACCAGTGCGGACGCCATGTCGTACAGGACGGCCCTGGCCCGTGTCAGCTCCTTCTCGTTGACCGAGGGCAGGCGGGGCTCGGGCTCCAGGGCGGCTCCGAGGCCGTCCTTGACGACCCAGCTGAACACCATCCACGACGCCGCCGCAGCGCCGGCCGGCAGGCCGAAGGCCGGGGTGGACAGGAGCGCGATGTCCATGCCCTTGTCCAGGGCCAGTTCGAAGGTCTCGTGGCCGTTCCTGTCGGCCAGGTCGGCGCCGCCGCGTACGACCTTCAGCGCCGCGTACTGCATGCCCGACACGACGCCCAGCCGGGAGAAGAGGTGCTCGACGGCGGTCTGCGGCTGTGCGCCGTCCGGCGGGGGGTGGGCGAGGCGGTGCCGGTCGAGGGCGACGCTGTGCGCGAAGAGACGCTGGGTGAGCCCGGCCATGGCGCGGTCGAAGGGCTCCATGTGCTCGTTCGTGTCGGCGAAGGTCTGCAGGAAGCGGTAGCCGTCGCGCAGCGTCAGGCGGAAGGCGGGGGTCGTGCCGGGCAGTTCATCGTCGAACGTGCCGAACCGGCTGTCCTTGTGGGCGTCGGGTTCGAGGGTCTCGGCACCGGCCGCGAACTCGGTGACGTACGCGCCGCCGACCTCCGCCAGGTGCCGTCTCATGGCATCGTGCGCGGAGAACCGCGGCGCCGCCGTGATCACGTGGAAGGCGAACCTGGCGGCGTCCTGGCTGTGGGCTCCGTCCTTCTCGTCGTACGCGCCGGAGGCCGCGGCCAGCATGCGTCCGAACGCGTCGGCGGTGCGCCTGTCACCCCCCGCGTACGCGCTCATGGCCACCAGCACGCCCCCCACGGTCGGCTTCGGGACGCCTTGGAAGAGGGGGAGTGAGGGCGGGACCTGGGCCGTCCAGTCGCGTCCTGCGCCGCCGACCGCCGCGCGGGCCGCGGACGGGTTGTTGGCCAGCGCCGCGAGGAAGCGCGAGGTGGTGCCGAGGGTGATGTCCGTGGGCGGCAGCGTACGGCCGAGCATGGGCAGCACCACGTTGGCCCGCGCCACGCTCGCGAGCCATTCCGTGGGGAAGTGGCCGGTGCTGACCAGCCACGACAGCCCGTCGCGGTGCGCCTCGTCGCCGCCGTGCGCGAGGTCGTCGAGCACCTTGCCGAAGCCGGGGGTGCGCCGGGTGGCGGTGGTGGCGGCGGCGAACGCGGCGGCCAGCCCGGCGAGCGCCTGCTCCTTGGTGGGCGTCTCCTCGTCGACGGACAGGGACGGCGAGTCGTCGTAGAGACGCTGGATCTCCGCGGGGAGCCCGGCGGTCTTTTCCGCGCCGACGCCGGCGAAGAAGGCGGAGGTGAAGTCGGCGTCCCCCTTGCGCGCGAGGAGCTGCGCGAGCAGGGCCCGCTGGCGCTCCTTCAGCTCCGTGGTGTGCACCTTGCCCTCGGCGTCCGCGTCGTAGCGCCGGTACAGGCCGGCGAGCGCACTGCCCTCGCGGCGGGACTCCTCGGGCGACGCGTACGGCACCAGCCCCTCGTCGTACGCCACCAGCCCCGGATCCGTGGTCAGCGGCCCCCAGTCGGGAACGCGTTCGCGGATTCGCTCCAGGCGCACGCGCAGCCAGGGGAGTTGCTCGCCCGTCCAGTCCTCGACCCGCCTGACCGGGGACAGCGCGGCCGCGCCGAGGCCCACCCGGCCGAACTGGTCGCGGATCGCCTGGGACTGCTCGCCCATCACCGCGTGGGCGCGGGTCATGGCGGCGATGAAGCCGTCCATCAGGCCGGGATCGATCCCGGAGAGGCCGGGGTCGAGCGGACCCGTGCCGGGAGGCGTCGGCGCCATGGCGTCGCTCCCCACTGTCACACCGGTGGCGGTACGGCTAGGTGACCCCACCTTGCCACAGCGTGACGCCGGTGGTCAGCCGTAGCGCCACTCATGCGCAACGGGCCTGGCGGCCTCTTCTCCGGCGATCCGTCAGGGTCGGCGCAGGCGGGTGACGAACTTGTAGCGGTCGCCCCGGTAGAGCGACTGCGCCCACTCGACCGGGTGGCCGTCGGCGTCGAAGGCGTGGCGGGTCAGCAGGAGCATGGGCAGCCCCACGTCGACCCCGAGGGCCTTGGCGTCGTAGGGGGTGGCCAGGACGGTCTCGATGATCTCCTCGGCGTCCGTCAGCCGTACGTTGTAGGCGTTGTGCAGCGTCTCGTACAGGGAGGCGTGCACCTCCAGCTCGCGGCGCAGGCGGGGGAAGCGGCGGGCGGACAGGTGGGTGGTGTCGATCGAGACGGGCTCGTTGTTGGCGAGCCTGAGCCGGTGGATGCGCAGCACGCGCCCGCCCGGGTTGATGGCCAGCCGCCGCGCCAGCGCCTCGTCGGCGGTGATGTAGCCGATCTCCAGGATCTTCGTGTCCGGCTCCAGCCCGGCCGTGCGCAGGTCGCCGATGTACGACGTGAGCTGCAGCACCTGCGCCACCTTGGGCTGCGCCACGAACGTGCCCTTGCCCTGGATGCGCAGCAGCCGCCCCTCGACCACCAGCTCGGTGAGCGCCTGCCTGACCGTGGTCCTGGAGGTCTCGAACCGTACGGCGAGCGTGCGTTCAGGAGGCAGTGCGGTGCCGGGTGTGAGGCTCTTGGTGAGCTCGAGCAGGGCCCGTTTCACGTCGTAGTACTTCGGAACGCGGGGGCTGTCGTCTGTCACGCTCTCACCTTCACTTCTGCCACGGCGGTGAAGGCGTGTCTGATCACCGCGAGATCATCGGAACCCACTTCGGCCCGAGCGGTCAACCGCGGGCCGGTGCGGCCGGCCGGCGCAGGGCCCGCGCGGGTGTGGGCACGCACGGATCCGGGCTGCTCAGGTTGATGGTGAAGGATATCCACAGCGGCGTACGCGATCGCAACCGAGGCCGGTCCGCGTGCCGTGTCGCGGGAAAGCCACCTGGCCGTGGGGATCACCTCCGGCTGGCCGCGCACCTGCCCGTCCTGGAGGGCGGATGGCGCGGGGATGTGACAGTTCTCACAATATGAGATTTTGGTAATTGTCCAGTTGGGTAGGCGGTTGAGCGGACACGATGGCATGTGTCTTCCCTGTGCGGCTGAGACGGTTTGCGCCCCCGTTCTTTCCGGAGTTATGCCCCTTGCCGGGCGAAGTCCGCCCGCCCGTCCCGTGCGTTGTCGAATGTGCTCGTCTCGCTGGGAGTCGGTTTGGTTGTTGCGGGGGAAAGCACGCATGATGCACTCGTGCCGACTCTCAGCGACCTCGTAGCCCGCCACACCGCGCTCGACGAAGCGGATCTCGACTGGCTGCACTCGCTGGTCTCCGACTGGCAGCTCCTGGCCGACCTGTCGTTCGCCGACCTCATCCTGTGGGCGCCGCTGCTCGGGGAGAGCGGCTGGATCGCCATCGCCCAGATGCGCCCCACGACCGGCCCCACCGTCTACCACGACGACATCGTCGGCACCGTCGCGGCCAAGGGCGAGCGCCACCTCATCGACACGGCGTGGAACGAGCGGCGCATCTGCCGTGAGGGTGACCCCGACTGGTCCACCGGCGTCCCGGTCAGGGAGGAGACGATCCCCGTGCGCCGGACGGTCGAGGGCGGCGAGGGGCGCTTCCTGGCGGTCATCCAGCGCTCCACGAACCTCTCCTCGGCCCGCACGCCCTCCCGCCTGGAGCTGACCTACCTGCAGAGCGCCTCCGACCTGGCGCAGATGGTGGCGGAGGGGCGCTTCCCGTTCTCGGGTGAGGAGCCGATCCTGGTCCGTTCGCCGCGCGTCGGCGACGGGCTGCTCAGGCTCGACCGCGCCGGGCGCGTCACGTACGCCTCCCCGAACGCCCTGTCCGCCTACCGCCGGCTCGGCCTGCACGCGGACCTGGTCGGCGCCGAGCTGGGCCGGGTCACCGCCACGCTGTGCTATTCGGACGAGCCGATCAACGAAGACCTCATGATCGTGGCCAGCGGGCGCGCCGCCAAGGAGACCGAGGTGGAGTCCGGAGGCACGACCGTGCAGCTCAGGGCCATCCCGCTGATCGTCGGCGGCGGCCGGATCGGCGCGCTGGTCCTCATCAGGGACGTGACCGAGCTGCGGCGGCGCGAGCGCGAGCTGATGACGAAGGACGCCACCATCCGCGAGATCCACCACCGGGTGAAGAACAATCTGCAGACCGTGGCCGCGCTGCTCAGGCTCCAGGCCAGGCGGCTGCAGGTGCCCGAGGGGCGGGAGGCGCTGGAGGAGGCGGTACGCCGCGTCGGGTCGATCGCGATCGTGCACGAGACGCTGTCTCACGCGCCGGAGGAGTTCGTGGACTTCGACGAGATCGCCGATCGGGTGAGCGCGATGGCCGGAGAGGTGTCCTCGCCCGAGGTGGCCGTCACGCCGCGGCGGGTGGGGGAGTTCGGCGTGCTGCCCTCGCTCATCGCCACGCCGCTGGCCATGGCGCTGACCGAGCTGCTGCAGAACGCGTTGCAACACGGCCGGCCCAAGCGGCTCGAGGTCGTGGTCGAGCCCGCCCACGAGCGGCTCAACGTGACCGTCTGGGACGACGGCCGCGGTCTGCCCCCCGGCTTCGACCTCGACAGTTCCACCAGTCTGGGGCTGCAGATCGTGCGTACGCTCGTGGAGGGCGAGCTGTCCGGGCGGCTCACCATCGAACCGCGCCTGGAAGGCGGCACGGAAGTGGTGCTGTCGATCCCGCTCCCCGCCGGCTGACCCTGCTGGTCGCAGGCTTCGGTCGCTGGTGTCGGTCGCCGGTGTCGGTCCGTGCTGTCTGTCGGTGCTGTCTGTCGGCAGGTGAGGTGGTCAGGCGGAGGCGCGGGCGCGGGCCCGGATGCTGCGGCGCTTGAGAGCGCGGCGCTCGTCCTCGCTCAGACCGCCCCAGACGCCGGCGTCCTGGCCGGACTCCAGGGCCCACTTCAGGCAGGCTTCGACGGCCGGGCAGGAACGACAGACCTGCTTGGCCTCCTCGATCTGCATGAGGGCGGGGCCGGAGTTGCCGATCGGGAAGAACAGCTCGGGGTCCACGTCACGGCAGGCAGCTCGGTGGCGCCAGTCCATGCGTCCACTCCTTAGTAGATGGGGCCTCTGGTCGGCTCCGTGCGGCTACTTTGTGAAGAGTTTCACTAACTCGCGCGAACAATTACCCGGGATCCTGTGAGGACCGGGGTCGCCCGCCGACGTCCGGAGGACCCTGGGGTTGTTAAAGGTCCTACGTTCGGACGTCAAGCTTGAGCCTGTCAGCCACGGAGAGTGCACGCAAGGGGGTTGGCGGGAAGTTTTGGCGGTTATGGATGTCGGATGCGTCACACAATGACCGAATGTAACCAGCTAGACCAGAACTTGTAACGCGTTCGGTGTAGAGCGAAATGTCACGGTTTCGCGTTCGCCCAGGTAGTCGCCGTCCAGTTGAAAGGCCACGGGGCGGTCCGCGGTGAGCGTGATCTCGGCCTCGTCGTGGAGCTGGACGAGGTGCCGGCCGGACGGAAGGGCCTCACTCTCCGTGAGGATGTGCCTGATCACTCCTGAAAGTGTGATAGCGCCCATCCGGCGCAGGCCGAGGAGGTCGAGCCCGGTCTCGAAACTGGCCCACGGCGTCGGGCGTACGGGGTGCGCGCCGACGTACGTCCACGGTGAGGTGTTGGAGACGATCGCCATGAACACGCCTCCGGCCGAAGGGATGCCGGGGCCGGTCACGGTCATCGGAGGATGCCGCTTGTCCGTGGCCAGGTAGTGCCTCAGAGCGGTGTTCACATACCGCGTAGGGGTAGCCTTGCGGCCGGTGCCTCTGAGGCCCTCCACGGCCCGTACAACCTCGGCGTCGTATCCCATCCCTGAACAGAAGGTGAAGTATCGGCTCTGCCCCTCCCAGAGGGCCTGCCCCAGGCCGACGGTCCTGCGCCGGCCCTCCCTGATGGCCTCCAGCACCTGGCCCGTCGACTCCACCGGGTCGTTGGGCAGGCCGAGCGCGCGGGCGAAGACGTTCGCGCTGCCGCCGGGGATGACGAGGAGCCCCGGACGTCCTGCGCTGGGGTCGTCACCGAGCGGGAGGTCGGGGCCGTCGACCGGGTTCAGCAGGCCGTTGACGGTCTCGTTGATCGTGCCGTCGCCGCCGAGCACCGCCACCACGTCGAACCCCTTGGCCCGCGCGGTGGACGCCAGCGACGCCGCGTGACCCCGGTAGCGGGTCTCCTCGACGGAGAGCTCCACCGCCGCGCCGAGCGCCCGGATGAGCACGTCGCGCGTGCGGGCGTTCGTGGTCGTGGCCTTGGGATTGACCAGCAGCATTGCGCGCATAACGCCAGCGTATCCGCTGATTGTTGTCCGCCTTATCGGCCGAACGTCCTATTTCCCGCCCCGCGCACCCCGAGAGGTAGGGTACGGACCGTGAACGCTCGCCCGCTTACCCTCCTCATCGCCGCCGCGGTCGTCGCCCTGGAGGGCCTGGTCGCGCTCGGGCTCGGCGTCTTCGTCGCGGTCGAGACCCTCGTCGGGGCTCCCGACGACGTGACCAGCGCCGTGGCGGAGGCGGTGTTCGGGCTGCTCGTCGGCGCGGGGCTGCTCTGGGTGGCCTGGGGCGGGCTGTTCCGGATGGAGCGGTGGGGGAGGTCACCCGCCGTGCTGGCCCAGATCTTCATGCTGCCGGTGGGCGTCACGCTCACCCAGTCGGGCTGGCCGCAGCTCGGCGTCCCGCTGATCGCGGTGGCGGTGGCGGGACTGGTGACGCTGCTGGCGCCGCCCACCACCCGCGCGTTGTACGGAAGCGGATAGCCGGTGGGCACTGACGGCCGACAGCGGGTGTGCGCGGTCGGGCCCTCGCGCAGGCTTGGCGCGTTCGCGGTCGGGCCCGCCGTGCCGGAATCTCGAAGGGCTGGTCTCGGGCTTCGGGGGGTCGTCGGCTAGTCTTCCGCGGTCAGGCCCTCGCGCAACTGGGCCAGGGTGCGGGCCAGCAGGCGTGAGACGTGCATCTGTGAGATGCCCAGCTCGGTGGCGATCTGCGACTGCGTCATGTTGCCGAAGAAGCGCAGCAGCAGAATGCGCTTCTCGCGGGGCGGCAGCCGCTCCAGCAGCGGTTTGAGCGACTCGCGGTATTCGACGCCCTCGAGCGACTCGTCCACGATGCCGAGGGAGTCGGACACGGCCGGCGCGTCGTCGTCGCCGGAGTCGGGCGCGTCGAGGGACACGGTCGAGTACGCGTTGGCCGACTCGAGCCCCTCCAGCACCTCCTCCTCGGTCATCTTGAGGTAGGAGGCCAGCTCGGCCACGGTCGGGGCGCGCCCCTCGCGCTGCGAGAGATCGCTTATCGCCTTGGTCAGCGAGAGCTTCAGCTCCTGCAGGCGGCGCGGCACGCGGACCGCCCAGCCCTTGTCGCGGAAGTGCCGCTTGATCTCGCCGACGATGGTGGGCGTGGCGTAGGTGGAGAACTCCACGCCGCGGTTGAGGTCGAACCGGTCGATGGACTTGATCAGACCGATGGTGGCGACCTGGGTGAGGTCGTCGAGCCACTCGCCCCGGTTGCGGAACCGGCGCGCCAGGTATTCGACCAGCGGAAGGTGAAGCTCGACCAGCTCGTCCCTGATGCGCTGGCGGCGCGGCTCCTCGGGGCCCAGCTCGGCCAGCTCGGCGAAGAGCATGCGGGCGCGCACCCTGTCGGGCACGGCGTGTTCGCTGGTGGCCATGGCTCCAGTCCTTTCCGTCACGCCGGCCCTGCCGTACTCCGGGCCGCGGCTCGGCGCTTGCGCAGGACGATCGCCATGCGGTCGGGGGAGCCGGTCACCGCGTCGACGTCGTCGGCCAGGGCGGTCAGCACCATCCAGGCGAAGTCGTCGCGTTTGGGGGCTGAGCTGCCGACGGTGGCCACCTCGACCCTGACCTGCATCTCCTGCCCGGTCAGCTCGAACTCCGCGGTCAGGTCTGTGCCCGGCACCGCCTCGGTCAGCAGCATGGCACAGGCCTCGTCGACCGCGATCCGCAGATCTTCGATCTCGTCCAGGGTGAAGTCAAGCCGCGCCGCAAGGCCGGCGGTAGCCGTACGCAGCACAGACAGGTAGGCACTGGCGGCGGGGAGCCTGATGCTCACCACGTCGCGGATGCCGGCCACGCCCTCCGCGCGCGTCTCGGTTTCCTCGGTCACGTTCCTCCTCGCGAATCCGACGCTGACTGCAACTTACCGCCCCTGAGAGGTGCTTGGACGATTCAGACTCGCCATCGACGGAAAAGGCTCTGCGCGGTCTGCGACCGCACAGAGCCTTATATGCCGTTTTAGGCGGCCTTGGTCTCCCAGAAGATCTTGGAGATCTCGTCGATCTTGCCCAGCAGGTCCTCAGCCTTGGAGACGTCAACGGTGCCCTTGGCCCCGGCGGCGCCGGCCAGCTTCGTGGCGTCCCAGAAGAGCTGGTGGAGCTGCGGGTACTGCTCGAGGTGCGGCGGCTTGAAGTAGTCGGTCCAGAGCACCCACAGGTGGTGCTTGACCAACTCGGCGCGGTCTTCCTTGATCTTGATGGCGCGGGCGCGGAAGACCGGGTCCTCGTTGGCCGCGTACTTCTCCATGATCGCCTTGACCGACTCGGCCTCGATGCGGGCCTGAGCGGGGTCGTAGACCCCACACGGCAGGTCGCAGTGTGCGGAAGCGACATGCTTGGGTCGTAGCAGTCGTGCGAGCATCAGAAAGTCCTTCCTGGATGCTGAATCAGCTTGGTCCACAACCGACCTTACTCGTGTCCCAACGCCTGCGGAGTAGGGGGTCACAGCCGATGAGAGTGCGTGTCGAAGGGGATTCGATGCGGCCGGCGCTGGTTCCTGGTGACTGGCTGCTGGTGCGCCGGGGCGCCTCGGTGCACCCTGGCGACCTCGTGGTGGCCAGGCTTCCCGAGGAGCCCGACCGGCTGATCGTGAAACGGGCCCAGTGGCACGGCGTGGACGGGTGGTGGCTGGAGAGCGACAACCAGCGCGCCAGTGGCCGCCGCGACAGTTGGGACTTCGGGCCGGTCCAGGACATCGTGGGGCGCGTGGTGCTGCGTTACTGGCCGCTGCTGAGGCGGCGGCGCCGCTAGGCCGACGTCACGCCGCATGAGGCTCGCCGGGGTGGCTCAGGAGCCGGGATGCCTCACGAGGCGGGATGCCTCACGAGGCGGGATGGCTCAGGAGGCGGTGCGGCGGCGGGCGCGGAAGGCGGCCACGTTCGCCCGGCTGGCGCAGCGGGACGAGCAGTAGCGGCGCGAGCGGTTCGACGAGGTGTCGAGGAAGGCGAGCCCGCAGCGCGGCTCCCGGCAGCGGCCCAGGCGGTCGACGCCCAGCTCGGCCACGACCGCGGCCAACCCCATCACGGCGGTCGCGGCCGGGTCCTCGGCCAGGTGGAGATGCCAGCCGCTGCCGTCGTGGTCGGAGAGCTGAGGGTGTACGGGATAGCGCGCGAGCAGGGCGTTGAGCCGCTCGGCCACGGCACGGTCGTCGCCGGCCGCGTCGAACACGGCGGCCAGCTCGTCGCGCAGCCGGCGCAGCTCGGGCGGCGGGGCGAGGTCGTTGGCCAGCCGGACCGCCCACTCGGCGTAAGAGGTGAGGTCCATCCCTGCGTATTACACCAGAAAGGCGGGGCGGCCCGCAGACCTCGCGGGCGCCCCAGCTCTCCGGCGCGGCCAATGTTCGGCGCGGCCCCCGTCCGGGGCGGCCCCCGTCCGGGGCGGCCCTGTTCGGCGCGGCCGCGCCGAACTGGCGGGCCGCTCTGTCCTCCGGAGCGGCCCGTGGCGTCCGGAGCGGCCCGCCGAGGTCGGCGGGTGCGCCGTCCCTTCGCGGGTTACCCCTCGGGGTGCAGGACGCGGTGCAGGAACGCGCGGGTGCGCTCGTGCTGCGGGTCGCCGATCACCTGGGCCGGGACGCCGTCCTCGACGATCACGCCGCCGTCCATGAAGACCACCCGGTCGGCCACCTCCCGCGCGAAGCCCATCTCGTGCGTGACCACGAGCATGGTCATGCCCTCCTCCGCCAGCTTGCGCATGACGGTGAGCACGTCGCCGACCAGCTCGGGGTCGAGCGCCGAGGTGGGCTCGTCGAACAGCATCAGGTCGGGGCTCATCGCCAGCGCCCTGGCGATGGCCACCCGCTGCTGCTGTCCGCCCGAGAGCTGGGACGGCGGGACGTCGCACTTGCTGCCGACGCCGACCTTGTCCAGGTTCTCCCTGGCGATGACCTCGGCCTCCCGCCTGCCGCGCTTCAGCACCCGCTGTTGGGCGATCATGACGTTCTGCAGCGAGGTCATGTGCGGGAACAGGTTGAACTGCTGGAAGACCATGCCGATGCGGCGGCGTACGGCGTCGATGTCCACGTCGGGGTCGGTCACCTCGACGCCCTCCACGAACACCTGGCCCCTGGTCGGCCGCTCCAGCAGGTTCACGCAGCGCAGCAGGGTGGACTTGCCCGAGCCGGACGGCCCGATGACGCAGACCACCTGGCCGGGGTCGACGGTCATGTCGATGCCCCTGAGCACCTCGTTCCTGCCGAAGTGCTTGTGCAGGTCGCGCAGCTCGATGGCGTGTGTCATCGCGTCCTCCCCTTGCGTCCCTCCAGGCGGGAGGCGAGGTATCCCAGCGGGATCGTGACGATCAGGTACGTGACGCCGGCCACCATGATGGGGGTGGCGTTGGCGTACTGGGAGGCCAGGTCGTTGCCGAACTTCGCCAGCTCGACGTACTCGCCGGAGACGCCGAGGAACAACACCAGCGACGAGTCCTTGAGCAGCGCGACGAACTGGTTGGTGGTCGGCGGGATGACCATGCGGATCGCCTGCGGGATCACCACGGTGACCTGGGCGCGCGTGGCCGACATGCCCAGCGACCTAGCGGCCTCGGTCTGCCCCTTGGGCACGGCCTGCAGCCCCGCGCGGAAGACCTCCGCCTGGTAGGCGGCGCCGACCAGGCCGAGCCCGAGGATGCCCTGCCCGTACGTGCCGCCAGGCACCGCGAAGCCCGGCAGCGCCAGCGGCAGGAACGTGATCATCAGGAAGATCAGCAGCGCGGGCAGCCCGCGGAAGATCTCGATGTACACGAGCGCGATCCACCGGTACGGCCCCACCTGCGACAACCGCATCAGCGCCAGCAGCAGCCCCAGCACGAACGCGAACACGAACCCGCCGACCGCGTAGATGATCGTGTTGCGCAGCGCCACCGTGAACAGGTCGGGCAGGGCCTCGCGCGCCACGTCGGCCTTGGCGAAGTTCTGGGCGAGGCTGCCCCAGTCGGCGTACAGGACGAGCGCGACGAGCGCGGCGACCAGGACGCCGTACTGGATGACCCTGCTGACCTGCTGTTTTTTTCGAGGGCTGAGCCTGGCGCGGCCAGGCTCAGCCGTCTTGGGCTGGTCGGCCATGGATCAGCCCAGCTCGCCGGGCTTCTTGCCGAACCACTTCACGTAGATCTTCTCGTAGGTGCCGTCCTGCTTGGCCTTGGCGATCTCCTCGTTGATCGTCTTGAGCAGGGTGGGGTCGGCGCCCTTCTTGAGTCCGACGCCGTACTGCTCGCCGGTCTCGAGGCTGGCGATCAGCTCGAACTTCGCGGCGACGTCGGGCTTCTTCAGCCAGGTGAGCACGACGGGCAGGTCCTGGACGATGACGTCGGCCTGGCCGGCCTGCAGGGCCAGCAGTTCCTTGGAGGAGTCGGCGTACTCGGTGGGGTCGAAGCCGTTCTTCTTGACGTGGTCGAGGCCGGTGGTGCTGGCCTGCGCGCCCAGCTTGAGCCCCTTGGCCTTGACGTCCTCGAGGGACTTGGCGCCGGTGCCCTTCTTGGCCAGCAGCGCCTGCGTGGCGTCGAAGTACGGGTCGGAGAAGTCGATGTTCTTCTGCCGGTCCGGAGTGATGGTCATGCCCGCGGCGGCGAGGTCGCACTTGCCGGCGGCCATGGCCGCACCGCTCTTGATCACCGCGAAGTCGATGTCCACGATGTTCTGGGTGACGCCCAGCTTCTTCGCGGCCAGGTCGACGATGTCGACGTCGAACCCGACGATCTTGCCGCTCTCGTCCTTGAACTGGAACGGCTCGTACGGGATGTTCGTACAGACTGTGAGTTTGCCGGGTTGCACCAGCTTGACGCCGCCGGACGCGGAGGCGCCGGCACTGGTCGTACCGGTGCTCGAGCCGGTCTCACCGCCACACGCGGTCAGCGCGAGAGCGGCGGTCAAGGCGAGCGCGCCGGCGGCGTAGCCGCGGCGGCCCTTGGGGCTGAGGGCCATGTACGGCCTCCTCGAAGTGAAATGCCACGAAACTTGCGTTTTGTGCAGTTTAAATGGCTTTTAGCTGCGGTCAGTCATCGGGCATTTAACGATGCGTCAACGGAACGGCTCCGGCACTGACACCGAACACCGTCTCACCCGTGGCACTATGGTGTGACGGGTGACCCCCGAACCCCCTCACGAGACGATCGGCGAGGGGAGTCTGGCAGCTACCGAAGCCAGCCCGCTCGAGCTCGTCCGCCGTAGGTTTCTCCGCTACCGATGACTACTGGGGTCGCTGTGGCTGTCACGCCCGCTTCTGCTTCCGACGAAAATCTCGATCTCGACCCGGCGTTCGCGCTGCACCGCGGCGGCAAGATCGAGATCCGCTCCACCGTTCCCGTCCGCGACGCGGACGACCTCGCCCTCGCCTACACCCCCGGCGTCGCCCGGGTCTGCACGGCCATCGCCGACAACCCCGCGCTGGCCGACGAATACACCTGGGTCCCCAACGTGGTCGCCGTCGTCACCGACGGCACCGCCGTGCTCGGTCTGGGCGACATCGGCCCCTCGGCGGCCATGCCCGTCATGGAGGGCAAGGCACTGCTGTTCAAAGAGTTCGCCAACGTCGACGCCGTGCCGCTCTGCCTCGACTGTACCGACGTCGACGCGCTGGTCGAGACCGTGGTGCGGCTGGCGCCGTCGTTCGGCGGGGTCAACCTCGAGGACATCAGCGCTCCCCGCTGCTTCGAGGTCGAAGAGCGGCTGCGCGGCCTGCTCGACATCCCCGTCTTCCACGACGACCAGCACGGCACCGCCATCGTGGCGCTGGCCGCCCTGCAGAACGCCGCCCGCCTGACCGGCCGCCCCCTGGGCGACCTGCGGGCCGTCGTGGCCGGCGCGGGCGCCTCCGGCGTCGCCGTCACCCGCATTCTTCTTGAGGCGGGCATCGGCGACATCGCGGTCTCCGACTCCAAGGGCCTGATCTACGAGGGCCGTGAGGGCCTCAACCAGGTCAAGCAGCTCCTGGCCAAGGACACCAACCGGGCCGGGCGCACCGGCTCCACGGAGGACGCCCTGGAGGGCGCCGACGTGTTCGTGGGGCTGTCCGGGTCCACGGTCTCCGAGGCGGCCATCGCGTCCATGGCGCCTGAGTCGATCGTGTTCGCGCTGTCCAACCCGACGCCCGAGGTGCATCCCGACGTGGCCGCCAAGCACGCCGGCGTCGTGGCCACCGGGCGTTCCGACTTCCCCAACCAGATCAACAACGTGCTGGCGTTCCCCGGCGTCTTCCGCGGCGCCATCGACGTGCGGGCCACCGCCATCACCGAGAACATGAAGGTGGCCGCGGCCAACGCGCTGGCGGGGGTCGTGGGCGACGACCTGTCGGCGACGTACGTCATCCCGAGCCCGTTCGACGGCCGGGTCGCGCCCGCCGTGGCCGCGGCGGTCTCCGCGCAGGCCCGCGCCGACGGTGTCGCCCGTCGCTGAGAAACTCCCCTGCGTACGGGCGAGCGGCCTTACGGCCCTCGCCCGTTCCGTTTTCATCGGGTGCTGCCGTGCCCGAAACCGGTCGGTGACCTGCCCGTTCAGGAGTCGGCGCGGTCGGCCCGACCGTGGGCGGAACCGGTGCGGTGCGCGGGCGGCTTTTGGCCGACCTTGGAGAACCGTCGTAAAACCTTTACGCAAGGTGCTATAACAGTAGCTCTCTGTAGGGATGTGGGCGCCGACTCCTGTGACGAGGAGAGCGATGGAACGCGAGCCGAACCGACTGCTGCAGCAGCTCATCGTGGAGGCGGGCTTTTCCCACAAGGGATTGGCCAGGCGCCTCAACGATCTGGGAGCCGCACGTGGCACACCGGGCCTCAAGTACGACCACAGCTCCGTCCTGCGCTGGATCGGAGGTCAGAGGCCGCGCGACCCGGTGCCGTGCCTGCTCACGGAGATCTTCGCGCTACGGCTAGGCCGGCCGGTCACCTCGGAAGACCTGGGCATGCCGGCCAGCATCACACCCCTCGACCTCGGACAGGAGTTCACGCACACGTGGCAGGAGGGGGTCGTGACCGTGACGGCGCTGTGGAGAGCCGACGTGGAGAGACGGCGGTTCCTGATCGACTCCACACTCGCAATCGGAGCAGGCTCCGTAGGAGCCGTACGCTGGCTGACGTCCCCCACCGAGGGACGCCCCAGCGGCATGGGCGCGCGGCGGGTGGGCCGCGCCGACATCGCCGCCATCCACGAGGTCACCCGGTCCTTCGGTGAGCTCGACAATCGATTCGGCAGCGGCCGCGTCCGCTCGTCGGTGGTCAAATACCTCGACACCGCCGTGGCCCCGCTGCTCAAGGACGGCTCCTACGGCGAGTCCACCGGCAGGCAACTCGCCGCCGCGGCGGCCGAGCTGACCCGCCTGGCGGGCTGGATGGCCTACGACATGGAGCAGCACGGCCTCGCCCAGCGCTACCTCATCCAGGCCCTGCGCCTGGCCAGGGGCGCCGACGACCACACCCTGGGCGGGGAGATCCTGGCGGGCATGGCGCACCAGGCCATCTACATGGGCCAGTCGGCCCACGCCCTCGACCTGGCCAGGGCCGCCCAGATCTCGGCTCGCAAGGCGGGCGTCCAGACGCTCCTGGCCTCCGCGCACGTCCTGGAGGCGCACGCGCACGCGGGCCTGGGCGACGCCCGCGCCTGTGGCGGCTCCCTGCACGAGGCCGAGCGCGCCTTCGAGACCCGCAGGCCCGAGGACGAGCCCTCCTGGCTCAGCTACTTCGACGAGGCGTATCTGTCGGCCAAGTTCGCCCACTGCTTCCGCGACCTCGGGGAGGGCGAGCGCGTCGTCCGCCAGGCGCGGCGCTCGCTCGACATGGACGGCCGCTACGTCCGTGGCCGCATGTTCAACCTGTCGCTGCTGGCCGCCGGGCTGGTGCAGTGCGGCGAGTTGGAGGAGGCGTGCACGGTGGCCGCCGGCGCGCTGGCCCTGGCCGGCGAGCTGCAGTCGGCGCGTTCGCGCTCCTACGCGGCCGATCTGCGCAGGCGGCTGGAGCCGTACAAGAGCGAGCGGCCGGTGATGGCGCTGCGGGAGCGCACTCGGGAGCTCTCCGCGGTCTGAACACGTGAACGGCCCGGACCGCTCGGGGGTCCGGGCCGTTCACGTGTGTTCGGCTACTTCAGGAGCTCGTTACTTCAGGAGCTCGCCCTTGGGGCCGACGATCGACTTGGTCGCCGCGTAGTTGGCCTTGTTGTAGACGTCGGCGGTCTCACCGTCGAAGATGGCGGAGCTGATCGCGTCGATCCGCCCGTTGCCGTCGTTGTCGGCGAACACGCTGGTCACGCCGTTGACGTAGCCGGTGCGCTTGCTGTTGTCGTACTTCATGAGCCAGGGGCCGCCGTCGGCGCCGCCGGTCATGGAGCACTTGAGCACCTGGTGCGTCTCGACCTTGAACGTGTTGACCTGAACGCTCTTCGTACCGGTCTTGCCGCTGCACCACTTGGGCGTGACGCCGGTGAACGCGCGGTCGCCGTCGGGGTGGGGGGCGCTCGGGTATCCGAAGGCGGTCACCTGCTGGCCGAGCGGCTGGTTCCAGGCGAAGCCCTGGCCACCGACCACGTCACCGAGCCGACCCAGGTCCTTGGCGATGCCGAGGATGTAGTGATCGCGGAAGTAGCGGACCGTCGTGCCCGACTTCACCCACTGCTTGAGGTAGTAGGACGTCTTGAACCAGGCGGTCTCGACGCCGCCGGCGTCCTTGGTGACCGCGAGCTTGCCGAGGAACTTGCCGTCGCCCTTCTCCGCCAGGAGCTTCTTGTACTCCTCCTGGCTGATGGGCGTCGGGCCGTCCTCCACGTACTGCTCGCCGTTGACGTCGCTGCCGGTGTCCTTCGGCGCCTTGGTGTAGGTGGCCTCGGTGACCTCGACCCGGGTCAGCACCTTCTGACCCGGGTAGTTGTGGGCCACCTTCTCCGGAGTGACGTCGAAGTCCTTCGACCAGTACGGCCCGGCGGGCCCGTACTTGTCGAAGCCGGCGTCGTACTCCTCCTTCTTGATCTCCTCGTGCTTGATCCACTTGTCGCCCGCCCACGCGGCGAACTCGCTCTTGACGACCTCCCGCTCACTCGCCAAGGCGAAGCCGTTGTGGACCGCGACGAAGGCGTAGTCACCGTCGTAGTCGTCATAGGTGTCGAGATCGTACGCCGTGAAAGCGTAGGCGCCCACGTAGACGCCCCAGGGGGCCTTGCCCTGGTAGTAACCGGGCACGAAGATCCACTTGCGGAAGACGTCCTCGCCGCTCTCGAAGACGCAGTGGCCGGCGGTGGCGACGAGATTACGATTGCGGGCCTGGATGGAGGTGGCCGAGCACCAGCGGTAGCGGCCCGCCTTGTCGAGGAAGAAGACCTTGCCGATGGTCTTGGGGAGGTTGACGTTCTTGGAGGCGGCCGGCTTGGCGGCGGTGGTCGGGCCGGTCATGCCGGGCTTGCCGTCGGGGGTGCCCTTGCTGCCGGACGAGACCAGCTTGGACACCTCCTTGGTGTCCAAGTTGTATTGCGTGGCCTTCCGGAGAGCCGCACCGTTGGAGTCGAGCCAGAAGTAGGCGGCACTGTACGCGTCGGCCGGCTTCGGCAGGAGGTCGTCGGATGCCCAATTCGGGGCGGCGTTGGCGGGCTGGGTCAGGACGGTGGCGCTCAGGCCGACCGCGGCGAGGGGGATGAGCAGGCGCTTCAACGGAGGCTCCACAGTTGTCAAAAAGGGGTGTAAAAACCCTATCGACCCTTCAGTCGCTTTGGTAAGGGAAATGCGCAGATTCCCCAGAATGGCCAAAGGGCCCGGCTGGATGCCGGGCCCTTTGGTTAATGCGACTGAACGCCGAACAAGTCGCCGTTCACGATCGGCAGCGAACTACGGGATGAGCTTGCCGGACCACGAGGCCGCAGCGGCCTTGTAGATCGCAGCCGTCTCACCGGTGAAGATCGCCGAGGTGATCGTGTCGTAGCGGTTGTTGTCGTCGGTGTCAGCGATGAGGCTGGTGACACCGTTGACGTAGCCGAGACGCTTGCTGTTGCTGTACTTGTACAGCCACGGGCCACCGTCGTAGCCGGCGGTCACGGTGCACTTCAGGGACTGCTGCTCCTCGACCTTCTTGGACGGGATGAGCAGGACCTTGGAAGCGGTCTTGCCGTAGCACCACTTCGGCGTCACACCGGTGAACGGCTTGTTGCCGTCCAGGTGCGGGCCGTAGGGGTAGCCGAAGGTGCGGACGTACTTGCCGGTCGGCTGGTTCCACGCGAAGCCCTGGCCACCGACGTTGTCGCCGAGGCGACCCACGCTCTTGACCGAGTGCTCGACGACGTAGTACTCCTCGACCCAGTACTTCGTCAGAGCGGTGGCCTGAACCCACTTCTTGACGAAGAACCGCTGCTTGTACCAAGCAACCTCGGTGCCGTCCTTGACGTCGGCGCGCACCTTGCCCAGGAACTTGCCGTCGCCCTTGTCGGCCTTCAGCTTGTCGTACTCTTCCTTGCTGATCGGCACCTCGGTGCTGAGGCGCTCGAACTTGTTGCCGTTGTCCAGGCCAGTCTTGGCGGCGGTGTACGTCGCCTCAGTGACCTCGACCCCGGTCAGCTTGACGCCGCCGACGCCGGTGGTGATGTAGTCCTCGATCTTGCCTGCGGCGTCCGCAGGCTTGGCCACGGACTCGACCTTGGGGTCGGTCAGGGCCGACTTGTACGGGCCAGACTCGCCGTACTTGTCGTAGCCCGCCGCGAACTCGTCCTTCGTGATCGGGGTCTCCTTGACGAAGCCCTTGCCACCCTTGGCCACGTGGGCCTTGTACTCGCTCGGGGTGACCTTGGTCGTCTTGTTGGCGACACCGCCGATGCCGTCGTAGACGGTCACGAACGCGTAGTCGGCGTCGAAGTCCTCGTACACGTCGAAGTCGTAGTGGGTGAAGGCCTGCTTACCCACGTAGATGCCCCAAGGAGCCTTGCCCTGGTAGTAGCCGGGGACGAAGACCCAGTTGGACAGGACGTCCTTGTTGGCGCCGACCTCGTACACGCAGTGACCGGCCGTGGCGACCAGGTTGCGGTACTGCGACTGGATCGAGGTGCCAGAGCACCAGTAGTTCTTGCCGTCGCTGCCCTGGAAGAAAACCTTGCCGATGGTCTTCGGCAGGTTCACGTTCTGAACCTTGGCGGCGGTCTTCTTCTCCTCGCCGATGGGAGCGGTCGAGCCCGGCTTGGTGTCCGCGCTGTAGCCACCCCCACTCTTGATCTTGGAGACCTCGAGGGCGTCGGGGTTGAAGGCCGTGGCGCCCTTGAGCGCCGCGTAGTCGGACTGGGTCCAGAAGTCCAGGACCTGGGCCGCCTTGGCGGCGTTCGCGGCCAGAGCGTCAGTCGCGACGGTGTCGTCGGCCTGAGCGGTGCCGGCCAGACCGGCAGCCAGCAGACCAGTGGCCAGAACGGCGCCACCGGCCGGAAGGAGGATGCGCTTCAAGGTAACTCCTTGCGCTGTCGTGGAACGCCTCTTGCGTCCCATGCGTCAGTAAAGGGATAGCCAGGAACATACAGTGTCGATCTTGGGAACCGGTAGCCGCTTTGGCAGGAAAAGATGCGACAAGCCGGGCGTTATCGTTCTGTGATGTTTAGCTGGCCGATGCGCAGGATCTGAGAGGGGCTGCCTTCGTCGCCATTTGCCCTGATCAACATAAAGAAGTGGCTAGTGTGGCGATTGGGGATGGAGCATCTGTCTGGCCCGTCCCATAGGGGCCATGTGACACACATCACATTGAGGTGATGGCACCGTATCGGCGCGCTGTGCGTCCAAGCGGCTTCACTTTCGGGCCAACAGCAGAAGGGCCCGGCACGATGCCGGGCCCTTCGCTTGCTAACGGTTATACGAACGGTCTAAGTCCGGTCGCTATCCGTTACTTAGACAATCTTGCCGGACCACGAAGCCGCAGCGGCCCTGTAGACGGTGTTGGTCTCGCCGTTGAAGTACGGCGACGAGATGTAGTCCACGCGACCGTTGGAGTCCTGGTCGTTGAAGGTGCTGGTGACACCGTTCACGTAGCCGAGACGCTTGCTGTTGCTGTAGTTGTACAGCCACGGGCCACCGTCGGCGCCCTCGGTCATGGCGCACTTGAGGGCGACGTGCTCCTCGATCTTCTTGGCGGCGGAACCGACCAGCTTCGCCGAAGTCTTGCCGTAGCACCACTTCGGCGTAACACCGGTGTAGTTCTTGTTGCCGTCGGGGTGAGGAGCGGCCGGGTAGCCGAACACGCGCACGGCCTTGCCGGTCGGCTGGTTCCACGCGAAGCCCTGGCCGCCGACGTTGTCGCCGAGGCGGCCGGCGTCCTTGGCGGCGATGTCGACGAGGTAGTAGTCCTCGACCCAGTACTTCACCTGAGCGGTGGACTTGATCCACTTCTTGATGAAGAACTGCTGCTTGAACCAGGCGACCTCGGTCTTCTTGTCATCGCCGAGCTGGGCGCGGACCTCGCCCATGAACTTGCCGTCGCCCTTGTCGGCCTTCAGCTTGTCGTACTCTTCCTTGCTGATGGGCACTTCGGTGCTCAGGCGCTCGAACTTGTGGCCGTTGTCGAAGCCGGCGCCAGCCGCGGTGTACTGCGACTTGTAAACCTCGGCACCGGTGAGCTGGACACCCTTGGTGGGGCCCTCGCCCTTGATGTAGGCGTCGACGTTCTTGTCCGTCACGTCGGCAGGCTTCGCGACGGTCTCGACCTTGGGGTCGACGGCCTTCGACTTGTACGGACCGTCCTCGCCGTACTTGTCGTAGCCCGCCTGGAACTCCGCCTCGGTGATCGTCGTTTCCTTCACGTAGCCGACGCCGCCCTTGGCGACGTGGGCCTTGTACTCGCTCGGGGTGACCTTGGTGGTCTTCCCGGTGACGTTGACGCCGTTGTACACGGTCACGAACGCGTAGTCGGCGTCGTAGTCCTCGTACACGTCGAAGTCGTAGTGGGTGAAGGCCTGCTTACCCACGTAGACGCCCCAGGGAGCCTTGCCCTGGTAGTAGCCGGGCACGAAGGCCCACTTGGACATGACGTCCGTGTTGTCGGCCGGGTCGTACACGCAGTGACCGGCCGTGGCGACCAGGTTGCGGTACTGCGACTGGATCGAAGTGGCGGAGCACCACTTCTTCTCGCCCTTGCCGTTGACGAAGAACACCTTGCCGATGGTCTTCGGCATGTTGACGTTCTGGACCTTGGCGGTGGTCTTCTTCTCTTCGCCGATGGGAGCGGTCGAGCCCGGCTTGGTGTCCGTGCTGGACCCACCCTTGCTCTGCAGCTTCGCGACGTCAGCCTTGTCCCAGACGTTGGACTCGGTGGCGGCCTTGAGGGCAGCACCGTTGTTGTCCGCCCAGAAGTTGGCGATGGCCTTGGCGTTGGCCGCGCTCGTCGCCAGGTTGTCCTTGGCGATGGTGTCGTCGGCCTGAGCGGTGCCGGCGAGGCCGGCAGCCAGAAGACCGGTGGCCAGGAGGGCGCCACCGGCGGGGATGAGGATGCGCTTCAAGGGAACTGCTCCTTGCTCTGTCGTGGGTCGCAATGTGCGTCCCATGCGTCAGTAAAGGGATAGCAAGGAACATAGCGTGGTGATCTACGCAGGTGGAACCCGCTTTGAGTGATCCGGTAGCGCCCCTGGTCGCCGTGACCTTTCCGTGACCAGTCAGAGATCTTTGTGTGCCGCGTACCTTGAGTCGCGTTTTTGCTGGGTATGTGGGGGTTGTTGTTGACGGGGCGAAAGTGTCGTTAATCCTTGAACACGTATCGTAGTCGGTTCAATGTGACCCAGATCACAGGAACCGAATGGGAACCTGGCCCGTCTAATTTCGCTCCCTTCTCACAGGAGATCTTCAGGTTCCGCTCTGGAGCCGTTCAGAAGCCCGTGTTCGCCGGGGCTCGCGACGGTTCTGGAGGGGAGTGTGAGGGGTGGATTGTCCGGAAATGCAAAGACCCCCGCCTGGGTGGAGCCGCAGTTCCACCTCGTGCGGAGGTCTTGGGTGTCTCGCCTGTGAGCTAACCGAGTGTGGCGGCGGGCCCGCCTAATGACCTCTCGGCCTGATGGCCTCTCCGAGGAGGTGCTGGAGGCTGGTGAGTACGGCCGCGACCTTGATGTGGGGGAGCGGCGGTGTGGTGAGCGGGCTGCCGGGGTCAGGGCGGTGCGTCCTGGCGAAGGCGAGGTCCGGCGGTGTCGCGGCCTGGTGGGGGTAGGCCGTGCCGGCCTGGAGGGTGTGTATGAGGCGCTGCCAGGTGCCGTCGGCCCGCCAGCGGCGGTGGCGCCGGTAGATCGTGACCCAGCAGCCGTACCGCTCGGGGAGGCAACGCCAGCGGACGCCGGTGCGGGCTTGGTAGAGCAGTCCGTTGACGATGGTTCGGTCGTTGCTCGCCCGGTTGCGCTGTGCGTCGTCCATGGGAAGCAGGGCGGCCACGCGTTCCCATTCGGCGTTCGTCAGATCATGGTGACGCATGCGCTCATCGTGGCAAGGTAAATACGGTCTGTCACAAGAATCAAGAAAGATCTCCGCAGAGAGCCGGGGAGGGTCCGGTTTTGTGGTGTGTTCGTGGCGGGGTGCGATCCTGTGCCTTCGGCGCTTCCCGCGTCAGTAAGAGCCCCGGAAACACCAAGGCGAGGGCCTCGACGCCCGAGGCCCTCGCTTTCCCCTGGTAGGGCTTACTTGTACAGCTCGCCGTTCGAGCCGACGATCTTGCCGGACCACACGTTCTTGGCCGCGTTGTAGACGCCGGCCGTCTCACCGTTGAAGTACGGCGAGGTGATGTAGTCGATCCGGTCGTTGCCGTCCTGGTCGGCGAACGTGCTGGTGACGCCGTTCACGTAGCCCAGACGCTTGCCGTTGCTGTAGTTCAGCAGCCACGGGCCGCCGTCGTACCCGGGGGTCACGGCGCACTTGAGGCCGATGTGCTCCTCGATCTTGAGCCAGGAGGCGCCGACCGTCTTCGGGGTGGTCTTGCCGTAGCAGTGCTTCGGCGTCACACCGCTGTACGGCTTGTTGCCGTCGGGGTGCGGGGCCGACGGGTAGCCGAAGGTGCGGACCGTCTTGCCGGTGGGCTGGTTCCAGGCGAAGCCCTGGCCGCCGACGTTGTCGCCGAGGCGCCCCGCGTCCTTGGTCTCCAGGATGTAGTTACGGCCGCCCCACGAGCGCTTCGGGCCGCTGAAGCGCTTGTAGTCGCTGCTGTCCACCTGCTTGACGCCGTTGAACAGGACGCCGTTGTAGACGGTTACGAACGCGTAGTCGGTGTCGTAGTCCTCGTACACGTCGAAGTCGTAGTGGGTGAAGGCCTGCTTGCCCACGTAGACGCCCCAAGGAGCCTTGCCCTGGTAGTAGCCGGGGACGAAGATCCACTTGTCGAGCGTGGGGGCGTTGCTGTCGGTGTCGTACACGCAGTGGCCGGCCGTGGCGACCAGGTTGCGGTAGTTCGACTGGATGGAGGAACCCGAACACCAGCGGAGCTTCCCGCTGCCGTCGACGAAGAAGACCTTGCCGACGCTCTTGGGCAGGTTGATGTTCTGGGCCTTGCCGGTCGACTTCGACTCCCCGGTCGGCGCCGTCATGCCGGGCCGGCCGTCGGGGTCGGCGCCGCCCTTGGAGACGACCTTCCTGACCTCGTTCGAGTCCCACGTGTACTGGGTCGCGGACCGGAGCGCCGCACCGTTGGCCGCCAGCCAGAAGGAGGCGACGGAGACGGCGTCGGAGGTGTTGCGGGCCATCGGGTCGCGGGAGACGTCGCCGTCGGCCAGGGCCGTGCCGGACAGACCGCTGGCGAGCAGGCCGGTCGCCAGGACGGCACCGCCGGCGGGCAGAAGGATTCGCTTCAAGGTAACTCCAGATTGCGCTGACATGAGGCGCCTCGTGCACCCCCGAACTCAGCAAACGGACAGCCCGGAACCTACAGCTTTGACTGTCGTCATGTGAATTTTCGGTAGATCATGTCAACGTTCCAAGACCTGTCGTGACCTTGTCGAGATCTAGAACTGGCTGATCACCCGCAGTGATCATGTAGTTCCTATGACTTACATCACATTTGCCAGGATGCTGACCCCCGCGGCGCGCCGGTAGACCTCGCCGGTGGTCGTGTCGAAGTGCGGCGCCGACACCGCGTCGTAGCGCCCCTTGGCGTCCCGGTTCCAGGTGAGGCTGTTGACGCCGTTCAGGTTGCCGAGCCTGCGGGCGTCGTCGTAACCGATCAGCCACGGCCCGCCGCTGGCGCCCGGACTGAAGTCGCAGGGCTGCAGCTCTACGCCCTTCTGCAGGTCGAGGCTGGGGGCGACGGTGTAGCGGGTGACGCGTTCCGGGCACTGCTTGAGCGTCTTGCCGTCGTACGGGCGCGAGCCGTCGGGCTGCTGCCCGGCCGGGTAGCCGAAGGCGGCCACGTTGTACGTCCCGGGCTTCTTGTTCAGTTCGAGCCCGACGCCGCCCACGTTGTCCTGGAGCCGGCCGACGTCCTGCATGACGTAGTCGCCGTCCTTGGCGGTCCAGACGAAGCCGCGCTGAACGGTGACGAACGCGTAGTCGAAGTCGTAGTCGCCCTTGCCCGACCAGTCCTCGTGCATGCTGATCGAGGCGCCCACGTAGATGCCGTCGGGCGTCTCACCGTTGGGGCCGGGGTTCGGGACGAAGATCCAGTAGTCGGCGGCCTTGCCCTGCCGCGGGTCGTACGTGCAGTGTCCGGCCGTGGCGACGACGCTGCGGTTCTTGGCCGCGACGGCGCTGGCCGAGCACCAGTACTCCTTGTCCCCGAACCGGAAGTAGACCTTGCCCATGGTCCGCGCGGTGCCCTTGCGCGGCGCGGCGGCCGGCACGGCCTGCGCGGCGGTCGCCCGGTTGACGGTCGTGGTGACGGCCGAGGCGGGGCCCGCGGAGGCGGCCGTCGAACTCGTCGGCGCGGCGGCGGCGCCGGGCGTGGCCGGGGTGTAGCTGTCGGCCTGCTTGAGGCGGTCGGGCTTCCAGTACTCGGCGACCCTCTTGACGTCCGCGACGGTCTTGGTCAGCGGGGCGGCGTACACCTTGCTGGGTGCGGCGTGGGCGATCCCCGTGAAGGCAGGCAGCAGCAGTAGCGCGCTGCCCAGGGCAGCGGCCACGAGGCGCCTGGCGCGGGGGATCATGAAATGCCTTTCTTGGGGTCGTAAGGGTGGATTTTTCCAGATGTACAGACGGTATTGCAGCTTGGATAGAGATTCGTTACCTGATCAAGAGTGCATCGTGAACTATAAGGACATCGTCAGACCGGGACTCCCGATACGTGTAAATGATCATTAGTGGACGACATCCTCGCAGGTCAGGGTGGGTGCGGATGGATCATTCGCGCACCGGGAATTCGCCGACTTCCCGGCGCATTCGGTGGCGCTTCAGTGGTGTACGCCACTGCCCGGGACGGCCTCTCGTGCCCGCAATAGAGGGTGAGGGGAGGCCCCGGCTCCCAGGAGAGCCGGGGCCTGGGGTGCCAGCTTGATCTACGGCATGTTGCCGGTCCACCGGTTGGCGGCGGCCTTGTACACGTTGTACGTGTCGGTGTTGAAGTACGGCGACGAGATGTGGTCGTAGCGGTCGTTGCCGTCGGTGTCCCACGCGACGCTGTTCACGCCGACCAGGTAGCCGGTGCGCGACGCGCTCTTGTAGTTGTAGATGAGGGGTCCGCCGCTCGCGCCGGCGGTGAAGCCGCACTTGACGCCGATGTGCTCCTGCAGGTTGTACTTCTTGGCCTCGGGCATCGCCTTGGTCTTGCCGTAGCAGTACTTCATCGTGCGGCCCGTGAACGGCTTGTCGCCGTCGGGGTGCTCGCCCGCCGGGTAGCCGAACGAGAACACGTTCAGCTTCGTGCTCCGGTTCCAGGTGAAGCCCTGGCCGCCGACGTTGTCGCCGAGCCGGCCCGCGTTCTTCACGGTCCACTGCCAGCGGTTGTTGACCTTCTCCCAGTTGACCTTGATGCCGTTGTAGACGTTGACGAACGCGTAGTCGTAGTCGTAGTCCTCCTTCACCACGAAATCGTCGTGCGCGTTGAACGTCTTGGCGGCGTAGATGCCGTAGGGGGCCTTGCCGGTCCAGACGCTGTCGCCGTCCCAGTACGACGGGATGAAGATCCAGTTGTCGTAGAAGGTGTTCTTCTTGGTGTCGTACACGCAGTGGGCCGAGGTCGCCACCAGGTTGCGGAACTTGCCCTGCAGCGAGCTGGCCGAGCAGTAACGCCAGTTCTTCGGGTCGCGCGGATCGGCCTTCGGCAGCGTGAAGAACACGCGGCCGACCGTGTTCGGCAGGTTGACGTGCTTGCTCTTCGTGGTGGTCTTCTTCTCTCCGCCGATCGGGGGAACCGAGCCGGGCGGCCCGTCAGGGGTGTCGTTGCTGGCCTTGATGCCCTTGGTGGACAGGTCGAGGCCGTCGTCGTAGTCGGTCGCCAGCTTGATGCGGTCGGGCGTCCAGAACTGGATCGCCTGCTCCGCCGGTGTCGCCGCGTTCCTGGCGACGACGTCGGAGGGTGCCGTCGCGCCGGCCGCGGTGCCGCCGAGCGTTCCCGCTGCCAGGCCGATGGCCACCAGACCGGCGAGGGGGATCGCGATGCGCCTTGCTCGGGAATACATGGAGCTCCTCTCAGCTTTCGGCGGCCCAGAGCGGGGTACTGCGCCCCGGTGGGCCAGGAAAACGATCGGAACGTTAATGAATGGCGCGATCCGGCGACCAGGAAACGACGTGAAAAAGCATGGTCCGGTTCCTTTCCGTTATAGAGATACCGAGATCGCATGTATTACTGATCGGCATTTCCGCAGGCCGGAGGCGGTGCTCGATTTTCTGTGGCAACACCGGTAACGCCATTTATCAAACGCCACTCCTCGTTCGGTCCTCATCAACGGAGTGATGTTCTGGTCGACGGGTCGCAGGGATCCGCACGGCCTCACGACCACCGGAGGGCGGCCGGGGCCCGGGCAGGACGCCGCGGGGTGAGCGGTGGTGAACCGGTGCCCCATAGGCGGATATTTCGGGTCTTGCGCTGGTGCCTGCCGTTCGATTGAACTGAGAGCCTAGGGCGCAAGCCGGCACTACTCGGCGAGGAACGTCGTGGCTGACCAGTTCGACGTCATCGAGGCAGGCGAGCGCGGCCGTCGCCGGTGGGTCGGGCTGGTGGTGGTTCTGGCGCTCCTGCTGATCCCCGCTGTCAGCCTGCTGACCAGCCGTGACCCCGAGCCTGAGCCCGCACGGCCGACGCCGGAGCCCATCAGGTCGCTGACCCGGCTGGAGAGCGCGCCCAACGTCCTCACCGTCCCCGCCACGCGCAGGGGCGGCGACGAGGTCCTCCAGGTCGTGTTCCCGCACGGGGTGCGGGCCGAGGTGCGCTACCCGGCGGGGCTCGACCTCGACGAGAAGGGCTCGCGTCCCTTCCAGTCGGGGTGGGTGGACGGGAGGCTGCGGATGTTCGTGGCGCCGTACGGGGGCGAGGCCGAGATCACCCGCGGCGACGAGCCGATCAGGAACTACGCCCCCAACGTGACCCTCTGGCCGCGCCAGGCCGGCAGCCGGTCCTCCGGGCAGGTGCTGCTGTTCGCCTTCGGGCCGTGGCGGCTCGCCGTGTACGACCGGGGCTACGGCATGGGTGACGCCCTGACGTTCGACCAGCGGCTCACGCTCGCGCGGAGCCTGAAGGGCACGGTGACCGAGCGCGGCTACCTGGTGCTGTCGGCCGGTCGGGGCGTACGGCTGGCCGAGCCGGGCGACACCGAGCACGGTGCGCCGATCGGCCCGCAGCTCTGGTTCGGCGGCGGCACGAGGGAGATGGTCGCGCTCGTGCCCACCCCCGACTGCCGGAAGAAGGCCAGGATGCCCCAGGTGATCGAGGGGCTCAGGCGGTCCGCCGAGATGGTGTGCCGCGGCGACGTGCTGGTGGCCGTGGCCGGGTCGGCGGAGTTCCGGCGGCAGGCGATCGAGGGCATTCGGGTCACGGTCAGGTGATGGCGATCCGGGGCGGGCGTACGGGGCTGAAGTAAGGTGCGGCCATGTTCGCCGTAACCGCCACACAGACCGATCCCGACCACCCGCTCGCCGGGCTGACGCTCGGTGAGCACCCGGAGCCGAAGGTGCCCGACGGCTGGACGACCGTCTCCGTACGCGCCGCCGCCCTCAACCACCACGACCTGTGGACGCTCAAGGGCGTCGGCATCAGGCAGGACCGGCTGCCGATCGTGCTCGGCTGCGACGCCGCAGGGGTGGACGAGGACGGCAACGAGGTCATCGTGCACTCCGTGATCGGCACGGGCGCCGACGAGACGCTCGACCCGAAGCGCACGCTGCTGTCGGAGGCGTACGACGGCACGTTCGCCGAGCGGGTGGCCGTGCCGCGGCGCAACCTGGTGCCCAAGCCGGCCGCGCTCTCGTTCGAGCATGCGGCGTGCCTGCCGACGGCGTGGCTGACCGCGTACCGGATGCTGTTCGACAAGGCCGGGCTCGAACCCGGGTCCACCGTCCTCGTGCAGGGGGCGGGCGGGGGCGTCGCGACCGCGCTGATCGCGCTCGGACGGGCCGCCGGCTACCGGATCTGGGCCACCAGCCGCTCCGGGGACAAGCGCGAACGGGCCCGGCTGCTCGGCGCCGACCAGGTCTTCGAGCCGGGCGCGCGGCTGCCCGAGCGGGTGGACGCGGTCATGGAGACCGTCGGGCAGGCCACCTGGGACCACTCGCTCAAGTCGCTCAAGCCGGGCGGGCGCATCGTGGTCTCGGGCGCCACCAGCGGCGCGGTCCCGCCCGCCGACCTGAACCGGGTCTTCTTCCTGCAGCTCTCCGTGATCGGCTCCACCATGGGGACGCGCGCGCAGCTCCAGCGGCTGGCCGTGTTCCTGGAGCAGACGGGGCTGCGGCCCGAGATCGACCGGGTGCTGCCGCTGACCGAGGCGCGGGACGGGTTCGCCGCCATGGCGGCAGGGGACCTCTTCGGAAAGATCGTCTTCACCGGCTGAATAAGTGCCGGGTTACTGCCGGGCCCTCCCGGGTGATACAAGGGGTGTGTCACCCGGGAGGCAGTCATGACCGACGTCGAGCCCTTCGGCCCAGGTTCGATGCACTGGGAGACCGCCGGCGAATACCGCAACCTGCTCGTGGCCGGCAGCGCCCTGGTGCTCCAGACGATGCACCCGGCGGTCGGGGCGGCGGTCGCCGAGCACTCCGCCTACAGGCACGACCCCTGGGGGCGGCTGGAGCGCACGCTCGTCTCCGTCCAGAAGTGGGTGTACGGCGGCGCCGGCGGCCCCGCGGAGGGGCGGCGGCTGCGCGAGCTGCACAAGCCGATCGGCGGCGTCGACGAGCAGGGCCGGCACTACCACGCGCTGAACGGCGAGGCGTGGGCCTGGGTGCACCTGACGTTGTTCGAGCGCTTCGTCGCGCTCAACCGCTACTTCGGCACCCCGTTGACGCGGGCCCAGGAACGGCGCTTCTACGAGGAGTCGCGGCGGCTCGGCGCGATCCTGCGGGTGCCGGAGCGGGAGCTGCCCGCCGACGCGGAGGCGTGCCGGCGATACTTCGAGGGGATGGTCGACCGGCGGCTGGAGGCGCACCCGACGGCGCTCGACGTGCTGGCGGTCATGCGGGTCACCCCGGCGCCACCCGGGTTGCCGGGGCCGCTGCGCCGGTGGTGGACGCCGGTCGGGATCAGGTCGGGGGAGCTCAACTACTTCGTCACCGTCGGGACGCTGCCGGCCGCCGTACGGGGGAGGCTGGGGCTGCGGTGGACCGCCAGGGACGAGCGGCGCCTGCGGCGACTCGGGCGGGCGGTGGCGATGTTGACGCCGTGGGTGCCCGAGCGGTTGCGGTACATGCCGATCGCCTATCGCGCGCGCAGGGCGGCCCGAGGGGCGCGGCGGCCGGACGGGCGGCGCCTCCGCTCCCGCTGACCTCGCCGTCCCAGGGGCCCGCCGGTCCCAGGCAGCGAAGGCGGCGGGCGCGGCGGGCGACGTCAGCGTTCGAGGATGTCGCGGACGCGCCGGGCGGTGTCGTCGAGCGTCGTACGCAGCTCCGCGAGCTTCTCCGGCGTCAGCCGGGCCTTCGAGGCCCCCTCGCGGATCTCGGCCACGACGTCGGCGAGCAGCTCGCCCAGCTCGGCGTCGAGCGCGGCCCGGTTGGGCGGCGCGTCGGACGCCTCGCCCCCGAGCGTGGCCCACACCTGCGACCAGATCCGGCGCCATTCCCCGGTGAGCCGTCCGCCCTCGTCCTGCCAGTGCGCGGCGTGCTCCATCCACTGCCGCTTCTGCTCGTCCCTGAGCCGCCTGATGTCCTCCTTCTGCCGCTGCCGCATCCGCAGGGTGTCCTCCGCCGCACCCGTACGCACGTCCTTGGCCATCCGCGTCAGCTCGTCGCGCAGCGACTTGACCGTGTCGCGCACGTCCTCCTTCACCTCGCGGGCGATGTCGCGCACGGAGGCGGAGATCTCCTGCTCCAGGTCGTCGAGTTCGTCGAGCCGGGCGTTCAGCTCCTCGCGGCCCTTGTCGGTGATCGAGAACACCTTCTTGCCCTCGACCACCTCGTGCGTCACGAGGCCCTCCTCCTCCAGGCGGGCCAGGCGGGGGTAGATGGTGCCGGGGGAGGGCGAGTAGACGCCGAGGAAGCGGTCTTGGAGCAGCCGGATGACCTCGTAGCCGTGGCGCGGGCTCTCCTCCAGCAGCTTGAGCAGGTACAGCCGGAGCCGGCCGTGACCGAAGACAGGACTCATTCCTTCTCTCCCTTGAGCAGCGTGACCTCGCCGGAGACGGTGACGGCCGACAGCGAGGCCATGCCGCCGCCCAGCCGTCCCGACAGCGCCTTCGTGCCGGGGCCGCTCGTGGTGGCCAGCCCGTCGAACGTGCTGACGAGCCTGCCCGAGGTGGACCTGACGTTGACGTCGGTGTCGACGTTCTCGGGCAGTCTGACCAGAATGTCGCCGGACACGCTGTTGATCGTCACGTGTCCGGTCGGCCGCAGCGACAGGTCGGCCGTGATGCGGCCAGAGACCGTGTTCGCCTTGAGGCGGTGTGGCGTGCCGTCGGCCACGGTGAGGTCGCCGGAGACGCTGATGAACGACAGGTCGCCGTCCATCGCCCGGCTCTCGACGGCCCCGGAGACGGTGTTGGCGACCACGTCGCCGCTGACGCCGTCGAGGACGATCTCGCCGGAGACGGTCTTGACCTGCGTCACCCGCTCGAACCCGGCCACCACGGCCGGGGCGGTCACCACACCCGCCTTGACCCGGCAGCCCTTGGGGACGGCGATGGACAACACCGTGTGGCGGCGGTCGCGCCTGAGCCAGCCGAGCAGGCCGTCCCAGGTGAGGTCGCGGTAGGCGACGGTGAGCGATCTGCTGTGCTCGTCGTAGGTGACCACGAGCGGTGAGGCCGAGTCGATCTCGGCGACCTCCAGGGTGGGTGTGCCGTCGCTGGCCAGGACGTCCAGGCGGCCGGCGACGATGCGTACGTCGAGCGAGTCCACCTCGCCGAAGGTCAGTTGTCCTGGCTCATCGATCGTCCACTGCGGCATGCTCCCCCGCCTCTCATTGGCGACACGTGTCTACGACAATCACGATATGTCGCGTTCGCCGAAAACTCAAGATGTATCGCGTTTGGAAAGCGGGCGATTCGTCGGGCGCGGCCGAGTGCGACGGCCCTCCGCCCTCCGCCCTCAGTCGTCCTCGTCGTCGTCGAGGCGTGCCAGCCAGGTCGCCAGCCGCTCGACCGGGGTCTCGAACTCGGGGTTGAGGTCGACGAACTCACGCAGCCGCTCGCCCAGCCAGAGCAGGCTGACCTCCTCCTCGCCGCGCCGCTCGACCAGCTCCTCGATCCCCCGATCGGTGAAGTACATCGCTCTCCATTCGTTCCCGAGGCACCTTGCGGCACCTCGGGGCGCCCTTGGGGCGCCGAGCCTGCCTGAAAGAGGCGAGCCCCCGGCCGCGAAGGGCAGGGGGCTCGCCGGGCGGGGCGCTCAGCCGAAGATCTGGTGAAGGATCTCCTCGAGCTCCCTGTCGTGCGCGTTGTGCGACCCGGTCGCCGGAGAGCTGTTGGCCGCGCGCGACACGCGCCGCAGCTCCCGGCCGCCCAGCGACTGCGGGTCTTCGGCCAGCTTGAGCGTCAGGTAGGGCCACGGACCCATGTTGGTCGGCTCGTCCTGCGCCCACACCAGCTCGACCTGCGAGCCGTAGCGGGCCAGCTCGGTGGCCAGCTCTTCCGACGGGAACGGGTAGAGCCGCTCCAGCCGGACGATCGCGACGTCGTCGCGGCCGCTCTTCTCGCGCTGCGCCGCCAGCTCGTAGTAGAGCTTGCCGGAGCAGAGCGCGACCCTGGTGACCTTGCCCGGGTCGACGGTCGTGTCACCGAGGACCGGCTGGAAGGTGCCCGAGCTGAACTCGGACGCCTTCGACGTGGCCGCCTTGTGGCGCAGCAGCCACTTCGGCGTGAAGACCACCATCGGCTTGTGCCGCTCGGACTCCACCTGCCAGCGCAGCAGGTGGAAGTAGTTGGCCGGCGTGGTGGGCTGCGCGACCGTCATGTTGTCGAGCGCGCAGACCTGCAGGAACCGTTCGATGCGGGCCGAGGAGTGGTCGGGGCCCTGGCCCTCGAAGCCGTGCGGCAGCAGCAGCACGACCGAGGACTTCTGGCCCCACTTCTGCTCGCCGGACGAGATGAACTCGTCGATGATCGTCTGGGCGCCGTTGACGAAGTCGCCGAACTGCGCCTCCCAGCAGACCAGGGCGTCGGGGCGGACCACGCTGTAGCCGTACTCGAAGCCGAGCGCCGCGAACTCGCTGAGCAGCGAGTCGTAGACGTAGAACTTCGTGGTGCCCTGGTTGAAGCTCTTGAGCGGTGTGTGGTCGGCGCCGGTCATCCGGTCGACCAGGACGGCGTGCCGCTGGGTGAACGTGCCGCGGCGCGAGTCTTGTCCGACCAGGCGCACCGGGTGGCCGTCGAGCAGCAGCGAGCCGAACGCCAGCGTCTCACCCATCGCCCAGTCGATCGAGTCCTGCTCGACCATCTGACCGCGGCGCTGCAGCACCGGCGCCAGGCGCGGGTGCGGCGTGAAGCCCTCGGGCAGGCTGAGCTGGGTGTCGACGATGCGCTTGAGCGTCTCGTCGCTGATCGCGGTCGGCGTGTCGTCGTGGGACCACTTGACGACCTCGGTCGGCGGCACCCGCATGGCGGCCGCCTCCTTGGGCTTCTTCGCCGCCTCGCGGGTCTCGGTGAACGCCTGCTCCAGCTTCGCCTGGTAGTCGCGCAGCGCCTGCTCGGCCTCCTCGACCGTGATGTCGCCCCGGCCGATCAGCGCCTCGGTGTAGAGCTTTCGGGTCGAGCGCTTGGCGTCGATGAGGTCGTACATCAGCGGCTGGGTGAAGGCCGGGTTGTCGCCCTCGTTGTGGCCGCGGCGGCGGTAGCAGATGAGGTCGATGACGACGTCCTTGCGGAACGCCTGGCGGTACTCGTAGGCCAGTTGGCCCACGCGGACCACGGCCTCGGGGTCGTCGCCGTTGACGTGGAAGATCGGGGCCTGGATCATCCGCGCCACGTCGGTCGCGTAGACCGAGGAACGGGACGAGGCGGGCGAGGTCGTGAAGCCGACCTGGTTGTTGACCACCACGTGCACGGTGCCGCCGGTGCGGTAGCCGCGAAGCTGCGACAGGTTGAGCGTCTCGGCCACGACGCCCTGGCCGGCGAAGGCCGCGTCACCGTGGACGAGCACGGGCAGGACGGTGAAGCCCTCCTCGCCGCGCTCCAGGAGGTCCTGCTTGGCGCGGACGACGCCCTCCAGCACCGGGTCGACCGCCTCCAGGTGGGAGGGGTTGGCGACCACGGACGCGGTGATGTTCGTGCCGCTCGGCGCGGTGAACTGGCCGCTCGCGCCCAGGTGGTACTTCACGTCGCCGGAGCCGTGGGCGGTGCGCGGGTCGATGTTGCCCTCGAACTCGCCGAAGATCTGCGCGTAGGACTTGCCCACGATGTTGGCCAGCACGTTGAGCCGGCCGCGGTGGGCCATGCCGATGACGACCTCGTCGAGCCCCTCGTCGGCGGCGTCGCTGATGACCGAGTCGAGCAGCGGGATCAGGGACTCGCCGCCCTCCAGCGAGAAGCGCTTCTGGCCGACGAACTTCGTCTGCAGGAACGTCTCGAACGCCTCGGCGGTGTTGAGCCGCGACAGGATGTTGAGCTGCTCGGCGCGCTCGGGCGAGGCGTGCGCCTTCTCCACCCGCTCCTGGATCCAGGCCCGCTCCTCGGGATTCTGGATGTGCATGTACTCGATGCCGACGGTGCGGCAGTAGGAGTCGCGCAGCACGCCCAGGATGTCGCGCAGCTTCATCAGCGGCTTGCCGCCGAATCCGCCGGTGGCGAACTCGCGCTCCAGGTCCCACAGCGTCAGGCCGTGCGACTGGATGTCGAGGTCGGGGTGCTTGCGCTGCTTGTACTCCAGCGGGTCGGTCTCGGCCATGAGGTGGCCGCGGACCCGGTAGGCGTGGATCAGCTCGATGACGCGGGCGGACTTGGCCACGTCGTCGTCGTGCGTGGCCGAGATGTCCTGGACCCAGCGGACCGGCTCGTACGGGATGCGCAGGGCCTCGAAGATCTCGTCGTAGAAGCCGTCCTCACCGAGCAGCAGCCGGTGGATCTGGCGCAGGAAGTCGCCCGACTGGGCGCCCTGGATGATGCGGTGGTCGTAGGTGCTGGTCAGCGTCATGACCTTGGAGACGGCCAGACGCGAGAGCGTGTCGGGGGAGGCCCCCTGGTATTCGGCCGGGTATTCCATCGCGCCGACGCCGATGATCGTGCCCTGGCCGGGCATCAGGCGCGGCACGGAGTGCACGGTGCCGATGGTGCCGGGGTTGGTCAGCGAGATCGTGGTGCCGGAGAAGTCGTCGACGCCGAGCTTGCCGGCTCGCGCCTTGCGCACGACGTCTTCGTAGGCCATCCAGAACTGCCGGAAGTCCATCGCCTCCGCGCCCTTGATCGAGGGCACGAGGAGCTGGCGATCGCCGTTGCTCTTCTGGACGTCGATCGCCAGGCCGAAGCCCACGTGCTCGGGCTTGACCAGGGTCGGCTTGCCGTCGATCTCCGCGTAGGAGTGATTCATCTCCGGCATGGCCTTCAGGGCCTTGACGATCGCGAAGCCGATCAGGTGGGTGAAGGAGACCTTGCCGCCACGACCCCGCTTGAGGTGATTGTTGATCACGATGCGGTTGTCGATCAGCAGCTTGGCCGGGATGGCCCGCACGCTGGTCGCCGTCGGGACCGTCAGTGACAGCTCCATGTTGGCGGCCGTGCGGGCCGCCGCGCCACGGAGCTTGATCTCCTCGGCGTCCTTGGGGACCGGGGTGGCAGGCTGCTTCGGCTTCTCGGCCACGGCCGGCGCCTTCGGCGCGGCCTTGGGAGCGGCCTGGGGTGCCTGGGGAGGTGCGGGGGCGGTCACAGTGCCGTTCGCAGCCTCCCTGACCGGGGCACGGCCCGGTCCGTAGTCAGGGTTGTAGTCAGCGAAGAAGTTCCACCATGCCTTGTCGACAGACTCGGGATCCTGGAGGTACTTCTGGTACAGCTCGTCGACAAGCCACTCGTTCTGACCAAAGCTTGCCAGCGGGTTTGTCCGCGACGACTCAGACGACACGGCGGAAATCGCCCTCTTCCGCAGATCGGCGTTGATGTTAGAGAACCTGTCCAAGGCTACTCGCCCGGACCGGCAGCGCGCGCCGAAGAGCCCGTGCCGCCTCGAACGATCCTCTCAGGACCGTGCAAAGAGGTCACGCCCCCCTCGTCAATCCGGGTGGTGCGGCAATTATTACTCTTTGGTATCAACGCCGCGACGAGGGGTTTATTTCCCGTTGGACAACAATCTGCTGGTGATCTGCACCTCAGGGGACATCTCGGACAGCAGGTCCGCCAGCTCCTCGCCCGCCTCCTTCAGCTCCTCCAGCGACATGGGCTCCAGGCGTTCGAGCAGGAAGAGCGCGTTGGCGGTCGTCTCGGTGAGCCGGGTGCGCACCCCCTGACGCCAGTTCCACCTGCGGCAGGTGACGCCGGTGTCGTCGCGCCAGATCACCTCGCCCGGCTCGGGCCGCCCGAGTGCCTCCTCCGACTCCTCCTCGCCGCTCGCCCGCACCAGCCGCGCCGCGCCGACGTAGTGGTCGAGGTCTTCGCCGCCGATGGGCAGCGCGTGCTTGACGCTGACCGAGTTGTACGCGTCGACGGCCCGGTTGATCTCGGGCAGCGGCATGCGCCGGGTGAGCGCGTCGACCGAGGGCCGGGTGCGCTGCGGCTTGGCCCCGAACGCCCGGTAGGCGTCCTTCCACGCGTCGATCTTGCCGGTCTGCACCTCCAGCGCCGACGCCTGCTCCAGCCAGCCCCTGGACCGGTCGTCGGTGGGCCCGTTGCGCAGGCCGCGCGCGGTCATGAGGAGCACCGCGAAGTCGGGTCGCAGTGCGAAGACGGAGTCGTCCACCCAGATGTCGTCGAGCATCCCCACAGTCTAGGAGCGGAGAAACCGCAAAAATCCCTTTGCAAAATTGTCTTTGTGGTTTACCTTCGAGGCGTGGAGGAGAGCTACAAGATCACTGATCCGCAGGTGCTCAAGGCGGTCACCCACCCGTTGCGCATCCGGCTGCTCGGCCTGCTGCGCAGCGACGGCCCGGCCACCGCCAGCGAGCTGGGCCGCAAGGTCGGCGAGAGCTCCGGCTCGACCAGCTACCACCTGCGCGAGCTGTTCAAGTACGGCTTCATCGAGGAGGACGACGGCCGGCGCGACGCCCGCGAGCGCCGCTGGCGGGCCCGCCACCGCTACACCTCGTGGAACAGCCGCGAGCTGTACGGCACGCCCGAAGGCCGCGAGGCGGTCAGGCTGCTGCGGCTGCGCCAGGCCGAGACGCTCGCGCGGGTCGTCCAGGAGTTCGACGAGGACGACTGGTCCCCGGAGTGGGTGGAGGCCGCGGGGATGAACGACCACTTCGTGGAGTTGCCGCCGGTCGCGCTGGCGGAGTTCATGACGCGTGCCGACGAGCTGTTGAACGAGCTGGTGGCGCGCTACGAGGGCGAGCCCGGCGCGCCGCAGGTGCACATCTGGGTGGGGGGCTACCCCAAGGTGCGGAGGGAGGAGCCGTGACCGCGCGTTCCGCGTTACGGCGCTACATGCTCGTCAGCTTCCTGACCTGGCTGCCTCCTGGTCTGATGATGGCCTCCATGGTCCTGCTGATGAGCGAGCGGGGGCTCAGCCTGGCCCAGGTCGGGTTGACGGTGACGGTGTTCTCGGTCGTGACCGTGAGCCTCGAGCTGCCCACGGGCGGGCTGGCCGACGTGGTGGGGCGTCGCGTGATGCTGGTCGCCTCGGCCGCGTTCACGGTGGCGGCGCTGGCGCTGATGAGCGTGTCGACCACGTTCTGGATGTTCCTGGTGAGCGGCGTGTTCAAGGGCGTGGCCAGGGCGCTGTCCAGCGGCCCCGCCACCTCCTGGTACGTCGACACCCTGCACGGCATCGAGGGCCCCGGCGCCGATCTCAAGCCAGGACTGGCCAGGGGCGGCGCGATGGAGTCGGTGGCCCTGTGCCTGGGCGTGCTGGCGGGCGGCGTCCTGCCGCTGCTGGCGCCGCCCTCGCTGATCTTCCCGCTGGCGGCGCCGCCCCTGGCGGGCGCGGTGGCGGCGATGGTGCTGCTGGTCGTGGTGGTCTTCGCGCTGCCAGAGCCCGCGCACGGGCGCCGGTCCCTGGCCAGCGTGCTGCGCGAGGTGCCCGCGACGGTGATCGGCGGCGTCCGGCTGGCCGTGGGCGGCGCCGTGCTGCGCCGGCTCATGGCGGCCGCCGCGGCGTCGGGCATGGTGCTCATGACCATCGAACTGCTCACCCCCGGACGGCTGGCCGAGCTGGCCGGCACCGCCGAGCGCGGCAGCCTGTTCTACGCCGTGGTCGCGGCGCTCGGGTTCGCGGGCAGCGCGGCGGGCAGCGCGCTCGCCCCGCGGGCCGCGCGGCTGGCGGGCGGCTCGGCAGGGGGCGCGATCGCCGGGACGGTCCTGACCGCGCTCTCCGTGGCCGCGCTGGCCGCCACGGCGGGGCTGACCGGCCCGCCAGGGATGGTCAGCGCCGGGCTCGCCTACATCGCGCTCTTCGTGGGCGCCGCGGTGACGGGGGTGCTGTGCCTGGAGCTGACGCACAAGGCGGTCAGCGCCTCCGAGCGGACCACCGTCACCTCGACGGGGTCGCTCTCGCTGCAGTCGGGCGGGATCCTGGCCAACCTGACGCTCGGCACCCTGGCCGCCCAGGCGGGCCTCGCCGCCGCCTGGGGCGCCGCCGCCGTGGTCATGGTGTCGTCGGCGCTGCTGTTCGTGCGGATGCCGGTGGCCGCGGACCCCAGTCCAGGTCGGGTCCTACCGGCACGATCCGGCTCGGGTTGATGTGTGACTGGGTGATGTAGTAGTGACGCTTGATCTGGTCGAAGTCGGTGGTCTCGTGGAAGGCCGGGATGGCGTACAGCCGGCGCGCGTACGCCCACAGCGCCGGATAGTCCGTCAGCCGCCTGACCGAGCACTTGAAGTGGCCGTAGTAGACGGAGTCGAACCTGGCCAGCGTCGTGTAGAGGCGCACGTCACTGTCGGTGAGGGTGTCGAAGAGGTACTCCGACTCGGCCAGGCGCACCTCGAGGAAGTCGAGGGTGGTGAACACCCGCGCCACCGCCTCCTCGTACGCCTGCTGGTCACGGGAGAAGCCGGCCTCGTAGACCGCGTTGTTGAGGCCGTGGTAGAGGCGGTCGTTCATGATGTCGACGTCGGGCCGCAGGCGTTCCGGGTAGAGGTCGGGCGAGGTGCCCCACGACGTCTCCAGATCGAGGGTGATCTGCGGGAAGTCGTTGGTGACGATCCGCTCGTCCCTGGTGTCCCAGACGCAGGGGACGGTGTAGCGGCCCGCGTAGCCGGGTTCGGTGGCGTGGTACAGCTCCGACAGGTATTCCGGGTCGCCTCCCGGCACCCGCCAGCCCTTCTCGTCGCGGATGGGGTCGACGATCGTGACGTCCAGCAGGTCTTCCAGGCCGAGGAGCTTGCGGACGATCAGCACCCGCTGTGCCCACGGGCAGGCGTAGGAGGCGTAGAGCCGGTAGCGGCCGGGCTCGGGAGGGCCGAGCCGTTCGGTGAAGCGGTTCGGCTGCCGGACGAAGCGGCCATCATCCGAGATCTCGCGGCTCAGCTTCATGACCCCCAGTAGAACATGATTCGGATGCAGAACTATATTCGGGACCGTGGCGAAATTTGCGGTGACCCCCTCGAACGCGGCGCAGAGAGAGGCGTGGGTCGGCGGGACGATCCCCGAAGTCGAGCGGGTACGCCCGGGGCTGTGGTCCGTCCCGGTGCCGATCCCGGTCAACCCCCTCCGGTACGTGCTGGTCTACCTCCTCGAACTGCCCGGCGGCGTGGCGATCGTCGACGCCGGATGGAACACCGACGAGGCGTACGACGCGCTCGTCGCCGGCCTGGGCGTGGCCGGATACGCGATCACCGACGTCAAGGGCGTGCTGGTCACCCACATCCACCCCGACCACTACGGGCTCGCGGGGCGCGTTCGTGAGGCGTCGGGCGCCTGGATCGCGCTGCACCCCGCCGACGCCCGCCTGGTGCGCGAACGCTACGACGACGAGGTCGTCGACACCCTCGTCCGGCGGGAACGCGCGCTGCTGCGCCGCTGCGGGGTCCCCGAGCTGACGCTGGACGAGCTGGCCGGGGCCTCCATGATGATCCGGCACGTGGTCTCAATGGCCCGTCCTGACCGGCTGGTGGAGGACGGCGACGACCTCGGCCTGCCCGGCTGGGACCTGCGGGCCGTCTGGACGCCCGGCCACTCGCCTGGGCACCTGTGCTTCGTCTCGCCCTCGCGCAGGGTGCTGTTCTCCGGCGACCACGTGCTGGCCAGGATCACGCCCATCGTGGCCGTGCACCCCCAGTCGGGGCCGAACCCGCTGGCCGACTACCTCGACTCGCTGGCGGCCGTGCGCGCGCTTGAGGTGGACGAGGTGCTGCCGGCGCACGAGTACCGGTTCCTGGAGCTGGCCGGGCGGGTGGACGCCGTGATGGCGCACCATGACGCGCGCCTGGCCGAGATCGAGCGGGTCGTGGGCGCGGCAGGGAGCGGCGTGGCGTGCTGGGAGGTGGCCACCCGGCTGACGTGGTCGCGGCCCTGGGAGACGATCCCGCCGTTCATGCGGCGCTCGGCCAACAACGAGACGCTGGCCCATCTGGTGTGGCTGGCGGCCAAGGGGCGCGTGGTCAGGCAGGCGGGGGAACCCGATCTGTGGCACGCCCCCTGACGGTCCCCGGGGTAAAGGGCGGTCGGCGTCTCCCTCCAGAGGAACCCGGGCGGGTTATCGTACTCGTAACAGAATGTTGTTCTCCTGTGCGGGAGGTTCGATGCTCCGGTTCGATGACAGGGTCGCGATCGTCACGGGGGCCGGGCACGGCCTCGGGAGGTCGCACGCGCTCCTCCTGGCCGAGCGCGGCGCCAAGGTCGTCGTCAACGACCTCGGGGGCGCGCTCGACGGCACCGGCGCCTCGGCCGGGCCCGCCGCCGAGGTGGCCGCCCTCATCGCGAAGAACGGCGGCCAGGCCGTGGCCAGCACTGACAACGTGGCGACGCCCGAGGGCGCCAGGGCCATCGTGCAGGCGGCCGTCGACGCGTACGGCAAGGTCGACATCGTCGTCAACAACGCGGGCATCCTGCGCGACAGGTCGTTCGGCAAGATGACGGTGGAGGAGTTCGACGGGGTGCTGGCCGTGCACGTACGCGGCTCGTACCTGGTGAGCCAGGCCGCCTACCCGCTGATGAAGGCCGCCGGCTACGGGCGCGTGGTCAACACCTCCAGCCCGGCCGGCCTGTTCGGCAACTTCGGCCAGGCGAACTACTCCACCGCCAAGATGGGCCTGGTGGGCCTGACCAAGACGATCGGGATCGAGGGCGCGCGCAACGGCATCAAGGCCAACGCGATCGCGCCCATCGCCTGGACCAGGATGACGGAGGCGCTGCTGCCGGCCGAGTTCGAGGCCAAGTTCGCGCCCGAGCGGGTCAGCGCGCTGGTGGCCTACCTCGTGCACGAGTCGTGCGAGGTCAGCGGCGAGGTCTTCAGCGTCGGCGGCGGCCGGGTGGCCCGGGTGTTCGTGGCGGAGGGGCCGGGCTGGAAGACCGACGACCTCACGCCGGAGGCGATCGCGGCCCACTGGGAGTCGGTGATGGCCGAGCAGCCTTACGTGCTGACGGCGGGCGACTCGATGAAGGCGATGCTCTGAGCCCGTACGTCAACCGTCCGCCGCCGGGCGTCGCGCGTCGGCGGACGTAGCCGTTCGATCCATATCAACAAGCATGGTTTGTTCGATCTTCGGCGGAAGTCAGGGGAGTTCGGTCGATCCCCACTCTTGATTTGCCGCATCGGTGATCATATTGTCGCGGCATGACCCCCCAGCCGGGCTCCGCCGGCGACGTGCTGACGCTGATCAGCGCAGGCTCCGCGACGACCCGTTCCGATCTGGCGAGGCTCACCGGCCTGGCCAGATCCACCATCTCCCAGCGGGTGGACGCGCTGATCGAGCGCGGCCTGGTGGAAGAGACCGAGAGCGGCGAGTCCACCGGCGGCCGCCCTCCCCGCCAGCTCCGCCTGCACACCGAGGAGCACGCCTTCGCGGGCGTCGACCTGGGCGCCACGCACTGCCGGGTGTCCCTGATGGACATCTCGGGCAACGTGCTGGCCGAGTGCGAAGACGCGCTGCACATCGGCGAGGGGCCCGACCACGTGCTCGCCCACGTCGACCAGCGCCTCGACCGCCTGCTCGACCAGGCCGGACGCCCCCGCAAGGCGCTGCGCGCGCTCGGCATCGGGGTGCCGGGGCCGGTGGAGTTCGCCACGGGGCGGCCGAACAACCCGCCGATCATGCCGGGTTGGAACGACTACCCCGTCCCCGAATACTTCGAGGGCGTCGAGGTCCTGGTGGACAACGACGTCAACGTGATGGCGCTGGGCGAGCACCGCAACGCCTTCGCGGGCACGAGCCACCTGCTGTTCGTCAAGGTCGGCACCGGCATCGGCTGCGGGATCATGGCCGAGGGCAAGCTGCACAGGGGCGCCCAGGGCTCGGCCGGCGACATCGGGCACATCCGGGTCAGCGGCCACGACGACGCCGGCTGCCGGTGCGGCAACAGCGCCTGCCTGGAGGCCGTGGCCGGCGGCGCCGCCATCGCGCGGCGGCTGACCGAGCTGGGCCTGCCCGCCGAGTCGGGCGGCGACGTGGTGGCGCTCGTCCAGTCGGGCAACACCCAGGCGCTGCGGCTGGTCAGAGAGGCCGGCCGGCTCATCGGCGAGGTGCTGGCCAGCCTGGTCAACTTCTTCAACCCCGAGGTCATCGTCATCGGCGGCGCGCTGTCGCGGGTGCACGAGCATCTGCTGGCCGGGATCAGGGAGACGGTCTACCGCAGATCGCTCCCGCTGGCCACGAACCATCTGTCGATCACGCCGAGCCGTACGGGCATCAACGCCGCCGCGCTCGGCGCCGGAATCCTCGCCATCGAGCACTACCTGTCACCGGACAACATCAACCGCATCGTCAACGCCTGATAGAACGCCTGAAAGGGACCTCCCGATGCTGGTCATGAAGGGCATCGTCAAGCAGTTCCCCGGTGTGCGCGCGCTGGACGGAGTCGACCTGGACGTACGGGCGGGCGAAGTGCACTGCCTGCTCGGCCAGAACGGCGCCGGCAAGTCCACCTTGATCAAGGTGCTGGCCGGAGTCCACCAGCCGGACGAGGGCACGATCCTCTTCAACGGCGCGGAAGTGCGCCCCGGCAGCCCCATCGACGCCATCAAGCTCGGCTTCGCCACCATCTACCAGGAACTCGACCTGGTCGACGGGCTCTCCGTGGCCGAGAACATCTTCCTCGGCCACGAGCACGCCCGCCTGGGCTTCGTGAACCGGGCCGCGGGCCGGCGCGCGGCCCGCGAGGTGCTCGAACGGCTCGGCCACGCCGAGATCCGCCCGTCGATGGAGGTCGGGCGGCTGCCGCCGGCCGCCAAGCAGGTCGTCTCGATGGCCCGCGCGCTCTCCCACGACGCCCGCCTCATCATCATGGACGAGCCGTCGGCCGCACTCGCCCACGACGAGGTGGCCAACCTGTTCCGCATCATCCGCGAGCTGACCGCCCAGGGCGTGGCCGTGGTCTACATCTCCCACCGGCTGGAGGAGATCCGCGAGATCGGCGACCGGGTCACGGTGCTGAAGGACGGCCGCACGGTGGCCGTCGGACTGCCCGCCCGCGACACGCCGACCACGCAGATCGTCTCCCTCATGACCGGCCGCAACGTCGAGTACGTCTTCCCGCCCAGGGGCAGACGCACCCTGGGGGAGGAGGTGCTCCGCGTCGAGGGACTCAGCTCTACCGGCGTGTTCGCGGACGTGTCGTTCTCCGTACGGGCGGGTGAGATCGTCGGGCTGGCCGGGCTCGTCGGCTCGGGCCGCTCGGAGATCCTCGAAGCCGTGTACGGCGCCCGTCCCGCCTCCGGCCGGGTCCTGCTCGACGGCCGCCCGGTGCGCCGCGGCGTCGTCAGCACGGTCAAACGCGGCATGGGCCTGGCCCCCGAGGAACGTAAGGCCCAGGCCCTGCTCCTCGACCAGAGCGTCACCGCCAACATCACGCTGGGGAGCCTGCCGGAGTTCGCCAGGTTCGGCTGGATCGACCGCAAACGGGAGCGGGCCGAGGCCAAGCGCCTGTCGGAGATGCTCGACATCCGGCCGCCCGACCCCGAACGCCCGATCAGGACCCTGTCGGGCGGCAACCAGCAGAAGGCCGTGCTCGCCCGCTGGCTCATCGGCGGGCGCAAGCTGCTCCTGCTCGACGAGCCGACCCGGGGTGTGGACGTGGGCGCCAGGGCCGAGCTGTACGCGGTGATCCACGACCTGGCCGAGCAGGGCATCGGCGTGCTGCTGGTCTCCAGCGAGGTGCCCGAGGTGCTCGGCCTGGCCGATCGGGTGCTGGTGCTGCGCGAGGGGACGGTCATCCACGAGGGCGAGGCCGCCGGGCTCGACGAGCACCGCGTACTGGACATGATCATGAATGGGAGGGCGGCGTGATGAGCGAGCCCACGACCGACCGGCCCGTGGGGAAGACGGCGACGCCGACGCTGCCGTCCATCCGCGGGTTCGGTGAGCTTCGACATCTCGGCCTGTTCGGCGCGCTGGCCCTGCTGGTCGTCGTCGGGCTGGTCACCCGGCCGGAGAACTTCGCGACCGCCTCCAACCTGGCCAGCATCCTGTCGCTGGCCGCCACGATCGGCGTGATCACGGTCGGGGCCACGTTCGTCATCATCGGCGGCGGCATCGACCTGTCGGTGGGCGCGGTCATGGCGCTGGCCTCGGTCTGGGCGACGACCCTGGCCACACAGTCGTACGGGCCCGTGGTGATGGCGATCTGCGCGATCCTCGTCGGCACGGGGGCGGGGCTGGTCAACGGGTTACTGATCGCGTACGGGCGGCTGGTGCCGTTCATCGCCACGCTCGCGATGCTGGTGGCCGCCCGGGGTCTGGCGCAGCGCATGTCCGACCGCAAGACGCAGCTCGTCCAGAGCGACAACACGGCGCTGGTGGACCTGTCGACCACCCGCGTGCTCGGCATCCCGGTGCTGGTCTACATCTTCGCCCTGGTGGTGGTGCTGGGGTGGGTGCTGCTCAACCGCACGACCTTCGGGCGGCGCACGTACGCCGTGGGCGGCAACCTCGAGGCGGCCCGGCTGGCCGGGATCAACGTGCGCAGGCACACGATGCTGCTCTACGCGCTGTCGGGGCTGTGCTGCGGCATCGCCGCCATCCTCATCATGGCGCGTACGACGACGGGCTCGTCCACCCACGGCGACCTGTACGAGCTGGACGCCATCGCCGCCGTGATCATCGGCGGCACGCTCCTCACCGGGGGGCGGGGCACGATCATGGGCTCGATCCTGGGCCTGCTGATCCTCACCTTGATCACGAACCTCTTCATCCTCAACGGGCTCAACACCAGTGACCAACTGATCGCCAAGGGCCTGATCATCGTCGTCGCCGTCCTTCTCCAGCGGCGGAACCTGAAGGAGAGATCACCATGAGTGACAACGTCGCGCGCAGGGGATTCCTCGTCGGCGGAGCCGTACTGTTAGCGGCGGGCTGCACCAGCAACGAGCCCGCCGCCGCGCCCTCGAGCGCCGCCCCCGCGCCCGCCCCGGCCGCCAGCGGCAACGACCAGCCGGGCACCAAGGTGGTGATCGGCTTCTCCGCGCCGGCCGCCGACCACGGCTGGATCGCGGCCATCGCCAAGAACGCCGAGGCCACCGCGAAGCAGTACACCGACATCGAGTTCAAGCCCGTCGAGCCCACGAACGACATCAACCAGCAGATCTCCGCGGTCGAGTCGCTGATCGCGGCCAAGGTGAACGCCCTGGTGATCCTGCCCAACGACGGCCAGCAGCTCAACCAGGTCGCCCTGCAGGCCACCGAGGCCGGCATCCCGGTCATCAACCTCGACCGCATCTTCCCCGACAAGCTCGCCTACCGGTCGTGGATCGGCGGCGACAACTACGGCATGGGCGTGGCCGCCGGCCACTTCATCGGCGAGCAGCTCAAGGGCAAGGGCGTGACGAACCCCGTGATCGTCGAGATCCAGGGCATCGCCACGCTGCCGCTGACCCAGGACCGCAGCAAAGGCTTCGCCGACGCGCTGAAGAAGTACGGGTTCAGCGTCACGGCCAAGCAGGACGCCAAGTTCACCGTCGAGACCGGCAACCAGGTGGCCACGTCGCTGCTGCAGGCGCACAAGAAGATCGACGCGCTCTGGAACCACGACGACGACCAGGGCGTCGGCGTGCTGGCCGCGATCAAGGAGGCCGGGCGCAACGAGTTCATCATGGTCGGCGGGGCCGGCTCGCTGAACGCGATGCGGGAGATCCAGTCGGGCTCGTCGGTGCTGCAGGCCACGGTCACCTACAGCCCGACGATGGCCTCCTCGGCGATCAAACTCGCACGTCTGATAGCACAGGGAAAGGGCATGAGTGATCTGGTGGAGAACCAGGTCCCCCAGTCCATCACGCTCGCGTCCGAGACCATTACCAAGGAGAACGTCGAGAAGTATCTGGCGCTCGGCTTCGAATCCTGATCGGGGGTTGCATGTCAGACAAGACCACCATCGGCGTGGGGATGGTCGGCTACGCCTTCATGGGCCGCGTCCACTCCCAGGCCTGGCGAAGCGTGGGAGCCTTCTTCGACCTGCCGCTGACGCCGCGCATGGCGGTGCTCGCGGGCCGGTCGAAGGAGCGCACCGAGGCGGCGGCCGCGCAGCTCGGCTGGGCCGGCATCGAGACGGACTGGAGAGAGCTGGTCAAGCGCGACGACGTGCAGATCGTCGACATCTGCACGCCGGGCGACTCCCACGCCGAGATCGCCATCGCGGCGCTGGCGGCCGGCAAGCACGTGCTCTGTGAGAAGCCGCTGGCCAACAGCGTCGCCGAGGCCGAGGCCATGGTGGCGGCGGCGGCCGCGGCGCCGGGCAGGAGCATGGTGGCCTTCAACTACCGGCGGGTGCCCGCGGTCGCGCTCGCCCGCCGGTACGTCGAGGAGGGACGGATCGGGGAGGTCAGGCACGTACGCGCCGCCTACCTCCAGGACTGGATCGTCGACCCCGAGTTCCCGCTGGTCTGGCGGCTGCAGAAGGACAAGGCCGGGGCGGGCGCGCTTGGCGACATCGGCTCGCACATCGTCGACGCCGCCCAGTTCATCACCGGGCAGCGCGTGGTGGGCGTGTCGGCGCTGACGGAGACGTTCATCAAGGAGCGCCCGCTGGCGGCGGAGTCCGCGGGCCTGGGCGCGACCGGCTCCGCCGCCAGGGGCTCGGTCACCGTGGACGACGCGGCCCTGTTCATCGGGCGGCTGTCGGGTGGCGGGCTGGCCTCGTTCGAGGCCACGCGCTTCGCCAACGGGCGCAAGAACGCGATGCGCATCGAGATCAACGGCTCGCTCGGCAGCCTGGCCTTCGACTTCGAGGCCATGAACGAGCTGTGGTTCAGCGCGAACGGCGGCGGCTTCGAGCGCATCCTGGTCACCGAGCCCGACCACCCGTACGTCGGCGCCTGGTGGCCGCCCGGCCACGGCCTCGGCTACGAGCACACCTTCACCCACGAGATCAAGGACTTCCTGGAAGCGGTCGCCACCGGGGCCGACCCCACACCGTCGTTCGCCGACGGGCTGCGGGTGCAGCGGGTGCTGGAGGCGGTCGAGCGCAGCGCGGCTGAGGGCAGCCGTTACACGGATGTGGAGGATCGATGAGACCAGTCACGCTGTTCACCGGGCAGTGGGCCGACCTGCCCTTCGACGAGGTGTGCCGGCTGGCGGCCGAATGGGGCTACGACGGGCTGGAGATCGCCTGCTCCGGTGACCACTTCGACGTGGCCCAGGCCGTGGCCGACCCGTCGTACGTGGAGCAGAAGCGCGCCCAGCTCGACAAGTACGGCCTGAAGGTGTGGACGATCTCCAACCACCTCGTCGGCCAGGCGGTCTGCGACCACCCCATCGACGAGCGGCACAAGACGATCCTGCCTGCCCGCATCTGGGGCGACGGCGACCCCGAGTCGGTGCGCCGGGCGGCGGCCGAAGACCTGAAGAACACCGCCCGCGCCGCCGCGCTGCTGGGCGTGGACACCGTGGTGGGCTTCACGGGGTCGTCGATCTGGCACACGGTGGCCATGTTCCCGCCGGTGCCCGCCTCGATGGTGGAGGCCGGCTACCAGGACTTCGCCGACCGCTGGAACCCGATCCTCGACGTCTTCGACGAGGTGGGCGTGCGGTTCGCGCACGAGGTGCACCCGAGTGAGATCGCCTACGACTACCACACCACCGTGCGCACGCTGGAGGCCATCGGCCACCGGCCCGCGTTCGGCCTGAACTGGGACCCCTCCCACATGGTGTGGCAGGACCTCGACCCGGTGGGGTTCATCCTCGACTTCAAGGACCGCATCTACCACGTCGACTGCAAGGACACGCGGATGCGCGTCGGCGACGGCCGCAAGGGCCGCCTGTCGTCGCACCTGCCGTGGGCCGACCTGCGCAGGGGCTGGGACTTCGTCTCGACCGGGCGCGGCGACGTGCCGTGGGAGGACTGCTTCCGCGCCCTGAACGCGATCGGCTACGAGGGGCCGATCTCGATCGAGTGGGAGGACGCGGGCATGGACCGGCTCGACGGGGCCAAGGAGGCGCTGGGGTACATCCGCCGCCTCAACTCCATCACCCCGCCGGCCACGGCCTTCGACGCGGCCTTCTCGACCACGTAGGGGCCTCGTACGGATCGGGTCCTCCCCTCCGCGGGGAGGACCCGTCCGCCGGTCAGTCCATGACGACGATCTGGCGCAGGACCTCGCCGCCCCGCAGGGCCTCGACCGCGTCGTTCAGGTCGCCCAGGCGGATGCGGGCGCTGATCATCGACTCCAGGTCCAGCAGGCCCGTCTTGTGCAGCTTGGCGAAGTACGGGAAGTCGCGCCGCACGTCGGCCTCGCCGTACAGGCTGGACAGCAGGTTCTTGCCCTCGAACAGCAAGCTGAAGGCGGAGATCGACACCATGTCGTCCATCGCGCCCGCCCCGACCACGATGACGTCGCCGCCGGCCCTGGTGATCTGCCAGGCGCTCTGGATGGTGGCCGACTTGCCGACCACCTCGAAGCCGTAGTCGAAGCCGCTGCCGCCGGTCAGCTCGTTCAGCGCCTCGGGGATTTGCTCGGGCGTGACCGCGTGCGTGGCCCCGACCTTCCTGGCCAGTTCGTGCTTGGACTCCAGGGGGTCGACGGCGAGGATCGTCCTGGCGCCGGAGACGCGGGCGCCCTGGATGACGGACAGGCCGACGCCGCCGCAGCCGATCACCGCGACGGTGGCGCCGGGGCGTACCTTCGCGGTGTTGACGGCGGCGCCGACGCCGGTCGTGATGCCGCAGCCGATCAGGGCCGCCGCCTCCCACGGCAGGTCGTCGTCGATCTTGATCGCGCCCTGCCAGGGCACGATGATCTCCTCCGCCCAGGTGCCGCACCCGGCCATCCCGAACACCGTCGCGTCGTCGCCGCCCAGCCGGAAGTTGCCCTTGCTGAAGGACTCGATGACGTACTTCATGCACAGGTACGGCTGGCCGCCCACGCACAGCTCGCACTCCTGGCAGGCCGGGCGCCAACTGATGACCACGTGGTCGCCCGGCTTGACCGAGCTGACGTGCTCGCCCACCTCGACCACCTCGCCCGCGCCCTCGTGGCCGGGGACGAGCGGCACGGGCTGGGGCAGCACACCGGAGATGGCCGACAGGTCCGAGTGGCAGACACCCGTGGCCTTGATCCGCACGCGTACGTCGCCCGGCCCGACCGGGGCCAGCGTGACGTCGTCGCGGATGTCGAGCTTGTCGTTGCCTACGGCGTGCAGGATCGCGGCGCGCATGGGGGTTCCTCCTCGTGCCTGGGGGCTATTCCTCGAGGGACAGAGCGGCTTTCGGGCAGGACCTGACCGCGTGGCGGACGCGGTCCCGCAGGTCGGGGGGTGGTTCTGGCAGCAGGATGTGGAGCTGGTCGTCGTCGTCCACCTCGAACACCTCCGGCGCGAGCCCCATGCACACGGCGTTGGCTTCGCAGACCAGCTCGTCTACCTTCACCTTCATGTGAGCCTCCTGTGGTCCCATGAGACCACTTTCGTGCGCTCGACGACGTACGCGATCCGCTTGAGGCCGGTTTTCTCCACGTACGGGCGCAGCAGCTCGTCCGGCACGCCCGGAGTCATCCTGCGGGCGATCAGCAGGCCGACGGCCATGACGCGGTCGCGGTCGTCCACCCGCCGGGCGGTGCCGTAGAGCAGGACGCCGCGCAGCTCGTCGTAGTTCTCGCCGGTCTCGACCAGACAGCTCACCCGGGGGTCGCGGGCCAGGTTGCGGGCCTTCTGCGCCTTGCCGTACGTCCAAAAGGCCACACGCCCCTCGTCGAGGCCGTAGAACATGGTCACCAGGTGCGGCGTGCCGTCCTGGTTGACGGTGGCCAGTTGCAGCTTGCGTGAGCCTTCGAGGAACGCGGTGACTTCGTCGTCCGGCATGGCGATGCGCGCGCGCTGATTCACGCTGCCAAGTAGAACAGGTTACAGAACGGGCCTGCAAGAGTCCGCTGGAATGTTGTTCGGTTCGGCTAGGGTGCATCCCTATGACAATGCCGTCAGAGCTGCTGTACGCGGCAGAACGCGCCAAGGGCTTCATGCCGCCGCAAGAGGGGCTGGCCCTGTTCGACACGGCCTGCCGGTACGGCAAGCTCGGCCCCATCTGCGAGATCGGCACCTACTGCGGCAAGTCGGCCATCTACCTCGGCGCGGGAGCCAGGCAGAGCGGGTCCGTGGTCGTCACGGTCGACCACCACCGCGGCTCCGAGGAGATCCAGCCGGGCTGGGCCCACCACGACCCGACGCTGGTGGACCCCCGGTTCGGGAGGATGGACTCGCTGCCGACGTTCAGGTCCACGATCGCGGCGGCCGGGCTGGAGGAGGAGGTGATCGCGGTCGTCGGACGGTCCGAGCAGGTCGCGGCCCTCTGGAACACGCCGCTCGGCCTGCTGTTCATCGACGGCGGCCACTCCGAGGAGCCGGTGACCAGTGACTACGAGGGCTGGGCGCCGCACGTCGTGACGGGCGGGGCGCTGGTCTTCCACGACATCTACCCCGATCCGGCCGACGGCGGGCAGGCGCCGTACCGGGTCTACCGGCGGGCGCTGGCGTCGGGCGCGTTCGGCGAGGTCGCCGTGACGGGCTCGCTGCGCGTGCTGGAGCGCGTCGGACCGGGAATCTGACGCCCGGCCGACGCGCCCGCGTTGTGTCGCCCAGTCTGTGGCCCAGTCTGTGGGCCGGTCTGTGGGCCGGTCTGGGGCTCAGTACCGGTGGCGGCGGGTCCAGGAGCGGCGGATGTGCGACTGCCAGGTCTGGAAGTCGTCGTGCGTGTGCGCCTCGTGGCCGAGCGCGATGAGCGCCTGGTCCGTCCAGGAGGCCGCCTCGTCGGGCTCGGTCCCCGCCAGGATCGCCACGGCCCGCGTCCCGTGGTCGGGCAGCGCGCCCGACCGCAGCCGCGCGGCCGCCGCGAACGCGCACCCCTGCGCCAGGTACGCCCGGAACCCGTCGGCCGTCGCGTGCTCGGTCAGCCACCACAGCTCCTCGGGCTCGGCCCCGCCCGTGTACGTGGCCGCGAACCCGACCCCGCTCCACAGGTCCGCCCGCCGCACCGCCGGATAGCCGGCGATGCGCGCGGCCACGTCGTCGGGCGCGGCGCCGTCGTGGTACCACAGCAGCCGCCCCAGCCCCTGGTCGAACACCGCGCAGTGCGCCCGGGTGAACAGGTCGGGCATCGTCCGCTGGCCCACCATGCGGTCGGCCCTGGTCAGGCTCCACTGGAAGCCGAACCCGTCCACGGCCAGCCAGCGCAGCAGCGGATGGGCCCGCCGCGCGCCCCACACCGGGCGCAGCCGCAGCAGCGCGTAGCCGCGGCCGGCGCCCAGGTAGGCGGCGTGGCGATGATGCTGGGCGGGGCCGGCAAGTAGCTCGTGAAGGCGCCGGCCCCGAGTCAGGGTGAGCAGGTCGAGCACGGTGCAGGCGGCGGCGGCTCCCTCGTAGCCGAAGGGCCGCTGCTCTTCCCGGATCTCCTCGACCTTCTCGACTTCTCGCGACATCACCGCGTTGTAGCCGAAGACGTACGCTCGTTCGGCGTTCGTGAAGACCGTGCTGGCGGCGCCGCCTCTGCGCCGGAACCTGCGCCGGCTCAGGTCCGACTCCAGCGGATCCTTGGCCAGGAACCTCCGCAGCCCTCCGGCCCGCGACAGCTCCGGCTCGGTTGTCGGCTCAGTCCTGACCTGGTCCAAGAACGATGTTGTGCCCGTGTCGCCCACGCTTCCCCCGAAGACGCCTCGTACGGCCAGACACGAAGCTAGTAACCCCATTGCGGCGTGCATCGGCGGCGCACCGGATTTCCCCGGCAAAGAACCGGCAAAAGCCCTTGTGCCCGAGCTCGGCGCCGCCCTCAGGCTCCTTCTTCGACCGGCGGCACGCGTACGGCGGCGCACCCGCACACCTCGGGATCGGACACCGAGCCGCCCTCGACGCCGCCCTCGATGCCGCCTGCGATGCCGCCGTCGATGTCGCGGAACAGCCCGGACCCCGGCGAGAGCCCGAGCAGCGCGTCGGCCGCCAGGACCACGGCGGCCGCGGTGTAACCGGAACGCTCGTGCGGGAAGTGCCTGCGGTTGGCGAACTGCCACCCGGTCCAGTACGAGCCGTCCGCGTGCCGCAGATGCTGCACGTCGGCGAAGAGCGTCCGCGCCCGCTCCCCGTCACCCAGCGCGTCGAGCGCCAGCACCAGCTCGCACGTCTCGGCCCCCGTGACCCAAGGCTCGTCGGAGACGCACCGGATGCCCAGCCCCGGCACCACGAACGTGGCCCACTCGCGCTCCAGCAACTCGTACGCCCGCCGCCCGCGCACCGCGCCGCCCAGCACCGGGTAGTACCAGTCCATCGAGAAGCGGCTCTTGTCCGCGAACGCCTCGGGGTGGGCCGCCAGCACGTGCGCCAGCCGGTCGGCGGCCAGCTCCCAGTGCGGCTGCGGGTCCTTCAGCCGCTCGGCGAGCAGCACGCCGCAGCGTAACCCGTGGTGGATGGAGGAGCACCCCGTGAGCAGCGCGTAGGTGGAGGGCCTGCCGTGCGCGTCGCGCTCCCAGACGACCTCGCCCCGCTCGGTCTGCAGCCCCGCCACGTAGTCGAGCGCCGCCTTGACCATCGGCCAGCTCTCCTCGGTGAAGCCGCGGTCGCCGGTGACGAGGTGGTGGTGCCAGAGCCCGACGGCGACGTAGGCGGCGTGGTTGCTCTCGCCGCCCGGCTCGGTGGGCACGCCGCCGGCCAGCTTCATCGGCCAGGAGCCGTCGGGGCGCTGGTGGCGGGCCAGCCAGGCGTAGCCGCGGCGTACCGGCTCGGCGAGCCCCGCCACGGACATCGCCATCAGGCACTCGACGTGGTTCCACGCGTCGACGTGTCCTTCCGGCCAGGGCACGCCGCCGTCGTCCTGCTGGATCGCCGCGATGCTCTCGGCCGTCCGCACGACCTCCGCGCGGGAGATCATGGCTTCCTGACGTAGAGGACCACACTCTTTCCGATGAGCGGGTTGAGCAGCGTCTCGGCGATCCTGGTGGCGGCCGGGCGCTTCATGATGTCCCAGACCAGCAGCTCGTGGTACGCCTTCGCGATCGGGTGCTCGTCGTTGTTGACGCCGACCGCGCACTTGATCCACCAGTAGGGGGCGTGCAGGCCGTGGGCGTGGTGGTGCGGGCCGATCTCGAAGCCGGTGGACTTCAGCTTGGCCGACAGCTCGGCCAGCGTGTAGATGCGTACGTGGCCGCCGGGAGCGGTGTGGTAGTCCTCGTCCAGCGCCCAGCAGATCCGCTCGGGCAGGAAGCTCGGCACGGTGACGGCGGCCGTGCCGCCCGGCCTGAGCACGCGGAAGATCTCCCGCATGGCGGTCATGTCGTCGGGGATGTGCTCCAGCACCTCGGCCGCGATGACGCGGTCGAAGCTTCCGTCCTCGAACGGCATGTCCAGCGCCGTGCCCTGGACGGTCTGGGCGCTCGCCCCGGCCGGCACCTCGCCCGCCTTGTCCATCGCCGCGAACATGCCCGCCACGCCGTCCAGCTCCGACTGGTCCATGTCGAACGCGGTCACGTCCGCCCCGCGGCGCAGCACCTCGAAGGCGTGCCGCCCGCCGCCGCAGCCCAGGTCGAGCACGCGTACGCCGGGTCCCACGGGAAGGCGGGCGAAGTCCACCGTCAGCACTGGTTGCCTCTCCTCTTGTGGTTCTCGATGGCCTCGTGGTAGGCGTCGACGGTCCGCTTGGCCACGACGTGCCAGGTGTAGCGCTCCATGACGCGGTCATATCCGGCCCGGCCCACCCGCTCGCGCTCCTCGGGCGAGTCGTGCAGGCGGCGCAGCGCCGCGGCCAGCTCCTCCGGGTCGCCCGGCGGCACCTGTACGGCCGCGTCGCCGACGACCTCGGGCAGCGCCCCGGTACGACTGGCGACCAGCGGCGTGCCGCAGGCCATGTGCTCGACGGCCGGCAGCGAGAACCCCTCGTAGAGCGAGGGCACGACCGAGATCTCCGAGGTGGCGATCAGCTCGCCCAGTTCGTCGTCGGAGATGCCGTGCACGAAGCGCACCCGGTCCTGCAGGGACAGCTCCTGGACGAGCTGCTCGGTCGGGCCGCCGGGCGTGGGCCTGCTGACGACGGTGAGGTGCACGTCGCGCTCGGTGGCCAGCTTCGCCACCGCGCGCAGCAGCGTCGCCACGCCCTTCATCGGCGAGTCGGCGCTGGCCACGGCCACGATCGAGCCCTTGCGCCGCGGCTTGTCCTGACGCGGGTGGAAGTATCGGGTGTCCACGCCGAGCGGGATCAGCCGCAGGTTGGCCTGGGGGACGTTGAAGTCACGGTGGATGTCGGCCAGCGACGACTCGCTGACGGTGAGGATCGGGCTCAGCCGGGGCGCGACCCTGGACTGCATCTTCACGAAGCCGTACCAGCGGCGCAGGCTCAGCCTCTTCCCGCCCTCGGCGGCCTCCAGCTCGATGCGCCGGTCCACGCTGATCGGGTGGTGGATGGTGCCGACCACGGGGAAGAGCTTCTGGATGCCGAGCAGGCCGTAGCCGAGGGTCTGGTTGTCCTGCACGACGTCGAAGTCGCCGACCCGCTTCTTCAGCTCGCGGTGGGCCCGCAGCGTGAACGTCAGCGGCTCGGGGAAGCCGGCGGTCCACATGGTGCCGACCTCTAACCAGTCGATCCAGTCGCGGTATTCGTGCAGCTTGGGCGTTCTGAACGGGTCCTCGTCGCGGTAGAGGTCGAGGCTGGGCACCTCCCGCAGGATGACGCCCTCGTCCAGCTCGGGATAGGGCTGGCCGGAGAACACCTCGACGTGGTGCCCGAGCGCGACCAGCTCGCGGCTCAGATGGCGGAGATAGACACCCTGGCCACCACAGGTGGGCTTGCTGCGGTAGGACAGAAGCGCGATCCGCAGCGCACGATCCCGCACGGACACCCCTTTCTCCGCCGGTAGGGCCCTGAGCCGGGCGTGTACCGTGAAAGATGACCTTAGTCCGAGAAGGCTACCATTCGGTAGGTCGGCTGGAATTGTTCACAATGACCGCTATAGGTCGTGCGAACTGCGACGTTGCCGTGACCGAGCGTGGTTCGGTGGAACGTGTTCTATGCGGCTTGGTGCCTCACCGCACTGCTTAGCTGTACATTCCCGTCCCAAAGGGATGGGGTAGGCGAAAGTTGGAGGACCCCTTGGCCAGGCGCGCTCTGATCACCGGCATCACCGGCCAGGACGGTTCCTACTTGGCGGAGCACCTCCTCGAGCAGGGGTACGAGGTGTGGGGGCTGGCCCGCGGGCAGGCGAACCCGCGCGTGTCCCGCATGCGCAAACTGCTGACGGACGTCCGGGTGGTCCGCGGTGACCTGCTGGACCAGGGGTCGCTGATCTCGGCCGTGGAGCGGGTCCAGCCGGACGAGGTGTACAACCTGGGGGCGATCTCGTTCGTGCCCATGTCGTGGGAGCAGGCCGAGCTGACGGCCGAGGTGACCGGGATGGGCGTCCTGCGGATGCTCGAGGCCATCCGGGTGTGCTCGGGTGTGTCGCGGGGCGGGGACTCGGCCGGACAGATCCGCTTTTATCAGGCTTCGTCGTCCGAGATGTTCGGACAGGTCAGCGAGACGCCCCAGACCGAGCGCACCGCCTTCCACCCCCGCTCGCCGTACGGGGTGGCCAAGGCGTACGGGCACTTCCTGACGCAGAACTACCGTGAGTCGTACGGGATGTTCGCGGTGTCCGGGATCCTGTTCAACCACGAGTCGCCGCGCCGCGGGGCCGAGTTCGTCACCAGGAAGGTCTCGCTCGGGGTGGCCCGGATCAAGCTGGGGCTGGCCACGGAGCTGCGGCTGGGGAACCTGGAGGCGCGGCGCGACTGGGGGTTCGCGGGCGACTACGTCAAGGCCATGCACCTGATGCTGCGGGCCGCCGCCCCCGAGGACTACGTGATCGGCACCGGGCGGATGAAGTCGGTCAGGGAGCTGGTGGCGGCCGCCTTCAGCGCGGCGGGCCTCGACTGGGAGCGGTACGTGGTGACCGACACGAACCTGCACCGGCCGGCCGAGGTGGACCTGCTGTGCGCCGACCCGAAGAAGGCGCGGGCGCAGCTCGGGTGGGAGCCACGGGTGTCGTTCGACGAGCTGGTGGCCATGATGGTCGAGTCGGACCTGCGGCTGCTCACCGACGGCGGCGACCCCCACGACGACGGCTCCTGGCCCTGACCTCCCTCTTTGCTGTGACGTTCAGGGCCGGGTCGCGCGGCGGTAGGCGCCGGGCGTCAGGCCGAAGTAGCGGGTGAACCAGCGGGTCAGATGGCTCTGGTCGGCGAAGCCCGCCCGGACGGCCGCCTCCGCGATGGGGCTGCCGGAGGCGATGAGCGCGCGGGCCGCTCTGAGGCGGAGCTGGCGCTGGTAGTCGCTGGGCGGCAGGCCGTACGCGGCGTGGAAGGCGCGGTAGACGGCGTACCGGCTGGTCCCGGTCTCGCGGGCGAGGTCGTCGACGGTCACGTCGTCCGTGAGGTGGTCGTGGAGGAGCTGTCTGACCCGTCCGGCCACCGTCCCGGGCCCTGAACCCTCGTCCGCCCTCATGATCGGGGACGTGGCCGCCCGCCGTACGATGCTCGCGACAGTGGCGGTGAGCAGCTCGTCGCGGCGCAGGGCGGTGGTGCGGCCGTCGAGGACTGCGGTGTGCAGCGCCCGCAGGGCGCCCGCGAGTGCCGGGTCGGCCACCACCGGGTCCGTGAAGAGCGGCAGCCCGGCAGGCCGGCCCGACGCGTCTGTCAGCGCGTCGGCGACCAGCTCGGGGCCGATGTGGACGATCCGGTAGGTGAAGCCGCGCGGGTCGGTGGGGTGGCCGTCGTGGGGGTCGTCCGGGTTGAAGGCCATCACCATGCCCGCCGCGCTGGTGTGCCCCGAGCCCCGGCAGGTGAACGACTGCGCGCCGCTCTCCGTGACGCCGAAGGAGTACGTGTCGTGGCTGTGCCGGTGGTAGACGTGCCGCTCGAAGTGGGCGTACATGGCCTCCAGCGGTCGGTCGGGCGACCGCCAGTAGCTGGTCCAGTCATGTGCCATCCCTTCATTGTGGCCGCCTTATTGACAAAGAGGATTTTTACGTAAAGGATTGTTTTTGCGATGAGAGACGTCCTGTACCTCGAAGAGATCGAGCAGGCCGAGGCGCTGCTCAAGCCGCAGCGCGTGGAAGTGCTGCGGCAACTGGCCGAACCACGTACGTGCTCGGAGGTGGCCGAACGGCTCGGCCAGACTCCGCAGCGGGTCTACTACCACGTCAAGCGGCTGGTGGAGGCCGGGCTGGTGGACCTCGTGGCCGAGCGCAAGGTGCGCGGCATCAGCGAGGGCATCTACCAGGCCGGCGCGCGGGCGTACTGGCTGTCGCCGCGCCTGGTGGGCCGCATCGGGCTGCGCCGGGCGCGCGACGAGCTGAGCCTCGGCTACCTCCTCGACCTCATGGAGGAGGTCCAGGCCGACATCGCGGCGCTCGACAGGACGGCGCCCGAGCTGCCGTCGATCGGACTGTCCGGGGAGATCCACGTGCGTCCGGAGAACCGCCAGGAGTTCCTGAACGAGCTGCAGACCATGCTGCAGGACCTGTTCACCCGTTACGGAGGGGACCAGGGCGACGCCTTCAAGCTGGCCGTCGCCTGCTACCCCAAGACCGAGCAAGAGCCCAGAGGAGAGCAAGACCATGACTGAGCCCCTGATCATCCATGCCCGCATCCCCGCGCCGCTCGAGCGGGTGCGCCGGGCCCTGACCGACCCCGAGAGCATGCGGATCTGGCTGGCCGAGCACGTCGAGGTGGAGCTGCCCGACCGTTTCGGCTTCTGGGGGCGTACGACGCCGGAGGGCGACGCGCCCCACCAGCGCCTGCTGCACGCCGACGAGCGCACGGTGCGCTTCGCCTGGCTGCTCGACGGCGAGGAGACGACCACCGAGATCGCGCTGGCGCCGGAGGGCGACGACGTGACGCTCGTAACCCTGTCGCAGACGCACTTCGACTTCCAGGACGTCATCACGGGCAAGAGCATCAGGGGAGTGCTGGAGACGTACTGGTGCCAGGTGCTGATCATCCTGGCCGAGCACCTGGAGGGCCGCGCGCTGACGCCCATGCAGGACTACACCTCGACGGACCTGAGCGTCACGGTCGAGATCGAGGCGTCGCCGTCGGAGGTGTTCAAGTCGATCACCGACTCCGAGACGGTGACGAAGTGGTTCGGCTACCCGATCGAGATCGAGCCGTTCGTGGGCGGGCGCTTCGCGATGGGCGGCCTGGACAACAACCCCGACCCGGCGAAGGTGCTGGAGCTCGTGCCCGACCGCAAGTTCGCCGTGGGCTGGGGCGGTCCGGGCGTCGGCACCTGGGAGCTGGAGGGGTCCGGCGGGAAGACGCGGCTGACCTTGGTCCAGAGCGGTTTCGACGAGTCGCAGCCTCCGTACGCGGCGTGGGGCGGGTTCCTGTCGGGCGTCGCGGAGCTGCGGCGCTACCACGAGGTGCCCGACTGGAAGCCGGTCGTCGCGGCGTAGGCGCACGAGCGTTCAAGACCTGGTGGGGGTGGGGCTGGGAGGCTGGCCGCCATGCGTTTCGACACCAAGATCGGCATCGTGGTCCGGTCGGATCTGGCCGCCTGGCAACGCCTCAACGTCACCGCCTTCCTCGCCGGCGCCATGGCGGGCGGGGTGCCGTCCGTCATGGGGGAGCCGTACGAGGACGGGTCGGGGAACACGTACCTGCCGATGTTCGGGCAGCCCGTGGTCATCTACGAGGGTGACCTGGAGGCGTTGCGGGTCGTCCGGGAGAAGGCCGTAGGGCGGGGGATGGACGTGGCCGTCTACATCGAGGAGATGTTCAAGACGGGGAACGACGAGGACAACCGGGCTGCGGTGCGGGCGGTGGGGGCTGAGGCGATGGGGTTGGTGGGGGTGGCCGTACATGGGGGGAAGAACGCGGCCGACAAGGTCCTCAAGGGCCTGCCCCTCCACCCCTGACCACCCTGCGACCCCCCACCCCGCCCATCCCGTACGTGCGTTGCGCGGCATCGCCTGTTCCGTGCGTGCGTTGCGTGGCATCGCCTGTCCCGCGCGGGTGTCGTGCGGCACCGCCCGGCCCGTACGTGCGTCGCGCGGCACCGCTCGCCCTGGACGGCACCGCCTGTTCCGGACGGACCGCCGCCCCCGTCCCCGCACGAACTGGCCCGCCCATCCCCGCGCGGCACCGCCCATCCCCGCGCGGCACCGCCCATCCCCGCGCGCCACTGCCCGTTCCCGAACGGACCGCCTGTCCCGAACGGACCGCCTGTCCCGAACGGACCGCCTGTCCCGAACGGACCGCCTGTCCCGAACGGACCGCCCCCCATCCCCTGCGCGGTGCTGCCCGCCTCCGCACGGACTGACCCGCCCATCTCCTACGCGGCACCGCCGGAACTGGTCCGTCGCCGCACAGCCTCACCCCGCACATCTACGGCCCGGCATGCCTTCGACGCCACCTTCGACGCCACCGCCGACGCAATCTCCGACTTCGTCGCCAGGCGGAGCCCCTTCCAAAGAAATCTCCATCACCCGCTGCTCAGGCTGCCCACACCTCCAGGGACAGCGCCTGACCGCTGTCCACAGAACCCCGTTCGGCTCACTCGCGTCCTGCCCAACCCCAGCATCCTTACGGCCATGAACCACTCGCTCCCAACACCACCCTCCCTGAGCACCACCCCGGCCGCTGCGTCCGACCCCCAATGCCCGCCCCAACCTTCACCCCTCACCCTCCCGCCAGGGCCCACCGACCCACCCGCTTCCCACACCACCACTCCACAACCGACGCCGAATCCACCCTCTACGCGCACCGCCCCACCACCACCGGCTCCCGCCCGGTCCCTAGCCTGCACCACGCCACCACCGCCCACTGACATACCGTCCAGCGGCGCAGTTCCCCGGCCGGGACCCGCCCTGCCCCCGACCGGCCCGGTCTCACCGCGAACGCCGCAGCCCGGCACAGCCTTGCGAACGCCGCCGACAGGCACAGTTTCACCGCGAACACCTCCTACCGGCCCGGTCTCGGCACGTACGCCACCGACTGGCACGGCACCACGCCCACCGTCACCGACTCCGGAGTCACCGACTCCGGCGTCACCGAGTCCACCATCATCACAACGCCCATCCAGGCCCGGACCTCACCGGTCACCTGGTCGCCATCCCTCGGCCTCGCCTCCATCCCTGGTCGAGCGGGCCCGCCGCGTGACCGCTGCCGCCCCGCAGGCGGTCGCCTGCCGTCAGACGGCGGCTCACATCTGGGGCCTCCAGGTCCTCCCCACCTCTGAGGCCGATTGGCCCGTCGAGGTGATCGCCCCCGGCCACCTCGCGATCCCCGACTGCGTCACCTACGTGTGGCCGATCCCGCTCCCCGACGAGGACGTCACCGACCATCGGGGCATCCGCATCACCACCATGGCCCGTACCGCCCTCGACTGCGCCCGATGGCTCCCGCGCATGGACGCCGTCGCAGCCCTCGACCAGTTCGCCCGCAGGGGCGTCGACCTCGAAGCTCTGTGGCGCCGCCCGTTCAACCCCTGGAGCCTGCGCGACACCCTCAGCCTCGCCGACAGCGGGGCCGCCTCACCCAGGGAGAGCTGGCTCAGGGTCATCCTCGTGGACGGCGGCCTCCCCAGACCCGCCACCCAGATCAGGGTGGAGCTGGGAGCCGACCGGTTCGCGTACCTCGACATGGGCTGGGAGGAATTCAAGGTCGCTGTGGAATATGACGGACAGGAACATCACACCTCCATGCCCGACCAGCAGCGCGACGCGGACCGCCGAGATGAGCTACGGCGGCGAGGCTGGCGTGTGATCGCCGTCCGGAGAGACGTCATCCCCGCCCAGATCGCCGACCTCCTCCACCACGTGGCAAACGCCCTGATCGAGCGCGGCTGGCAACCGGGTCCGCAGCGTACGGTCCGGATCCTCTCCCGCATACGCGCGGCCCGCCGCAGGTCCCGCTTCCGATTACCGCTCACCCGCGCTGGAGCCCGACCCGCCCCTGCCGCAGCCGCCTACCGTGCTGCCCCGGGCAGCACCACCGCCCGGCCTCACCACTGTCCTGTGGCGCAGCCCCAGTCTCCGCAAGCGACGTGAGCCGACTCTCGCAGGTAAGTCTCAGCACAATGGGCGATCTGGCCTCGCCTCCAGCCCTCTGGAGGCTGGGGTCGGGCATCTGGGCGACAGCGGTCCCAGCATCAACTCCATTGCGAAGCGCTCGTCCACACCTTCGGGAGACTCACGCCCGTCCCGTTCGGCAAGCACGCACACGTGCCGTTCGGGAGATGCGCTCCCGTCCCGTTCGGCAGGCACGCGCACGTGCCGTTCGGGAGACGTACGCCCGTCCCGTTCAGGAGACGCGTGCACGTAACGTTCGGGAGGCGTATGCACGTAACGTTCGGGCGGTGCGCGTTCGTGAATCTTCGGGAGGCGCGCGCTCGGGTGTTCCGGAAGCATGTGCCCGAGCGTTTCGCGAACTCATCGTCATGCGGACGCGCTGTCGGCCGTGGGCAGCCGGGGGTCGAGACGGCCGTGGGCCGAGACACGCGAACACATGGCAGGCCGGTGATCGGTAGTCGCCTGCTCCTGCGGACGCTGTGCCGCCCGTGACCCCCGCGTCCGCTCTGTCCGCGTCCGCTCTGTCCGCGTGCGGTGTGTCCGCGTCTGGTCTGGCTGTGGCCGGCGTGGGCGTGCTCAGGTTGGTGTGGCTGCGCGCGTTGTGTGGCGTCGGTGTTGGGTTGGGCTCCGCTCGCGCAGGTCAGCCGATGGTGACGGGCAGTTCCTTGATGCCGTTGATGAAGTTCGAGCGCAGTCGTCGGGCGTCACCTGTCTGCTGGAGGCGTGGGTACCGGCGGGCCAGTTGCTCGAACAGGATCCTGAGTTCCAGTTTGGCCAGGTGGTTGCCGAGGCAGAAGTGCGGGCCGCCACCGCCGAAGCCGATGTGGGGGTTGGGGTCGCGGCCGATGTCGAAGACCTCGGCGTCAGGGAAGACGGAGACGTCGCGGTTGGCGGAGGCGTAGAAGACCACGACCTTGTCGTTCGCCTTGATCTCCTGCCCGCCCAGCACCTGGTCGGTCGTGGAAGTGCGGCGGAACAGGTTCACGGGTGAGACCCAGCGGACGATCTCGTCTGCCGCCGTCTTCGCCAGGGTGGGGTCGGCGACGAGGCGGTTCCACTGGTCGGGGTGCTCGAAGAGGGCGAGCATGCCGCCGGAAGCCGCGTTGCGGGTGGTCTCGTTGCCGGCTACCACCAGAAGGAGGACGAAGAGGTCGAACTCGTTCTCGTCGAGCGTTTGGCCCTGGTCGTCCGGCTGGAGGAGTTTGGTGACGATGTCGTTCTTGGGGTTGGCCTTGCGCTTGGCGGCGAGTTGGTTGGCGTAGGCGTAGACCTCCATGGCGGCGCCCGAGCCCTCTTCCGGGGTCGCGGCGTAGTCGGGGTCCTGGGCACCGATCATGCGGTTCGACCAGTTGAACAACTTGTCGCGGTCGGACACCGGGGCACCGAGCAGTTCGCAGATCACGTAGAGAGGCAGGGGCGCGGCGACTTCGGTGACGAAGTCGATCTCGCCGGTCAGTTTGTCGAGGAGGTCGTCGCAGATGCCACGGATGTGATCTTCGAGTGCGCCGATCGTACGCGGGGTGAAGCCCCGGTTGACCAGGGAGCGTCGCCTGGTGTGCTCCGGCGGGTCCTGGTTGAGCATCATGTGGCGTTGCAGCGCGACCTGGTCTTCGGCCATTTCGTCGAAGAGGGCGAGTCTGCGGTGGGAGGAGAAGAGTTCGGAGTGCCGCGAGACGTGCACGACATCCTCGTAGCGGGTGACGGCCCAGAATCCGGGCTCGCCCTCGTGCCAGTGGACGGGGGAGTTCGCGCGCAGCCAGGCTAGCTGGTCGTGGGGTGGTCCAGCGGTCGCGTATAGGTCCCTGTCGACGAGGTCGATGTGCACCCGGAGTCACCCCTTGATCAAACGCTTGGTTATCTTCTATTGAAACGTGTTCTATTACGTGACTGTACGGTCGTCAAGGACAGGTCTCCGGCACCCTGACCTTCGTCTCCCGCATAGGTCTCACCGTCTCTCCAATATGTCCCGGGCCTTCCACGTATGTCCGCCGCTTCCCGTGCGTATCCGTCGCTTCACATGTGCGTCCGTCAGCTCCTGTCCGTCTGTCGGCTCTTGGGTGTCCGCCGTCCCGTGTGCGTCCGTCGGCCCTCTGTGTCCGTCGACGCCTCTGTGTTCGCTCTCCCGGTCGGCTGCTCGGATGTCGGGCCGGGTCCTGTGTCGGGTGCTCCCTGTATCTCGCGTTGCCTTGGCTGTGTTCGCTCTCTTGGCTGGGTGCTTGGGCTCTGTTGCTCTTGGTCGGGTCTCGGGGGTGGTGTCGAGGAGGTGTGTGCTCTCGCGTTGTGGGCTCTGCTCGGGCTCTTGTGGCGGGCGTCTCGCGTTGGGTTGCGCGCATTCTTGGTGGGTCCTTGCGTGGCTTGCTCGGTCTGGGGGCGCTCGGGTGGGCGGGTCTGGTTGGTGGGCAGGTTTCGTCTGGGTGTCGTCCGATGTTTTTGAGGATGTGCTTTCAAGAGTGTGGACGGAGACATGGGGACGGTTAACTGGGTTCACAGATGAAGGGGCGGCGTCGGAGTGTCTTTCGAGGTCACGGATCGGATGTATCCGTCACGGCACCCTTGACACGCTCCGCCCCACGGCACGAGCATCGAGAGACAAGACATCCGATGTATATGAGAAGGATGCGGTGTGAAGCTGCTGCGAGTAGGACCCGTCGGCCAGGAGCGACCGGTGGTCATGGACGACGCCGGTAACCTGCGCGACATCGGAGAGCCTGAGATCGATGGGGCTTTCCTCGCCTCCGGGGGAGTGGCGCGCGTTCGTGACGCGCTCGGGCGCGGTTCCCTGCCCGTTGTCGAGGCCGAAGGGCTGCGGATCGGTGCGCCGATCGCGCGTCCGGGGAAGATCGTTTGCATCGGTCTGAACTTCAGCGATCACGCCGCCGAGTCCGGTGCCGCAGTGCCTGCCGAGCCCGTCGTGTTCATGAAGGCGAGCAACACCATGGTCGGCCCGTACGACGAGGTGCTCGTGCCTCGGGGCAGTGTGAAGACCGACTGGGAGGTGGAGCTGGCCATCGTGATCGGGCAGGAGGCCCGCTACCTCGGTAGCCGGGAGGAGGCGCTCGGCGTGATCGCCGGGTACGCGATCTCCAACGACGTCTCCGAGCGCGAGTTCCAGCTCGAACGCGGTGGGCAGTGGGACAAGGGCAAGTCGTGCGAGACGTTCAACCCGATCGGCCCCTGGCTGGTGACGGCCGACGAAGTGGGTGACCCGCAGAGCCTGGCCATGCGCCTGTGGGTGAACGGTGAGCTGCGTCAGAACGGTGACACCAAGAACATGATCTTCGATGTCGCGGAGGTCGTGCGGTACCTGAGCCAGTTCATGGTGCTGGAGCCCGGGGACGTGATCAACACCGGCACCCCGGCCGGAGTGGCCATGGGGATACCGGGGCAGCCGTACCTGCGGGCCGGTGACGTGGTGGAGCTGGAGATCGAAGGGCTGGGGCGGCAGCGGCAGACGGTGAGGCAGGCATGACGGCGACGGGACACGGCGACACCGGCCCGGTGGCCGGTCGTGATGATGCCGGTTGGGTGGCTGGTAGTGGTGACGCTGGGCCGGTGGCCGGTAGCGATGATGCCGGTTGGGCGACCAGTGGTGGTGACGCTGGTTCGGTGGCCGGTGGTGGTGACGCTGGTCCGGGGGCTGGTGATGGTGACGCCGGTTGGGTAGTCGGGCGGGGTGATGCTGGGGCGGAGGCCGGGCACGGTGGTGCCGATTCAGCGGCCGGGCGCGGTGGCGCCGGTTCGGCGGCCGAGCTTGGTGGCGCTGGTCCGGTGGCGGGGCGGGGCGAGACGGGTTCGGAGGCGGGGCGGAGTGAGGGTGGTTCTGTGGGTGTGGGCGGTGTCGTGGGCGCGGGTGCGGTGGCTCTGGTGAACGGCGCGGCGGCGTACCGGATTGTCGGGATGGAGACGCATGACGTGCGGTTCCCGACCTCGCGGGAGCTCGACGGCTCCGACGCGATGAATCCGGACCCCGACTACTCGGCCGCGTACGTGGTGCTCAAGACCGACGACGGGTACGAGGGGCACGGGTTCGCGTTCACGATCGGGCGTGGCAACGACATCCAGACGACGGCCATCAGCGCGCTCGAACCATACGTGATCGGCAAGACGGTCGAGGATCTCGGCACGCTCTACAAGGCCATGGTCAACGACTCGCAGTTGCGCTGGCTGGGGCCGGAGAAGGGCGTCATGCACATGGCGATCTCCGCCGTGGTCAACGCTCTGTGGGATCTGAAGGCCAAGCGTGCGGGCAAGCCGTTGTGGCGGTTGCTGTCGGACATGTCGCCCGAGGAGATCGTCGAGCTCATCGACTTCCGTTACCTGAGCGACGCACTCACCGAGGACGAGGCCCTGCAGATCCTGAAGCGGCAGGAGAGCGGCAAGGCCGAGCGAGCCGGGCGGCTGAAGGAGATCGGTTACCCGGCCTACACGACCTCCCCCGGCTGGCTCGGCTACGACGACGAGAAGTTGCGGCGGCTCTGCAAGGAGGCCATCGAGCAGGGGTTCGGGCAGATCAAGCTCAAGGTCGGCGCCGACCTCGAGGACGACCGGCGGCGGTTCAGGGTGGCGCGCGAGGTGTGCGGGGACGACTTCCCGATCGCCATCGACGCCAACCAGCGCTGGGACGTCGGCTCCGGGACCGAGTGGATCAACGCGCTGCGCGAGTTCCGGCCGCACTGGGTCGAGGAGCCCACCAGCCCGGACGACGTGCTCGGCCACGCCGCCATCGCCAGGGGCATCCACCCCATCCCGGTGGCGACCGGCGAACACGTCCAGAACCGCATCGTGTTCAAACAGCTCCTGCAGGCCGAGGCCGTCTCCTTCGTGCAGATCGACTCTGCCCGCGTCGGCGGCGTCAACGAGAACCTGGCGATCCTGTTGCTGGCGGCCAAGTTCGGCGTGCCGGTGTGCCCGCACGCGGGCGGCGTCGGGCTGTGCGAACTGGTGCAGCACTTGTCGATGTTCGATTATGTGGCGGTGACCGGGACGATGGACGGCCGCGTGATCGAGTACGTCGACCATCTCCACGAGCACTTCGTCGACCCGGTCGTCATCCGTGACGGGCGGTACGTGGCACCGTCCGCGCCGGGGTTCAGCGCGGAGATGCGCCCGGAATCGATCGCCGCCCACACCTTCCCCGGCGGTGAGGTCTGGAGGGCGAGCGAATGATCAGCCGATCCCAGGTCGGTTCCGGGCCGCCCGAGGCCGTGCGCCTGAGTGGTGAGGGTCGACGGGAGGCCGTGCTCGGGAGTGGGGGGGCTCCGTGGCGGGCGGGGGCCGGGGGTGCTGTGCTCGGGCGGTGGGTCCTGCGATGGGCGGGAGTTGGAGGTCGTGGTCGTGAGCAGTCGGTTCGTTGACAGGCAGGTTCTGGAGGGTAGCGGATGAGCGAGGAACGTACGAGGCTGAAGGCGGTCGTCACCGGTGGAGGCTCAGGGATCGGGCTGGCCGCGGCCACCGCGCTCGCCGCACGCGGCATGACGGTTGCCTGTCTCGACCTCAACCCGCCCGGCGAGCCCTTCATCGGGATCAAGGCCGACGTCACCGACGACGCGCAGGTACGTGCCGCGGTGGCCGAGGCGGCCGAGCGGCTGGGCGGCATCGATGTGCTGGTGAACAACGCCGGTATCGGTGCGCAGGGCACGATCGAGGACAACTCGGACAGCGAGTGGCATCGGGTGTTCGACGTCAACGTGCTCGGCATGGTCCGGGTGGCGCGGGCGGCGTTGCCGTACCTGAGGGAGTCCGAGCACGCCGCGATCGTGAACACCTGCTCGATCGCGGCCACCGCCGGGCTGCCTCAGCGGGCGCTCTACAGCGCCACCAAGGGTGCGGTGTTGTCGCTGACGCTCGCCATGGCCGCGGATCACATCCGCGAGGGCATCCGCGTCAACTGCGTCAATCCGGGCACCGCCGACACCCCCTGGGTCGCCAGGCTGCTGGACGCGGCCGACGATCCCGAGGCGGAGCGGGCGGCGCTCAACGCGAGGCAGCCGATGGGTCGCCTGGTCAGTGCGGAGGAGGTGGCTGCGGCGATCGCCTACCTCGCCGGCCCGGAGGCCGGCTCGACCACGGGGACGGCGATCGCAGTGGACGGCGGTATGCAAGGACTCCGGCTCAGACCGGCCAAGTGAGTCGGCCGGGCCTGGCCCCGGTCCGGCCCCGGCCCAGCCTGGGCTGGCCTGGCCTGCTGATGGATCTCGATCGGGTTTGTCGAGCCTGACCAGGTTGGTTGAGCCCGATCGGGCCGGTTTAGCCTGATCGGCCCGCTGGGGTCGGTCCGGCTCGCTCGCTGGGTCGGTCTGGCTCGGCTGGTGTCCGATCGTCCCGCTGCCGCCCGACCGGCCTGCTGGTGTCCAACCGGGCGTTGGGCCCCACGGGATCGAGTTGGACGGCATCGGGTCGATCGGGTCGATCGGGCATCGGGCCGGGGCAGGGATTGGGCTGGTCAGGGTTCGGGTCGATCGGGCATCGGGTCGGGCAGGGACTGGGCCGATCGGGCATCGGGCCGGGCAGGGATCGGGCCGGGCAAGGATCGGGCCGATCGGGCATCGGAACGGACAGGTGTCGGGCTTGGCCGGTTGAGGTTTGCGCCAACCGAATAAGGAAGGTAACCCCCCAATGAAGTTCGGACGGGCGGTCGCGTCAGCGGCCCTCTTCATGGTCGTCACCGCGTGTGGCTCGGATACCACGGCGGCAGGAGGAGGCGGCGGCGGGAAGGTCGGCATCGATCATCCCCGCGCCGACTCCGATTTCTGGAACTCCTACATCAAGTACGTCCCGCAGATGGCCGGCGAGCTGAAGGTGGAGCTCATGCCCGCCACCAACTCGCAGAACGACGTGGCCAAACTGGTCAACAACGTGCAGGCGCTGATCGGCCAGGGCGCCAAGGTCATCGTCATGGCCCCGCAGGACACCGGCGCCATAGCCAACACGCTCCAGCAACTGGAGAACAAGAAGATCCCCGTCGTCACCGTCGACACCCGGCCGGACAAGGGCAAGGTCTACATGGTCGTACGCGCCGACAACCGCGCGTACGGCACCAAGGCGTGCGAGTTCCTCGGCGAGAAGCTCGGCGGCAAGGGCAAGGTCGTCCAGCTCCAGGGCGCGCTCAGCTCGATCAACGGCCGTGACAGGTCGGAGGCGTTCCTGGAGTGCATGCAGACCAAGTTCCCGGGGATCACGGTGTTCAGCGAGCCGACTGAGTGGGAGGGCAGCAAGGCGGCGTCCATGCTGCAGACCCGCCTGGAGCAGAACCCCGACGTCAAGGGCGTCTACATGCACGCGGGCGGCGTGCACCTCGCACCCACGTTGCAGGTGCTCAAGCAGAAGGGCCTGCTGGTCCCGCCCACCGACCCGAAGCACGTCTTCGTGGTCTCGAACGACGGCATCCCGCAGGAGTTCGAGGCGATCCGCAAGGGTGACATCGACGCCACGGTGTCGCAACCGGCCGACCTGTACGCCAAGTACGCCCTGTACTACGCCAAGGCCGCAGCCGAGGGCAAGACGTTCAAGCCGGGCCCGACCGACCACGGCAGCACGATCATCCAGCTCCCGAACGGCCTGGAGGACCAGCTCCCCGCGCCGCTCGTGACCAAGGAGAACGTGGACGACCAGGCTCTCTGGGGCAACCAGGTCAAGTAGATGAGCATTCACGTTGAAGCCCGAAATGTCGTCAAGCGCTTCGGTCCGACCACCGCGCTGAACGGCGCGGAGATCGCGATCGCGGAAGGCGAGACCCACGCGCTCGTCGGCAGGAACGGCGCGGGGAAGTCCACCCTGGTGTCGATCCTCACCGGGCTCCAGCGGCCCGACGCGGGCGAGGTGCGGTTCTCGGGAGAGGCCGCACCCGCCCTCGCCGACCGCGACGCCTGGCGGCAGCGCGTCGCCTGCGTCTACCAGAAGTCCACGATCATCCCGGCGCTGACGGTCGCCGAGAACCTGTTCCTCAACCGCCAGTCCGACAAGGGCCGGATCAACTGGCGGGCGCTGCGGGCCAGGGCACGTGAGCTGCTCGACACGTACGAGGTGGACGTGGACGCGCAGGCGCTGGCCGGTGACCTGGGCGTCGAACAGCGCCAGCTCGTGGAGATCGCCCGCGCGCTGTCGTTCGGGGCCCGGTTCATCATCCTCGACGAGCCGACCGCCCGCCTCGACGGCCCGGCCATCGAGCGGCTGTTCGCGCGCATGCGGTCGCTGCGCGAGCAGGGCGTCACCATGATGTACATCTCCCACCACCTCGACGAGGTCTACCAGATCTGCCAGAGCGTCACGGTCTTCCGCGACGCCCGGCACGTCACGACCAGGGCGGTCGCCGACCTCCCGCACGACGAACTGGTGGCCGCGATGACGGGCGAGGCCACGGCCGCGTACGAATCGCGCGTGCGCACGCCCGGCGACCGGCTGGTACTGGAGGGCACGGGCCTCACGCTGGCGGGCCGCTACACCGACGTCGACCTCTCCGTCAGGTCGGGCGAGGTCGTCGGCCTGGCCGGCTCCGCGAGCAGCGGCAAGGTCGGCCTGGCCGAGACCCTGGTCGGGCTGCGCAGGGCCGACACCGGCACGGTCGCGGTCGACGGCGCCCGGGTCAGGCCCGGCGACGTGCCCGCGGCGATGCGGGCCGGGCTCGGGTTCGTCCCTGAAGACCGGCACCACGAGGGTTTCGTCCCGCTGCTCTCGGTCGGGGAGAACGCCACGTTCCCGATCGCACGCAAGCTCGGCCGGTTCGGCGTGGTCTCCCCGTCCAGGCGGCGTGCCAGGGCGGAGGAGATGATCGAATCCCTCGACATCAAGACGGAAGGGCCCGACCAGGCGGTCGGAGACCTGTCTGGGGGCAACGCGCAGAAGGTGGTGTTCGCCCGCGCGCTGGTGGACGACCCGACCGTGCTCGTGGTGATCAACCCGACCGCGGGCGTCGACGTCAAAGCCAAGCAGGCGCTCCTCGGCGCCGTCGAGGACGCGGTCGAACGCGGCGCCGGGGCCGTGGTGGTCTCCGACGAGCTCGACGACCTGCGGATCTGCGATCGGGTGCTGGTGATGTTCCACGGCCGGGTCGTCAAGGACGTGCCGCGTGGCTGGACCGACCACGAACTCGTGGCCGTGATGGAAGGCATAGAAGATTGACCACATTGACGGCGCCGGCCCCCCGGGCGCGGCTGGCCAGGTTCCGTGACCTGACGCTCGTACCGGTGATCGTGCTCCTGCTCGTCGTGGGTGCGTTCCTGGACCCGACGTTCCTGACCGCGGGCAACCTGACGAACGTGCTCCAGCAGCAGGCCGCGATCTCGCTGCTCGTACTGGCCGAGGCGATGATCCTGATCGCCGGCAAGTTCGACCTGTCACTGGAGTCCACGGTCGGCACCGCCCCGGCCATCGCGGTGATGCTGGTGGTCCCGGTGACGGCGGGCGGGTTGGGCATCGGGCTGCCGGGGGCGCTGGTGATCCCGCTGGCTCTGCTCGTCGGGGCGGCGATCGGGGCGTTCAACGGCTTTCTGATCATCAGGTTCCAGCTCTCGGCGTTCATCGTGACGCTGGCGATGCTGATCATCGTGCACGGCCTCTTGCAGGGGCCGACCGAGGGCAAGACGTTGTTCCAGCTTCCCGACTCGATCCTGTACCTGGGCAGCGCCATGTGGCTGGGCCTGCCCGCGGCCGTCTGGATCGCCGGTCTGCTGTTCGCGGCGGGCATCTTCGGGCTCGGCTACCTGCGGCTCGGCCGCGCGCTCTACGCCATCGGCGGCAACCTCGACGCCGCCCGCGCCGCCGGCATCCGGGTGGACCGGGTGCTGTACGGCGTCTTCATCCTGGGCGGTACGCTGGCGGCGCTGGCCGGCATCCTGGAGACCGGGCGCCTCGGAGCCATCGGCAACAACCAGGGCGTCGGCTGGATCTTCATGGTGTTCGCGGCGGCCGTCATCGGCGGCGTCAGCATGGACGGCGGCAAGGGCACGATCCTCGGCGCGCTCACCGGCGTGCTGGTGATCGGCCTGGTGCAGAACATCCTCACCCTGATCGGCGTATCGGGCTTCTGGCAGCCCGTCATCTACGGTTCGATCATTCTCGTCGCCCTGATGATCAGCCGGATCGCGGGCGGAAAGGCACAAGATTGATGGAACGGATCGACCTGCCCCGACACGGCTTCGGCGGCGCTCCGATCGGCAACCTGTACGACGCGGTCACCGACGAGCAGGCCCGCGCCACGCTCGACGCCGCCTGGGAGAGCGGGGTCCGCCTGTACGACACCGCGCCCCACTACGGGCTCGGCCTGTCGGAGCGGCGCGTGGGCGCGGCCCTGGCCGGTCGCTCCGGCTACGTGCTGTCCACGAAGGTCGGGCGGCTGCTGCGGCCCAGGGCGTCCGGTGGCGAGCGTGACGACCAGGGCTTCGACGTTCCCGGGGACCTGGAGCGGGTGTGGGACTTCTCGGGTGACGGCGTCCGTACGTCGCTCGACGAGTCGCTGGCCCGCCTCGGCCTCCCGGCTGTGCACGTCGCCCTCATCCACGATCCCGACGAGCACGTGGACCAGGCGATCTCGGAGGCGTACCCGGCCCTGGCCGAGCTGCGGGCCGAGGGGCGGGTCCACGCGATCGGCGTCGGCATGAACCAGTGGCGGACTCCGCTGCGCTTCGTCCAGGAGACCGACATCGACATCGTCATGCTCGCGGGTCGCTACACCCTGCTCGACCAGTCGGGTCTGCCGCTCCTGGAGGAGTGCGTACGGCGCGGGGTCAGGGTGCTGGCGGCGGGCGTCTTCAACAGCGGCATCCTGGCCACGCACGAGCCGTCGGGCACCTACAACTACCAGCCCGCCCCTGCGCCGCTCGTGGACCGGGCCGCCAGGATCGCCGCGGTGTGCGAGCGCCACGGCGTCACACTGCCCCAGGCGGCCATGGCCTTCCCGCTGCGCCATCCGGCGGTGGCCACGATCGTCCTGGGGGCACGTACGCCGCAGGAGGTCGTGGAGAACGCCGCCGTGTGGTCCCGTCCGGTGCCTGACTCCCTCTGGGAGGACCTGCGGGCGGAGGGGCTCCTGCCGGAGAACGCGTAACGGGATCCACCGCCGGGCAAGGCGGCGATAGGAACGCCCGGGGCCGGAGAAGGAAGGGACGCGGCAGGGGAGGTGCGCCTGCGTCCGGGCGGGGGCGAGCAGTCGTGGTCGGGGAGGTGCGGCTGTGGTCGGGGGTGAACGTTCGTGGTTGGGGGTGAGCGGCTGTGGTTGAGGAGGTGCGGCTTCGGTTGGAGGGCGAGCGGTCGTGGGCGGGGAGGTGTTGTCCTGGTCAGGTGGGAATGAGCAGCCACGACTTCGACGGCCCCGGTGCGTACGCCGAGTCCAGCCGCTTGGCCACCACCCCCGGCAACCCCTGCTCCCGCGCCGCCCGCAGCACCGGCCCCGCCTCTCCTGGCCACGACGGGGCCGTCTGCCAGTGGGCGCCCGTCAGGCCGAGCGTCTCCAGGGCCGCCCGCCGGGCCGTGTACGGTTCGGCGACCAGCGAGCGCCCGTCGTCGTACAGGAGGTCGTAGAAGACGAGGAGTTCGGTGCCGCTGAGGGTGGCCACCTCCCCGTCCAGCACGGCCGAGCGGCTGCCGAACGACTCGGCCAGCCCGCGCAGCCACGGGTGCTCGCGGGCGGCGTCCGTGCGTCCCCCGTCGATGGGGACGAGGAGGCGGCGCCCGCCCCAGGCGAACTCGAAGGCGTAGGCGGCGGCGTCCTTCGGGGGTCTGGCGCGCGCGGTGGGCAGCATGGGCTCCACGGACGGGAACGGGTCGCGGACGGCCGAGCCCATCCGGTGGATCATCCAGTTCTTGTCCCGCGTCCTGAACAGCACGAACCGGCCCGAGGCCCGGTCACCGCGCAGCACGAACTTGACCTCGCGGTCCGACCACTTCTCTGTGTCGTAGGTGCCGGTGTCCCAGACGGTCATGGTGCCGCCGCCGTACTCGCCCTGCGGGATCTCGCCGTGGAAGGTGAGGTACTCCATCGGATGGTCCTCGGTCTGCACCGCCAGGTGGTTGGTGCCGGGGTCGGCGGGCAGGCCCTTGGGGACGGCCCAGGAGACCAGCACGCCGTCGCGTTCCAGCCGCAGGTCCCAGTGCAGGGAGCGGGCGTGGTGCTCCTGGATGACGAACGCGTTCCCGCCGGGGGAGGCGGGGGCGGTCTCGGGGATGGGCTCAGGGGTACGTTCGGGGTCGCGTTTGCTCCGATATCTGCTGAGTTTGTCGGACACAACACCCGTCCTACCCGCTGCGGTCCTCCCCGATCGGCGACCAGGCGCGAGCCCTGTCATGGGACCCTGTCCATCGGGCGATGTCCGCAGGGGCGTCGGCCCTCCTTTGCCGCGTGCCCGAAGGTGCCGGAGTCCTCCGACGTGTGCTCGCGCCTCCCTTCTGGCCGGAGCCGCGCGGGGTGCGCGGTCGCGAGCCTTGCGTCAGTCGAGATCGAGGGCCCGGCGCAGCCACGCCTCCACGCCCGCCACGTGCACGGTCGCCCACGAGCGGGCCACGTCGGCCTGGCGGGCGGCGATGGCCTCGTAGATCGCGGTGTGCTGCTCGCGCGTCTTGTCCATCGCGCCCTCCTGGGTGAGCCCCCGCCAGATCCGCGCCCGCGTGGTCGGGCCCGACAGGCTCTCGATGAACGAGCACAGCACGCTGTTGCCCGAGCCCTGCGCGATCCGGTGGTGGAACTGCAGGTCGTTGGCCACCAGCTCCTCGACCGTGGGCCGCTCGGGCAGCGACTCGAGGATCACCCGCAGCTCCGCGATGTCGGCCTCGGTCATCAGCTCGGTCGCCATCGCCGTGGCGGCCGGTTCGAGGATGCGCCGGACCTCGAAGAACTGGATCACCGTGTCGTCGCGGTGCAGGTCGAGCACGAACGACATGGTGTCGAGCAGGAGGTGGGGCTCCAGGCTGGTGACGTAGGTGCCGTCGCCCTGGCGTACGTCGAGCACGTTGATCAGCGACAGCGCGCGCACGGCCTCGCGCAACGAGTTGCGTGACAGACCGAGCCGCTCGGCGAGGTCGGCCTCCTTGGGCAGGCGGTCGCCCGGGGCCAGCTCCCCCGAGACGATCATTTCTTTGATCTTGTCGATGGCCGCGTCGGTGACCGCCACGCTCTTCCCCCTAGACATCGGATGTCTAGGAGTCTAGAGCCTGGAAGCGGACGGGATCGACCCCGGTGACCCGGCGGATCGCGCCCCGGGCCTCCAGGGTGCGCAGGTGTGCCGCGGCCTCACCGGCCGCCATGCCCCGCAGCGTCGGGGGCAACTCGTCCCACGGCCTGTTCCACGTCATCATCGCGGCGACCTCCCAGATGGTCAGGGGCTGCGGTCGCCGGGCGAGCAGGGCGCGCAGCCGTTCGAGCTTCTCCTCGTGATGGTGGCGGATCTCGGCGGCGCGCGCGGCCACATCGGGAAATATCCACTCATGGGCGGGCAAGGCGTCGAGAGGGCCGTTGAGAGAGCCGAGGTTGCTCACGCGGTCCAGCGAGTCCAGGAAGTCGCTCAGGGGATCGACGTCGTCGCGGTCGTACGGATAGATGCCGACGTGCGGGGTGATGTCGGGCAGGACGTGGTCACCGGTGAAGATCCGGTCGGCGTCCTCCAGGTGCAGGCAGATGTGGCCCGGCGTGTGGCCGGGGGTGTGCACGGCCCGCAGCTTGCGGCCCGGCAGGTCCACCAGGTCGCCGTCACGCAGCTCACGGTCGGGCTGCGCGGGCGGGGTGGGCCGGTCGCCCATGGCCTGCCTGGCCTCGTCCTGGTCGGCCCCGGCCCGCCGGAGCATGTCGGCCTGGAAGTCGTCGTTGCCGGTGGCCACGTACTCGGTCATGAGCCTGACCAGCGCGGCATCGTCCTCGTGCATGGCGATCCAGGCGCCGGACGCCTCCTTCACCTGCCCGGCCAGCCCGGCGTGGTCGGGGTGGAAGTGGGTGACGACCACCCCGCGCACCGCGTTCACGTCCAGGCCGAGCGCCGCCAGGCCGCCGCTGAGCGCCTCCCACGCGTCGGGGTGGTTCCAGCCCGCGTCGACCAGTACGGGGCCCTTGGGCGACTCGACGGCGTAGACGAGCGTGTATCCCAGCGGGTTGCCCGGCATGGGCACCGGCACGCTCCACACCCCGCCGCCGAGGTCCTGCGGCCGCTGCTCCGCGTACGGCCTGCGCCTGCTCTTCATGTGCCCCCCGATCGAACCGAGTACGTCATTCCGCGTGGACCGGCGATCAGCCGACCCGTTCCAGAATCGTGGCCGTGGCCAGCGCCCCACCGGCGCACATCGTGACCAGCGCGGTCGCCGAGTCCGACCGCTCCAGCTCGTGCAGTGCCGTGGTGATCAGCCGCGCGCCCGTGGCCCCCACCGGGTGGCCGAGCGCGATCGCGCCGCCGTTGACGTTGACCCGGTCGAGGTCGGGCTCGTGCACGCCCGCCCAGGACAGGACGACCGCGGCGAACGCCTCGTTCACCTCGAACCGATCGAGATCGCCGATCGTCATGCCCGCCGCCGCCAGCACCCTGGCCGTGGCCTCGACCGGCCCGTCCAGGTGGTAGTACGGCTCGGCCCCGACCAGCGCCTGCGCCCGGATCCGCGCCCGGGGCCGCAGCCCGTGCCGCCCCGCCGCCTCCTCGCTCATCACCAGCACGGCCGCCGCGCCGTCGGAGATCTGCGAGGAGGTGCCGGCGGTGTGCAGGCCGTCCTCGACCACGGGTTCGAGCCGGGCCAGGCCGTCGACGGTGGTCTCGCGCAGGCCCTGGTCCCTGCGTACGCCGCCGACCGGCACGATCTCCCGCTCGAACCGTCCGTCGGCCCACGCCTCGCCCGCCAGTTGCTGCGAGCGCGCCCCGAACCAGTCGAGCCGCTCGCGCGTCAGCCCGCGCCGCCGGGCGATCCGCTCGGCGGCCGTGAACTGGTCGGGCAGGTCGATGCTCCAGTCGTCCGGCCTGGGCCGGGCGGGCCGTACGTTGCTGCCCAGCGGCGCGCGGCTCATGACCTCGACCCCGCAGCCGATGCCCACCTCGATGGCGCCCGCCCCGATCAGCGCCGCCGCCAGGTGCACGGCCTGCTGGGAGGAGCCGCACTGGGAGTCGACCGTGGTGACCCCGCTCTGGTGCGGCAGCCCGGCGTAGAGCCAGGCGTAGCGGCCGACGTGTCCGCCCTGCTCGCCCGCCTGGGTCACGCATCCGGCGAACACCTGCTCCACGATCGCCGGATCGATGCCCGACCGCTCGACCAGGCCGTTGAGCGCGCCGGCCAGAACCTGTTGCGGTTTGAGCTGCGACAGCCATCCCGCCCGTTTCCCTATCGGAGTGCGTACGGCCTCGACAATCACTGGTACGCCCACGTCGCCTCCAGAACGATGCTCTGGCGCGACTGTAACGCGTTCTACTTTGCCGTGGAAGCCTCGTTCGGCAAAGTCGCGGGCAGGTCGAAGACGCCGAACAGCCTCTCCTCGAAGAACATCCCGACGTGGCTGATCCGATCGCCGGAGAAGGTCAGCACCATGATCGCGAACTCGTGGTACACGCCGTCGCGGCGGTGGTAGACGGCGAAGGCCGGCTGCCCGTTGGCGGCCACCGGAATCAGCTTGAGATCGCCGGCGCGCTCGGCCGGGCACTGTGTCCTGGTCAGCTCGGCGATCGTCTCCGGACCCTGGTACCAGCCGACGAACGGCGGCATCTCCCAGATCGCGTCCTTGGTGAACAGGTCGACCAGCGCGTCCACGTCGTAGTTCTCGAACGCGGCGACGTAGCGGTCGAGCATCGCCCGCTGCTCCTGCGACAGCGGCTCCACCGGGTCCTCGAGGCTGGGTGAGACCTCGTTGAGCTGGGCGCGGGCCCGCTGGAGGATGCTGTTGACCGCGGCGGTGGAGGTGCCGACCGCCTCCGCCACCTCGGCGGCCTTCCACTTGAGCACGTCGCGCAGGATCAGCACCGCGCGCTGCCGGGGCGGCAGGTGCTGCAGCGCGGCGATCAGCGCGAGCCGGATGCTCTCGCGCGAGGCCACGATCGAGGCCGGGTCGTCGTCGGTGCCCACCCCCGCCATCGCGTCGGGCACCGGTTGGAGCCACGGCACCTCGTCGTCCGACACCAGCGGAGCCGTCGCCTCCAGGCTCGGGGCGCCGAGCCCGGTCGGCAGCGGGCGCCTGGACCGGCTGTCGAGCGCGGTCAGGCAGGTGGTGGTGGCGATGCGGTAGAGCCACGTACGCAGGGACGAGCGGCCCTCGAACCCGTCGTACGCCTTCCACGCGCGGAGATACGTCTCCTGCACGAGGTCCTCGGCGTCGTGCACGGACCCCATCATGCGGTAGCAGTGCGCCAGCAGTTCGCGCCGCATCGGATCAGCCAGCCGGAGGAAGTCCTCATTTGTCGGCTTGTCGGTCATACCCCCTTGTATAGACGCCGCCACCGACAGTTCGACGAATTCTTTACCACCACACGGTCAATTAGTGTGTCGCCCTTTACCGGACAGGCCGCCACGTCGGCGGTGCTCAGTGGGGCACGGTCAGCACGATCTTGCCGGTCGTCCGGTTGGTCTCGCCCAGCTCGTGCGCCTTGGCCGCCTCGGCCAGCGGCAGGACGGCGGCGATCTCCGGACGCAGCCTGCCCGCCTCCACCAGCGCCGCGAGCGCCCGCAACGCGGCCTGGTCGGGCTCGACCAGGATGGCCTCCGAGCGGATGCCCAGCGCCGCCGCCCTGTCGTGCAGGCCGGGATCGAGCAGGCTGAGTGCCAGCGAGACGATCGTGCCGCCCGCGCGCATCGTACGCAGCGAGCGCTGTCCGTAGTCGCCGCCGACGGCGTCGAGCACCACGTCCACGTCTCGTACGACCTCGGCGAAGTCCTGCTCGCGGTAGTCCACCAGCTCGTCGGCGCCCAGCCCGCGCAGGAAGTCGTGCTTGGCCGCGCCGGCCGTGCCGATCACGTACGCGCCCCTGGCCTTGGCGATCTGCACCGCCAGGTGGCCGACCCCGCCGGCCGCGGCGTGGATCAGCACCCGGTGGCCGGACTCCAGCCGGGCGACGTCCACCAGCGCCTGCCACGCGGTCAGCCCGGCGAGCGGGATGGCCGCCGCGTGCACGTGGTCGACGTTCGCGGGCTTGCGGACGAAGTGCCGTGAGGGCGCGGTCACGTACTCGGCGAAGGCGCCGTGCCCCTGCGGGTAACGCAGCAGCCCGATCACCTCGTCGCCCGGCCGGTGCAGCGCCTGCCCGACGCCGGAGCCCTCGACCACGCCCGAGACCTCCCACCCCAGCACGAACGGCGGTGTCATCCCCAGGATCCCGCCGCTCGCCCGCGTCTTCCAGTCGGTCGGGTTGAGGCCCGCCGCCTCCACCCGCACCAGCACCTCGGTCGGGCCCGGCACCGGCCGGTCCACCTCGACCGCCTTGAGCACCTCAGGGCCGCCGAGCGTGTCCTGACTGATCGCCTTCATCTTCATGTGCCCCAGCCTGCTGGCCCGGCAGCCCTTTCGCGAGCGGCCCGGAGGCCAGGATGGGCAAGGATCGGGCCACGCGTCTTTTGCCGCGGTGAGGGCGAGGGGCCAAAGGATCGGGCCACGCGTCCTTTGACGCGGTGCGGCGAGGGGTCAGATGTCGGCGAACAGCCGCGTGGCGGCCGTCTCGATGCGTCGCTGGATCTGGTCATAGGTGCGCCGCCCTCGCAGCATCTCCAGCAGCTCCTGCACCCACACGCTCGCCAGCGAACCCGCGAGGTCGATCTGCTCGTCGCCGGCCTCCTCCAGCGTCAGCCCGTCGGCCGAGACCCGCAGCAGCAGCCCCGTCATGCGGTCGCCGAACGGCGTCTGCACCTCGGCCATGATCAACGACCGGATGAGCGCGTCGGCCAGCTCGGGCTCGCGCATCAGCCCCCGGGTGGCCCGCATCAGCACGTCGACGGCCCGGCTGGACGGCGTGGCGGCCCCCGGTGGACGGCGCTCGATGCTGCTCTCCAGCAGATCGATCTCCTCGCCCACCACGGCCACGACGAGATCCATCTTGGAGGGGAAGTATCGGTAGAGCGTGCCGAGCGCCACGCCCGCGCGCTCGGCCACCGTGCGCATCTGCATGGCCTCGACCCCGCCGCGCGAGGCCAGCGCCGCGGCGGCCTGGACGATGCGCTTGCGGCGTTGGTGCTGGCTACGCGTACGGACGCTGTGCCCGCCCGGCGCGGGGTGGCTCTCCATGGTCCCCTCGGGGTCGCTGGGGGGCGCGGCGACTGACGCGTGCGTGGAACGCATGAGAACACGTTATCTGATTTCTCGATTACAGGGCTTGTTACTCGCGGGTCACAAACGAGCTGTATTGGCCCATGTCTCCGGCGTTACCCGCATATAACACGCATTATTGGCAGGGAAGACCTCTGGACAGATATTAGAATCTGTTCTAGTTTGCGAGTCGGCTTACCTAGCGCTTGCTGGAGGAGCGATGGCCGCGGACACGCTCGCCTCCCTGCTGATCACACGGGCCGAGGACGATCGACCTGGGCTCATGTTCGAGGACGACGTGTGGACGTGGCGCGAGCACGTCGCCGCCTGCCTGGCCGCCGGGGCGTGGCTGTCCGCACGGGGAGCGGCCAGGCACGTCGGGGTGCTGAGCGAGAACGTCCCCGGCCTGCTCGTCCTCATCGGGGGAGCGGCCGTGGCCGGGCATGTGGTCGTCGCGCTCAACCCGACGCGCCCGGCCGACGAGCTGATCCGCGACGCCCGCGCCACCGACGTGGACCTCGTCCTTGCCGACGCCCCCTTCGCCGCCCTGGCCAGAGAGGTCGCCGAACCTCTCGGTGTGCCGCACCTGCCTCTGGGGCTCGACCTGTTCCGCACCCGGGAGCGGATGTTCGGGGACACGCCCGCCCCCGGCGACCTGGTGATGCTGATCTTCACCTCGGGCACCTCGGGCCGCCCCCGCGCCGTCCGGATCACGCAGCGCAAGCTCGCCGTCCCCGGGCTCAGCCTGGCGGCCCTGCTCACCCCCGGCGACGTCGTCTACTGCTCGATGCCGCTGTTCCACTCCGGCGCCCTCATGGCCGCCTACGCCCCGGCCGTGGCGTCGGGAGCGGCGCTGGCGCTCAGGCGCCGGTTCTCGGCCTCCGGCCTGCTGCCCGACCTCAGACGGTACGGCGCCACGTACCTCCACTACGTCGGCAAGGCGCTGTCCTACGCCCTGGCCACGCCGGAACGACCGGACGACCCCGACAACCCGCTCAGGATCGCGTTCGGGAACGAGGGCAGCGCGGCGGCGACCAGGAGGTTCGGCCAGCGGTACGGGTGCCGGGTCATCGACGCCTTCGGCTCCACGGAGACCGCCATCTCGTTCACGCCCGACCCGTCGGCGCCGCCCGGCTGCCTCGGACGCCTGCCCGACGGCGTACGGATCCTCGACCCCTTCACCGGACGGCCCTGCCCGCCCGCCCGCATCGAGGACGGCCGCCTGCTCAACCCGGACGAGGCCGTCGGCGAGCTGGTCAACACGGCCGGGCTGGGGCTGTTCGACGGCTACTACAACGACCAGGAGGCGGACGCCGAGCGGATCAGGGACGGCGCGTTCTGGTCCGGCGACCTGGCCTACGCGGACCAGGACGGCCACGTGTACTTCGCCGGCCGGGGCACCGAACGGCTGCGCGTGGACGGCGAGAACCTGGCGGTCGCGCCCATCGAGGCCGCGCTGCGGGAGTTCGGCGGGGTGGTGGAGGCGGCGGTGTACCCGGTGCCCGACGCGGCGGCCGGTGACCAGGTGATGGCGGCGCTCGTGCTGGCGGGCGACTTCGACCCGGCGGCGTTCACCGCCTTCCTGGCCGCCCGCCGCGATCTGGGCGCGAAGTCCCTGCCGCGCTACGTCCGCCTTGCCCGTGAGCTTCCGCAGACGCCCTCGCACAAGGTCGTCAAGCGGCACCTCGCCCGCGAGGCGTGGCGTACGGCGGACCCGGTCTGGTGGCGTGCCCCGGGCGGGCTCCGGCCGCTGACCGACGCGGACGCCAAGGGCATCGAGGAGGAGTTCGTACGGCACGGCAGGCATCACCTCTTGGAGACGTAGGGATTGGGAGACGCGGTGGATTTCAACCTGGACGAAACTCAGCAGGATCTGAAGAAACTGGCGGCCGACGTCCTGGACCGGGACGGGGACGAGGAACGGCTCTGGCAGGCCGGGCTGATGGGCGTGTGCGTGCCGGAGGAGGCGGGCGGCGCCGGGCTCGGGCCGGTGGAGATGGCCGTGGTGCTGCGGGAGGTGGGGGCGCGGGCGGTCGCGGTCCCGGCGTTGCCGACGCTGGCGGGCACGCTCGTCCTAGCCCGCCACGGCAGCCCTGACCAGCAGCGGCGCTGCGCGGGCCGGGTCACGCTCGCGCTGCGCGAGCCGGGCCGCGCCCTGGCGCACCCGCCCGCGACCACCGCCCGCCCGGCTGGCGGGTGGGTGCTGGACGGGCGCAAGGTGTCGGTGCCGTACCCCGGGGCGGCGGTGCTGGTGACCGCCGACGAGGGGCTGTTCCTCCTGGACTCCCCGACCGCGACCGCCGAGTTCACCTCCACGGGCGAGCCGGCGGGCACGATCGTGCTCGACGGCACCCGGGCCGAGCACGTCGCGGGGCCCGAGGCGGTGGCCGACGCCCGGCACGTGTTCACGGCCGCTGTCGCCGCCCAGGCCGCCGGCGTGCTGGCCGGGGCCCTGGAGCTGACCACCGCCTACATCAGGCAACGCAAGCAGTTCGGGCGCGCGCTGGCCGAGTTCCAGGCGGTCACGATGCAGATCGCCGACGTCTACATCGTCGGCCGGGCGCTCGACGTGGCCATGTGGTCGGCGGCCTGGCGGCTCGGCGAGGACCTGCCGGTCGAGGAGGACCTGGCGCTGGCCGCGTACCACGTGGGCGGGGTGGTCCGGGCCCTGCACACCTGCCAGCACCTGCACGGCGGCCTCGGGCTCGACGTGACCTACCCGCTGCACCGCTACTTCGCCCAGGCCAAGCACCTGTCCCACCTGCTCGGCGGCGCCGACGCCCAGCTCGACCTGATCGGAGCGCTCGTCTGATGCTCGTCGACCTGACCCCCGAGCAGCGCAGGCTCCGCGACGAGCTGCGCGAGTACTTCCTGGGCTGCCTGACCGCCGAGGACCGCGCGAAGATCGCCGGGGACCCGTTCGGCGAGGCGTACATGGAGCACTGCCGTCGGCTCGGGCGCGACGGCAAGCTCGGCCTGGGCTGGCCCAAGGAGTACGGCGGAGCCGGCTACGGCCCCCTGGAGCAGCAGATCTTCGCCAACGAGATCGCCCGCGCGGGAGTGCCGTACCCGATCATCACGGTGCAGACGGTCGGGCCCACGCTCATGCAGTACGGCACCGAGGAGCAGAAGAACCGCTTCCTGCCGAGCATCCTGGCCGGGGAGTGCCACTTCGCCATCGGCTACAGCGAACCGGAGGCGGGCACCGACCTGGCCTCGCTGCGCACCACGGCGGTGCTCGACGGCGACCACTACGTCGTCAACGGCCAGAAGATCTTCACCAGCGGCGCCCACTACGCCCAGTACATCTGGCTCGCCGCCCGCACCGACCCCACGGCCAAGAAGCACAAGGGCATCACCATGATGATCGTCTCCACGGACGACCCCGGCTTCTCGTGGACCCCGATCATGACCATGGACGGCCGCCACCACACCAACGCCACCTACTACTCCGACGTCCGCGTCCCGGTGGACCTGGTGGTCGGAGAGGTGCACCGGGGCTGGGACCTGATCGTCAACCAGCTCAACCACGAGCGCGTCACCCTCGGCCCGGCCGGCAACCTCGGCCAGACCTACGACCGCTTCCGCGCCTGGGCCCGCCGTACGGGCCTGGACGCCGACCCCGACGTACGGCGGGCGCTGGCCCTGGTGTGGGCCGCCTTCCGTACGAACGAGCTGCTCAACTGGCAGGTCGCGGCCAACATGGACCTCGGCTGGCTGGGCGCCCCCGACGCGTCGGCCACCAAGATCTACGGCTCGGAGCGCATGCAGGAGGCCGGCCGGATCGTCGGCGACGTCCTGGCCAGGTACGGCGACCCGTCGGACCCGGAGACGGCCGAGCTGCTCGAACGCGTGGACCACGGGGTGAAGGGGGCTGTGGTGCTGACGTTCGGCGGCGGGGTGAACGAGGTGCAGCGCGAGCTGATCGCCATGCTGGGCCTGGGCCTCCCGAGGCCGCCGCGATGACCGGCCGTGACGCCGTGCCCAAGCCCGAGAGCGTGCCCGACGAGGAGTTGCGCGAGCTGGCCGCCAAGCAGGTGGCGCTCGGCGAGGTGCGCGGCGCCCCTGCGGCCGACCCGGTGAACGTCCCCATGATCAGGCACTGGCTGTCCGCCATGGGCGACACGAACCCCGCCTACCTCGACCAGGGCCTGGCCCCGCCCGCGATGGCCCAGGTGTGGACCATGCGCGCGCCGGGAGGCAAGGACCGCTCGCCGGTGGACGAGCTGATGGCCGCGCTCGACCGGCACGGCTACCCGGGCGTGGTGGCGACGAACTGCGAGCAGACCTACCACCGCTACGTACGGGTCGGGGAGCTGCTCACCCCTGCCACCCGGTTCACCGACCTGGCCGGCCCGAAGCGTACGGCGCTGGGGGTGGGCTACTTCGCCACCTGGACCATCACCTGGTACGCCGACGACGGGGAGCCCGTTGCCGAGATGCTCTTCCGGGTGCTGAAGTTCCGGCCGCCGGAGCGGGCCGAGGCGCTGCCGCCGTACCCGCTGCGGCCGGCCGTCAACCAGGACACGGCCTTCTTCTGGGACGGCGTCAAGCAGGGCGAACTGCGGGTCCAGGCGTGCGCCGACTGCGGCGAGCTGCGGCATCCGCCCGGCCCGCTGTGCCCACGCTGCCGTTCTGCCGATCGCGGGCACACGGTCGCGAGCGGCCTGGGCACGCTCTTCAGCTACGTCGTGCACCACCATCCGCCGGTGCCGGGGCGCGAGGTCCCGTTCGTGGTGGGGGTGGTGGAGCTGCCGGAGGGCGTACGGATGGTGGGCAACGTGGTCGGGTGTCCCGTGGGGGAAGTGGAGATCGGCATGCGGTTGCGGGTGACGTATCGGGCCATGGACGCGCAGCTCGTCCTCCCCATGTGGGAGCCGGCGTGATCGGGGCCGCGCTGCCGGAGCTGGCGGTCGACCTCACTCCCACGGTGGTCGTCTCCACGGCCCTGGCCACCATGGACTTCACGCCCGTGCACCACGACACGGCGCTCGCCCGCGCCCAGGGCTCGAAGGACATCTTCCTCAACATCCTGACCACCATGGGTCTGGTCGAGCGCTACGTCACCGACTGGGCGGGGCCGCGGGCCGTCATCAAGAGCATCAACGTCAAGCTGGGCGTGCCCGCGTACGCCGGCGACCGCCTCACCTTCAGCGGCACGGTCGTGTCCCACGACCCGGGCGCGCGGGGCGACCGGCTCACGGTCGAGGTACGCGGCCGGGTGAGCCTGGGCGACCACGCCACCGCGACCGTCACCTTCGTCCAGGGGGAGGATCAGTGAATGCGGCCATAGCGGGCATCGGCGCCACGGAGTTCAGCAAGGAATCGGGACGCTCGGAGCTGCGCCTGGCCGCCGAGGCCGTGCTGGCCGCGCTCGACGACGCGGGCCTGTCGCCCGCCGACGTGGACGGCCTGGTCACCTACACCCAGGACACCAACCAGGAGATCGCCGTCGCCAGGGAGACTGGGATCGGCGAGCTGACGTTCTTCTCCCGCGTCGAGTACGGCGGCGGCGCGGCCTGCGGCACCGTCGCCCACGCGGCCATGGCCGTGGCCACCGGCGCAGCCCGCACCGTGGTCTGCTACCGGGCCTTCAACGAACGCTCCGGCCGCCGCTTCGGCCGCCCCAACGCGGACCTCACGGCCCACCCCACCTCGCAGGGCCTGGAGATGAGCTGGCACGTGCCGTACGGGCTGATGACGCCGGCGGCCTGGGTGGCCATGTTCGCCCGCCGCTACATGCACGTGTACGGCGCCTCCTCCGAGGACTTCGGCCGCGTGGCGGTGGCCATGCGCAGGCACGCGGCGACCAACCCGGCCGCCTGGTTCCACGGGCGGCCCATCACGCTGGAGGAGCACCAGGCGTCCCGGTGGATCGTGGAGCCGCTGCACCTGCTCGACTGCTGCCAGGAGAGCGACGGAGCCGTGGCCCTGGTCGTGACCTCCGTGGAACGCGCCCGTGACCTGCGCAGATCCCCGGCGCTGATCACGGCCGCGGCCCAGGGCGCGGGCGCGGACCAGATGATGATGACCAGCTACTACCGCGATGACCTGACCGGGCTGCCGGAGATGTCGGTGGTCGCCCGCCGCCTCTGGGAGACGTCGGGGCTGTCGCCCGCCGACATCCAGACGGCCATCCTGTACGACCACTTCACCCCGTTCGTCCTGGCCCAGCTCGAGGAGCTGGGGTTCTGCGGGCGCGGCGAGGCGCCGGGCTTCCTGCGGGAGGAGGGCATCGAACTGGACGGACGCCTCCCGGTCAACCCGCACGGGGGGCAGCTCGGGGAGGCGTACATCCACGGCATGAACGGCATCGCGGAGGCCGTACGTCAGGTCAGGGGCACGGCGGCGAACCAGGTGCCGAATGTCACGAACGTCCTCGTGACGGCGGGCACCGGCGTGCCGACGAGCGGCCTCATCCTGTCGGCGGGCTGAGGCTCAGCCGGTCCAGGCGCCCGCCACCTGGTGGGTGGTGGCGTTCAGCCGGTTCCACAGGTTGATCAGGCCGATGCTCATGACCAGCGCGGCCAGCTCGGTCTCGCTGAAGTGGCCGGCCGCCGCGCCCCACACCTCGTCGGACACGGCGTCAGGACGGTCGCTCAACCGCGTGGCGGCCTCGGTGAGGGCGAGCGCGGCGCGTTCGGCGTCGGTGTAGTAGGGAGCGTCGCGCCAGCCCGCCAACGACCAGATCCGCTCGTCGCTCTCGCCGCCCTTCTTCATGTCGCGCGCGTGCATGTCCAGGCAGACGCCGCACCCGTTGATCTGGCTCGCGCGCAGGGCAACCAGGTCGCGCACCCGCTTGTCCAGCCCGCTGTCCTCGATGCTCTCGCCCAGCGCGTGCAGGGCCCGCATCGCTCCCGGCAGTACGGCGGCCGGCTGTCCCATACGTGCTTCCATCGTCGCCTCCAAGGCGGTCCCGGGACCGACGGCGTCGCGTCGGCCCGCACTCCTCATGGGGATGACTCGGGCCGACGGAGGAACGTGACAGCTTTCACGGAAAGCCGCGGCGCGCGGGGCAGGGCTGCGGGTCAGGGCTGGCCGAAGATCGGCATGGAGAAGAACACGATCATCGCGATCGCCACGCACAGCAGGAACCCGACCAGCTCCCACACCCAGTCGTAGTGGCGGTCCTTGCGGCGGCGCACCTTCGGGGGACGGCCGCTCTCCGGTCGGCGCCTGGGCTTGGGACGGGCGCGCACCGGGCGCGGGGCCAGCGGCGACGAGTCAGACTCGGCACCGCTCCTGGACCCGGTCCTGGTCTTCGGGTTCGGCACCGTGTCCGGGTTCGGCACCGTGTCCGGGCTCGTGCCCGATGACGGCTCTGGTTTCGTGCCCAGCCGGTACACCGGCTCGGCGCCGGGCTTGGAGCGCGGCTGGAACAGCGGGGCCGTCTGCTCACGCACCGGCTCCTCCGCCGTCCGCGCGGGTGGCAGGCGGCGGAACTCCTCCGGCGTGGGCTGGGGCTGGAGGGACGGCGGCCGGGGCCGCTCGGGGCGGCGCGGCTCGGCGGCCGGGCGGGTGGGACCCCCGTGGACGAGGACGTCGCCCGTCATGTACGGGTCGGGCGCGTCCTTCGGCAGGATCACGTCACCCGTCGCGAACGGCTCGGCCGCCGTCGCCTCGGGCGCCGCCAGGAAGAACGGCCGCTCCTCGGGCGGGGGACCCGGCCTGGCCGCCGGCGAGAGGCGCTCACCGAGGCCGAGCGGGTCGCGTACGTCGAGGGGCTTGCGGAAGGCCCGCGTGGACCCGAGCGGGTCGCGTAACCGTACCCCCGGCCCCAGCGCGTCTCTCGGCGGCGAGAGCGGGTCGCGCAGCTTGGGCATCGGGGCCGTGGTCGCCTCGTGCTCGGACACCCGCGACGGCGACGGGGGCGTCAGCAGCTCGGCGGGGAAGATCACCGTGCTGCTCGCCGGATCGGCCTCGGCCAGCGGCTGCGGCCAGACCGGCGGGCTGGGCCAGCGCGGCTTGACGAACAGCGGCGCGGGCGCGGCCGTACGGGAGCCCGCGAACTGGATGCGCAGCGCCCCCGGCGGCTGCGGCCAGGGCAGGCGGCCGAGCACGTCGCGCAGCGGCGCCACCCCCAGCGCGCCGTAGATGTCGGCCACCGGCTTGGGCACGCGGAGTCCGGTCGAGGCCAGCCCCGCCCCCAGCGACTGCCTGAACCGGTGTCCCGCCCCCACCGCCAGCTCCTGCGCGGTGTCGGGGGCGACGTCGAGCACCCACGCCAGCTCGGCCTTGCTCAGCCCGCACACCGCGCACAGCACCAGCACTTCACGCTGGTGGGGACGCAGCTCGCGGAGGGAACGCTCGATGAGCGACGTGGCCGGGTCGATGAGCGGATCGACGGCCGGCGGCGCGTAGACGACGTCCCGCCGGTGGACCTCGCGGCGGGCCAGGGCGTAGAGAGCGGCACGGGGCGGCGCGGCGGCCGGGACGCCGGTGAGTACGGACACCAGGACGTCGGACGCCGAGCCGAGGTCGCCGAGCTGGTCAGCGCAGTACGCGAACAGCCCGGTGGCATGGAGGTCGTAGAGCTCTGCGATCAGTTCGGCGCGCTGGCGCTGATCGGTGAGCGGCAGGGACACGGGGCCGGATCCTCTTGCTGGGTGCGGACGCTGAGGTGAGGGAGGGCGTCAGGAGTTGTGAGCTGAAGCGTCAGGAATCGTGAGGGCAATCATGCCAACTCCTCCTGGTCTGGCGCACTACCAGATGCGGATTTCATCCGAAACTCCTACATCGCCTAATGCGTCAAGTGAAGCGTTTAAGGGAATCCCGGGACGACATGGGCCTTCAGGTCGCCGTAGTCTGTGGGTTCACCAGATCATGCGGCGGTCGTGGCAGGGGGTCGCGGCGCTGCCTCCGAAGCCCTAAGCGAGAGTTCGCGCGTGATCACATTCGACTCTGTCACCAAACGCTATCCAGACGGAACGGTGGCCGTGGACCACCTCAGCCTCGAGGCGCCCACGGGTGAGATCACCGTGTTCGTCGGCCCGTCCGGATGCGGGAAGACGACGTCCCTGCGGATGATCAACCGCATGATCGACGTCTCCGAGGGGAGGATCCTCCTCGACGGCGAGCCGGTGCAGGACATCGACCCCCCGACGTTGCGGCGCGGCATCGGCTACGTCATCCAGCAGGCCGGGCTCTTCCCCCACCGGAAGATCGTCGACAACATCGCCACCGTGCCCTACCTGCTCGGCTGGGACAGGAAGAAGGCCCGCGCCAGGGCCATGGAGCTGCTGGAGCGCGTCGGTCTCGACCCGGCGCTCGCCCAGCGCTACCCCTTCCAGCTCTCCGGCGGCCAGCAGCAGCGCGTCGGCGTGGCCAGGGCGCTGGCCGCCGACCCGCCCGTGCTGCTCATGGACGAGCCGTTCAGTGCCGTCGACCCCATCGTGCGCACGAGCCTGCAGGACGAGTTGCTCCGGCTCCAGAGCGAGCTGAACAAGACCATCGTCTTCGTCACCCACGACATCGACGAGGCCATCAAGCTCGGCGACCGGGTGGCCGTGCTGCGGGTCGGCGGCAAGCTGGCCCAGCTCGCCGACCCCAAGACGCTGCTGGCCGAGCCGGCCGACGACTTCGTGCGCGAGTTCCTGGGGCACGACCGGGGGATCAGGCGGCTGCAGTTCATCTCGACCGGAGGGCTGCGGCTGCGTACCGATCTGACCGTCGCCGATGACGTCGGCCCTGACGCCGGCGCCGGGACGTCCGAGCCGTGGCTGCTGGTCGTGACCGGAGACGGCAGGCCGGTCGGCTGGCGGTCGGGGCTGCGCTCGGGCGAGCTGGAGCCGTACGGGGCCTACGTGCACGGCCGCGACAGCATGCGCGCCGCCCTGGACGCGGCGCTGCTGTCGCCGTCCGGCTGCGCGGTGGCCGTGGACGGCGACGGCAAGGTCGTCGGCGTGGCCACCAAGGAGGCGCTCGACCAGGCGCTGGCGGAGGCCGCACATGGGTGACGGCCCTCCTTCCATCTGGGAGTGGATCGGGCGCAACTGGGACACCGGCCGGGCCGACAGCATCAGGAACCTGCTCACCGACCACCTCACGATGTCGCTCGTCCCGATCCTGCTGGCGCTGGTCCTGGCCCTGCCGCTGGGGCTGGCCTCCGTCCGCTGGCGCTGGCTCTACCAGCCCACCACCGGCCTGATGAACGTCGTGTACGCCCTGCCGTCGCTGCCGGTCTTCATGCTGCTGATCTCGGTGACCGGGTTGTCGCAGACCACGGTCATCATCCCGCTGACCTTCTACGGCATGGCCGTGCTGATCCCGGCCGTGGTCGACGGGCTGCACTCGGTGCCCGACCACGTACGCCAGTCGGCCGTGGCCATGGGCTTCACCCCGCTGCGCCGGCTGCTCCAGGTCGAGCTGCCGATCGCGGCGCCGGTCGTGCTGGCCGGGCTGCGGGTGGTCGCGGTCTCCAGCATCAGCCTGGTCAGCGTGGGCGCGCTGATCGGGCAGGGCGGGCTCGGGGGGCTGTTCACGCGGGCGTACCAGAACCCGTTCATGCCGCCGGTGATCGTCGGCATCGTGCTCGTCGTGGTGCTCGCGCTGGTCGCCGACGGCCTGTTGGTGCTGGCGCAGCGGCTGCTCACCCCCTGGGTGCGCGCGCGGAAGGGGACGGCGTCATGAGCTGGCTGACCGCGTTCTTCGACTGGCTCGTCCAGTTCTTCGGCACCGGCGACAACTGGTCGGGCACCGACGGCATCCCCGTCCGCCTGCTGGAGCACCTGGAGTTCTCGGCGCTGGCGCTGCTGCTGGCCGTGCTGATCGCGGTGCCGCTGGGCCTGCTGATCGGGCACACCGGGCGGGGCGGCGTGCTCGTCGTCATCTCCGCGAACCTGGCCAGGGCGCTGCCCACGCTGGGGCTGCTGGTGATGTTCGTGCTGCTGCTGGGTACGGCCTCGATCTGGCCGGTGATCATCCCGCTGGTGCTGTTGTCCGTGCCGCCGATCCTGGTCAACACGTTCGAGGGCGTCAGAGGGGTCGATCCCGAGCTGCGTGACGCGGCGTACGGGATGGGGCTGCGCGGCGGGCAGGTGCTCGGGCGGGTGCTGGTGCCGGTCGCGCTGCCGCTGATCCTGCTGGGTTGCCGCCTGTCGGCCATCCAGGTCGTGGCCACGACCACGGTCGCGGCCTACACCGGTCTCGGCGGTCTCGGCCGCTATGTCATCGACGGTTTCGCGACGAAGGATTACGCGAGCGTCGTCGGGGGTTCTGTACTCATTGTGCTGTTCGCACTGGTTGTGCAGCTCTTGTTCGCGCTCGTCCAGAGAGTGGTGGTCTCTCCCGGGGTGAGCCAACGGCTGAAGATTCGGTAGTCTCCTGTATTACCTCCCGGTTAGAAGGGAAAACAAAATGAGACGCAAGTACGGCATCGCGGGGATGCTCCTCTCGGCGATGCTCGCGCTGTCCGCCTGCGGTGGTGGCGGCGGCACCGGGGGCAACCCGCTCGACAACGCGAACCTGGCCCCCTCCGGCTCGGCCTCGGCCGCCGGCGGCAAGGCCGTGATCGGCTCCTTCGACTTCGACGAGAGCGTGCTGCTGGCCTCGATCTACGCCCAGGCGCTGGAGGCCAAGGGCGTCCAGGTGGAGGAGAAGCCGCGCATCGGCAGCCGCGAGGTCGTCTACGACCAGGTCAAGAGCGGCGGCCTGACGATCGTGCCCGAATACAACGGCAACCTGCTCGCCTTCATCGACAAGGAGGCCACCGCCGCGACCACCGACGCGGTCGACGCGGCGCTGAAGGAGAAGCTGCCGCCCGAGCTGGAGGTGCTCGACTCCTCGCCGGCCGAGGACAAGGACACCCTGTCGATCTCCAAGGACACCCAGACCAAGCAGTCGCTGAACTCCATCGAGGACCTCGCCAAGGTGGCCAAGGACATGGTCGTCGGCGGTCCCCCCGAGTTCAAGGACCGGTGGGAGGCGCAGTTCAACGAGGTCTACGGCCTGGTGTTCAAGGAGTGGAAGCCCACCGGGCCGACCACGTCCGACGCCATCAAGGACGGGACGATCCAGGTCGGCAACGTCTTCTCCACGGACCCGAAGATGACCTCGAACAACCTCGTCCCGCTCGAGGACCCCAAGAACATCTTCCCCGCCCAGAACGTGACCCCGCTCCTGCACAAGTCCTCCGCCGACGACACCATCAGGACGACCCTGAACGGCATCTCGGCGAAGCTGACGACGGAGTCCCTGCTGGACATGATGCAGAAGATCTCCGTCAACAAGGACGAGCCCGCCACCGTGGCCAAGGAATGGCTGACCACCAACGGCCTGGCCTGACCGGCGCCGCGCGGACGAGGGTCTCCTTCCCCGGGAGGCCCTCGTCGGCCGTCGTCTCCGTCCTAGGGTTGGCCTCGGAGGTGGTGGCGCGGTGAGTGAGCTGTTCACGGAGGCGATGTCCCAGTTGGCGGCCGGGGTGGCGGTCATCACCGCCCGCGACGGCCGCGACGACCTCGGCACGACGGTGTCGGCCCTGATGTCCGTCTCCCTGGAGCCTCCGCTGGTGCTCGTGAGCCTGGCCGGCAGCGGCTACCTCAACGAGGTGCTGCTCAGGCAGGACCGCTGGGCCGCTTCCCTGCTGTCGTCGGGGCAGGCGGCGATCGCCAGCCGCTTCGCCACCGCCGGCCGCCCGAGCGCCCGCCTCCTGGTCGCCGGCATCCCCCACCACCGGGGGCCGCGGACGGACGCCCTGGTGGTCGAGGGCGGCGTGGCGGCGATCGAGGCCGAGACCGTCCAGGTGGTGCCGGCCGGAGACCACACGCTCTTCGTCGCCGCCGTCCTGGCCGTCGACTACGTGGACCCCGCGCATCAGCCCCTCGTGCGCCTGCGCGGCCGCTACCGCTCGACGGTGATCTCCTGACCCGCCGCACTCATGGCGGGCTCAGCGGATGGCGTACCAGGCGGGCAGGATGAGCGGGCCGGCCGCGGGCAGGCCCAGCTCGGCCGACAGCCGGGCCAGCGGCCCCCACGCGTCCAGCCGGATCCTGGCCAGCGCGGCCGACTTGTCCTCGCTGGACTCCGGCCCACGCAGCCGTTCGAGCGGGTTGAGCCGGGGATAGACGCGTACGGGCGCGTCGTCGGCCAGCCCGGCCCGCTTCCTGGCCAGGGCCAGGGCGTCCTCCAGCCCGCCCAGTTCGTCGACCAGCCCGTGGGCGTGCGCGTCGGCGCCGGTCCAGACGCGGCCGCGGGCGAGTTCGTGGGCGCGTTCGCGGCTGAGGCCGCGGCTCTTGGCGACCTTGCTCACGAAGTCGTCGTAGATGCGGTCGAGCCAGGAGTTGACCCGCTCCCACTGCTCGGGCGAGAAGGCGCGGGAGGTGGAGAACATGCCGGCGTTGGCGCCCTCCGCCACCATCTCCGAGGTGATGCCGAGCTTCTCCAGCAGCTCGGCGAAGACGGGCTTGCCGCCGTAGACGCCGATCGAGCCGGTCAGCGTGCCCGGCTGGGCCATGATCACGTCGGCGGCCATCGCGACGAAATAGCCGCCGGAGGCCGCCACGTCGCCCATGGACACGATCACCGGCTTGACCTTGCGGGTCAGCGTCACCTCGCGCCAGACGGTGTCGCTGGCCACGTAGGAGCCGCCGGGGCTGTCGACCCGGAACACCACGGCCTTGACGTGCTCGTCCCTCCGGGCGGCGCGGAGCGCGGCGCTGATCGTGTCGGAGCCCATCGCGCCGCCCCCGCCGAGCGGGCTGCGGCCGCTGCGGCCACTCTTGATCATGCCGTGGCCGTGGACGAGCGCGACCCCGTGGGCCATCGGCTGCGGCAGCTTGCGGACGGCGGCGCCCCTGGCGTAGCGGGAGACGTACAGCAGGTGGGCCTCGTCGCCCGCCGCCCGCATGACGACGTCGTAGACCTCGTCGCGGTAGGCCAGCTCGTCGACCAGCCCCGCCTCCCGCGCCTCGGCGGCGGTGAACGGGCCGCGGTCGATCAGCTCGCGTACCTTGCCGGGGTCCAGCCTGCGGCCGTCGGCGATGCCGGCGACGAGGCTCTCGGTGACCGACTCGACGATGCGCCCCGTGGACTCGCGGTGCGGGCCGGTCATGTGGTCCTGGGTGAAGGTGTTCACGGCGGTCTTGTACTCGTGGCGCTGACCCGCCTCGTAGCCGACGCCCAGCTTGGTCAGCGCGCCCTTCACGAAGCGCTGCTCCAGCGCCACCCCGGTCAGCCCGACGTCGCCGCTGGGCTGCAGGTAGAGCTTCTCGAAGGCGGTGGCCAGGTAGTAGGGGACGGTGCCGCCGCCGAACTCGCCGAACGTCTCGGCGAACGCGATGGTGAGCTTGCCCGAGGCCCGGAAGCGGATCACGGCCTGGCGCAGCTCCTGCACCATGGCCAGCCCCAGCGGGTGACCGCCGATCTTCACGACGAGCGCCTTGACCCTGGGGTCCTGCCTGGCCCGCTTGAGCCCGGAAAGGACGTCGGCCAGGCGCGTCTTGCGCATGGACAGCACCGCGGCGAGCGGATCGGCGGGCGGGCCCTCGGTGAGGCCCTCCGTGAGATCGAGCTCCAGCACCAGCGGGCCCGTGCGCCGCTGGCGAAGCCTGCCGACGGTTTCGTAGATCGCCTTGCCTGCGTCCATACGTGTCACCCTAAGCGACACATTTTCCAAATGCGTTCGCGGAATCCGGCCGGGCTCACAGCGTGACGACGACCTTCCCCGCCGCGTGGCCCTCCTCCTGGTAGCGGACCGCCGCCCGCAGCTCCTCGAACTTGTAGCCGCGGCCGATCACGGGCCGGACCATGCCGTCCTCGATGAGGTCGGTCAGCTCGATCAGGTTCCGCCGGTTCTCCGTGCACCGGATCACGTCCGCGAGCACCGCCTTCTGGGAGGCGAACGCCGACGCCGCCACCATCCCGAACATCAGCCCCGCCGGTTGCAGCCACCGCCCGGCCGCCCCGCCGATCAGCACGCACACCCCTTTGCGGGTCAGCACCTTGCGGCACTGCGCGAACGAACGGTTGCCCGCGAGGTAGAAGAGCACGTCGTACCGCTCCCCGCCGCGGGTGAAGTCCTCCTTCGTGTAGTCGATGATCTCGTCCGCGCCCAGCGACCGCACCAGGTCGGCGTTCCTGCCGCTGCACACCCCGGTGACGTGCGCCCCGTACGCCTTGGCGAGCTGCACCACGAACGTCCCCACCCCGCCCGAGGCCCCGTTGACCAGCACCCGCTGCCCTGGCTCGACCCGCCCCGCGTCGCGTACGCCGATCAGCGCCGTCCCGGCCGCCAGCGGCACCGCCGCCGCCTCCTCGAACGACAGCGACTCTGGCTTCGGCGCCAGCTCGCTCTCCGGGACGCACACGTACTCGGCGAAGCCACCGCCCTTGGGCATCGCGAACACCTCGTCGCCCGGCTCGAAGTCCGCCACCTCGGACCCGACCGCCTCCACCACCCCGGCCACGTCCGCGCCCAGGATGGGGACCTTCGGCTTGCGCAGCCCGAGACCTCCAGGCATGAGCCGGGAGACGTAGGGCTCGCCGCGCATGAGATGCCAGTCCCAGGGCTGGACGGAGGTGGCGCGCACCCGCACCAGGGCCTCGCGGGGGCCGGGAACCGGCTTGGGGATGTCGGTGAGCTGGAGCGCGTCGGGCGGGCCGTAGTGCCGCAGGACGAACGCCTTCATCGTGATCTCCTCGTTTGCCTGGGTTCGTTGCGTTGACAGGCACGAGTGTGTGGCGGTCCGGGCAAGGGCTCAACGGCCGAAAGTACGACCTTTCGACGGCCGATCGGCTCATCCGGATCGGACCGTCAGGGCGATGAGCCGTGACGCCCGTCGCGGTCACCATCGGGGCATGCGTAATGACGAGACCGAGGCCGCTCAAACGACCGCTCCTCCGGCCGGGAGGCGGCGGGACCGCGCCGGATGGCTCGTGCCCACGGGACTGATCGCGCTCGCGTTCGTCCCCGTGCTGGCCGGCGCCGTCCGCCTCACCGAGCTGGCGGGGCTGGACGGTGCGGCGGCGGCCGAGGCCCGGTTCGCCGCCGCTCCCGTCCCGATCGCGGTCCACATCGTGACCGCCACCGTCTACAGCCTTCTCGGGGCGTTCCAGTTCTCGCCCCGGCTCCGGCGGCGCAGGCCGGGCCGGCACCGCGCGGCCGGTCGGGTCGTCGTCGGGTGCGGGCTCGCGGCGGCGCTGTCGGGGGTGTGGATGACGCTCTTCTCCGACCTCCCGCCCGGGGACCGGGGTCTGGCGGCGGTGTTCCGGCTGGTGTTCGGGTCGGCCATGTTCGCCTTCGTCGTGCTCGGCCTCGCCGCCGGACGCCGCCGCGACCTCCGCGGCCACCGTGCCTGGATGATCCGCGCGTACGCGATCGGGCTCGGCGCCGGTACGCAGGCGCTGACCCAGGGCGTGTGGTTCGCCGCCTACGGCCCGCCCGACGGGTTCACCCGGGCGCTGCTCATGGGCGCGGGCTGGGCGATCAACGTGGCGGTGGCCGAGTGGGTCATCCGCCGGGGGCGGCGCCGCCGGTCAGCGCGGCACCCGTTTCGTCTCGTAGGCCCACATGGCGATCTCGACCCGGTTGCGGACGCCGAGCTTGGTCATCAGGCTCGCGACGTGGCTCTTGACCGTGCTCAGTGAGATGTACAGCTCGTCGGCGATCTCGTTGTTGGTACGCCCCCGCGCCACGGTGAGCAGGATCTCCTCTTCGCGCTCGGTGAGCGGCTCGATCGGCTGCGCGCGGGGCGCGGCCGGGCCGGTGCCCGCGAACGTCGCCAGCAGCCGGGCCGTGACGCTGGGGGCGATGAGCGCGTCGCCGTTCGCGGCGGCGCGGACGGCCTGGGAGAGCAGGTCGGGGCCGGCGTCCTTGAGCAGGAAGCCGCGGGCGCCGGCCCTGAGGGCGGAGTAGACGTACTCGTCCAGGTCGAACGTGGTGATGACGACGACGGCCATGGGGTCGGCCACCTCGGGCCCGGCCAGGCGGGCGGTGGCCTCGATGCCGTCGCAGTGGGGCATGCGGATGTCGAACAGGCACACGTCGGGCCGCAGCCGCCGGGCCAGCTCGACGGCCCGCAGCCCGTCACCGGCCTCGGCGACGACCTCGATGCCGGGCTGCGCGTCGAGGATCATCCGCAGCCCGGTGCGCGCGATCTCCTGGTCGTCGGCGACGATCACCCTGATGGGGCCGCTGTCGTTCGCGGTCACGTGGCTGCTCCCGTCCGAGGCAGTACGGCGGTCACGGTCCAGCCGCGACCGGGGTTGGGACCGGCCTCGCAGGTGCCGCCGAGCAGCCCGGCACGTTCGATCATGCCGAGCAGCCCGTAACCGGCGGCCGCGACCGGACGGCCCGCGGTGCTGTCGCCGTCGTCGGTCACCCGCAGGCGCACGGACGCGTCGTCGGCCGCCACGCTGACCTCGATCCGCGTGGCGTGCCTGGCGTGCCGCCGGGCGTTGGTGACCGACTCCTGGGCGATGCGGTAGAGCGCCGTCCCCACGGACGGCGCGAGATCGTCGACCTCGCCCTCGATCTCGACCTCCACCGACGGCCCCACCCGGGGCCGGCCGGCGAGTCTCCTGAGGTCGTCGAGGCGCGGGTGCGGGGCCATCTCTGGGGCCGACGACTCGTCCCTGCGCAGCACGCGCACCATCGTCCGCATCTCGGCGAGGGTGCGGGACGCCTCGGCCTCGATCACCCGCAGCGCGTCCACGGCGGCGTCGGCGGCGGCGGCGGGGTTCGCCGCCGCGGTGGCGAGGCCCGCCTGCGCCCTGATCGCCATCGCCGACACGTGGTGGGCCACGGTGTCGTGCAGGTCGCGGGCCAGTTGCTCCCGTTCGAGCAGCTTGACCTGGTCGAGCTCCCGCATCCGCGCCCTGGCCCGGTAGCGGAACGTGCCGCCCAGGGCGACGGCCGCGAACACGACGGCGAACGCCCCGACGACGTCGGCCCCTCCGACGTGCCCGGACACGGCGGCGGCCGACACAGAACCGCAGATCAGCGCCAGCCCGGCGACGACCTCCCGCCCGGAGGCCCAGCGCGTCAGGGAGTAGAACAGGATCAGCAGGTAGGTCGTCGAGGCCAGCTCGGACGGGTCGGCCCCGGCCAGGAGCTGGATCGCGCCGCTCGCGACGGTGGGGATCGCGAGGGCGAGCAGCGGGCTCCTCCGGCGCCACAGCAGCGCGGGAAGCATGACCAGGGCGAAGCCCACCGACAGCGGCCGCCACTGGAGGTCGGTCCGCAGGGTCCCTTCCAGCGTGACGGCGAGGACGAGCAGCCCCACCAGCGCCCAGTCCCGCCAGGCCCGCCGCGGGGGCTGCGGCGGGCGGGGCTCGGTCCACAACGAGCGGAGAAGGCCCTGCACGCCATCATCGTACGAGAGCGGCCCCCGCCCCGAACGCCCGCAAGCCACACAATCCGCCCCGCAGGGGAGGGACGAAGCGCGCGGCCCACCCGGAGGTCCTTCCGGGTGGGCCGGTCGCCGGCGGAGCCGCTCCGAGAGCTAGCGGGCGCGCAGGGCCGACCAGACGTCGATGCGGGGCGTGGTGACCTCGGCGCCCGCGCTCGTGTACGTGATCGGCTCGCCCGTCCGCCGCAGCGCCGCCAGGAGCTGGTCCACGGTGGCGTGCTTGCGCTTCTGGCGCAGCAGCGCGAACGCGCCCGTGACGTGCGGGGCGGCCATGGAGGTGCCGTTCAGCGTCGCGTACGTGTCGCCTGCGATCGCCCCCGTGATCGCCACGCCCGGCGCGTAGACGTCCAGCAGCGGCCCCCGGTTCGAGAACGCCGCCACCGCGTCCTGCTTGTCCGTGGCGCCCACCGCGACCGTGTTCGAGACGCACGCGGGCCAGGAGAGCGCCGCGTCGAAGCCGTTGTTGCCCGAGGCCACCACCGTCGCGGTGCCCTTGGCCAGCAGCTTGTCCACCTCGGCCTTGAAGTCGGCCCCGTCGCCCTCGTCGCAGGCCGTGTCGTAGCGGCCCCCGCCCAGGCTCAGGTTCACCGAGGCGATGTCGTACTGGTCGGCCAGCAGGCCGGCGTAGGCCATGCCGGTCAGGATCGAGGAGTCGTAGGCCAGGATGCAGACCGGGCGGCCGGCGCAGTACGGCGAGTTGTCGAAGCGGCTGAACACCTGCACCGGCACGATCTTGGCCTTGGGCGCGACCCCGTTGGCCGCGAACTCAGCCGTCCGCTGCCCGGCCGCGATGCCCGCCACGTGCGTGCCGTGGTAGCACAGGCCGTACTGCGGCTGCGGAGCGCCCGTCATGCAGGCCGCCGTCTCCGCGTTCGCCGCGCCGTCGCCGATCTGGAACTGGCTGCCGTTCGGGCAGAGCGGGCTCGAACCGTCGGCCGGGTCGGCGGCCGAGAAGCACGCCTGCGCCACGATGCGGTCGCCGAAGGCCGGGTGGTCGTTGTCGATGCCGGAGTCCAGGATCGCCACGGCCGTGCCCTTGCCGGTGAACCCGGCGCGGTGGGCCCTGTCGCCGCCGATCAGCGGGACGCTCTCCACGAGCGTGGGCTCGTTGAGCTTGTCCACGCGGATGGAGACCACGTCCGCCTGCGCGGCGATCTGCTCCAGCTCGGCGCGGGTGCCTCGGTAGACGAAGAAGTCCAGCTCGCCGGCGACCTCGGCGGGGGGCTCCGCGCGCAGCACGTTCGTCGTGTCCCGCGCGATGGCCTCGGCGCCGGACAGCACGGACTTCACCTGGGCGGGCTGCCGTACGCGCACGATCGTCCGGTGCTCGCCGCCCACCGTGATCGCGGGGTCGATCTTGGACTCGGGATCGGCGAGGGCGGGTGTGGCCACCAGCGCCGCCGAGGTGGCGGCTAACGCGATGGCGCCGGCCAGCAGAGACGAGAGTCTCAACTGTTCCTCCGGGGGTTCGGGGGGCGTTTGTCGCTAGGAGTGTAGTAATCGGACAAGTGATGTCAGAGAGGGGGGTGGGTTCTGTTATCGGTTCTTGTTCTGGTTCGGCATGGTTTCTGGGGAAAGCGAAAGGAGGGCCGGATCTCCCGGCCCTCCTTTCGGCTCCGAGATCAGGCGCGTGGGTCGGCCGCCGGACGGGCCCCCGTCGTGGCGCGCTCCATGTCGATCCTGGGCGTGATCATGGGCGTCCCCGAGGAGTCGAACTGGATCGGCGTGCCGCTGTCGCGCAGCCGCTGCAGGTTCTGCGCGACCGAGGACGCGGGGAACGCCTGCCGCATCAGCGCGAACGCCCCCGCGATGTGCGGCGCGGCCATCGACGTGCCGCTCTTCTCCCCGTACGCGTCGTCCGGCACCGCGGACCTGATGCCCACCCCCGGCGCGAACAGGTCGAGCAGCGAGCCCCGGTTGCTGAAGGGGGCCACCCCGTCGGAGTCGTTCGAGGCGCCGACCGTGACGGCCGTGGAGACGCACGCCGGTGACACGACCCCGCCGGGGAGGCCGTTGTTGCCGGCCGCGACCACCGGGGCCACCCCCAGGCCCACCAGCGTGTCGAACTCCGGCTTGAGCGCCGCCGCGGCCGGGTCGGTGTCGCACGCCTGCGCGAACGGCCGCCCGCCGCCCAGGCTCATGTTCACCGACGCCACGTTGTGCGTCTTGGCCACCTGCGCCACGTACGCCAGCGCCAGCTTCTGGTCGGAGGTGTAGCTGAGGAAGCACGGCGTCTGGTTGCCGCCGTACGAGCAGGTCAGCGGGTTGTCCACGCGGCTGAACACCTGGATCGGCAACAGACGCGCCTCGGGGGCCACGCCGTTGGCCGGAGCCCCGGCCGCCAGCTTGCCCGCCGCGATGCCCGCCACGTGGGTGCCGTGGGAGCAGGCGTTCTGTCCGTTGACGACGCACTGCGCGGTCTCCGCGTCGGCCGAGCCCGGGCCCGTCTGGCTGGGCTGGCTGTTCGGGCAGAGCGAGACGGTGCCGTCGTCGGCGTCGGAGGAGGAGAAGCACGCCTCGTCCACGATCCGGCCGGCGAAGAACGGGTGGTCGCGGTCGATGCCGGTGTCGAGCACGGCGATCGTGGTGCCGGTCCCGGTCCAGCCCGCCTGGTTCGCCCGGTCGGAGCGGATCAGGGCGGTGCTGACGTCGAGAAAGGGCATGCTCAGCTCGTCCTTGTAGACGGACTGGACACGGACGTCGTTCCTGAGCTTGGCCAGCGTCGGCTTGTCCACCTCGGCGACGAAGAAGTGGGGCGACTGCGCCGCCTCCAGAACGCGGCTGCCCTCGGAGGCCAGTTCGATGTCGCCGGCCACCGCCCGGACGCTCTGGCCCGGTTTGAGCTGGATGATCGAGCGGACCCGGTTCTTGGCCTGGAGTTCGGCGACGAGCGCCGGGCTGATGATCGGGTCGCCGCTGTCGATGGTTTCGGCGTTGAGTGCCGGTGCCATGGAGAGCACGGCTGATGTCACGGCCAGCGTGGTGACGCCGACGAGAAGAGACCGTAGCCTCACTTGTTTCCCTCCCGGAGGCTGGAGCCGTGAAGCGCTCCGGCTCCCGGCTGCGTACAGCCGCTTACCTCCCCGCCTGTGACAACTGTGATGTCAGTGACGTATGTAAGCCAGAGAAACGTTGGAGGCTTTTTTGGATTAGTGCGAGGAAAGGGAGAAGGCCGGTGGTATATGACCGGCCTTCTCCTCTATCTAGCTATTTGACGGTTTTGAGGACGTTGGTGGCCGCCTTCTTCAGCGCCGACGCGGACGGCTTGCTGCTCAGCCGCACCTTCTCGGCGGCCGTCAGCGTCTTGGTGCCGCTGGTGCCGTGCGCCCAGTTCAGCCAGGCCGTCAGCAGCGCGCTGTCCAGCTTGGGCTTGCCGGCCTTGGTGTCCTTCAGCACCCGGTACGCCTTGCCCAGCGACGACGCCTTCGTCAGCTCCGGGAACACCTTGCTCGACTTGCTGATCAGCTTCAGGTAGCAGGTGAGCGTGGCGTCCTGGATCGTCCCGGTGTTGCGGTGGATCTCCACGGCCCACTGCTTGGTCGTCAGCTTCTTGGCCGTGGTGCCCCGCTTGCACACCGTCGCCGCGACCGCCGGTGACTGCGTCACCGTCACGGTCACCGTGACCGTCGGCAGCGGGACCGGGCTGGTGTCCGTCGTGGGCGGGTCGACCGGCTCGGGGGTCGGGCCGCTGCCGTCCGTCGGGTCGGGCAGCGTGGGGTCGTCGGGGAAGCCGGGCCAGTCGGGCGGGTCCTGCGTGATGGGCGGCTGCGGGGCCGAGCCGTTCAGGGCCGCCGCCACGTCCAGGCGCGGCGTGGTGACCTGCGTGCCGCCGAGGTCGTACACGTACGGGCGGCCGGCCGCCTTCAGCGCGTCGATCAGGTCCTGCATCGGGGTCTGCGGCTTGGCCGACTTCATCAGCGCCAGCGCGCCCGCCACGTGCGGCGTCGCCATCGAGGTGCCGCTGTAGACGGCCTCGGCGTTGTCCGGGACCGCCGACGTGATGTCCACGCCCGGCGCGAACAGGTCCAGCGACGACCCGATGTTCGAGAAGTCCGCGATGCGGTCGGAGTTGTCGTTCGCCCCGACGGCCACCGCGGTGGAGACGCAGGCCGGGTGCGAGGCCCCCACGGACGACTCGTTACCCGCCGCCGCGACGGTCGCGATGTTCTTGGCCAGCAGGGCGTCGATCTTCTCCTTGAAGATTCTGCCCTCCTCGTCGCCGTCGCAGCCGGACTCGTAGACCCAGCCGCCCAGGCTCAGGTTCACCGCCGCGACCGGCTGGCTCAGGTTCAGCACCCAGTCCATGGCCTGCAGCAACGACGACTCGTACGCCAGCAGGCACGCCTCCGCGCCGCAGACGTCCTCGTCGTTCATCCGGCTGAACACCTGCACCGCCACGACGCCCGCGCCCGGCGCCACGCCGCCGGTCCCGGCCGCGATGCCCGCGACGTGCGAGCCGTGGTCGCACAGGTTCGTGCTGCCGAGCCGGCACCGCTCCCAGGTGGCGTCCGCGGCGTTGCCGTCGGTCTGCTCCGTCCGGCCGTTCGGGCAGAGCGACTCGACGTCGGCGCCGTCCGCGGCGGAGAAGCACGCCTGGGCCAGGATCCGGTTCTGGAACCAGGGGTGGTCGGTGTCGATGCCGGTGTCCAGCACGGCCACGGCCTGGCCGGTGCCGGTGACGTTCTGGGCGTGCGCCTGGTCGGCGCCGATCAGCGTGAGGTTCGGGGCGACCTCCGTCGGCGTGTACGTGCGGTCGCGGCGGATCGCGGAGACCCGTGGGTCCTCAGCCAGCTTGGCCAGCTCGTCCGCGGTGCCCTCGACGACGATGAACGACTGGCTCTGCGGTTGCAGCACCACGTCCACGCTCTCGGACGCCGCCTCTTGGGCCACCGGGGCGCTCTGCGCGGGGTCGGCCAGCTCGACGATGGCCCGCTCGGTGCCGCCGTCGACGCCCAAGCCGTCCTCGACCTTGTCCTCGGGGTCCTTGGGCTGCTCGGCGGCCGGGGTCTCCGCGGGGTCCTGGCCGGCGGCCGGGCTCTCCTCCGCTGGGGTGTTCTCCGCCGGCGGTTGTGCCGGTGGAGTCTGCGAAACGCCCGGGGTGGGCACCGGCATGGGGTTGTCCGCGTAGGCCGAACCCGATAACGGCAGCAGGGCCAGCGCGATCGTGGTCACGATCATGGGGCGGAATCGCACAAGTCCTCCGAGGGGAGATGATCTCGGAGTTTAGGGTGATTTGCCCGGCTGGCACAGGCCCTCCCGCCGCTTTCTCACCGAACTTTCAGCGGGCGCACCTCAATCGTTCAGCCTGCTGCCGCCGTACGTGAGCCGGGATGCGTGAGCCAGACCGCGCCGAGCGGCGGGACCCGCAGCGTCCCCGAGTACGGCAGCCCGTGCCACGGCTCGTCCCCCGCCTCGACCGCTCCCATGTTGCCCACGCCGCTGCCCCAGTAGTCGTAGGCGTCGGTGTTGACCACCTCCGACCACTGCCCGGCGTACGGGAGCCCGAGCCGGTAGTTCTCGTGCGGCCCGCCGCTGAAGTTCACCACGCACGCCACCGCCGACCCGTCGTTCGCGTAGCGGACGAACGAGAACGTGTTCCCGGAGGCGTCGTCGGCGTCGATCCACCGGAAGCCCTCGGGCCTGGAGTCCTGCTCCCACAGGGCGGGGGTCTCCCGGTAGATCCGGTTCAGGTCGCGGACCAGCCGCTGCACACCCTGGTGGCCGTCGAACTCCAGCACCCACCAGTCGAGCCCCCGGCTCTCCGACCACTCCGAGCCCTGGCCGAACTCGCCGCCCATGAACAGCAACTGCTTGCCCGGATGCGCCCACATGAACGCCAGCAACGCCCGGAGCTGCGCGAACCGCTGCCACTCGTCGCCCGGCATCTTGCCCAGCAGCGAGCCCTTGCCGTGCACGACCTCGTCGTGGGACATCGGCAGCACGTAGTGCTCGGAGTAGGCGTACAGCAGCGAGAACGTCATCCGGTGGTGGTGGTACTGGCGGAAGATCGGCTCGTGTCGCAGGTACTCCAGCGTGTCGTGCATCCAGCCCATGTTCCACTTGAACCCGAAGCCGAGCCCCCCGAGGTGCACCGGGCGCGAGACCCCTGGCCACGCCGTCGACTCCTCCGCCACGGTCGAGATGCCGGGCGCCTCCCGGTAGCAGAGCGCGTTCATCTCCTTGAGGAACTCGACCGCGTCGAGGTTCTCCCTGCCCCCGTACACGTTGGGCGTCCACTCGCCCTCGCGCCGCGAGTAGTCGAGGTAGAGCATCGAGGCCACCGCGTCCACCCGCAGCCCGTCGATGTGGAACTCCCTCAGCCAGTAGAGCGCGTTGGCGACCAGGAAGTTGCGCACCTCCTTGCGGCCGAAGTCGAAGACGTACGTGCCCCAGTCGGGGTGCTCGCCCCTGGCCGGGTCGGCGTGCTCGTAGAGCGGCGTGCCGTCGAAGCGGGCCAGCGCCCAGTCGTCCATCGGGAAGTGGGCCGGCACCCAGTCGAGCAGCACGCCGATGCCGCTCTGGTGCAGGCGGTCCACGAAGTGGCGGAACTCGTCGGGCGTGCCGAACCTGGCCGTCGGCGCGTAGTAGGAGGTCACCTGGTACCCCCACGAGCCGCCGAACGGGTGCTCGGCGATCGGCAGCAGCTCCACGTGGGTGAAGCCCAGGTCGGTGACGTACTCGGAGAGCTGGTCGGCCAGCTCCACGTACGACAGGCCCGGCCGCCACGAGCCCAGGTGCACCTCGTAGATGCTCATCGGCCCGGTCAGCGGCTGCCGCTCACGCCGCTCGACCGTCCAGGCGTCGTCCTGCCAGGAGTAGTCGGACTTGTCGATCACCGAGGCCGTCAGCGGCGGCACCTCGGTACGCCGGGCCATCGGGTCGGCCTTGTCCCGCCACCTCCCGTCGGCGCCCAGCACCTGGAACTTGTACCGCTGGCCCGCACCCAGCCCCGGCACGAACAGCTCCCACACCCCCGACCGGCCCAGCGACCGCATCGGGTAGGCGGTGCCGTCCCAGTGGTTGAAGTCGCCGACGACCCTGGCGCCGCGCGCGTTGGGAGCCCAGACGGAGAACGCGGTGCCGGGCACGTCCTCGTGCACCATCACCCGGGCGCCGAGCGCCTCCCACAGCCGTTCGTGCCGCCCCTCACCGATGAGGTGCAGGTCCACCTCGCCCAGCGTGGGCCAGTGCCGGTACGGGTCGCGCGTCTCGTACGGCTGCGCCCCGGCGTACTCGATGCTCAGCGTGTAAGGGGGCACCTTGTCCAGCCCGGGGACGGTCACCTCGAAGACCCCGTGGGCCTGGTGCTTCATGTCGTGGGCAGAGCCGTCGTCGAGCACGACGCGCACCCGTTCGGCCAGCGGGCGCAGCGTGCGGAAGACCACTCCGCCCGCCACGGGGTGTGCTCCGAGCACGGAGTGCGGATCATGGTGCGCGCCGCCCGCCAGGCGGTCGAGCTCTGTCCTCATCGGCATGCTCCCAACCCTGCCTCATCGATGACGTCCATCCCAGGCACTGCCCGCTTTCACCGGGACAATCACGGGATGTGCGAAAAACTGGGCATCTTCTTGGGTTTATACAAGACCCACGACCATCGTGTCGTAAGTGGTCGTCGCCCACGATCGCGCCGGGTGCGGGGGTCAGCGCCGTTGACGCGGTCTTGGGGCTCTCCGGCGCGGCGAAGCCCAGCGGGACGCGTGCCGCCGGGCCGCCGTCCCAGGGAATGACCTGGACCGCCGCGACCTCCTGGGCCGTCACGAGGGCCCGCTCCAGCGGGAGCCGGGAGACGGCCCAGTCGCGGCTCTGCGCGGGCAGGGCGGGCGGCAGCCCCTCCCGCCCGTCGGGGAACGACCTCCACCCGCCGCTCACCTGCCCGCCGTCCGCCACCAACTCCGCGTCCGGCACCTGCTCTGCGCCGGTCGCTGTGCCGGTCCCTGTGCCGGTCCCTGCGTCGGTCGCTGGGCCGGTCTCGGGAGGGTCGTCGGCGAGGTATCCCCGGCTGGTGAAGAACGTGTCGTCGGCCGCGGCGTGGTCGCCGTCCGCGACGACCCGTCCGTCCTGGGACAGGACCACCCCGGCGGTCTCGCCCTCCTCCGGCCACGTCACCGACAGGGCCCGCCCGTCCCTGGACGGCGTGACTGCCGGCCCGGACGCGCTCACCCCCGGCAGCCCGTGCCGCCACACCTCGGCCCCCGTACGCGGGTCGAGGCCGAGCACCTGGACCCGGGCCCCGCCGCCGCCCGCCTCCGACGCACCGGGACCGCAGCGGGCGACCGTCACCACCACGTCGCCGAGCATGACGGGCCGGACGGCGTCCGCCGGGCCCGTGGCCGCCACGCAGTCCTCCGACGCGGTCCTGCGCCAGCGCGGGCGCAAGGTGTGCAGGTCCCAGCCGGTGAGCCGACCGTCCGCCGCCCACGTGACGGCGCTCTCGTCGCCCAGCACGAAGTCGGCCCGCCACATGTCCGAGGACAGCCGGTAGTCCACGTCCCCCCACGGGTCGGCGATGAGGGAGCGCAGCCGGCCGGTGGCCGCGTCCAGCACCGCCAGGCGGTCGGCCCGGTCCGCCGCCTCCTCGCCGGGCCTGAGGGTGACGGTCACCGTCCGGCCGTCGGGTGACACCCGCAGGTCCGACGAGCGGGCGCCGGGCCTGCGGTAACGCCACCGCTCGCGGCCGGTCGCGGCGTCCAGCGCGACGACCCCGTCGGTGAGCCGGACGACGAGGCCGCCCGTGGTCACGATCACGCCGTCCCAGGGACGGGCGTCGGGGGAGTTCCACCGCCAGCCCACCCTGCTCACCGTCCGGGGCGTCGGCGCGGCCCGAGCGGCTCCGCGTGCCGTGACGGACTCGTCCCAGGTGATGAGGGGCAGGGACGGCACGGCGTACACCGCGGCCATCGCGGTCCCCGACGCCGCCACGCCCGCCGCCGCCCGTGCGATCGCCCCGGCCGGTGGGCGGGAGGTCACGTCGGGGGTCATGGTGGCGTACAGGGCCAGGCCGATCACCATGATCGTCGCGCCCGAGGAGAAGGCGAAGTCGCGGAACTCGGGGTAGCCGGTCCCGATCGCCTCCGACAGCCTGCGCCAGCCCAGGATCACCAGGACGCCCGCCGCCGCCGTGCTCGTCCACGCCAGGCCCCGGACGTCCCCGGCCCGCTGTCGCGCGGCGGACAGCTCGGTCTCCTGCTGCCAGCCGGTGAGCGCGCGGGCCGCCGCGATCCTGCGCGCCACGGCGACGTGCGCGGACGCGAACGCGACGAGCACCAGCGCCATCACCACGGTCATCGTCGTGGCCACGCCCGAGGGCCTGGACTCCACGGCTCCCGATCGCCACAACAGGTAGCCCCACCCGGTCAAAGCCGCGCCGCCCAGCGCGAGCCCGCCTCCGAGCCAGCCCCACGTCCCGCCCCGATGAATCATGTGAGCGGAGCATAACCAGCGATGGTGTGAGTTGTCGTCATATGCCGCAGTCGGCGAGCGGCTGGGCAAATGGGCTAGGTGGTGGCTAGGTGGTGCGGGGGCGGAAGGCGGCCAGGGGGATCGACAGCCAGGCAGGCCGGTTGCGGGCCTCGTAGACGACCTCGTAGACCGCCTTGGACAACTCGAACGCCCGCAGCAGCGCCGCGTCCGCCGGCGTGATCACGCCCCCGTTCCTGGTGTACCCGTCGAGGAACGCGGCCCGGTTGCGGTCGGCCCACTCCTGGGCGCGGGGCTCCAGCTTCTCGGCCTCGGGCCGGTCGGCCAGCAGGTGGCGGGCCGCGTAGTCGAACGAGCGCATCATCCCCGCCACGTCCCGCAGCGGCGAGTAGAGGGCCCGGCGCTCGGCCAGCGGCTGGCCCGGCTCGCCTTCGAAGTCGAGCACCACCCAGTCCGTGGACGTCCGCATGACCTGGCCCAGGTGGTAGTCGCCGTGAACCCGTTGCACGGGCACCTCGTCGGTGAGCAGCTCCACCCGGTAGTAGGCGTTCTCGATGGCGCTCACGTGCTGCCGCAGCTCGGGCACCTCGCCCACGGCCCGGCCCAGCCGCCGACGGAAACCCTCGGCCATGAGCTTGACCTCGTGGATCTCCACGACGTCGGTGGGGAACGCGGCGGCCAGCTCGCGGTGCACGCGGGCGGTGGCGCCGCCCAGCCGCAGCGATTCGGCCGCGAAGTCCCCGCCCGCCTCGGCCGCCGTGATCTCGGGCAGCGAGGCGTACAGGTCGCGCACGCTGGCCAGGGCCAGGCCCCAGCCGTCGTTGGCGGGGGTCAGGAACTCCTGAAGGATCGCGAGCGTGGTGTCGGTGCCGTCGAGGTCGGTCTCGATCCACCCGTACGGCTGCGCGATGTGCGGCGCGTCCCTGGCCGCCAGCGCGGTGACGACCTCCAGCTCGGGGTTGACGCCGGGGATGAGCCGGCGGAAGAGCTTGCAGATGTAGGCGTCCCCGTACACCAGCGAGGTGTTGGACTGCTCGGCCCCCAGCACGAGGCTGCGCGGTGACGTGTCGACGGTGACGCCGGGCACGTGGCGCATGCGCAGACCGTTGCGGGTCTCGTCGCGAGCCATGCCCTCCAGGAGCCAGTCCGTGCGGTCGGAGTCGTGTGCGGCGTCGTAGAGGAAGGTGTCGCCGACGGTGCCGATCAGGGCGTGGGTCAGCCGGTCGGGCAGCTCGGTGCGCTCGCCCAGCAGGACCTGGTAGCGGTCGCGTGAGCCCTCCTGCCAGACGGCCACGACGAGGTGTCGCAGTCCGGGCGTCAGCTCGACGTCCGAGTCGATCGACAGGCTGTCGATCGGGCGCCCCTTGCCGCCGAACCATCGCTGGCGGCTGATCCATGCGGCAAGGAGCTCGTCAAGCACGTCCTACTCCTCCTGGGTGATGGCCGGCGGGAGCGTGAACCAATAGAACCCATGCCCAGGAAGCGTCAAAAGATACGGAAGTTCGCCAATTGCCGGGAATGGTACGCCCCCCATCGTCTCCACCGGGGACACTCCGACGAATCTCCGCAGGTCCAGCTCGACCGGCTGCGGGAAGCGTGACAGGTTGTTCACGCAGAGCATCCGGTCGTCGCCCAGCTCCCGGACGAAGGCCAGCACGCTGGGGTTGGAGGAGTTGAGCTCGGCGTAACCGCCCAGCCCGAAGACCGGGTGGCGCTTGCGGATCTCGATCATGCGCCGGGTCCAGTGCAGCAGCGAGCCGGCGTTCTTCTGCTGGGCCTCGACGTTGGTGCCCTGGTAGCCGTAGATCGGGTCCATGATGACCGGCAGGTAGAGCCGCCCGGGGTCGCAGTCGGAGAACCCGGCGTTGCGGTCGGGGTCCCACTGCATGGGCGTGCGCACGCCGTCGCGGTCGCCGAGCCAGATGTTGTCGCCCATGCCGATCTCGTCGCCGTAGTAGAGCACGGGGGAGCCGGGCAGCGACAGGAGCAGGGCGGTGAACAGCTCGATCTGGTTGCGGTCGTTCTCCAGCAGGGGCGCCAGGCGGCGGCGGATGCCGACGTTCGCCCGCATGCGGGGGTCTTTGGCGTACTCGGTGTACATGTAGTCGCGTTCTTCGTCCGTGACCATTTCGAGCGTCAGCTCGTCGTGGTTGCGGAGGAAGATGCCCCACTGGCAGTGCTCAGGGATCTTCGGCGTCTGCGCCAGGATCTCGGAGATGGGGTAGCGCGACTCCCTGCGGACGGCCATGAAGATCCTGGGCATCAGCGGGAAGTGGAAGGCCATGTGGCACTCGTCCCCGCCGCCGACCGGATCGCCGAAGTACGCCACCACGTCCGACGGCCACTGGTTGGCCTCGGCGAGCAGCACCCGGTCCGGGTACAGCCGGTCCACCTCGGCGCGGACCCGCTTGAGGTACTGGTGGGTCGCCGGCAGGTTCTCGCAGTTGGTGCCCTCCTCCTCGAAGAGGTACGGCACCGCGTCCAGCCGGAACCCGTCGATGCCCAGGTCCAGCCAGAACCGCAGCACCTCCAGCATCGCCTCCTGCACGGCCGGGTTCTCGTAGTTGAGGTCCGGCTGGTGGTGGAAGAAGCGGTGCCAGTAGTACTGGCCGCGTACCGGGTCGTAGGTCCAGTTGGACGTCTCGGTGTCGATGAAGATGATCCGGGCGTCCTGGTACTTCTCATCCGTGGACGACCAGACGTAGAAGTCCCCGTACGGCCCCTCGGGGTCGTGCCTGGACGCCTGGAACCACGGGTGGGCGTCGCTGGTGTGGTTCATGACGAGGTCGGCGACGACCCGCATGCCACGTTTGTGCGCCTCCTCGACCAGCTTCACGAAGTCCCCGAGGTCGCCGAACTCCGGGAGGATCTTCATGAAGTCCGAGATGTCGTAGCCGCCGTCCCGCAGCGGCGAGTTGTACAGCGGCAGCAGCCAGAGGCAGTCGACGCCCAGCCATTGGAGGTAGTCGAGTCTGCTGATGAGACCCCTGATGTCGCCGGTGCCGTCTCCGTTGGAGTCGGCGAAACCTCTGATCAGGACCTCGTAGAAAACCGCCCGCTTGTACCAGTAGGGATCGCGCGGCTTTTCCTCGTCAAAGGTGTTGGGAATGGGTGTGGAGGTCATGAGCCGCTCCGTGGACGGCTCGTGAGGGAGGCGCTTTCACACACGTCGAAGACTCCCCGCTTGAGTTCAGTTTCTACCGTGGCGCGGCTCGTACGGTGAGAATGTGGGCAGGCTGGATGTGGGGGTCGAGGCGTACGTAGTTGCTCTGCCGCCAGCGATACGACTCGCCCGACAGGTCGTCGTCGACCACGAACTCGGCGTTCCGGTCGAGACCGAGGGCGGGCAGGTCCAGATCTACGGTGGCCTCGTGGGTGTGGTGTGGATCCAGGTTGATGACCGCCAGCACGACGTCGCCCAGCCCGTGCCGTCGTGTGGCCGGGTCATAGGCGCCCGGGAGTCGTTTCGAGAAACAGACCAGGTCCGGGTGGTCGACCCTGTGGAACCGTAGATTACGCAATTCTTGCAGTGCCGGATGTGCTCTTCGGAACAAATTCAGATTGGTGATGAAGGGGGCCAGGCTCCATCCTTCGCGTTCAGCCGTGGCCCAATCGCGCGGTTTGTACTGATATTTTTCGCTGTCGAGATATTCCTCGCTTCCTGGGCGTACTGGCACGTTTTCGAGGAGTTCGTACCCCGAATAGACGCCCCAGGTGGGTGAGGCCAGCGCCGCCAGCACCGCCCTGATCTTGAACCCGGGCACCCCGCCGTGCTGGAGGTACTCGTGCAGGATGTCCGGCGTGTTCACGAACAGGTTCGGCCGCAGGTAGGACGAGGTCTCGTGGGCCAGCTCGGAGAGGTAGCTCTCCACGTCCCGCTTGGAGTTCTTCCAGGTGTAGTACGTGTACGACTGGTGGTAGCCCGTCTTGGCGAGCGTGCGCATCATCGCCGGCCGGGTGAACGCCTCCGCCAGGAAGATCACGTCGGGGTCTGTCTTGTGGATGTCGGCCAGCAGCCGCTCCCAGAACGCCACCGGCTTGGTGTGCGGGTTGTCCACCCGGAAGATGCGCACCCCGTGGGCCATCCAGTGCCGCAGCACCCGCCTGACCTCGGCGTAGATGCCCTCGGGGTCCTTGTCGAAGTTGATCGGGTAGATGTCCTGGTATTTCTTGGGCGGGTTCTCGGCGTACGCGATCGACCCGTCGGCCCTGATCGTGAACCATTCGGGGTGTTCCTGCACCCACGGGTGGTCGGGGGAACACTGCAGGGCGAAGTCGAGCGCGATCTCCATGCCCAGTTCCCTGGTGCGGCCGACGAACTCGTCGAAGTCGTCGATCGTGCCCAGGTCGGGGTGGATCGCGTCGTGGCCGCCGTCCTCCGAGCCGATCGCCCACGGCGAGCCGGGCTCGTCGGGCTCGGGGCTGAGCGTGTTGTTGCGCCCCTTGCGGTAGGTGGTGCCGATCGGATGGACGGGCGGCAGGTAGACGACGTCGAAGCCCATCTTGGCGATGGCGGGCAGGCGTTTGCCGGCGGTCTGGAAATTTCCGGACTTGGAGATGCCCAGCTCGTTCACCACCGCGCCTTCCGAGCGCGGGAAGAACTCGTACCAGGAGCCGTAGAGCGCCCTGCGCCGGTCCACCCGGATCCTGAACGACTTCGACCTGGTCACCAGCTCGCGGAACGGGTGCGCGTCCAGCAGCGCGGCGGTCTCGGGGAGCTGGACGATCGACAGCCGGGCCCGCGGGTCGAGGTCCTCGTCACGCAGCGTGGCCGAGATCGACAGCAGTGCGGCGCGGTGGCCGCACGCGCTGTCGCCGTTGCCGTTCTGCTTGCCGTGCCCGTTCCTGGAGGCGTTCGCGGGGCCGTTGCGTACGGGGTGGTCGTCCGGGCAGTCGGCGGGGCGCACGGCCTTGGCCGCCCGCTCGAACAGCCGGGCGCCCTCCTCGCACATGAGGTCGACGTCCATGCCGCGGGGGATCTTGATCTCGGCGTCGTGCAGCCAGGTGCCGATCGGGTCGCTCCACGCCTCCACCCGGAACTGCCAGTCGCCCTCGGCGGGCAGGCTCACGTCCACACCCCAGCGGTCGGTGCCGGGGGCCAGCTCGCGCATCGGTCTCAGGCGCCCGCGCTGCCCGTCGGGCGAGGTGAGCACCACGCCCGACGCCACGGCGTCGTGACCCTCTCTGAACACGGTCGCCGAGACCTGGAAGGTCTCGCCGGCGACCGCTTTGGCGGGCCATTGCCCGCAGTCGACGACGGGGGAGATGTCCGTGATGGGAATTCGTCCGATCATCGCATTCAAGGGTTTGCGGCGGCACTCCCGGTGCCGCCGGAGGCTTTCCCTGGCAGGAACGATCCTTGCATGTAAATTGTGGACAGCAGCGGATAGACCTCCCGAGAGTGTCTGCGGGAAGGTCCAACAACCTGGAAAGTTGCCCCAATAGTCCATCTTCATGCTTGTTCCCGGAAAGGGTTTGAAGCGGCTTGGAGAGGGTGAAGGACTCAGAGGTCCCTCCTAGCCCGTAGGGTGCAGAAACGTGAGAGCTATCCGCCGGTTTACCGTCCGCACCGTCCTGCCCGCGGAGCTGGCCGCCCTCGGCGAGCTCGTGCACAATCTCCGCTGGTCCTGGCACCCGGAGACGATCGACCTGTTCGCGGAGGTCGACGCCGATCTCTGGGAGCAGGTCGGGCACGACCCCGTGGCCCTGCTGGGCGCCGTCACCCCCGCGCGGCTGAGCGAGCTGGCGGCCGACCGCCGGTTCCTGCGCCGCCTCGCCGACGCCGCCGATGACCTGCGCGAATACATGACCTCCCCGCGCTGGTACCAGACGCTGCCCGACGGCGCGCGGGCCATCGCCTACTTCTCGCCCGAATACGGCATCGCCGCCGCGCTGCCGCAGTACTCCGGCGGCCTCGGCATCCTGGCCGGCGACCACCTCAAGGCCGCCAGCGACCTGGGCGTGCCCATCCTCGCGGTGGGGCTGCTCTACCGGCACGGCTACTTCACCCAGTCGCTTTCGCCAGAGGGCTGGCAGCTCGAGCACTATCCCTCGCTCGACGCGGGCGGGCTCCCGCTGAGCCTGCTCAAGGACGCCGAGGGCGTCCCGGTCAAGATCCGGCTGTCCCTCCCCGACGACCGCGTGCTGCACGCGCAGGTCTGGGTGGCCCAGGTCGGGCGGGTGCCGCTGCTGCTGCTCGACTCCGACGTGGCCGACAACGACCTCGCGGCCCGCGACGTCACCGACCGGCTCTACGGCGGCGGCACCGACCACCGGCTCATGCAGGAGCTGCTGCTCGGTGTGGGCGGCGTACGCGCGATCCGGGCCTACTGCAAGATCACCGGGCACGCCGACCCCGAGGTCTTCCACACCAACGAGGGCCACGCGGGCTTCCTCGGCCTCGAACGCATCCGTGAGCTGACCGAGGCGCGGCTGTCGTTCGACGAGGCGCTGGAGGCGGTGCGGGCGGGCACGGTGTTCACCACGCACACCCCCGTCCCCGCGGGCATCGACCGCTTCCCCGTCGACATGATCGAGCGGCACTTCGGCGGGGCGGGCGCGTGGCCGACCGTGCCCGTGGAGCGCATCCTCGCCCTGGGCGCGGAGGCCGACCCCGGCCGCTTCAACATGGCCGTCATGGGCATGCGCCTGGCCCAGCGCGTCAACGGCGTCTCCGAGCTGCACGGCCAGGTCAGCCGCGAGATGTTCAAGGATCTCTGGCCCGGCTTCGACGTCGACGACGTCCCCATCGGGTCGATCACCAACGGCGTGCACGCGCCCACCTGGGTGGGCAGGGAGCTGATGGAGCTGGCCGGGCGCGAGGTGCCCTCGCTGCTGGAGCGGGCGCGCGGCTGGGAGGCCATCCAGAAGATCTCCGACGCCGACATCTGGAAGATCCGCGGCGAGCTGCGCCGGCGGCTGGTCGAGGGGGCCAGGGTGCGGCTGCGCCGGTCGTGGCGCGAGCGCGGGGCCTCCGACGCCGAGCTGGGCTGGATCGACGACGCGCTCGACCCCGACGTGCTGACGATCGGGTTCGCCCGGCGGGTGCCGTCGTACAAGCGGCTCACGCTCATGCTGCGTGACCCCAGGCGGCTGACCGAGCTGCTGCTCGACCCCGACAAGCCCGTCCAGATCGTGATCGCGGGCAAGGCGCACCCCGCCGACGAGGGCGGCAAGAAGCTGATCCAGCAGATCGTCAAGTTCGCCGACCAGGCGAAGGTCCGCCACCGGATCGTGTTCCTGCCCGACTACGACATGGCGCTCGGCCGGCTCATGGTCCAGGGCTGCGACGTCTGGCTGAACAACCCGCTGCGCCCGCTGGAGGCGTCCGGCACGTCGGGGATGAAGTCCGCGCTCAACGGCGGGCTCAACCTGTCCATCCGCGACGGCTGGTGGGACGAGTGGTACGACGGCACCAACGGCTGGTCCATCCCCACCGCCGACGGCGTCGCCGACACCGACCGGCGCGACGTGCTGGAGGCCGCCGCCCTCTACGACCTGATCGAGCACGAGGTGTCCGACCGCTTCTACGACCGCGGCCCCGACGGCCTGCCGCGGCGCTGGATGGAGATGGTCAAGCACACGCTCACCTCGCTCGGCCCGAAGGTGCTGGCCGGGCGCATGCTGCGCGACTACGTGATCGGCCTGTACAACCCGGCCGCCGCCGCAGCCCGCGCGCTGTCGGCCGACTCCCACGCCCCGGCCAAGGCGTTCGCCGCCTGGCGGGTGCGGGTGACCAGGGCCTGGCCCGGGGTGCGGGTCGAGCACGCCGAGGCGTCCGGCGTGGGCGACACCCCCGAGGTCGGCTCGACCGTGGAGCTGCACGCCACGATCGCGCTCGGCGACCTCGAGCCGGGCGACGTGCTGGTGCAGGCCGCCTACGGCAAGGTCGGGCCGCACGACGAGCTGGTGCACCCGGCGTACGCGACGCTGTCGGCGGGGTCGGTGGACGACGACGGGCGGGCCCACTACACGGGCGTGGTGCCGCTCGACCGTACGGGGGCGTTCGGCTACACCGTTCGCGTCGTGCCGTACCACCCGCTGCTGGCCACCCCGGCGGAGCTGGGGCTGATTACCGTGCCCGAGGAGCCCGCGGGTATGACGAACGGAACATTGCGCTAAACAAGCGGCATAATCGGGGGGTGGACGACAGCCTGAACGGCCTGCGGGCCGACACTCTGGTGGCCACGGTTCGCGGTGTGCTGCCCTCGCTGACGCCTGCCGCCCAGACCGTCGCCCGCCTCATCCTGGAAGACCCCGCGACGGTGGCCAGGAGCACGATCACGGAGCTTTCGGCCGCTTCCGGCACCAGCGAGGCCACGATCGTACGCACGGCGCGGCTGCTCGGCTTCGCCGGTTACCCGCAGCTCAGGCTGGCCTTAGCCGCGGCCGCCGCGCAGCCCGACCGGCTGGTGCCCGGCGACCTCGCCCCCGACGACCCCTTGTCGGAGGTCATCCAGAAGGTGGCCAGGGCCGAGTCCGAGGCGATCAACGACACCGTGGCCCAGCTCACCTCCGAGCGGCTCGGGCTGGTGGTCGACGCCATCGTCGGGGCCAGGCGCGTCGACGCCTACGGTGTGAGCGCCTCGGGCCTGGTGGCGGAGGACGTCGCACAGAAGCTGCTGCGCATCGGGCTGTCGAGCCACGCCTTCCAGGACGCCCACCTGGCGCTGACCAGCGCGGTGCTGCTGAGGCGGGGCGACGTCGCCATCGGCATCAGCACCTCGGGCGAGACGCCCGACGTGATCGAGCCGCTGAGCCGGGCCAAAGAGGCCGGCGCCACCACGGTGGCGATCACCAACAACCCCCGTTCCACGATCGCGGAGCTGGCCGAACACGTGCTGATCTCGGCCGGGCGCGAGACGGAGTTCCGTCCCGGCGCCCTGGCCAGCCGCATCAGCCAGCTCCTCGTGGTCGACTGCCTGTTCGTCGGCGTCGCCCAGCGCACGTTCGACTCCTCTCAGGAGGCGCTCGCGAGCACCAGGCGGGCCGTCAAGGAGTTCACCCGGAGAACGTCACCTGCACGTCGTCAGCCTTGACGAACATCACGCGGTGCCCGAACTGGATCTGCAGGTACTTCGTCCTGCCCCGGACGACCTGGTGGTCCTCCAGGTTGAAGGTGACCGCGCGGTAGTACTCGGTGGCCGCGGGCCCCGCGAGCGTGTACTTCTCGCCCGCCGAGAACGTGTACTGCAGCGGCGTCACCGCCTGGTACGGGACCCCGGCCGGGTACGCCTCCTGCTCCGGGTACGCCCTGCCGTACACCGGGACCGTGGCCTTGCCCGCCTTCGGCGTGACCACGAGCCCCATCGACGGCACCGCGGTCGGGGCGTCGGCCGGGTTGTGGAACCACGCCTTCTGTCCCAGGTACCAGATGGCCGTCCAGTCGCCCTGCCGCTCGGCCACGGCGAAGCGCTGGCCGGTGCTCGCGCGGGCGCTGTGGTCGTACACGCTGTAGAGCGACTCGCCCGTCGGGTGCTTGCCGATGTCCTTGACCAGCGGCGCGTCCTGCCGCGGCTCGGTACGCAGCCAGACCGTGCCGGCGGGCAGCGGCGGGCAGGCGGCCTGGGGGTTCTTGCGGTCGCAGCCGTAGAAGTAGGGCTTGTTGGTGGCGAAGTCCGGCTTGATCATGACGGACCCGGAGCGCGGCCCCCCGAACGGGTGCAGCGGCGCCCCCATGAGCTGGAAGTAGTGCGCCCAGTCCCAGAACGGCCCCGGGTCCTCGTGCATGCCGCGCACGGTCGTCGGCAGGGTGCCCGGCACGTTGTCGTGGCCCAGGATGTGGGCGCGGTCGAGCGGCACGCCGTGCTTGAGCGCCAGGTAGCGGACCAGGCGGGCGGAGGAGCGGTACATCGCCTCGGTGTACCAGGCGCCGCCCTCGGCCAGGAACCCTTCGTGCTCGATGCCGACGGACTTGGCGTTGATGTACCAGTTGCCGGCCTGCCAGGCGACGTCCTTGGTCTTGATGTGCTGGGCGATGTGGCCGTCGGCGGAGCGGACGGAGTAGTGCCAGCTCGCGCCGTAGTTGGGGTCCTGGTTGAGCCGGATGGAGGGCAGGAAGTAGCCCTCCATGTCGTGGATGATGATGTAGTCGACCTTCTGGCTCTTCGGCCGGTCGGCCAGGTCGTAGTGACCGTAGTCGTCGTCAGGGAGCTGCTGGTAGCCGGCCGCGATCCACTCGCACGAGATCGAGGCGGGGCACTCCACGCCGTCGGGCCTGGTCTGCCGCAGGCCGAGCCGCTCCAGCCACTTCTCGATCTTCTCCAGGCCGGGCACGGCGGGCAGGGCGACCCGCTGCCCGTCGTCGGTCGTGCGCGCGGCGCCCTCCTCGATGACCGAGAAGACCTCGTCGGCGAAGAACCTGGCCGCTCCGGACTCCTCGGCGCCCGAGTATCTGGCGACCGCGCCGTACCACTGGCCGGGGTCGTCGGAGAGGGGCGCGCCGAGCGCCTTCTGGTAGTCGGCCAGCAGCGCGGCGCCGCCGCGGATGTTGGCGGCGTCGTCCGTACGCAGCCGCTCGTGGCTCTCGCCGGTCAGCGCGGCGGCCCGCTCCATGGTGCGCAGCGAGGCCGGGATCTCGGCGGGGGCCGGTCGTTCGGCGGGCGGGGCCAGGGGGCGGCTGTCGTCGCCGCGGGCGTCCTCCTCGCCCTCCCCGTGGTGGTTGGAGGAGGTGAAGGCGGCGGCGTCGGTCAGGTGCATGGGACCGAAACCGGCGTCGCTGGAGGGCAGGCCCGCGTGGGCCTCCCAGCGCGACTCCAGGTAGGAGACGCCCAGCAGCACGCTCTGGGGAACCTGGAACTCCTCGGCCGCGGCGGCGAACGCCTGCTGCCGGTCCGCGGGCTCCTGGGCCTGGGCGGCGCTCACATTGCTTAAGGGCAGCAGGGCGACGAGCGAGATCGCCAATAGTCTGCGCATGAACCACTCCTCGGGGCTGGGGGGCGCATCGTGCAGTTCAGCGTCTCAACATCTTCCTTCGCGGGCGAGATCTTTACGAAGATAATTTTCGGCCGTTGACACTCCGTCAGGCCGGGCGGTCGCCCGGAGCCGGGATCTGCCCCGCCGTGGACCGCGTACCGGCGGCTCTTGGCCCCGGCTTGACGTCCGGGCTTGACGTCCGGGCGGCAGTCGGGCGGCGGCTACGGCACCAGGACGACCTTGCCCGTCGTCCGCCGTGACTCCAGCGCGGCGTGCGCGGCGGCGGCCTCGGACAGCGGGAACGCCTGTACGGCAGGCACCAGCGTGCCCTCGGCCGCCGCCGCCAGGGCCCTGGCCTCGTACGCGGGGCGCTGCTCGGGCCGGCCGATCAGGAGCAGCAGGGCGTTGGTCACGGTCAGGCCGCGCTCCTCGACCAGGCGGGGATCGGGCGCGAAGTCCTGCTTCGAGGCGTTGCCGATGGTGACGTACCGGCCGCCGTCGGCCAGCAGCCCCACCGCCGCGCGCGCCTTGTCGCCGCCCACCCCGTCGAGCACGGCCGTCACCTTCCGGCCGCCGAGTCGGTCGGCGACCGCCGCCGCCCAGGAGGGCTCGTCGTAGTCCACGGCGAGGTCGGCGCCCAGCTCGCGCACGGCCGCCACCTTGGCGGGCCCGCCCGCCGCGCCGATCACCCTGGCGCCCAGGCGGAGGGCGTACTGGACGGCCAGCCGGCCGATCCCGCCCGCCGCCGAGGTCACCAGGACGACGTCGGCCGCCGACAGCGCGGCCACGTCGAGGAACTCCAGTGCGGTGCGCCCGGTGACGATCATCGCCACGGCCGCCTCGTGGCTCAGCCCGTCGGGCAGCCGGTGCACGGCTGCCACGTCGGCCACGGCCAGCTCCGCGTACCCGCCAGGCCGGCCGCCCGAGGTCACCACGTCACGGCCGATCCAGCCGGGGTCCACGCCGGGGCCGGCGGCGTCCACGCGGCCGGCCACCTCGCCGCCGAAGATCGTCGGCAGCTCGGGCAGCGGCGGCATGTAGCCGCTGGACAGGCCGGCCCGCAGCGCGGTCTCGATCAGGTGCACCCCGGCCGCCTTGACGGCGATCCGCACCTGGCCGGGGCCGGGCTCGGGATCGGGGACGCTCTCGTGGACGAGGTTCTCCGCGGGGCCGAAGGAGTGCAGGACCACAGCACGCATGACAGGTCTCCCTGATCGGACGACATCGGTTTCGTTCCTCAGAGCCTGCATCCTCAAGTTTGCTTGAGGTCAACCGGCGGTCCTGGCGAGGCCGGGGACGGCCAGGGGGCCCGGCGGCGAGATCCCCGCCGTCAGGAGGGTGGCCGGGTGAACAGGTGCCGCCAGCGTTCCGCGGCCTGGAGCATGTCCTCGTTGGTGTGCTGGAGGAAGCGGGCCACGGTCTCCATGCGCAGGCCGACGGGCGTGGCGGGCCCGAAGATCCGGGCGCCTTCGAGGGTGGTCTCGGCCAGCATCGCGTTGCGCTGCGCGCTGGCCAGGAACGCCCGGTACCAGATCCACTCGTCCACGACGTACCGGTCGCGCCGCCGCCGGGGGTCGCGCTCGCGCCTGACCAGCTCCTGCTCCTCCAGGTACGAGATCGCGGTGGAGATCGAGGCGGGGCTGACCTGCAGGCGCTCGGCCAGCTCCTTGGCGGTGAGCGTTCCGGTGTCGGTGGTGGACAGGCACGTGAGGACCCTGGCCATCATGCGCGGCAACCCCGTCTGGACCAGGGTCTGCGTGATCCGCTCCTCGAACGCGCGTACCTCCCCTGGATCGCGCCCGTGGCCCGCCGTGGGCGCCCGGCGGGCCTGCGGCGCGGGCGTCCTGCGGCGGCGGGCCCGTTGCCTGGCCGCCTGCTGGGCGCGGTCGGCCCGGTAGTCCTTCTGGCCGCCGTTGCGCAGGACCTCCCGGCTGACCGTGGAGGTCGGCCGGCCGAGACGCCGGGCGATCTCGGCATAGCCGAGTCCTTCCGACAGGCCCTCCGCTATCTGCCGGCGGTCCTGCTGGGTGAGCCGGTCTCCCATGCGCGTTCGCCTCCCGTCGTCGGACCGTGCTTGCCCAGTATTGCGTTCGCGGCCAGCTCGTTGCAACGGGTGGTCGAGTGGTGGGTTGCGTTCAGCGTCAGCATCGCTGCAATCTTCGCCGAGTCTGACCTGCAGATACCTCGAACTACGCCGCGAAGCGGATTGACGAAATGTTGAACGCAACGTAGCTTTTGGAGCTGTCTGAACACGTACTATCGCGAATCGGGAGTCCAGAGAATGAACAAGACCCTTCAGACCGCGCTGTCCCTGCTCCTCGCGGGGACGCTCGTGCCCGCCGCCGCCACCAGCGCCGCCGCCACCGAGCGTCCCGAGCTGCAGCAGGTGCTCGACCGGGCCGTCTCCGGCGGCGGCGTGCCGGGCATCCTCGCCGAGGTGCGCGACGGGCGCACCCGCTGGTTCGGTACGGCCGGCGTCGCCGACACCGGGACCGGCCGCGAACGCACCCCGCGCGACGAGTTCAGGATCGGCAGCCTCAGCAAGGCGTTCACCTCGACCGTGGTGCTGCAACTCGACGCCGAGGGCAAGCTGGACCTCGACGACACCGTGGAGAGCCGGCTCCCGGGTCTGGTGCGCGGCGGCGACCGGATCACCGTGCGGCAGTTGCTCAACCAGACCAGCGGGATCTTCAACTACAGCCTCGACCCGAAGCTGGTGTCCACGTACGTCGGCCCCGGCTTCCTGGAGCACCGCTTCGACCGCGTTCACCGCGAGGACCTGGTGGAGATCGCCATGGCCCACCCGCCCGTCTTCGAACCGGGGGAGGGCTGGGGCTACTCCAACACCAACTTCGTGCTCGCCGGGCTGATCATCGAGAAGGTCACCGGCCGCACCTACGCCCAGGAGGTGGCCCGGCGCATCACCCGCCCCCTCGGCCTGACCGGGACGTACGTGCCCGGCGACGACGAGACCCGGCTACGCGGCCCGCACAGCCGCCACTACTCCAAGCTCCTGCTCCCCGACCCCGACGCCGAGGTCCACGACGTCACCGAGATGAACGTCTCCGGCGCCTGGGCCGCGGGCGGCGTGGTCTCCACGGCCGGCGACCTGCACCGGTTCATGGGCGCGCTGCTCGGCGGCAGGCTGCTCCCGCCCGCGCAGCAGCGGGAACTGCTCACCGGCGTCTCCACCGAGGGCGGGGGCTGGCTCCCCGACACCACCTACGGCCTGGGCATCTTCTGGCAGAAGCTGGCCTGCGGGGTGACCGTCTGGGGCGGTGGCGGCGCGATCAACGGCTCGTGGACGTACGCGATGGGCAGCCGCGACGGCCGGCACCTGCTGGTCAGCAACGTCAACGGCGACTGGGACAACCCCCTCACCACCTTCAACGCGGCGATGGAGACCGAGTTCTGCCCCGCGCGGTGACCGAGGCGGCTCGGCCGCGGGCGGCGGCCAGGCCGTCAGGGGACGAGCCTCAGCGAGGGGCGCTGGTCGGGCAGGCCGATCAGCTCGCGTACGCGGGCGATCGGCCACGCCAGCTCCCCGGCCAGGGTGGCGGCGCTCAGCCCGCTCTCCCGGGTGGCCAGGTCGAAGGCGTGGGCCAGCAGCACCGGTTGTTCGCCGGGGTAGCCGGAGACGGGCTCGTTGGTGAAGCCCGGCTGGTCGCGCAGGGCGTTGAGGCGCTGGTAGGCGCGGCCGGCGGCCGAGTCGGACAGCAGCCCCGTCTCCCGGCACCGGTAGAGCAGCGAGTCGACCGACACCCCCCACGTCTGCCGCAGCTCCGCCAGCCGGCGCAGGTCGGCGCGGAGGGGGAGCTGGGGCAGGATGCTGTCGCGCGGCGTGAGGAACTCGGCGGCGAAGGCGTCGGCCTCGCGCTCCTGCTGGGTGTCGCCCGCGGCGGTGTCGCCGTGGAGGACGAGGTGGCCCAGCTCGTGGGCGGCGGTGAAGCGGTGGCGGTAGATGTCGTCGAACCGGTTGGGCGTCAGCACCACGATCGGCCTGGGCAGGCTGGAGGTGGAGAACGCGTCGACGGTCACCGCGTCGGGGTCGTGGCGGGGGAAGGCGACGACGATGCCGTGCGACTCCATCCGGCGCACCAGGTGGCTGAGCGGGCCGGCGCCCAGCCCCCAGTGGGCGCGCAGGGCGCGGGCCGCGCCCGCCGGGTCGCGGGGCAGGTCGGAGTGCATCTCGCCGCCCGCGAACCCGGGGAGGTCGACGGGCGGGAGCTGGACGCGTTTCTCCAGGGCGTAGGTCAGCTCCCACACCTGTTCGACGAAGGCCACGGCCTTGGCGCGCTGGTAGGCGCGGGTGGAGCGCAGGCTGCGGAAATGGGCCATGGAGCCGTCGAGCTTGCCGTGCGGGCGGCCCGGCAGGAAGAACGCCATCGGCACCGACAGCACCTCGGCCAGATGGGGGACCAGGTCGGGGCGCGGGCGGGTGACCCCGGACTCGTACTGGCCGACCGCCGCGGGGGAGACGCCGAGGTGCTCGGCGACCTCCTTCTTGGTGAGGGCGGCCAGGTGGCGGGCCTGGGTGAGGCGGGTGGCGTCGAAGGCGTCGGCGACCGCCTGCGGCGTCAGCCCACCGGGTCGGGGGCCACGCGGGGGCCGGTCGCCCGTGCCGGAGTCACGCACCGCGGGCGGTTTCCCGCCGGAGCGGGGTGGGCTCGGCGCTCGGCGGGGTGCGGCGGGCGGCGGCGGTGCGCGGGTTGAGCTCGGGCGCGGGCAGCACGCCCTGGTCGAACGCCGCCGCGCTGTCGCCCCGGGCGGGCGCCCCGGCCTCCTGGGTCAGCGGGATCTGCTCGCAGTGGTGCCAGCGCAGGCTGCCGAGCCGGTCGAGCAGCTCGGCCTCGCCCCACCAGGCGTCGAGCAGCCCGGCGTGGGCGTTGCACGCGTACGCGATCAGCACCAGCCGCGTGTCCTCCGGCAGCTCGCCCAGCGCCTCGGCCACCGGCACGGCGTGCGGCGCGACGTCGTGCAGCGCGAGCTGCCGCATCCGCGGCTCGGGGCCGAACCGGTTGAACAGCGCCTGCACCAGCGCCGACGGCCGCCCGTCGCCGATGCGGGCGCTCATCACGCTCACCGACCGGTCCTTGGCGTAGCGGAACGGGAACAGCAGCTTGCCGTCGAGCACCACCAGCTCGTGCTGGGAGCCGCCGGGCTTGACGACGCGGACGTCGCCCATGTCCTCGAACGCCTCGGCCAGCGTCTCGAACTTGCGGGACATGAGCGTGAACCCGAACGGGTGCAGATGGTCGGTCTGGGCCACCTTCTGCGCGTCGAGGGCGTTTTCCAGCGCCACCGACAGCGCCTCCGCGACGCCCGCCCTGATGAGCGGCACCCGCTGCCCGAACGTGTCGTGAGCCCACTGCGACACCCGCATGCCCGACCTCCCGCCGCTTTACTTTCCAACATCATAGACCCGCCACGGCTTCATGTTGCCGCCACGCCACTCCCGTAACCTGCGACGTGACGCCCATCGCTCCCGACCAGGAAGGACCGCCGACGTGACCGCCATCGCCTTCATCGGCCTCGGCATCATGGGCAGCCCCATGGCCGTGCACCTGGTCGAGGCCGGGCACACCGTGACCGGATACACCCGCACGCAGGAAAAGGCCAGGCCGCTGGCGGCGGCCGGCGGCCGGGTGGCCGAGTCGATCGCCGGCGCCGTGACGGGCGCCGAGGTCGTCGCGCTCATGCTGCCCGACTCGCCCGACGTGCGCGACGTGCTGGCGGGGGAGGACGGCGTGTTCGCCCACGCCGCGCCCGGCACGCTGATCATCGACTTCTCCTCCATCCGCCCCGACGTCACGCGCGAGCTGGCGGCGGAGGCGGCCCGCCGGGGCCTGCGCCACCTCGACGCCCCCGTCTCGGGCGGTGAGCCGGGCGCCAGGAACGCGACCCTGTCCATCATGGTGGGCGGCGAGGCCGACGCCTTCGAGGCGGCCCGGCCGATCCTCGACGCGGTCGGCAGGACCGTCGTGCACGTCGGGCCGAGCGGCGCGGGCCAGACCGTCAAGGCCGCCAACCAGCTCGTCGTCGCGGTCAACATCGGGGCGCTGGCCGAGGCGGTGGTGTTCCTGCGGGCGTACGGGGTGGATCTGGAGGCGGCGCTCCAGGTGCTCGGCGGCGGCCTGGCGGGCTCGGCGGTGCTGGCCCAGAAGGGCGCCAACATGGTCGAGCGTTCCTTCCCGCCCGGCTTCCGCATCGACCTGCACCACAAGGACCTGGGCATCGTCACCTCGGCGGCGCGTGAGGCCGGGGTCGTGCTGCCGCTCGGCGCGCTGGTGGCCCAGCTCGTGGCCTCGGCGAACGCGGTCGGCGACGGCGCGCTCGACCACTCGGCGCTGCTGCGCGTCGTCGAACGCCTCTCGGGCGACGCCTGAACCGTCGGGTGTCCTTCGGGCGACGCCTGAACCGTCGCCTAAACCCAAGGGAGCCCCAATTTCGTCACTCCAAGCGACAGGCGGCCGCGTCCGCAATTACTCGGAGTGATCAACGCTGTTAGTCGTGGGCCATGTTCTCATTGCGATCATGGCCTTCGCGTGCGGCGACCGCCGTAACCGTGGCCGTTCTGGCCCTGGCTCCTGCGGCCGGCGCGAACGCCGCCTCTCCCACCGAACTCCCGCCCGCCCTCCTGCCCCCGGCCGCGTTCGTGCAGCTCGGGCAGCTCGACGTCGCCGCACCCCGGTCGATGGCCGGCTACAGCCGCGCCCGCTTCCCGCACTGGTCGCAGCAGGGCGACGGCTGCGACACCCGCGAGGTCGTGCTCGCCCGCGACGGCGTGGACGTCAAGCAGGACGAGAACTGCCGCGCCATCTCCGGCACCTGGCACAGCGAGTACGACGGCAGGGACTTCACCAGCGCCTCCGCACTCGACATCGACCACATGGTGCCGCTGGCCCAGGCGTGGCGCTCGGGCGCGGACACCTGGACCGACGCCCGCCGCAGGCAGTTCGCCAACGACCTCGACGGGCCGCAGCTCATCGCGGTCTCGGCCGCCTCGAACAGGTCGAAGGGCGACCAGTCACCCGACCAGTGGCGTCCGCCGCTGCGCAGCTTCTGGTGCACCTACAGCCGGGCCTGGATCGACATCAAGGCGCGCTACGACCTGACGATCACCGAGCCCGAGCGGGAAGCGCTCGCGGAGATGCTGACGACCTGCTACACACCTGAGGGTACGTGACCGTGCACGGAACGTACTGAAGACCGGACACCCTCGAGACCGAAAGCCGGCAGCCATGAAAACCGAATGCTATGAAAGCAACGTCGTCGCCGGTCCCGGTGGGGTGATGACGGTGGAGGTCGGCGTCATCACCGGCGAGGTGACCGTGCGGACGGAGGTGGCGGGCGACCGGGTGACGGTCCGCATCCAGTACCTGGACGCCGACGAGTGGTACGAGGTCGAGGGCAGCCCCCTGGAGCGGGTCACCGATCCCGGGCCGCGCCTCCACCAGGAGATCGTGCGGGCCGTACGGCAGGGCCTGCCGGGCGGCCTGATCGGCTTCCAGACCGTCACCTGACCCTTGGGCGGCCCCGGAGACACCGGGGCCGCCCCCGTTTCCGCGCTCCGCTGCGCGCCCCGTCTCGGGGTAGGGGGAGGCCGTGACGCACATCATCGATCGCGAGACCGTCCAGGACCTGCTCGCCACCCGGCAGGCGCAGCTCGTCGAGGTGCTGCCGGAGCGGGAGTACACCTGGGCGCACCTGCCGCAGGCCGTCAACGTGCCGCTGAGCCGCCTCGACCGGGCGGCCACGACCACGCTGGACGCCGGGCGGCCGATCATCGTCTACTGCCACGACTGGCTGTGCGACCTCAGCCCGCGCGCCGCCCACCGCCTGGACCGGCTGGGCTTCGGCGACGTGTACGACTACGCGGTGGGCAAGATGGACTGGCTGTCGGCCGACCTGCCCTACGACGGCCACGCGGCCCTGGTGTCCAAGAGCGTGCGGCGCGACCCGGTGACCGCCGTGCTGGACGACCCGCTGGGCGCGCTCACCGAGCGCATCGTGGCCGACCCCGCCGGGCTCGCCGTCGTGGTGGACGAGGACGACGTCGTCCAGGGCGTCATCGGCTCGCGCGAGCTGAAGGGCGCCGACCTCGACGACACCGCCGAGCACGCCATGCGACTCGGGGCCACCACCGTACGCCCGAGCGAGGAGGTCGAGCCGCTGGTCCAGCGCATGGACCGGGCCAAGGTGGACCACGTCGTGGTCACCCAGCCGGACGGCAGGCTGGTGGGGCTGTTCTGCCTCGGCGACGCGCGTCCCCCGGAGAGCGACTCCGACCAGGGCTGACGGACGTCGGCCGCCCGCGTCCCGGCCTCGCGAGCGCCCACGCGGAGGGCGCCGACGTCAGGAGCGCCGGTCGAGGTGGAACGTCTGCCGCCCCCGCGAGCCCGGCCGGGCGTCCAGCGACTTGTCGTCCAGGATCCGCACCGCGTCCTCGGCCACGAAGACGCGCACGTCCTCCCTCTCGACCACCTGGTCACCGGCCTGCGGCGTGCGGGCCAGCACGACCTCCAGCGTCCCCGCCTCGTCGGCCTTCGGGGAGATGCGCAGGCCCGCCTCGGCGGGTACGTCCTCCCCGACCATGAGGTCACGGATGGCGGCGACCGCGTTGTCGGTCAATGTCAGCACGACCTGCCCCCCTAACCCACCGCCCCGGGAACCGGGTCCTCGGCAAGCTCCGACTCCCCCGCGGCCCGGGGCCCAAACACATGCGCGCACGGGTCGCGGGTAGCACGGGAGGCATGGGAAAGACCGACGGGGCCGTACTGGACGTCCTGCTCGACCGGTACGGCCGCACGTACGCGAGGGAGGCGGGCATCAGGCTCGCCGACCGGCCGAAGCCGCTGTACCAGCTCCTCGTCCTGGCCAAGCTGCTCAGCGCGCGCATCTCGGCGGAGATCGCGGTCGCGGCGGCCAGGGAGCTGTTCGCCGCCGGGTACGGCACGCCCAGGGCCATGCGGGAGGCGAGCTGGCAGGACCGGGTGAACGCGCTGGTCCGCGGCCACTACCGCCGCTACGACGAACGCACCTCCACGATGCTCGGCGAGGGCGCCGAGCTGATCCTCGACCGCTGGCAGGGCGACCTGCGCCGCCTGCGCGACGAGGCCGAGGGCGACGGGCGGCGGATCGCCGCGCTGCTGATGACGTTCCCCGGCATCGGGCCGACCGGGGCCGACATCTTCCTGCGCGAGGTCCAGGCCGTCTGGCCGCAGGTCGCGCCGTACTTCGACCAGCGGGTGCTGGACGGCGCGGGCCGGCTGGGCCTGCCCCGCCAGGCCGGTCGGCTGGCGAGGCTGGCCCACTCCGGGGACGAGCTGGCCCGCCTGTCGGCCGCGCTCATCCGGGTCTCGCACAGCGAGGAGTCCGTGGACGAGGTCAGGTCCGCCGCGACCCGCTGATCGCGACGCGGGGCCGGGGGAGAGCCGGGTGGACTGTTAGGTTCGGGCACATGGGTGAGTTTGTGAGCGTCGAGGTGGCCGACCAGATCGCCACGATCCGTCTTGACCGTCCGAAGATGAACGCCCTCAACGGGCAGGTCCAGCGGGAGCTGGCGGAAGCGGCCGCCATCGTGGACGGCGATCCGCAGGTCCAGGCGGTGATCCTGTACGGAGGGGAGCGCGTGTTCGCCGCCGGGGCGGACATCAAGGAGATGGCCGAGATGTCGTACGCCGACATGGCCGTCCACTCGCGCCTGCTGCAGGGCTGCCTGACCGCGGTGTCCAGGATCGGCAAGCCGGTCATCGCCGCCATCACCGGCTACGCCCTGGGCGGCGGCTGCGAGCTGGCGCTCAGCGCCGACTTCCGGGTCGCGGGCGAGTCGGCCAAGCTCGGCCAGCCGGAGGTGCTGCTCGGCCTCATCCCCGGCGCGGGCGGCACCCAGCGCCTGCCGCGCCTCATCGGCCCGGCCCGCGCCAAGGACCTGATCTTCACCGGCCGCCACGTCCCGGCCGCCGAGGCCCTCGCGATCGGCCTGGTGGACCGGGTGGTGCCCGACGAGCAGGTGTACACCGCCGCCCTCGAATGGGCCGCCACCTTCGTCGGCGGCGCGACGGTCGCGCTGCGCGCCGCCAAGCAGGCCGTGGACCAGGGGCTGGAGACCGACCTCGACAGGGGTCTGGAGATCGAGCGCCTGGCGTTCTCCGGTCTGTTCGCCACCGACGACGCCCGGGTCGGCATGCGGGCGTTCGCCGAGAGGTCCAAGCCCAAGTTCACCGGTCACTAGCCGCGACGCCCACGTCAGGGCGTACGTCGCGGGATCCCCGTCGTGGGCGGGGATCCCGCGATCGCGACGCGAGGTCAAACACATTCGGTAGGGCCGTCCTTACCGAGATGGGTTTGCCACTATGGTGACGTTTCATGATGCGCGTCCTGGTCCCTGCCCGGCTCAGAAAGGCCGTGCGCACGTGGTTCGACTCTCGCTACATCTCGATCAGAGATCACCGCCAGGACATCAGGGACGCGCTCTGGGAGGTCCAGACCCTGAGACGGGAGATGGCGACCCTCCAGACCGAGGTGGAACGCCTGCGCAAGGCCCGTCCCCCGGCGGCCGCCCCCCGGTCTGACGGGGCGGAGAGGGCGAAGCTCGACGACACCCACCGGCTCGCCCAGGAGACGGCCAAGGCCCTGGACGGCGTGCTGCAGAACGAGATCCTGGTCTGGCAGGCCATCGACGAGCTGCGCGCCGACCGCCGGGGCAGCTCCGAGGAGCAGCCGTGCGCGTGACCTGGACCGGCGGCGGCGACCTGAGCTTCCGCTTGGACCCGGAGGACGAGATCACCGGCAGGGCCTCCGACGAGCACCCGATCAGGCTGGCCATCAACTCCTGCTCGATCGGCGGGGTCCCGGACGACGCCCACCCCGACCTGTACGCCGTGGCCGCCTGGACGATCGTGGCGCCGTGGACCAGGAGGCGGATCACGTTCGACCGGGCGGTCTCGGCGGAGCTGGCGCGGGCCCTGCACGACGGCTGGGGCGTCGAGGCGGGCCCGCTGGGCGCCGAGCCCCGCCGCCCGGGGGCCGGGCTCGCGATCTCCTACAGCGGCGGCGCCGACTCGGTCGCGGCGGCCACGATCTACCCTGACGCCCCCTTCGTGCACTTCCGCCGGGTGGCGCACCCGCGCGTACCGAACCGCTGGCCCCACTACCGCTCCGACGTGCTGGCCAAGCTGGCCGCGAGCACCGGCCGCGAGCTGACCACGGTCACCTCCGACCTGGAGTACACGCTCGCCGAGCCCCGCCCCGGCTACCCCGAGCACCACGCGGTGGCCGCGGGCGCGCTGCTCCTGGCCGACCGGCTCGACCTGGGCGGCCTGGGCTTCGGCTACGAGCTGGGCTCCCGCTGGCTGGGCGGCGGCCGGTACCTGTGGCGCTTCACCCCCGACAACCCCATGTGGGCGCCGCACGGCAGGTGGGGCCGCCTGTTCGCGGCGGCGGGGGTGCACATCGTGCTGCCTGTCGGCGGCGTGAGCGAGGCCGTCACCATGCGGCTCGCCCTCGGCTCGGACCTCAGGGAGCAGGTCCGCTGGTGCCTGCGCGGCACCGGCGGTCCGTGCCGTACCTGCGCCAAGTGCCTGTACAAAGAGCTGATCCAGGCCGCCGTGGAGCGCCGCCCCCTCGACACGCCGCTGACCGCCGACCGCCCCGCCGACCGCAAGTACCTCAAGAAGCCGCCGTTCGGCGGCCAGGAGATGATCCAGTACGGGCTGGCCCGCGTCCCTGGGATCGAGAACACGCTGTTCGCCCCGGCGCTCGACCACTTCGACGTCTCGGAGGAGGCGACGGCCTGGCTGGAGCACTGCTACCCGCCCGCCCTCGGCGAGATCCCCGAGCGGTGGCGCGCGCGGGCGGCGGCGTTCGTCGAGGCCGACGTCGGGTTGATGACCGACTCCGAGGTGCGCCGCGTGGAATCGTGGGGCATCTGATGGACGGCCGGGTGAGGAACGGAGCGGCGGCGTGAAGGTCTATCTGTCGGTGGACATGGAGGGCGTGACGGGGCTGACGGACCCCGAGGAGATGCACGCCGGCAAGCGCGGTTACGAACGCGGGTGCGAGCTGATGACCGCCGACGCGAACGCCGCCGTCGAGGGCGCCTTCGCGTCCGGGGCGACGAGCGTGCTGGTCAACGACGCCCACGGGTCCACCAAGAACCTCAGGATCGACCTGCTCGATCCCCGGGCCAGCCTGATCAGGGGCCCCGGCAAGGCGCAGCGCATGGCGCAGGGGCTGGACGCGACCTTCCAGGCGGCCTGCTTCGTCGGCTACCACGCCCGCGCCGGGGTGCCGCACGGCGTGCTCAACCACACCTGGATGGGCAAGGAGATCCAGAACGTCTACCTCAACGGCGAGCTGTGCGGGGAGACCAGGCTCGTCGCGGCGTGCGCAGGGTTCCATGGGGTGCCCGTGGTCCTGGTGACCGGGGACGAGGCCGTCGGCGAGGAGGCTCGCGAGCTGCTCGGGGACGTCGAGACGGTGGCGGTGAAGAAGGGCATCGACAAGTTCTCGGCCGAGCTGCTGCCGCCGGTCGTCGCCCAGGCCCGCATCCGTGAGGCCACGCGGCGGGCGCTGGACCGGTTGACGGACTTCACGCCGTACTCGGTGGAGGCGCCGTACACGTTGGGGGTGGAGTGGAACTCGACCGCCATCGCCGCCGCCGTGTCGCTGATCCCGGGCGTGACGGCGGTGGGCCCGCGTCAGACCGAGTTCACGACCGGAGACTTCACCCAGATCATGGCCCTGTTCGGCATCTTCGCCACCATCGGTGGGCAGATCGCCTGTGGCAGCGGCCCCTATGGGTGAGGGCACGGGCTCGGGCGCGGCGCTGACCCGGCGGGGTCTGCTCGTCGGGATCGGGGCGGCGGGCGGGGCGGGCGCCATGTACGCCGCCATGGGCGCACTCGGCCTGGCGCCCTCCGCCCAGAGCAAGGAGTTCACCGCCCCCCGCTCGGGCGACTTCACCCTGCGCGGCAAGGGCACCGCCAAGGTGGTGATCCTGGGCGCGGGCGTGGCGGGGCTGACCGCCGCGTACGAGCTGGGCAAGGCCGGCTACGACTGCACGCTCCTGGAGGCCGGGCAGCGGGCCGGCGGCCGGAACCTCACCCTGCGCGGCGGCGACCGCCTGACCGAGCTGAACGGCCCCGCCCAGCAGGTGACCCTGGGCGAGGGCGGCTACTTCAACGCCGGCCCCGCCCGCATCGCACCCTGGATGGTCACCCTCGACTACTGCCGCGAGCTGGGCATCCCCATCGAGACCTTCGTCAACAACAACGCCGCCGCGTACGTGCACACCAACGGCCGGACGACGCGGGCCCGCACCGCCCGAGCCGACATGTACGGATACGTCGCCGAACTCCTGGCCAAGGCCACCGACCTCGGCGCGCTCGACAAAACCCTCACCAAGGACGACAGGGAAGGGCTGCTGGAGTTCCTCAGGAGGTTCGGCGACCTCGGCCCGAAGCTCGACTACGAGGGATCCGACCGACGCGGTTTCACGAAATTTCCGGCGTTAGACGTCGGCACCCCCATCCCCGCACCCGGCACCCTCCACCAGGTCCTCGCCGCCGGCACCGGCCGCGCCATCACCAACGACTTCGGCTACGAGCAGGCCACCCCCATGTTCCAGCCGGTCGGCGGCATGGACGCCATCGTCACCAGGCTCCGGGAGGCCGTGGGCCAGGACCGGATCAGGACGGGCGCCAAGGTCACCAAGGTCACGACTCTGGACGACGGCGTCGAGGTCGTCCACACCGGCGGCTCCGTCAAGGCCGACTACTGCGTCGCCGCCCTCCCGCCCCACCTCCTCGCCAAGATCCCGCACAACCTCGGCCCCCAGGTCGGCGCCGCGCTCGCGACCCCCGTCCCGATCGCCGCCGGCAAGATCGGCCTGGAGTACGGCCGCCGCTGGTGGGAGCTGGAGGACCGCATCTACGGCGGCGCCACCGAGACCGACCTGGACATCACCCACATCTGGTACCCGTCGCACGGCTACCACTCGGAGCGCGGCCTGCTCGTCGGCTACTACAACACCGAACGCGAGGCCGAGCTCTACGGGGCGCTCACCCCGGAGGACCGGCGGCGCAGGGCGCTCACCCAGGGCAAGAAGATCCACGGCGAGAAGTACCGCCAGAACGTGCTCTCCAGCGTCTCGATCGCCTGGGAGCGCCAGGAGCACATCCAGGGAGGCTGGGTGCGCTGGCCCTCCTTTGATTCTTCCTTCACTCTTCTGCAACGCCCCGCAGGAAGGGTTTACTTCGCGGGCGACTGGCTCACCCATCTGATCGCCTGGCAGGCGGGGGCCATGGAGTCCGCACGTGGCGCCGTCACGCAGTTGCACCAGCGCGTGCTGCAGTCCCCGTGACGACGCCGTCCCGCTGCTCCCACGGCCGCAATAGGCTCGGGGGAGAAGCGATCGAGGAGTTGGGATGACGTTGCACTGGGTGCCCGCGACCGAGCGGATCGACCTGCTGGCCGGTCCGGTGGCGCGGGCCGTACCGGACATGGAGGGGGTCGAGGTGGCCGAGATCGATCCCGATCTGGCCGACACGGCGGCGTTCTGCGAGCGATACTCCGTCACCCTCGACGAGTCCGCCAACTGCGTCGTCGTGGCGGCCAAGCGGGGCGGCGAGACGCGCTACGCCGCCTGCATGGTGCTCGCGACGATGCGGGTCGACGTCAACGGCGTGGTGCGCAGGCACCTCGACGCCCGCAAGGCGAGCTTCGCGCCGATGGCCGACGCGGTCGAGCTGACGGGCATGGAATACGGCGGCATCACCCCGCTCGGCCTGCCCGAGGAGTGGCCGCTCCTGGTGGACACCCATGTCGCAGGGCATCCGAGGGTGGTGATCGGCAGCGGCGTGCGCAGGTCGAAGCTCGCCGTCTCCGGCGCCGCGCTGGCCGGCCTGAAGAGAGCAGAGGTGCTCTCCCTGGCCGGCTGAGGGAAAACTGAAGCCGTTTCGAGACCGTTGGATGGGAAACCGATGAGCCCGTTCTGGACGTTGTACGAGTGGGAATGTGGCCTCATGGTTCATCTCGTGGGCGGGGATTAAGCCGGTATGGTGCTTCATGCCATGAACGATGACCGACTAGGCCCTTACCGGCTGCTCAAGCGGCTCGGTGAAGGCGGGATGGGCGTTGTCCACCTCGCTGTCGACCCCCAGGGGCGACAGGTGGCAGTCAAGGTCCTGCGCGCTGAGGTCGCCGGTGACGAGGTCGCCAGGCGGCGGCTTTCGCGCGAGGTCGAGACCATGCGCAGGGTGCGCAGCAAATACATCGCCGAGGTGCTCGACGCCGACGTCACCGGTCATCGCCCCTACATCGTCACCCAGTACGTGCCCGGCCGCGCGCTCGACGAGATCGTCAAGGACGACGGGCCGCTCGACCTGCCCGACCTGGTGCGGATCGCGCACGGGGTGGCCGCCGCGCTGGCCGTCGTGCACTCGGTGGGCGTGATCCACCGCGACCTCAAGCCGGGCAACGTGCTGATCCTCGACGGCGAGCCCGTCCTGATCGACTTCGGCATCGCCCAGGCGGTCGACGCGACGCGGCTGACGCAGACCGGCATGTTCATCGGCACGCCCGGCTACCTCGCCCCCGAGATCATCGAGGGCCAGGAGGCGGGGCCCGAGGTCGACATCCACGCGTGGGCGGGCACGCTCCTGTACGCGGGCACCGGCCAGCCGCCCTTCGGCAAGGGCACGCTGGAGATGATCTTCTACAACATCACGGCGGGCAAGGCCGACATCAGCGCGGTCCCCGCCGAGTTGCAGCCGCTGCTCAAGGCGGCCTTCCAGCGCAACCCGAGCAAGCGGCCCAAGGCGGCCGAGCTGGCCGAGCAGGCCGCCCGCATGCTCGCCGCCCCGGCGCCGCGCGGCCGGCCCGACGAGATCTCCACGGCGCCGCGTCCCGGCGGCCCGCAGGTCCCGCTGCCGACCCCGGTGACCGACCGGCCGTCCTACGAGATCTCCACGCCGCCGGTGACGCCCAGGCGGCTGCTCGAAGGGCACGACCAGCCCGGCACGCCGCCGCCCGACCAGCAGTACGTCTCGCTCCTGCCCAACCAGCCCGACCCGTGGCCGACGCGCCGGGTGTCGCCGGAGGAGCTGCGGCAGATCCAGCGCGAGGCGAGCGCCTACCCGCCGCAGACCGGCGGCAGCGGCCCGCCGGCCCCGCCGCCGGGCGAGACCGACGTGCCCACCCGCCGGGTGCGCCCCGACTCGCCCGACTACCGCAGGCCCGGCACGGGGCCCAACACACCACCCGGCACACCACCCGGCACACCACCTGGCACACCACCCGGCACACCGCAGCCGAACGCGCCCCATCCCAACGCGTCCCACCCCAACACGCCGCCGTCCCACCTGGCGCACGGCCACGCGGGGCGTCCCGACCTGCCCGACTACGGCCGGCCCAACCCGATCCCGGTGCAGCCGCCCCCCTACATCCCGGCCCAGCCGCAATACCCGCAGCTCGACCCGGCGACCAAGCGGGAGCCGTACATCCCGGGCGTGGCGCCGGGCAACGTGCTGCAGCGTTCCAGGGCGTACGGCGTGGCCGGCGCCATGCTGCTGGTCCTGATGATCGCGGCGGCCGTGCTGGCGCCGGTGCTCGTGGCGATCGCGGCGGTCCCGGCCGCGATCCTGCTGCGCGCGGCCGACCTGGCCCAGCCGCAGCTCGCGGGCCGCAGGGCGGCGGGGGCGGCGGCGCTCGACGTGGTCAGGGTGTTCGCCCACCCGGCCGCGCTGGCCAAGTCGGCGGGCATCACGCTGGCGCTGGTGCTCTACGCGCTCATCCTCGGGCTGCCGGTGACCCTGCTGCTCACCGTGGTGGCCGGGATGGCCTCCGCCAACGCCCTGGCGTGGGGCGCCGCGATCGCTCTGTGGACCGTCTGCGCGGGCCCTGGAGTGGAGGGTCCTGGCAAACAGATGCGCAGAACGCTCTCATCGCTCGTACCCTCGAGAACAGCGGCGATGGTGATGGCGGGAGTGCTCGCGGCGGCTGCCGGGCTCTCGCTGATCCTCGCCTTCTCCAGCACGTTCGGGGACAAGCCAAGGGGGGCCGTATGGACTCCGCTGAACGTCGGACCAGTGACCGCAGAGCTCGACCAGCTAGGGGGGAATTCCGGGGGATGACGCGGGGAAGGCGGCGATGAGCACGCAAGCACCAGAACGCCTCGGTCCCTACCGCCTGGTCAGGAAGATCGGCGAGGGCGGCATGGGGGTCGTCCACCTGGGTCTCGACGACGAGGGGCGCGAGGTCGCCATCAAGGTGCTGCACCCTCATGTGGCCGCCGACCTCAAGGCGCGCGACCGGCTCACCCGCGAGGTCGAGACCATGCGCCGGGTGCGCAGCTCGTTCGTCGCCGAGGTGATCGACGCCGAGCTGGTCGGCGGGCAGCCGTACGTGGTCACCCGCTTCGCGCCGGGCCGCACGCTGGAGGACACCGTGCTGGCCGACGGCGCGCTGGAGGCGCGTGAGCTGATCAGGCTCGCCCAGGGGCTCTGCCAGGCGCTGGTGGCCATCCACGCCGCCGACGTGATCCACCGCGACTTCAAGCCGTCCAACGTCATGCTGGTCGACGGTGAGCCCCTGGTCATCGACTTCGGCATCGCCCATCTGGTGAACGCCACCAGGCTGACGCAGACGGGCATGTTCGTCGGCACGCCGGGTTATCTGGCACCCGAGATCATCCGCGACTCGGAGATCACCCAGGCGGCCGACGTGCACGCGCTGGCCTCGACGGTGTTCTTCGCCGCGGCCGGGGTGCCGCCGTTCGGCACGGGGACGTTCGAGGCGGTCTGCTTCAACATCATGGAGGGGCGGGCGCAGCTCGACAAGGCGCCCGCGTGGCTGCGCGGCTGGCTCGGCCGGGCGCTCCAGGTCGACCCGGAGGCCCGGCCCGACGCGCACGAGCTGCTGCGGATGGCCAGGGCGCTCGACCCGTCGGTGACGACGTTCCACGAGGCGTCACCCGACGGGCCGACCGGCACCAAGCGGCTGGGCGACCGCACCCGCACCATGGACACGTTCTCCGACCTGCTGCCGCCGGTCGACTACCGCCAGGCCGCGCCGGCGCCTTCCCCGGCGCCGTCCCCGACGCCGACGCGGCGCGAAGACCTGCCGCCCCCGCCGCGCAGGGACGAGCGGCCCCCGCCGTACGTCCCCGCGCCGATGTCGGCCAGGCCGCCCATGCCGCGCCCCGACCAGCGGGTGGCCGGTTACCCCGCGCCCGCGCGGGCGGCGGCTCCGGAGACCGCGCCGTCGCAGGTCAGGCCCTACACCCCGCCGCCCCAGTACACCCCGCCTGCCGAGCGGCGGAAATACCTGTTCGGCAGCCAGGTCGTGGGCCTGCTCCTGCTGGTCACGCTGGTGGCCGGGACGGTCATGATGCCGGTCATGGTGGGCGCCGTGGCCGTGGCGCTCGCGCTGGTGCTGCGCATCGGCGAATACCTCTTCGGCGACCTGGTCCAACGGCGGCAGGCGCGCGGGAGCAGCGCGGCCGATCCGCTGCTCGCCCTGGTCGGCACGCCGTGGGCGCTGGTGAAGTCGGCGCTGGTGACGGTGGTGCACGTGCCGCTGGCGCTGCTGTTCGGGATCTGCGTCTGGGGCGTCCTCTACTGGGCCGGTGGGATGGGCGTCAACGAGGCGGCGGCGTTCGCGTCGGGCGCCTTCGCGGCCGGCCTGTTCGTGCTGCCCGGCGGCGGCGCGCCCCGCAAGGCGGTCACCCGTACGCTGACCGGCGTGCTGCGCAGCCCCGGCGCCGCGCTGGTGGCGGTCGTGCTGGTGGGCACGGCGGCGCTGTTCGCGGTGATGTTCGCGCTGGGGCAGGATCCGGTGTGGTCGCCGTGGCGGGCCCCGCAATCGGTGATCAACGACCTGGCCAGCGACGCCAGGCAGAGCACGGTCGGCCTGATCGTCGGGCTGGTCGGCAGTCTGCTCGACGGTCTGGGGCTGGGGTTCCTGAATCCCTGGTCCTGAGTGTTCGTGCCGTCCCTCGGGGGGAGAGATGGAGTATGAGCGAGCGCCTCGGCCCGTACGAGCTTCTCTCCCGTCTCGGGTCCGGCGGATTCGGCGCGGTGCACCTGGCGCTCGACCCTGAGGGCCGCACGGTGGCGGTCAAGGTGCTGCACCCGCACGTCGCGGCCGACGGCGTGGCGCTGGCCCGGCTGGCGCGCGAGGTCGAGACCATGCGGATGGTCGGCGGGCCGCACGTGGCGGAGGTGCTGGACGCCTCGCTGGAGGGCGACAAGCCCTACCTCGTGACGCGCTACGTGCAGGGCCGCCCGCTCAGCGCCGTGCCCGTGCCCGTGTCCGACCTGCGGCGGCTGGCGTCCGGGCTGGCCGACGCGCTGCTCGCCATGCACGAGTCGGGCGTGGCGCACCGCGATCTCAAGCCCGCCAACGTGATGATGACCGAGGGCGCGCCGGTCGTCATCGACTTCGGCATCGCCAGCGCGCTCGACTCGCTCTCGGTCACGGCCTCCGGCGCGGTGGTGGGCACGCCGGGCTATCTGGCTCCCGAGGTGCTGGAGGGGCGGGCGGCGGGCATGGAGGCCGACGTGTTCTCGTTCGGCGCGACGCTGGCGTACGCGGCCACCGGGCGGCAGCCGTACGGGCAGGGGCCCGCCTCCGCGATCGCCTACCGGGTCGTGCACCATCCGCCCGACCTGGAGGGCGTGCCCGAGTGGCTGGAGCCGCTGTTACGCGAGTGCCTGGCCACCGACCCGGCCGCGCGGCCGACGGCCGACCGGATCTGCGCCAGGCTGGGCGTGGCGCCCGTCTCGCACGCACCGCGCACACCGGCTCCCGTCGTACGCCCGCGTTCGGCCGCCGACGACCTGAGCACCAGGGAGTGGCAGCCGGGCAAGAAGCGGCACGGGCGTTCGGTGGAGGAGTCCAGGGCCAGGCACCGGGAGAAGGTGCGGCGGCGCTGGCTGATCGGGTCGGGGCTGTTCGTGTCGCTGCTGGCGGCCGCCGCCAGGGAGCCGTTGCCTGAGGTGTCGTTGTTCCTGCTGGCGGCGTACGCGCTGGGCTGGGTGTCCGACGCTGGGGTGGCGCTGTTCTCGCGGGGGCCCTTCCGGCGTGGGCGCGTGATCGCCGATCTGGTCAGCGTGGCGGGGTCGGTCGGGCTCGCGTTCGGGCTGGCGGCGGTGTTCAGCCCGTTCACGCTGGCCCTGTTCGCGGGTACGGCTCTGGTGGTCGGGATCGTGTTCCTCGTGTCCGCGTGAAGCGTACCGAATAAAGTTCGGTATGGTGGAGGGCGATTGACGCGCGGATCACACTCTCGGCTGGTTTGCCGGGAAGCTACCGGCGGGTAACATAACGGCGAAACCACCGCACCCTCTGCCGGAGGTCCTGCGGGCACCTGGCAGTCTGTACAGATGGATTCGGCGCCCACGCAACGAGGCGGGGGCGCACGCGAACTACGGGAGGTCGGCCACCGGCCATGAACATCGTCGTCTGCGTGAAGCAGGTCCCCGACACGGCGACCGAGCGCAAGCTGCGGTCCGATGACAACACGCTCGACCGGGACGCCGCCGACGGCGTGGTCAACGAGCTTGACGAGTACGCGGTCGAAGAGGCGCTGAGGCTCAAGGAAGCCCATGGTGGCGAGGTCACCGTCCTCACCATGGGCCCCGCGAAGGCCGGCGAGACCATCCGCAAGGCGCTGGCCATGGGCGCCGACAAGGCCGTCCACCTCAGCGACGACGCGCTGCACGGCTCCGACGCCCTGTCCACCTCGTACGCGATGGCGCAGGTGCTCAAGAAGATCGGGTTCGACCTGGTCATCCTGGGCTCCGAGTCCACCGACGCGCGCACCGGGATGCTGGCCGCCATGCTGGCCGAGCGGCTCGGCACGCCGCAGCTCACGCTGGCCAACAAGGTCGAGGTCGACGGCGCCTCCATCAGGATCCAGCGCCTGGCCGACTACGGCTACGACCGGGTCGAGGCCACGCTGCCGGCCGTCGTCTCCGTGGTCGAGAAGATCAACGAGCCTCGTTACCCGTCGTTCAAGGGCATCATGGCGGCCAAGAAGAAGCCGGTCGAGACGCTCGCCATCGGCGACGCCTCCATCGACGCCGCCCAGGTCGGACTGGCCGCCGCCTGGTCCGAGGTCGTCGACTTCGCCCCGGCCCCGCCGCGCGAGGCCGGCACGATCGTCAAGGACGAGGGCGACGGCGGCGCGAAGGCGGCCGAGTTCCTGGCGTCCAAGAAGTTCATCTGAGAGCGAGGGCTAACTGAAATGTCGGAGATTCTCGTTCTCGTCGAGCAGGTCGAAGGCGAGGTCAAGAAGGTCACGCTCGAACTGCTGACCCTGGCCCGCACCCTCGGCACGCCCGCCGCCGTCTGGGCCGGGCCCGGCATCACGGCCGAGGCCAAGGCCCGCCTCGCCGAGTACGGCGCCGAGAAGATCTACGTCGCCGGCGCCGACGACCTCGTCGACCACGTGGTCGCGCCCAAGGCCGAACTGCTCGCCCAACTCGTCGCCGCCTCGTCGGCCGCCGCCGTCCTGGTGGCCTCGACCGCCGAGGGCAAGGAGATCGCCGGCCGCCTGGCCATCAAGATCGACTCCGGCATCATCACCGACGCCGTGGGCCTGGGCGAGGGCTTCACGGCCGACCAGTCCATCTTCGGCGGCGGCGTCAACGTGCACGCGCGGGTGCGCAAGGGCACCCCGATCATCGCCGTACGCCCCAACTCCACCGCCCCCGTGGCGGCGGCGGGCGCCGGGGCCGAGGAGGAGGTGTCCGTCACCCTGTCCGACGCCGCCAGGGCCACCCGGGTCGTCGAGCGCGTCAAGCAGGAGAAGGGCGCCCGTCCCGAGCTGACGGAGGCCGCGATCGTGGTCTCCGGCGGGCGCGGCGTGGGCTCGGCCGAGAACTTCTCGATCATCGAGGGCCTCGCCGACGCCCTGGGGGCCGCCGTGGGCGCCTCCCGCGCCGCCACCGACGCGGGCTGGTACCCGCACCAGTTCCAGGTGGGGCAGACGGGCAAGACGGTCTCGCCGCAGCTCTACATCGCGGCCGGGATCTCGGGGGCCATCCAGCACCGGGCCGGCATGCAGACGGCCAAGACGATCGTGGCCATCAACAAGGACCCGGAGGCCCCGATCTTCGAGCTGGCCGACTACGGCGTGGTCGGAGACCTGCACCAGGTCGTGCCGCAACTCACCGAGGAAGTCAGAAAGCGCAAGTAGGGCCTTCCCCGCGAAGGCGCGGCCTTCGCTCTCCGTCGTCCCGCACGCGGAGAGCCTGGCCGCGCCGCCGGGGGCACGGCCGTTCGTCACCGCCGATCCGCAGCGGGCTCTCAGGCCAGCGCCACCCGTAGGCGACCTGCCAGTTCCTCGGCCTGGGCCTGGCTCCAGGGGATCAGGCCGTTCTCGGACATGAGCGCGTAGAACTGCTGCTCCCGGTACGGCGTGCCCGGCGGGAGCGGGGCCACGTGCCAGTGCAGGTGCGCGTTGCCCTGCCGGCTGCCGAGCGAGAGCACGTACGTGCGCTCCGACGGCAGCACCGCCTCCACGGCCAGCGCCACCTTCCTGACCACGCCCATGATCGCGTGGTAGGCGTCCTCGTCGAGGTCGCGTACGACGTGCTCGATGTGCCGCTTCGGGCTGACCAGCACGTAGCCGGGCATGGTGGGGTAGCGGGCCAGGAAGGCGAGGTGCCGGTCGTCCTCGTAGACGATCTGCTCGTGGGTGTAGTCGGGGTCGCCGGCGACGACGGCGCAGATGAAGCAGGGGCGTGACTTCACCCGCGCCTCGTACGCCTCGATGTCGAAGGGCACGTTCCGCTCAAGATCCATCCATGGATGGTCTCAGGCGGCGGCTTCTGCGGGTTCTCTTTCGGGCTGGTCGTTCGGCTGGGCGGCGCGTTCGCGGGCCGGGAGCAGGCGGGCGGCGAGCGCGATCAGCACGCCCAGCACCACGCCGACCCCCAGCGCGGTACGCAGCGAGGTGGCGTCCGACAGGAAGCCGATCACCACGGGGCCGAGCAGCAGGCCCGTGTACCCCATGGCGCCCGCCTGGGCGATCGCCGGCCCAGGCGCGTCGGTCGCGGTCCCCGCCAGCGACAGCGTGAGCGGCGAGATCGTCGCCACGCCGAGCCCGACGAAGAACATCGCGACCACCGCGACCACCGCCGCCGGAGCCAGCAGCACGACCGCGAAGAACCCGGCCGTGGCCACCCCGGAGCCGGTCAGCATCCCGCGCACCCCGAACCTGACCCGCAGCCGGTCACCCGTGAGCCGGGCGACGAGCATGCCCACCTCGAAGACCGGGTAACCGAGCGCGGCCAGGGCCTCGGGCGCGCCCAGCTCGTCGCGCAGGTACAGGCCGTTCCAGTCGGCGACCGTGCCCTCGACCATGAAGGCGAAGAACATGATCGCGCCGAGCAGGTAGACGACCGGGGGCAGGCGGCGTCGCCCCGCCGACCGCGCGGCCACCGCCGGGGGCTCGGGCAGGTACGTACGGCCGAGCAGCACCATCACCGGCAGCGAGACCAGGGCGACCAGCGTCACGTTCGCGGTGAACGGCAGGCCGGCGGCGATCGCCAGGCTGCCCAGCGCGCCCGCCGAGATGGCGCCCACGCACCAGCCGGCGTGCAGGCCGTTCATCAGGGGCCGTCCGTACGCCTGCTCGACGGCCGAGCCCTGGGCGTTCATGGCGACGTCCACGGTGCCGAAGGCCATGCCGAACAGCGCCACGGCCACCAGGAGCAGGGGCAGGTCGGGGGCGAGGGCCACGCCGAGCAGGCTCAGCGCCGTCAGTGGACCGCCTGCCCGCAACACCGCCCGGCTGCCCACGCGCGCCATGACGCGGCGCATGGACTGCATCGTCACCAGCGCGCCCAGGCCCCAGACCAGCAGGACTGTCCCGACCATGGCCTCGGACAGGCCGAGTTTGTCGGTCAGGGAGGGGATGCGCACGGTCATCGTGCCCACCATCAGGCCGGCGAGGACGAAGGTGAGGACCGCCCCGTAGCGGGCACTCCTCAGGTCGCGGGTCATAAGGCCACACCTCATTCAATTTCGTTATAAGTCGGGATTTGTGGGCCAAGGCGCCGAGCCCCGTGGGGGAGGGCGAGACCGTGGCGGGTGAGGTTCTCCCCGTGCGCCGCGCCCGAGGGGGCGGTCCGGCGCACGCGGAGGCCGCGGCCCAGGTCAGGGCCGCGGCAGATCGGTGAAGGGACGGGACGGGAGAAGGGACGGCGAAGGGCCGGGCGGGGAATCGGGGCAGGGGAAGCCGGGCCAGGCCCATGAGCCGGGCGGGGGTCGGGACGGGCAGGCTCAGGAAGGGGCTGAGACGGCGAGGCTCAGAGGGCTGAGACGGGGAGGCTCAGGAGGGGCTGAGGAGTGCTCTGAGGCGGTGCTCCAGGGCCTGGAGGTCTTCCTCGGTGTTGAGCCCCGGGTCGTGGCTGGCCACGTCCCAGAGCCCCTCACACGCCAGGCGGACGATCTGCGCGGCCAGCGGGTCGGGCTCGTCGCCCAGGCCCTCGCGGTGCCAGCGGGTCATCGCCTCGCGCAGCGGCGCGAGCAGGAAGAGGTTGCCCGACGCCCCGGTGACGACGGCCCACCGTCGCAGGCGGCCCGATCGTACGGAGGCCAGCGTCGCGCCCAGGTAGCGCTCGGTGTAGGTCGCTCCGGGCTGGGCGGCCAGCAGCTCGTCGAAGTCTTCGATCAACCGCTCCACCATGCCCTTGATCAGGGCCTCTTTGGAGCCGTAGTGATAGAGCAGCCCGCCCTTGCTCACGCCCGCCCGGTCGGCCACGGCCGCCAGGGTGAGTGCGGCCGAGCCCTGGTCGCAGAGGAGATCCTCGGCGGCGTCCAGCAGCTCGTCCCTTCGCATGCAGATTACTGTACCGTCCGGACGGTACAGTTGCAAACGAGATACCCTGAACGCGTGACCATACCGTCGGCCTACCTTGATCATGCGGCTACCACCCCCATGTTGCCCGAGGCGATCGAGGCCATGACGGAGCAACTCAAACGCGTCGGCAACGCCTCCTCGCTGCACGCGGCCGGCCGTCAGGTGCGCAGGGTGGTCGAGGAGTCCCGCGAGACGATCGCCGACGCGCTCGGCGCCCGGCCCAGCGAGGTCGTCTTCACCTCGGGCGGCACCGAGGCCGACAACCTGGCGATCAAGGGCCTCTACTGGGCCCGCCGCCCGCGCCGCCGCGTCCTGATCAGCTCCGTGGAGCACCACGCCACGCTCGACCCGGCCCACTGGCTGGGCGACAGCCAGGGCGCCGAGGTCGAGCTGCTGGACGTCGACGAGCACGGCCGGGTCCACCCCGAGACCCTGCGCGCCGCCATCGAACGCGACCCAGGCGACGTGGCCATGGTCAGCGTCATGTGGGCCAACAACGAGGTCGGCACCGTCCAGCCCGTCCGCGTGCTGGCCGCGCTCGCCCACGATCACGGCATCCCGTTCCACACCGACGCGGTCCAGGCCGTCGGGCAGTTGCCCGTGTCGTTCTCCGGCTCGGGGGCCGACGCGCTCACGCTGACCGGCCACAAGATCGGCGGCCCGATGGGGGTCGGCGCGCTGCTGCTGGCCAGGGGCCTGACGCCGGTGTCCGTGCAGCACGGCGGCGGGCAGGAGCGCGACGTTCGCTCCGGCACGCTCGACGCGCCCGCCATCGCCGGGCTGGCCGCCGCCGTCAGCACCGCCGTACGCGAGCAGGAGGCGCTCGGGCTCCACCTGGCGGCGTTGCGCGACGACCTCATCCGGCGCGTCCGCCAGGCCGTGCCCGACGTGGTGCTCAACGGGCACCCCGACGACCGGTTGCCCGGCAACGCCCACTTCTCCTTCCCCGGCTGTGAGGGCGACGCGCTGCTCATGCTGCTCGACGCCAAGGGGGTGGAGTGCTCGACGGGGTCGGCCTGCTCGGCGGGGGTGGCGCAGCCGTCGCACGTGCTGCTGGCCATGGGGGCCGACGCGGCGGCAGCCCGCGGCTCCCTCCGCTTCACCCTGGGGCACACCTCGACGCGTGACGACGTCGACCGGCTGATCGAGGTGCTGCCGGCCGTCGTCGAGCGCGCCCGCCGCGCAGGGGTCGGGTAGGCCCCACGGGCTGGGCGCCGGTCAGGTGAGGAACGGGGCGGCGGCCGTCCAGGCGGGGTCGGCCGACACGTCCACCCGGGGCTTGCCCTCCTCCCAGCCCACGATCAGCTCCTTGGCGTGGATCGCCGCGTCGCTCGTCGGGTCGGCGTAGACGTGGATGACCCGGTGCCCCTCGGTGCTCATGTGCGCGGCCAGCAACGCGTCGTCGCGCAGCTTGAGCAGCCGGGTGGCCAGCCGTTCCTCGAAGTCGCGCAGCGCGGTCAGGGAGTCGCCGGCAGGCAGGCCGTTCTCGTCGCGGTGCGTGTAGGGGAGCGTGATCGCGATGTGCTGGTCGAGCATCGGATGGTCCACCGGCCGCAACGGGTAGCGCGCGGTGGCGACCAGCGGCGCGCCGCCGGCGGTCTGGCCCTCCAGCAGCACCCACTCCTCCTCGCCGAAGCCCGAGGCCACGTCGGCGACCACGGCGGGCAGGTGCGCCGCCGCCACCGCGTCGATCGGCTCGAACGCGACCGCCGTGATCTCGCCCAGCCAGCGGGCCACGTCGTCCTCGCCGAGCAGCCAGTCGAGGGCCAGCAGCGTGGCCTCCGTCCGGATGTCCTCGTCGAGATCGGCGAAGATGGGGTGGTAGGCGGCCACGTCGACCCTGGGCTGGTTGCGCGGCACGCGCAGCCCCAGCGTCAGCTTGTCGAGCGCGAACTCGAGGCCGCCCACGTCGAGCGTCAGCTCCGTCGCCCGCGGGTTGGCCTGACGCGACGGGCGGAACTCCCACAGCAGGTCGGGCGGCGGCGCCGCCTTGGCCCAGCGGTGCGCCAGCGAACGCAGCTCGGCGTCGCCCGCCGCGGTCACCACCAGGGAGTGCGCGGCCTCCTTGCCCGGGGCCACCTCCCAGACCAGCCCGGGATGGATCGCGGCCGCCGCCGGGGCCAGCAGATCCTCCAGCCCCTCCGCCTCGCCGGCGGCCACCAGCGAGTCGAGCCGCGGCCTGGTCTCCTGCCACCACGCCCAGAATCCGGCGATGGCCTCGTCAGGCCCGGTGGCCCCGTCGTCTGCGTCCTTGCGCCCGAACAGTCGCATGGCCGAATCCTTCCAGACCGAGCGCATGGTCGCGCACACCCCGCCGGACAGTACGCTGGAACGGTCATGGGACTTCGTGTGCTTGCCGCCATGTCGGGCGGCGTCGACTCCGCCGTGGCCGCCGCCCGGATCGCCGAGGCCGGTCACGACGTCACTGGTGTTCACCTCGCGCTGTCGGCCAACCCCCAATCCCACCGCACGGGGGCCAGGGGCTGCTGCACGATCGAAGACTCGCGCGACGCGCGCCGGGCCGCCGACGTGATCGGCATCCCGTTCTACATCTGGGACATGGCCGAGCGTTTCCAGCGCGACGTGGTCGAGGACTTCGTGTCCGAATACGCGGCGGGCCGCACGCCCAACCCGTGCCTGCGGTGCAACGAGAAGATCAAGTTCGCCGCGGTGCTCGATCGGGCGCTGGCGCTGGGCTTCGACGCGGTCGCCACCGGCCACCACGCCAATCTGGCCGACGGCGTGCTGTCGAGGAGCGTCGACGCGGGCAAGGACCAGTCCTACGTGCTGGGCGTGCTCACCCGCGAGCAGCTCAGCCACGCGATCTTCCCGCTGGGCGGCTCGACGAAGGCCGAGGTGCGCGAGGAGGCCGCCCGGCGTGGTCTCACCGTGGCCGACAAGCCCGACAGCCACGACATCTGCTTCATCGCCGACGGCGACACCCGCGGCTTCCTGGCCGAGCGGCTGGGCGCGGCCGAGGGGCCCATCGTCGACCAGGAGGGCGCGGTCGTGGGCAGCCACCAGGGCGCCCACGGGTTCACCGTGGGGCAGCGCAAGGGCCTGCGCATCGACCGTCCGGCGCCCGACGGCAGGCCCCGCTACGTGCTGTCCATCGAGCCGGTGTCCAACACGGTCACCGTCGGTCCGCGTACGGCGCTGGAGGTCGGCTCGATCACCTGCGGGCGTCCGGTCTGGAATGGGCCGTCCCGGTTCGACGACCTGACCGTGCAGCTCAGGGCGCACGGTGAGGTCTACGCCTGCCGGTTCGAGGAGACCCCCGACGGGCTCACGATCGAGCTGGACCGGCCCGCCACGGGTGTGGCCGCCGGTCAGGCCGCGGTGCTCTACTCCGGCGCCACCGTGATCGGCTCGGCCACCATCGTCTCGGCCCGCTGAGCCGGGCCGGGGGCGAGCGGCGCTAGTCGAGGACGGCCGACTCGCCGACCGCGAGGCGGCGCAGGTCGGAGCCCTGCTTCTCCGACTCCATGCGCAGCCAGTTGTCCACCAAGCCCAGGCCGACCTCGTTGTAGAGGCCGTCGTGGGTGGAGAACGCCCGCGCCGGACGCACCGTACGGAGATACTCCACCGTCTCCCCGAGCTTCAGCCACGGCGCGCCGGTCGGCACCAGCAGCGTCGGCACCTCCACGCCGGGCACGGTGAGCGCGTCGCCGGGGTAGAAGACCTCGTCGTCGACCAGGAAACCGATGTTCTGGACAGGCGGTATGTCGGGGTGGTTCGTGGCGTGCCACTCGCCGAACGCCTTCACCTGGAACCCGGCCGTCTCGAAGGCGTCGCCGTGGCGCACCACCTGGACCTGGCCAGGGACCTCGGCCAACTGCGCGGCGACGCCCTCGCAGGTCCAGATCTCCAGGCCGGGTGAGGCGGCCTTCAACTGGTCGACGTCCACGTGGTCGGCGTGCTCGTGGGTGATGAGCACCGCGTCGGCCCCGTCGAGCACCGGGCTCCGTACGAAAGTGCCCGGGTCGATGACCAGGACCTTGCCGTTCTTCTCCACGCGGACGCAGGCGTGATCGTATTTCGTGAGCTTCACCCGCCAGAGCCTACGCTTGTGCCCATGTCTACGTGGGAAGCCACCGGGGTCGGCTCGCATCCGGGCGAGGACCATCTTGAGGCGATCAGGGTTGTGTTCGGTGAGGTGCCCGGGTTGCCGTATCTGCCCGAGTTGCCCGCCAGGGGGGTCGGGGCCGACCTGGTGGGCCGGTCGGCGGCGCTGCTGGTCGATCTGTCCGTCGAGGTGCAGCCGTCGGGATGGCGGCTGACCGACCGGCCAGGCCGCGACCACCAGCGGGCCGTCGACCATCTGCGGCGCGACCTCGACGGGCTGGAGGAGATCGGGCACGACTACTCCGGGCCGCTGAAGGTGCAGGTCTGCGGGCCGTGGACGCTGGCGGGGGCGATCGAGTTGCGGCACGGCGACAAGATGCTCTCCGACGCGGGGGCCGTACGCGACCTGACCGCCTCGCTCGCCCAGGGTGTGGCCGAGCACTGCGCCGAGGTGCGGCGGCGGCTGCCGGGGGTGACCGAGATCGTGTTGCAGCTCGACGAGCCGGGGCTGCCAGGGGTGCTGGCGGGCACGGTGCCGACGGCGTCGGGGTTCGGGCGGCTGGCGGCGGTCGAGGAGTGGCGGGTGGAGGAGTCGATGGGGCTCTTCGACCGTCCCGTGGTGCACTGCTGCGCCCCGGGGGTGCCGTTCGGACTGCTGCGCCGGGCGGGGGTGCGCGGGGTGTCGCTGGACGCGGCGCTGCTGCGGCGGGCGCACGAGGACGCGCTGGGGGAGTCGTTCGAGGCCGGGATGGCGCTGTTCCTGGGGGTCGTGCCGGGCACCGACACCCGGCTCGCCGATCCGGGAGTGGTGGCCAAGCCCGCGCTGGAGCTGTGGCGACGGCTGGGGTTCGCGGCAGAACGGCTGGCGGAGCAGGTCGTGCTGACCCCGTCGTGCGGTCTGGCGGGGGCCTCGCCCGCGTACGCGCGGGTGGCGCTGGCCGCCTGCCGCAAGGCGGCCCAGGTGCTCAGGGACGATCCCGCGAACGGTCGGCCGGGCGGCTGAACGTGGCTTCACGCGGGCTCGGCGGTAGCGTTTGCTCAGGTCGTACGGGGTCGTAGGCCGTACGGGGTCGTAGGGAAGGAGAGGCTGCGTGAGTGAGTCAGGCACCGAGGTCGGGGGCGTGCCGGTAACCGCGCTCAAGCGGCACGCCGAGCTGAGCGAGCTGGTCGAGGAGGCCCGCTGGCGCTACTACGTGCTCGACCAGCCGACGGTGAGCGACGCCCGGTTCGACGAGTGGTTCAAGGAGCTGCTCGCGCTGGAGGAGGCGCATCCGACGCTCCAGACGCCCGATTCGCCCACCCAGAAGGTGGGCGCGCCGGTGTCGGGAGACTTCGCGAAGGTCCGGCACCTCAACCGGATGGAGAGCCTCGACAACGCCTTCAGCGCCGAGGAGATGGCCGCCTGGCAGGTCAGGGCCGAGCGGCTGGCCGAGGGCGACCCCGGCCCCTACCTGTGCGAGCTGAAGATCGACGGCCTGGCCATCGCGCTGGTCTACCGCGACGGCAGGCTCGAACGCGCCGCCACCCGCGGCGACGGGCTCACCGGCGACGACGTGACGGACAACGTACGCACGATCAAGGGCGTCCCCCACCGGCTCACGGGCCACGACGTGCCGAGCCTGGTCGAGGTGCGCGGCGAGGTCTACATCCCGGTCGCCGACTTCAAGCGGCTCAACGAGCAGCTCGTCGAGCAGGGCAAGCCGCCGTTCGCCAACCCGCGCAACTCCGCGGCGGGGACGCTGCGGCAGAAGGACCCGCGCGTCACGGCCCAGCGTCCGCTGCGGATGCTGGTGCACGGCATCGGCCTGTGGGAGGGGGCGCCAGAGCCGAGCGCGCAGTCCGACGTCTACGACCGGCTGCGCGAGTTCGGGCTGCCCGTCAGTGACCTCTACAAGGTGCTGCCGGGGCTCGGCGAGATCAACGAGTTCATCGAGCACTACCGCGAGCACCGGCACGACCCGGCCTACGAGATCGACGGGGTCGTGGTGAAGGTCGACGACTTCCGCACCCAGCGGGAGCTGGGCTCGACGTCCCGGGCGCCGCGGTGGGCGATCGCGTACAAGTATCCGCCGGAAGAGGTCAACACCAAGCTGCTCGACATCCAGGTGGGGGTGGGGCGCACCGGGCGGGTCACGCCGTTCGGGGTGATGGAGCCGGTCGTGGTGGCGGGCTCGACGGTCGAGCGCGCCACCCTGCACAACGCCGCCATCGTGGTCAAGAAGGGCGTGCTCATCGGTGACACCGTGGTGCTGCGCAAGGCGGGCGAGGTCATCCCCGAGATCGTCGGGCCCGTCACGGCGCTGCGCGACGGGTCCGAGCGGGAGTTCGTCATGCCGACGCACTGCCCCGAGTGCGGCACGGAGCTGGCGTACGAGAAGGAGGGCGACGCCGACCTGCGCTGCCCCAACGCCCGCGGTTGCCCCGCCCAGATCCGCGAGCGCGTCTACTTCGCGGCCGGGCGGCGCGCGTTCGACATAGACGGGCTCGGCTACGTCGCCGCCACCGCGCTCACCCAGCCGCTGCCGCCGCAGCAGCCGGTGGTGCGTACCGAGGCCGACCTGTTCGACCTGACGCTGGAGCAGCTCGTCCCCATCAGGTCGGTGGTCCGCGACGCGGAATCCGGCCTGCCCAAGATCGACCCGAAGACCGGCGAGCAGAAGGTCGTCACCTTCTTCTCCAATCTCAACGGCGAGCCCAGCCAGAACGCGCTGCGCCTCATGGACGAACTGCCGCGCGCGAAGCAGTCCTCGCTCGCGCAGGTGCTGGTGGCCCTGTCGATCCGGCACATCGGCCCGCCCACCGCCCGCGCGCTGGCCGACGCCATGCGCTCGATCGACGCCGTCATGAACGCCTCGGAGGAGGAGCTGGCCGAGGTCGAGGGCATCGGGCCCAGGGTGGCGGCCACGATCAGGGAGTGGTTCGAGGTCGACTGGCACCGGGAGATCGTCGAACGCTGGCGCGCGGCCGGGGTCCGGATGGAGGACGAGCCCGCTCCCGAGAAGGGCCCGCAGCTCCTGGACGGGCTGACGTTCGTGGTGACGGGCACGCTGGAGGGCTACACGCGTGACTCGGCCGCCGACGCCCTGACCAGCAGGGGCGGGAAGGTGTCGGGGTCGGTGTCCAAGAAGACGTCGTTCCTGATCGCGGGGGAGAACGCGGGGTCGAAGTACGACAAGGCGGTGGCCGCGGGAGTGCCGATCCTCGACGGGGCCGGTTTCGAGGTCCTGCTCGGCGAGGGGCCGGAGGCGGCAGCGGCGGCGGCGGTCACCCCGGAGGTGTAGTCCGGTCGCCCGGAGGGGCCTGCTGTCCGGTCAGGGGCGGAGGCTCCGGGCCGCAGCGTGCTCGGTTTGCTACTGAGGGTGCTTTTTGGGTATATGTCGGAAAGGAGAAGTGACGGAACGTACGCGCTTGGTTTCGCGAAGTGGGGTGAAGGTCGTACCCTCCCATAGTGACCTAATGGGGGTTCTGTTACCGATGACTGACCCAACCGACACCCGCGACACCGGACCACGCGTCGGCACGCCGCTGTGGGGATACCTCGCGGGCATCACCGTGATCGGCTTCACCGCCCTGCTGGTGGCCATGCTCAGGCTGGATCCCGCCGGTCTGGTGGAGCTGGCCCGCGCGCCCCTGTTCTGGGTGCTGGCGGTGCTGGTGATCCTGGGCGAACTCAGGCCCGTGATGGTGTCCTCGGCGACGATCGTGGGCGGCACCTATCCGTCCACCATGTTCACCTTCGCCGTGCTGATGCACTTCGGCCTGCCCGTGGCGGTGCTCATGCAGGCCGTCGCCGTCACCATCAACGGCGTGGTGACGCGCAGGTCGTGGCATCGGGTCATGTTCAACATCGCGCAGTCCACCCTCGCGCTGACCGCGGCGGCCGTGGTGCTCGGGACGTTCGGGATCGCGCCGAGCCCGGCCGTGCCGTGGGTGCCCACGGGAGGCGACCTGCCGGCGATCGTGCTGGCCGGGGTCGCGTACTTCGTGAGCAGGGCGGCCCTGGTGACCGGCGCGGTGGCGCTGCACGAGCGGCGCTCGATCGTCCGCGTGCTCAAGGTCACCGTGGGCCCCCAGGGCCTCGTGTACGTCGGGCTGCTCGGCCTGGCCCCGCTGGTCGTCGTGGTCATGAGCCATTCGCCGGGACTCGTGCCCCTCTTCGTCGCCCCGCTGGCCGCCGTCTACTTCACCGCCACGCTGTCCATGCGCCGCGACCACCAGGCGCTGCACGACGAGCTGACCGGCCTGCCCAACCGCAAGATGCTCATCGTCAGCACCGAGGAGGCCCTGGCCGAGGTCCGCCAGGACGAACGGGTCGGCCTGTTCCTGCTCGACCTCGACCGGTTCAAGGAGGTCAACGACACGATGGGCCACCCGGTGGGCGACCGGCTGCTGCAACTGGTCGCGCACCGGCTCACCCACTCCGTACGGCCGGGCGACGTCGTGGCCAGGCTCGGCGGCGACGAGTTCGCGGTGCTGCTGCCCTCGATCAGGGACGCCCACGCGGCCAGGGAGGTGGCGGCCCGGCTGCGGGCGGCGCTCACCGAGCCGGTACGCCTGGAGGGCATGACCTTCGACCTCGACGGATCCGTCGGCATCGCCCTCTACCCCGACCACGCGCCCGACTTCGAGCTGCTGCTGCAACGGGCCGACGTGGCCATGTACCTGGCCAAGGAGGGGCGCACGGGCGTCGAGCTCTACCAGCCCGACAAAGACCGCAACTCCCCCGAACGCCTCACCCTCCTCGGCGACCTGCGCCGCGCCATCGACAACCGGGAGCTGCGCCTGCACTACCAGCCCAAGGTGGGGCTGGGCGGCGGCGACGTCCAGGGGGTGGAGGCGCTGCTGCGCTGGCGGCACCCGGTGCACGGGCAGCTCCCGCCGTCGGAGTTCGTGCCGCTGGCCGAGCAGTCGTACCTGATGCGCCAGCTCACGGCGTACGTGGTCGAGGAGGCCCTGGAGCAGGCCGCCGCCTGGTGGCACACGGGGCTGCGGGTGCAGATCTCGGTCAACATCTCCGCCCGCGACCTGCTCGGCTCCGCCCTGCCCGAGCAACTGGAGGTCGGCCTGGCCAGGTACGGCCTGCCACCGGCGGCCATCCAGCTCGAGGTCACGGAACGCATCCTGACCGGCGACCAGGCCTACACCCAGGACACCATCAAGGCCCTGGCCGCGCTCGGCGTCCCGCTGGCGCTCGACGACTTCGGCACCGGATACTCCTCGCTGATCCGGCTCCAGCGGCTGGCGGTGTCGGAGGTCAAGATCGACGCCTCCTTCGTACGCCGGATCGCCGAGTCGGAGGACGACTACCGGATCGTCCGCTCGATCGTCGACCTCGTCCGCTCGCTGGGGCTGAGGTCGGTGGCGGAGGGAGTGGAGTCGGACGAGGTGGCGATGCGGCTGGCGGAGCTGGGGTGCGACGTGGGGCAGGGCTGGCTGTTCGGCGAGCCGATGCCGGCCGACGAGGCGGCGGTCTGGCTGCGCGACCGGCCCGGCGCGGCGGTGCGGTACGGCTACCAGCCCGAGGTCAGCAGCTCCGCCTGAGGAGGGCTCACGTCTCGCGGATGTTGCGGGGTAGTTAAGGGTTCGGGCCTGCTAGGTCAAGCCCCCTAGGATGGCAGTGTCCAAAGACTCCATCCACGAAACGGGTTCAACGACTCATGTCCGCCATAACCCGCGACGAGGTCGCACACCTGGCCCGGTTGTCCAGGCTGGCGCTCACCGACGACGAGCTCGATCACTACGCCACCCAGCTCGATGCCATCATCGAGGCGGTCGCGAAGGTGACCGAGGTCGCCGCCGAGGACGTGCCGCCTTCGTCGCACGCGCTTCCGCTGACCAATGTCTTCCGTGCCGACGAGGTGCGACAGTCCCTGACGCCTGACCAGGCGCTCTCCGGCGCTCCCGCCGTCGAGGACGACCGTTTCCGGGTACCGCGCATCCTCGGGGAGGAGGCATGAGCTTGATCCGCAAGACCGCCGCCGAGCTGGGCTCGATGATCGCCGGTGGCGAGGTGTCGGCCGTCGAGGTGGCCGAGGCGCACCTCGACCGGATGGCCGAGGTCGAGCCGAAGGTCCAGGCGTTCCTGCACGTCGACCGGGAGACCACGCTCGACCAGGCGCGGGCCGTCGACGCCAGGCTCAGGGCCGGGGAGCGGCTCGGGCCGCTGGCCGGGGTGCCGATCGCGCACAAAGACATCTTCTCCACGCACGACATGCCCACCACCGCCGCCTCCAAGATCCTCGAAGGCTGGCGGCCGCCCTACGACGCGACCGTCACGGCCCGCCTGCGCGCGGCCGGGCTGGTCATCCTGGGCAAGACGAACCTCGACGAGTTCGCCATGGGCTCCTCCACGGAAAACTCCGCGTACCAGACGACGCACAACCCGTGGGACCTGACGAAGGTGCCGGGCGGGTCGTCGGGCGGCTCGAGCGCCGCCGTGGCCGCGTACGAGGCGCCGCTGTCCACCGGCACCGACACGGGCGGGTCGATCCGGCAGCCCGCCGCGGTGACCGGGATCGTGGGCATGAAGCCGACCTACGGGGGCTCGTCCCGCTACGGGCTGATCGCGTTCGCCAGCTCGCTCGACACGCCGGGGCCGTTCGCCCGCAACGTGCTCGACGCGGCGCTGCTGCACGAGGCGTTCTCCGGCTACGACCCGATGGACTCCACCTCGGTCGACGCGCCCGTGCCCTCGGTCGTCGAGGCCGCCAGGACGCCCGACGTCGCCGGCCTGCGGATCGGCGTCGTCAAGGAGTTCGCGGGCGAGGGCTACCAGGCCGGTGTCCTGGCCCGCTACCACGAGGCCGTCCAGCTCCTGGAGTCGCTCGGGGCCAAGGTCGTCGAGGTCTCCTGCCCGTCGTTCACGACCGCGCTGCCCGCCTACTACCTGATCGCGCCCTCGGAGTGCTCGTCCAACCTGGCGCGCTTCGACGCCATGCGCTACGGCCTGCGCGCGGGCGACGACGGCACCCGCAGCGCGGAAGAGGTCATGGCGCTGACCAGGGCCGCGGGGTTCGGTCCCGAGGTCAAGCGGCGCATCATGCTGGGCACGTACGCGCTGTCGAGCGGCTACTACGACGCCTACTACGGCCAGGCGCAAAAGGTGCGCACGGTCATCTCCCGCGAGTTCGAGGCCGCCTACCAGCAGGTCGACGTGCTGGTGTCGCCGACCACGCCGACCACGGCGTTCTCGATCGGCGAGCGCGCGGACGACCCGATCGCGATGTACCTCGCGGACCTGTGCACGATCCCGTCCAACCTGGCGGGCAACGCGGCCATCTCCGTGCCGTGCGGCCTGGCCGACGAGGACGGCCTGCCGGTGGGTCTGCAGATCATGGCCCCGGTCCTGGCCGACGACCGCTGCTACCGGGTCGGCGCGGCCGTGGAGCAGGCCCTGGAGAGCCGCTGGGGCGGTGGCCTGCTGTCCAAGGCCCCCGAGCTGTAGGACGAGGAGGCGACGGCCGCGTGCTCACGCGAACGCTACGATCTGATCTAAGGACCTCACCATGACTGCCGGTACGCTCATGCCGTACGACGAAGCGCTCGAGCGGTTCGAGCCGGTGCTCGGCCTCGAGACGCATGTCGAGCTGGGCACCAAGTCGAAGATGTTCTGCGGTTGCAAGACGACCTTCGGCGCCCCGCCCAACACGCAGGTCTGTCCCACCTGCCTGGCGCTGCCCGGTTCGCTGCCGGTGGCCAACGCGGCGGCCATCGAGTCGACGATCCGCATCGGCCTGGCGCTCAACTGCTCGATCGCCGAGTGGTGCCGCTTTGCCCGGAAAAACTACTTCTATCCGGACATGCCGAAGAACTACCAGATCTCCCAGTACGACGAGCCGCTCTGCTTCGACGGCTACCTCGACGTCGAGGTCGAGGGGCAGATCGTACGCATCGGGATCGAACGGGTGCACCTGGAGGAAGACACCGGCAAGTCCACCCACGTGGGCGGCGCGACCGGGCGCATCCAGGGAGCCGACTACTCGATCGTCGACTACAACCGGGCCGGCATCCCGCTGGTCGAGATCGTGACCAAGCCCATCCCGGGCACCGACCGGCTCGCGCCCGAGGTGGCCAAGGCCTACGTCACCGAGCTGCGCGAGATCATGCGCTCGCTGGGCGTCTCCGACGTGCGCATGGAGGAGGGCTCGCTGCGGTGTGACGTCAACGTCTCGCTCATGCCGCGCGGCTCGTCCGAGTGGGGCACCCGTACGGAGACCAAGAACGTCAACTCGCTGCGCAGCGTCGAGCGGTCCGTGCGGAGCGAGATCGAGCGGCAGGCGGGCGTCCTGGCCGGGGGCGGGAAGATCGTCCAGGAGACCCGCCACTTCCACGAGGACACCGGCACCACCACGTCCGGGCGGTCCAAGGAGGAGGCACAGGACTACCGCTACTTCCCCGAGCCCGACCTGGTGCCGATCGCGCCCGACACGGCGTGGGTGGCCGAGCTGAAGGCGGCCCTGCCCGAGCTGCCGTCGGTCCGGCGCAAGCGGCTGCAGGCCGAGTGGGGGCTGTCCGACCTCGACATGCAGGCCATGCACAACGCCGACGCGATCGACCTGGTCGAGGCCACGGTCACGGCCGGCGCCCCGGCGGCCGACGCGCGCAAGTGGTGGATGGGCGAGCTGGCCCGGCGGGCCAACGAGACCGCCACGCCGCTGGCCGACCTGCCCATCACGCCCGGGCAGATCGCCAGGGTGACCGAGCTGGTGGCCTCGGGCGCGCTCAACGACAAGCTCGCGCGCGAGGTGCTCGAAGGCGTGCTGGCCGGAGAGGGCACCCCCGACGAGGTGGTCGAGCGGCGCGGGCTGCGGATCGTCAACGACGAGGGCGAGCTGTCGGCGATCATCGACCAGGTGCTGGCCGACAACGCCGACGCGGCCGAGAAGGTCCGCTCAGGGAAGATCGCGGCGGCGGGCGCGCTCGTGGGCGGCGTCATGCGGGCCAGCAAGGGCAAGGCCGACGCGGCCCGCGCCCGGCAACTGATCCTGGAGAAGCTCGGCGTCTCCGAGTGACCCACCGCCGATGAGGGCCCTGCCGCCGCCGCGGCGGGGCCCTCTCGCCTGACCGGGCTCGGGTCCTAGGCCCAATGGCCGAATCCGTGACGGGCTCTGGCTGGAGGCGGGCCCCGACCGGCCGACGTACGTTCGCGGCATGACGACGAGCAGCATGACGACAGGCGACATGACGACCGGCGGCACGCCTAGAAGAAGCGGCACGGCGGGCGGCGGCGTGACGAGAAGGGCGTTGACGGCGGGCCTGGTGGCGATGGTGTCGCTGGTGGCCTTCGAGTACATGGCGGTCGCGATCGCGATGCCGGTCGTGGCCGGCGAACTGGGCGGACTGCCGCTCTACGGGCTGGCGTTCAGCAGCGCGATGGCGGCGGGCGTGGTCGGCACGGTGCTGGGCGGCCGGTGGGCGGACGTGCGCGGGCCCCGCGCGCCCCTGTGGACCGGGGTGGCCGGGTTCGCCGCCGGCCTGACCGTGGCAGGGCTGGCGCCGAGCATGGAGGTGCTGATCGCGGGCCGGTTCCTGCAGGGCTTCGGCGGCGCGCTGGTCAACGTGGCACTGTACGTCGTGGTGGCCCGGGTCTACCCCGAGCAGACGCATCCACGGATCTTCTCCCTGTTCGCGACCGCGTGGGTGGTGCCCTCGATGGTGGGCCCGGTGGTCGTGGGCCTGGTGACCGACACGCTGGGCTGGCGCTGGGTGTTCCTGCTGGTGCCGTTCCTCACCGCGCTGGGCGCGCTGGTGCTGCTGCGCGGGCTGGCCGGGCAGCCGGTGGACGGCGGGCAGGCCGGTCCGGCCCCCGGCCGGTCACGCAAGGTCGGCTGGGCGGCCGTGACGGCCGTAGGCGCGGCGCTCATGCAGTACGGCAGCAGCCAGTCGCTCCCGCTCCTCCTCGCCGGCCTCGCGGTGCTGGCCGTGGCCCTGCCCCGGCTGCTGCCCACCGGCACGCTGCGCGCCGCGAGAGGGCTGCCCACGGTGGTGGCGTTGCGTGGTCTGGCCGCCGGGGCGCTCTTCGCGGCCGAGGTGATCGTGCCGCTCATGCTCGTCCATGAGCGCGGCCTGTCGACGTTCACGGCCGGGCTCGCCCTCATGACGGGCTCGCTGACCTGGTCGGCCGCCTCCTGGCTGCAGGGCAGGGAGGTCTTCGGCCGGATGACGAACCTGCGTCTCGGCTCGGCCATGATCGCGCTGGGCATCGTGGGCATGGGGGCGGTGGCGTTCGCCGCGGTGCCGGTGGGGCTGGCGTTCCCGGCGTGGGCCGTCACCGGGTTCGGGATGGGGCTGGTCTACCCGACGCTGTCGGTGGTCACGCTGGAGCTGTCGGCGCCCGGTGAGCAGGGCAGGAACAGCTCGGCGCTGCAGGTGGGCGAGTCGGTGTTCTCGGTGGTGGCGGTGGCGGCCACGGGGGCGCTGTTCACGGCGTCGGGCTCGGGCTACTGGACGGTCTTCGCCGCGACCTTGGCCATGGCGCTGGCCGGGCTCGCCATCGCCCCCAGGACGGCCGCGAAAGGCCCCGCCACGCCGGCGGGGCCGTCCGGGGAGCGGGTCAGCCGGTCCGCGTGACCTTCGACCTGCGCGCCACGAGCTTCCTGAACAGCGGCGTGAGCAGCGCCAGGGCGGCCAGGAGCAGCAGGACGGCGGCGATCGGGCTGCGGACGAGCACGCTCACGTCCCCCGCCCCGATGGCCAGCGCCCGCCGGAGCTGGATCTCCGCCATCGGGCCCAGGATCATGCCGATCACCGCGGGCGCGACGGGCAGGCCGAAGCGCCGCATGGCGTAGCCGAGCAGGCCGAGCAGGTAGAGGACGAACAGGTCCACCACGGTGCCGTTCAGCGCGTAGACCCCGAGGGCGGCGAAGAGCACGATCCCGGCGTAGAGGTACGGCCGCGGGATCCGCAGCACGCGGGCCCAGAGCGGGGCCAGGGGCAGGTTCAGCACCAGCAGCATCATGTTGCCGATGAACAGCGAGGCGATCATGCCCCACACCAGCGCCGGGTTGTGGTCGAAGAGCTGGGGTCCGGGCTGCAGGCCGTACTGCTGGAAGGCGGCCAGCAGGATCGCGGCCGTCGCGGACGTGGGCAGGCCCAGCGTGAGCAGCGGGACCAGGGTGCCGGCCGCCGCGGCGTTGTTGGCCGCCTCGGGGCCCGCGACGCCCTCGATGGCGCCCTTGCCGTACTCCTCGCGGGCCACGCCGCGGGCCAGGCGCCGCTCGGCCGCGTACGACAGGAAGGTGGGGATCTCGGCCCCGCCGCCGGGCAGCGCGCCGAACGGGAAGCCCAGCGCGGTGCCGCGCAGCCACGGCAGCCAGGAGCGCCGCCAGTCGGCGCGGCCCATCCAGGCCCGGCCGACCGGCACCACCTCGGGTGTCCCGTGGCGCAGGCGGGAGGCGACGTAGAGGGCCTCGCCCACCGCGAACAGGCCGACCGCGACGATCACCACGTCGATGCCGTCGAGCAACTGCGGGATGCCCAGCGTCAGGCGGGCCTGCCCGGTCTGCTGGTCGATGCCGACCAGGCCGATCACCAGGCCGAGGCCGAGCGAGGCCAGGCCGCGCACGACCGAGCGCGACAACACCGAGGACACGGCCGTGAAGGCGAGGATCGCCAGGGCGAAGTAGTCCTCCGGGCCGAACGAGATCGCGAAGCTGACCACCGCCGGCGCCGCCACGACCAGGAGCGCCGTGGCGATCGTGCCGGCCACGAACGAGCCGATGGCGGCCGTGGCCAGCGCCTGGGCGGCCCGGCCGCGCCGGGCCATCTGGTTGCCCTCCAGCGCCGTGATCATCGACGCCGACTCGCCGGGGGTGTTGAGCAGGATGGAGGTGGTCGAGCCGCCGTACATGCCGCCGTAGTAGATGCCGGCGAACATGATGAACGCGCTGGTCGGCGGCACCGTGAACGTGATCGGCAGCAGCAGCGCCACCGTCATCGCGGGCCCGATGCCGGGCAGCACGCCGACGAGGGTGCCGAGGGTGACGCCGATGAGCGCGTACAGGAGGTTGACCGGGGTGAGCGCGGCGGCGAAGCCGTCGAGCAGCAACTGCAGGGAGGTCACCTCAGATCACCCCCGCCAGCGGCCCGCCGGGCAGCGTCACGCCCAGGCCCTTGACGAACAGCAGGTACGTCACCACGCCCATGACCACCGAGACCCCGGCCGCGCGCACCTTGTGCTCGGCCCCCAGCGCCACCGACAGGCCGAAGAACAGCAGGCTCGCGCCGATGATCCAGCCGAGGACGTTCAGGAGCGCCGCGAAGGCCAGGAAGATGCCGCTGACCAGGGCGACGCTGCGCCAGTCCGTGGGCGCGTCCGCGTCGATGTCCTCGCTCTCCTCGGGTTCGGCGTGGCCGCCGCGTACGACGTCGGCGACGTAGAACAGGCCGATGAGCACCATCGCGCCGCCCACCAGCATGGGGAAGAAGCGCGGCCCGAGGCCGAGCTGGGAGGCCGCCGCGGTGACGTCGAGCGTCCCGACCACGACGAGCACGCCCAGCACCAGCACCACGACCGCCAGCCCGAGCTCGGGCCGCCACCAGCGAGTCATCAGGAGACGAGCCCCATCTCGGCGATGATCCCCTTGACCCTGGTCTGCTCGGCGCCGAGGAAGTCGGCGAACTGCTGGCCGGTCTGGAAGGAGTCGATCCAGCCGTTCTTGGCCACCGCGTCCTTCCACGGCTGCGAGTCGTGCATCTTGGTGACCAGGTCGGTCAGGGTCTTCTTGTCGGCGTCGGAGAGCCCGCCGGGGGCGACGAAGCCGCGCCAGTTGGACAGCTCCACGTCCAGGCCGCCCTCCTTCAGCGTGGGCGCGTCGAGGCTGGGCAGCCGCTCGGCGGACGTCACGGCCAGGGCGCGCAGCTTGCCGGACTTGACGTGCTCGGCGAACTCGGACACGCCGGAGATGCCCGCGCTGACCTTGTTGCCGAGCAGCTCGTTGAGCGCCTCGCCGCCGCCCGAGTGGGCGATGTAGTTGACCTGCTTGGGGTCGACGCCCGCGGCCTTGGCCATCAGCCCGGCCACGATGTGGTCGGTGCCGCCCGCCGAACCGCCCGAGATGGACACCTTCGCCGGGTCGGTCTTCCAGGCCGCCACCATGTCGGCCAGCGTCTTGAACGGGGACGCGGCCGGGACCACGACGATCTCGTACTCCTCGGTCAGCTTGGCGATGGGCGTGGTCTCGGCCAGCGTCACCTTCGACTTGTTCTGCTCGATGGCGCCCACCATGACCAGGCCCATGGTCATCAGCAGGTTGCCGTTGCCCTTCTCGCCGGCGAGCTGCGCCAGGCCGATCGTGCCGCCGGCGCCCGGCACGTTGAACACCTCGACCTTGCGCGCCGGGTCGGCCGTTTTGAACGCCTGCTCCGCCGTACGGGAGGTCTGGTCCCATCCGCCGCCCGGCGCGGCCGGGGCCATGATCCGCAGCGACGAGGCGGAGGCGGTGGTGCCGGACTCACCGCAGGCCGTCAGCGCGCCGAGGGAGAGTGCCGCGAGGGCGGCGAGTACGCGCAAGCGCATGATCACTCCAAGGGGGGTTTTCACCTTCGTTGAACAGGCATGGTGAGGTGACTTCCCGTGGGCGTCGAGGCTTTGCGCGGTTGCCGTCATAGTGGTCGTATTGGTCGCGACCTGGCCGTGACCTGTGTTTGTTTCCATGTGCAGGGTGAGACGGGTTCGTGACGCCTCCCTCGGCACCCAGCTCTTCGTGCTCCAGATGGTGATCGTGCTGCTGGCCGTCGGTGGCACCGGAGGAGTGTGGGCCGAGCACACACGCGACCAGCTCGACTCGCTGCACCAGCAGCGGGCGCTGGCGATCGCCCAGTCGGTGGCCGGCCTGCCGCAGGTGCGCGCGGCGTTCGAGCTCGAACGCCCGGAGAGCGTGCTGCAGCCGCTGGCCATGAGCGTCCAGCAGGAGACCGGCGCCGACTACGTCGTGATCGCCAACACCGACCAGCAGCGCTACGCCCACCCCAACACCGCGCTGATCGGCAAGCGACTGTCCACCGACGGCAGCACGGTCCTGCGTACGGGCCGGAGCTGGGTCGGCACCGAGACCGGCACGATCGGCACCACGGTCAGGGGCAAGACGCCCATCCGCGACGAGTACGGCAACGTCATCGGCCTCGTCTCCGTCGGCGTGCTGGAGACCACGGTCGTCAGCCAGCTCTCCCAGGCCCTGCCGCCGCTGATCTGGACCGCGCTGGCCGTGCTGGTGGCCGGGCTCACGCTGGCGGCGATGATCACCGCGCGGGTGCGCAGGCAGACGTTCGGCCTGGAGCCGCGCGAGATCGCGGCGCTGCTGGAGCAGCGCGAGGGCGTGCTGCACGGTGTCAAGGAGGGCGTGCTCGCGCTCGACCTGTCGGGGCGGGTCACCCTGGTCAACGACGCCGCCCGCGAGCTGCTGGGCGACGTCGGGGAGGACCTCACGCGGATGCCGGTCTCCGAGCGCATGCGCGACGTGCTCGGCGGCGCCGACCCCGGCGAGGACCGCGTGGTGCTGCACGGCGAGCGCGTGCTGGTGCTCAACCGCACCCCCGTCTGGGTACGCGGCCGGCACCGCGGCTGGGTGGTCACCCTGCGGGACCGTACGGAGCTGGTGCGCCTGGCCCGCGAGCTGGACGACTCCAGCAGCGCCACCGAGGCGCTGCGGGCCCAGGCCCACGAGTTCGCCAACCGCATGCACACCGTCGTGGGCCTGCTGGAGCTGGGCGAGCACGAGGCGGCCGTCAGCTTCATCACCCGCACCACGCGCGGCACGTACGCCACCGACCTGCGCGAACGCGTGCAGGACCCGACCCTCGCCGCCCTCCTGCTGGCCAAGTCCGCCGAGGCGGCCGAGCGCGGGGCCACGCTCGTGCTGGCCGACGACTCCTCGGTGCCCGCGGGCCTGCTCGGCGACCCGCAGGACGCGGTGCTGGTGGTCGGCAACCTGGTCGCCAACGCGATCGACGCCCTCGACGGCGCGGAGGGCACGATCGAGGTGTCGGTGCAGGCCGATGCCGGCGGCCTGCGCGTACGTGTCGGCGACTCGGGGCCGGGCATCGCGCCCGACCTGGTGGAGGAGGTCTTCAGGGAGGGCTTCACCACCAAGGCCGCCCAGTCGGGGCCGCGCGGGCTGGGGCTGGCGCTGACCAGGCAGGCGTGCCTGCGCCGGGGCGGCTGGGTACGCGTGGGCAGTTCGGGCCCAGGCCCGGCCGCCGACGACGTCTCGGGGCCCTCCGGCGGCGCGGTGTTCACGGCGTTGCTCCCGGCGAAGGCGGGCCCGTGATCCGCGTCCTGGTCGTCGACGACGACTTCATGGTGGCCCGCATCCACAGCGGCTACGTGGCCCGGATGCCGGGCTTCAGCGTCGTCTCCGTCGCGCACAACGGCGCCGACGCGCTGGCCGCGGCCGACGAGCTGCGGCCCGACCTCGTGCTGCTCGACATCTACCTGCCCGACATGTCGGGCCTGGAGGTGCTCAAGGCGCTCCACGGCGTGGACGTCCTCATGATCAGCGCCGCCCGCGACGTGTCCACCGTCAAGGAGGCCATGCGCGGCGGCGCGGTCAACTACCTCATCAAGCCGTTCACCGCCGCCGCGCTGACCGAACGCCTCCAGCAGTACGCCGACACCCGCAAGCGCCTGACCGCGATCGGCCCCGAGGCCCGCCAGGACGACGTGGACCGTCTGTTCGGCACGTTCAAGTCCGCCGCCCCCATGCCGAAAGGGCTGTCGGCGGCCACGTGCGCGCTGGTCGCCGACACCCTCAGGGACGCCGGCCGCGATCTGTCGGCCGCCGAGGCGGCCGAGCTGACGGGCCTGTCGCGGGTGAGCGTCCGCCGCTATCTGGAACACCTGTGCGTGGTGGGGCAGGCCGAGTACCGGCCGCGCTACGGCACGGCCGGTCGTCCGGAACATCGCTACCGGTGGCTAGGTTGACACATTTCCGTAGCCATTTCCCGTGACATATGCGGATCCGCGTGCCTTACTGTTGCCTGAGACTTGGCTGCGGACCGGGAGGAGATTGAGGCGTGCGAAACGCCGGACCGATCGAATCACCGACCGACCCGTTCGCCTCGGTGCCGTTACCCACGTCGGGCGTCTCCAAGCGGCCGCGGATCGAAGGGCTGCCCCCGGGCGTGTCCCGGGACATCTTCGGCCCGCAGGAAAGGCAGGAGCCCCACCCGGCCCAAGGCCAGGGCGCCCAGGGTGGTCAGAGTGGTCAGGGTGGTCAGCCGGGCCGGGGCGCGCTGCCCCCGGTGGCGCCGCCCGCGCAGCCGTGGCCGATGGCCGGGCGAGAGTCCGCGCTCCCGCCCGCCCCCGCGTTCGGCGGACCGGAGAGCCCCTCCCCGTACACGCCCGAGCCGCCCAGGCGGCGCAGTGTGCTGCCAGGGCTGGGCGTGTTCGTGCTGGTGCTGGTCGTGCTGGCGTACGTGGTGCCGGCGGTGCTCATGTCCGGGTCGGTCCTGCGCGGCACGCGCGTGGCCGGGGTGGACATCGGCGGCCTGACCGTGACGCAGGCGGCCGACAAGCTGCGTACGGAGCTGGGCGCACGGCTCAGCAAGCCCGTCGTGGTCGACATCGGCGGCAAGAAGGAGACCATCCAGGCCGACGCGGCCGGGCTCGAACTCGACGTCGTCGGCACCATCGGGCAGGCGCCCAGCGGCTTCCCCACCCCGGAGGAGGTCTGGCAGGGCCTGACCGGCACGACCGAGCTGGAGCCGAAGATCAGCACCGACTCCGCCCAGCTCAACAGGACCGTCGAGAGCCTGGCGGAAGGCGTGGACAAGCACGCGCAGGAGGGCCGGGTGACCTTCACCGGGCTGGTGCCCAAGAGCCGCCGGCCCGCGCCCGGCGTGGTGCTCGACCAGGACGACGCCGTACGCCGGATCGGCGCCGCCTTCCTCGGCGGGGGCGGCGAGGTCGCGCTCACGCTCGAGCCCGCGACGCCCGTCACCACCCCCGAGGCCGTCGCCGAGGCGATGACCAGGGCGAAGGCCGCCGTGGCCGGCCCTCTGACGCTGACCATCGACGGCAAGCAGGCGCAGGTCTCCCCGGCCATGATCGCGGCGAACCTGACCTACGAATCCGACGGCGACGGCGGGCTCGCGGCCGAGTTCGACGCCAAGGCGGTGCTGGCCACGCTGGAGGGCAGCCTGGTGGACGCCGCCCAGCAGCCGCGCGACGCCACGTACGAGATCGTGGACGGCAAGCCGGTCCTGGTGGCGGCGCGGGACGGGCGGGGCGTCAACGACAAGCTGCTGGCCAAGGACGCCGAGAAGGTCTTCGACACGGGCGGCGCCCGCACGGTCCCCGTCAAGCTCGGCGCGGTCGCGCCGGAGGTGGAGACCTCGCAGATCCAGGGGCTGGGCATCAAGGAGCAGGTGAGCAGCTTCACCACCACGTTCGAGTGCTGCCAGGCCCGGGTGAAGAACATCCAGCTCATGGCCCAGCGGCTCGACGGCCACGTCGTGAGGCCGGGCGAGACGTTCTCACTCAACGAGGTGCTGGGGGAGCCGACGGTCGAGGACGGGTACGTCGAGGCGGCGCAGGTCGTCCGCGGGCGGACGGTGAACGCCGTCGGCGGCGGCGGCTCGCAGGTCGCGACCACGATGTACAACGCGGCCTACTTCGGCGGCTACGACCAAGTGGACCACCAGCCGGCGGACCACTACGACCCGCGCTACCCGGCGGGCCGGGACGCGGCGTTCGCGTACCCGGACCAGGATCTCAAGTGGCGCAACGACTCCGAGAACGGCGTGCTCATCAAGACCGCCGTCACCGAGACGTCGGTGGCCGTCGTGCTGTGGGGCGTCAAGCGGTACGACGAGGTGAAGCACGTGGAGTCGGAACGCAGGGACTTCACGCCGTTCGGCCAGGAGACGAGCGCCGCGGCCGACTGCCTGCCCACGGTGGGGGAGCAGGGGTTCACGATCGACGTGACCCGGGTGTTCCACGACGACGGCAAGGTGGTCAAGAAGGACAAGAAGCTGACCACCAAGTACAGCCCGCGAACCCAGCTCACCTGCACCGCCGCCCGCTGAACCCGCCCTTCCCCGGCGGGTGCGGGCCCGCGGGCACCGGGGAAGGCCCCGGAGCGCCTCAAGGGGTGAGGGAGAGTATGCGGTCGTCGCCGTTCCTGGGGGAGCCGCGGCCGTCCCTGTTGCTGGTCGCGAACCAGAGGGACCCGTCGGGGGCGGTCGTGACGGCGCGGATGCGCCCGTAGCGGCCGGTGAAGTGCGCCACCGGCCTGCCGACCGAGCCGTCGGCGGTCAGCGGCACCTGCCACAGCCGTTCCCCGCGCAGCGCGCCCACCCACAGGGAGCCGTCCGCGTAGGCCATGCCCGACGGTGACGCCTCGGACGTGGGCCACGTGAGGAGCGGGTTGGTGAAGCGGGGGTCGTCGCTGCGGCCCTCGGCCTCCGGCCAGCCGTAGTTGGCGCCCGGCTTGATCAGGTTGATCTCGTCGTAGGTGTTGGCCCCGAACTCGGAGGCGTACAGCCGGCCGGACGGGTCCCAGGCCAGGCCCTGGACGTTGCGGTGGCCGTAGCTGTAGACCAGGGTGCCGAACGGGTTGCCGGGGGCGGGGGCGCCGTCCGCGGTCATGCGCAGGATCTTGCCCGCGAGCGAGTCGCGCTGCTGGGCCAGGCCGGGGTCGCCGGTCTCGCCCGTGGTGGCGTACAGGTGGCCGTCGGGGCCGAAGGCGAGGCGGCCGCCGTTGTGGATGGAGCCCTTCGGGATGCCCTTGACAATGATCCGCGCGTCTGTCAGGCCGTTGCCTGACAGGCGGTAGCGGGCGATCCGGTTGTCCTGTTCGGCGGTGTAGTAAAGGAAGATTTGTTGGTCTTTGACCGCTACGCCCATCAGGCCGCCCTCGCCGTCCGGCCGCACCTCGGCGATCTTCGCCAGCTCCGTCGCCTGTCCTGCGGGGGTGACCCGGAGGAGGCGGGCGGTGTCGCGTTCGGTCACGAGCGCGTCGCTCCCGGGCAGGAACGCGATCCCCCACGGTACGGAGAGCCCGGTCGCCACGTCCTTCGGCGCTCCGGGCGCGTCCTGGGCCGGTACCGCCGCCGTGGGAAGCACCTCGGCGCCACCGGGGGAGACGCCGCCGGAACAGGCCGTGAGAGCGGCCAACAGCATGATCGTCCAGAGCTTGCTCATGTGTTCCATACTTCCCTCGGGGTCGTAAGGTTCTCGGCATGAAGACCTGGGTTCCATCCGATTCGGTGGCTGATGTGCTGTCCGACCTGCCCGGCGTTGAATGTGCTGTGTATAACAGCACGTCCCCGATGCCGGACGGGGTGGAGGACGTGGAGGTGTGGATCCCGCCGCTGGCCGCCCTGCCCGGCGTGCCGGGGACCCTGGCCCGTATGCGGTCGCTGCGGCTGGTCCAGACCGTGACCGCGGGTGTGGAGCAGTACCGGCCGCACATCCCCGAGGGGGCCGTGCTGTGCAACGCCCGCGGCGTGCACGACGCGGGCACCGCCGAGTGGGCGGTCGGGGCGATGATCGCGGTGCTCAGGGAGTTCCCCGGCTTCGTGGACGCGCAGCGCAGAGGCGAGTGGACCTACCACCACACCGGCGCGCTGGCCGACTCGCGCGTGCTCATCGTGGGTCACGGCTCCATCGGCGCCGCGCTCGAAAGACGGCTGGAGCCCTTCGAGGTCGACGTCGTACGCGTGGCCAGGAGCGCCCGCGACGGCGTGCACGCCCTGGCCGAGTTGCCCGCCCTGCTGCCAGAGGCCGACGTCGTCGTGCTGCTCGTGCCCGCCACCGCCGCCACGGCCGGGATGGTGGACGCCGCGTTCCTGGCCAGGATGAAGGACGGCGCCGTACTGGTCAACGCCGCCAGGGGCGGGATAGTCGACACCGGCGCGCTGCTCGCGGAGCTGAAGGCCGGGAGGCTGCGCGCCGCCCTCGACGTGACCGAGCCCGAGCCGCTGCCCGAGGGGCACCCTCTGTGGAGCGCTCCCGGCGTGCTCATCACCCCGCATGTCGCGGGCAGCACCCCGGCCTCCGGGCGGCGCATGTTGCGCTATCTCAGAGCCCAGCTCGGGCGTTACGTCGCAGGTGAAGAGCTGATCAACGTCATTACCGACTCGTACTGAGAGGATCCCGGAACGTGGCTGGTCCGTGACCTTCGGTGCGTACGGTGGCGTTTGCAAGGGTCTCCTGACTCACTGTCAAGAAACTCTTGGCGGTAATTGGTCTTGTCTGGTTATCAGATCGGTGACGACATCGGCGTTGTCACCACCCGCGCACCCACGACCGAACACACTGGCGGAGTGATCGGCCGGGCTTCGGCGGTCGCAGGTGCAGAGTTCGAGACGGGATGGGCAACGACTGTGATCCGCTGGCGTGATCCACGGGTGCCGCCGGCCGCCGCGGCGGCCACGGGCGCGGTGGCCTTCGCCGCAGTCCTCGCGGCAGGAGCCCCGGCCGCGATCACCGGTGCGGTCGCCGGGGGGCTCGCGGCGCTGATCGCCGCCGCCTCCCTGCTGGTCGCCTCGGTGCAGCAGGCCGCGCATCGCCCCACTGGCACGGCCGCGCGCTGGATGGGCGGCGGGGCCGTCATCTGGGCCGCCGGGGTGACGCTGCGGCCGTTCGCCGAGGGCTTCGCGGTCAGTTTCGCGGACATGTTCGTCCTGCTCGGCGCGGTGGTCACGGCCGGCGGGGCGCTGATCGCCGCCGACCGCAGGTTCCCGGTCGGGGCCGCATTACGGCAGATCACCGACGCCTACCTGTGCACCGCCTCGCTGTTCCTGATCGGCTGGGTGGTGGCCCTGCGGCACGTCTACACCGACGGCGGCGACCCGGCCGGGTTCACGCTGGCCGTGGCGCCGCCGATGATCGCGTTGCTGGTGACGTGCGCCGTGCTCCCGTCGGTGCTCACCAGCAGGTCCTCGTCCTGGCTGCTCGGCCTGGCCGGGGTGGGCGTGCTGGCCGCCATGACCGTGGCGGGGCTGGGGTCGGCCGTGGCCCGGCTGGTCGGTGCCGAGCCACAGCTCTGGAGCGTGCTGCTCGCGCCCGTCGGCTTCCTGCTGCTGGCCGCCGTTCCGTGGGGGCCGCGGGTCAGGCAGGTGGGCCGGCCGGCCGTGGGCCACGTGGTCGGGCTCGTGCCGCTGGCCCTGGTCGCCGTCGCCGCCTGCACGCTGCTGGCCCACCAGGCCGGCGGGCGCGCGGGGAGCCCGGTCGCCGGGATCGTGGTGCTCGCGGTCTCCGTGGTGCTGCTCCTGCTGGTGCGCCTGTTCGTGGTCTCGGCCGCCAACGTCCGCCTGCGCGGCCTGGTCAAGCTGGGCGAGCGCCAGCTCAGGGAGCTGGCGGAGAGCACCGGTGACGTGGTGTTCACCTGCGACTACGAGGGCGTCGTCCGCGAGATCGGCGCCGGTGTCCAGGCCACGTACGGCTACCGCGCCGACGAGCTGGTGGGCGGCTCGATCTTCGACTACATCCACCCGGAGGACGTGCCCGGCATCCAGGTCGCCCTGCGCGCCCTGAACCTCGACGAGGAGCCCTCGGCGCCCGGCGCCTGCCTGATCGCCTGCCGCGTACGCGCGGCCGACGGCACCTGGCGCCCCACCGAGTCGGTGGCCACCCGCCAGGTCGGCGGCGACGACCTGATGCTCGTGACGACCAGAGACGTCAGCGACGAGGAGGCGCTGCGCAACCAGGTCGCCCACCTGACCTTCCACGACGGCGTCACCGGCCTGCCCAACCGCGCCTACTTCGAGGAGCGCACCAGGGAGGTGCTCGCGGGGCGCACGTCGGGTCAGGGCGCGGCCAACGTCGCGGTGATCTTCCTCGATCTCGACGGGTTCACCTCGGTCAACGACTCGGTCGGGCACGCCAGCGGCGACTACCTGCTCGGCCAGGCGGCCCGCCGGCTGCGCGGGGCCGTACGCGCCGACGACACCCTGGCCCGCTGGGGCGGCGACGAGTTCGCGGTGCTGGTGGAGACCGGCGGGGAGGCGCAGGTCGCGGTCGACCTGGCCGAGCGGCTGCTCGGCGCGGTCTCGCAGGAGCCCTTCCGGGTCGCCGACCGCGACGTGGCGCTGACCGCCAGCGTGGGCGTGGCCTTCACCGAGGAGGACACGCCGGCTGGCGACCTCATGCGTAACGCCGATGTCGCAATGGCGCGCTCCAAAGAGCTGGGTGGGCGGCGCGTGGAGGTGTTCGCCGCGCAGATGCACGCCGACGTGCTACGTCGCCTGGAGTTGGCGGCCGACCTGCAGCGGGCGCTGATCGAGCAGCAGTTCGCCATCGAGTACCAGCCGGTGGTCGACCTGGCCACGTCGCGGGTGACCGCGGTCGAGGCGCTGGTGCGGTGGTGGCGCGGGTCGGTGTTCGTGCCGCCCGAGCAGTTCCTCGGCCCGGCCGAGGACACCGGGCTGATCGTGCCGCTGAGCGAGTGGATCCTGCGCGAGTCGTGCCGCGAGGTGGCCGCCTGGCGGGCCTCGTCCTGGGACATCGGGCTGTCGCTGAACCTGTCGGCCCGCCAGATCATGGCGCCCAGGTTCGTCGAGTCCGTGGCGGGCGCGCTGGCCGAGAGCGGGCTGCCCGCCTCCGCGCTCACGCTTGAGGTGATCGAGGAGATGCTCGTCGAGGACGCGGAAGAGACGGTCAAGCGGCTGGGCGAGCTGCGGGCGCTCGGGGTGCGGCTGGCCATCGACGACTTCGGCACCGGCTACGCCTCGCTGGCGTTCCTCAGGCAACTCCCCGTCGACATGATCAAGATCGATCCGTCGTTCGTGTCCGGGCTCGGCAACGATGAGACGCTCACCCTGCTCACCCGTACGATCGTGCGACTGGGGCACGACCTGGGGCTTATCGTGGTGGCAGAGGGGATTGAGCGTCCCGAGCAGCTCGAACTGCTGAAGCGGATGGGCTGCACACGGGGGCAGGGTTTCCTGGTGGCGCGGCCGATGACGGCCCGCGGAGTCGACTCGCTGATGCGTACGAGTCTCACTGTTTGAGACATGTGTCCACGAAGTTGGCACCGGGGCGTTCGGAGCGGCTATGGTATAGGGCATGCTTCGCAGTGAGATTCTCGTAGTACTTCGCCGGCGCGCAGGCCGATAGCGAAGCACGACGACCTGCGCGCCGCCCCAGACCCGCCGCCCGGTGGGACGGGGCCTTTTTTATGTCCTTAAGCGAGTAGCCACGCAAGGAACGAGCCGATGACCGAACGGATGACAGGTGCACAGGCCCTGGTCAGGGCGCTGGAGCACGTTGGAGTCGACACAGTGTTCGGGATCCCGGGCGGTGCCATTCTGCCGGCCTACGATCCTCTCTACGACTCGACCAAGGTCCGGCACGTGCTCGTACGGCACGAGCAGGGTGCGGGGCACGCGGCCGAGGGCTACGCGCAGGCCACGGGCCGGGTCGGGGTGTGCATGGCGACCAGCGGCCCCGGCGCCACCAACCTGGTGACCCCGATTGCCGACGCCTTCATGGACTCCGTGCCGATGGTGGCGATCACGGGGCAGGTGGCCGCCCCGATGATCGGCACCGACGCCTTCCAGGAGGCCGACATCTCCGGTATCACCATGCCGATCACGAAGCACAACTTCCTGGTCACCGATGCCGCCGACATCGCCCGTACGATCATGGAGGCGTTCCACATCGCCTCCACCGGCCGTCCTGGGCCGGTCCTGGTGGACATCTCGAAGGACGCGCTGCAGTCGGAGACCACGTTCAGTTGGCCGCCCACCATGCAACTCCCGGGCTACCGCCCGGTCACCCGGCCGCACTCCAAGCAGATCCGCGAGGCCGCCAAGCTGATCGCCGAGTCCCGGCGGCCCGTCCTGTACGTCGGAGGCGGCGTCCACAAGGCCCGCGCCTCGGCCGAGCTGCTGCAACTGGCCGAGCTGACCAACATCCCGGTCATCACCACCCTGATGGCGCGCGGCACGTTCCCCGACAGCCATCCCCAGCACATGGGCATGCCCGGCATGCACGGCACCGTCGCGGCCGTCGGCGCGCTCCAGCAGTCCGACCTGATCATCGGCCTGGGCGTGCGGTTCGACGACCGGGTGACGGGAAACCTGGCGTCGTTCGCGCCGCACGCGAAGATCGTGCACGCCGACATCGACCCGGCGGAGATCTCCAAGAACCGCCACGCCGACGTGCCGATCGTGGGCGACTGCAAAGAGGTCATCGGCGATCTCATCACCGTCATCCAGGCGTCCGGCCAGAAGGGCGACTACGCCGACTGGTGGACCGTGCTCAACGGCTACAAGCAGACCTACCCGCTGGGCTACGAGGTGTTCGAGGACGGCTCGCTGGCCCCGCAGTACGTCATGGAGCGGCTGAGCGCGATCGCCGGCCCCGACGCCTACTACGTGGCCGGGGTCGGGCAGCACCAGATGTGGGCCGCCCAGTTCATCGGCTACGAGCGGCCGGGCACGTTCATCAACTCCGGCGGCCTGGGCACGATGGGCTTCGCCGTCCCGGCCGCGATGGGCGCGAAGATGGGGCGCCCCGAGGCCACCGTGTGGGCCGTCGATGGCGACGGCTGCTTCCAGATGACCAACCAGGAGCTGGCGACGTGCGCCCTGGAGGGCGTGCCGGTCAAGATCGCTGTGATCAACAACGGTAACCTCGGCATGGTCCGCCAGTGGCAGACGCTCTTCTACGACCAGCGCTACTCCAACACCGACCTGCAGACGACGCGCCGCATCCCGGACTTCGTCAAGCTGGCCGAAGCCTACGGTTGTGTGGGCCTGCGGTGCGAGCGTCCTGAAGACGTGGACGCCGTGATCGAGAAGGCCATGGAGATCAACGACGTGCCCGTCGTGGTCGACTTCGTCGTCCACCAGGACGCCATGGTCTGGCCCATGGTCGCGGCCGGCACCAGCAACGACGACATCAAGATCGCCCGTGACATGGCGCCGAAGTGGGAGAACGACGATGAGTAGACACACGCTGTCCGTGCTTGTCGAGAACAAGCCGGGTGTCCTTGCGCGCGTGTCGGCGCTGTTCAGCCGCAGGGGGTTCAACATCGACTCCCTGGCCGTCGGGCCCACCGAGCACGACGACATCTCCCGCATGACCATCGTGGTCAGCGTCGAGGAGCTGCCGCTGGAGCAGGTCACCAAGCAGCTCAACAAGCTGGTGAACGTGCTCAAGATCGTCGAGCTGGACCCGTCCCAGTCCGTGCAGCGCGAGCTGACGCTGATCAAGGTCAAGGCCGACGCCGAGAGCCGTTCGCACGTGCTGGAGCTCGTCCAGCTCTTCCGCGCCCGCTGCGTCGACGTGGCGGCCGACGCCGTGACCATCGAGGTCACCGGCACTCCCGACAAGCTCGACGCGTTCGTGAAGGTTCTCGAGCCGTTCGGGATCAAAGAACTCGTCCAATCGGGCATGGTGGCCATCGGCCGCGGTGCCCGCTCCATCACCGACCGGTCCCTCAGGGCACTGGACCGTACCGCCTGAAAGGTTTTCTGCACGTGACCGAGATCTACTACGACGACCAGGCCGACCTGTCGATCATCCAGGGACGCCACGTGGCCGTGCTGGGGTACGGCAGCCAGGGCCACGCCCACGCGCTCTCCCTGCGTGACTCCGGCGTGGACGTGCGCGTCGGCCTGCCCGAGGGCTCCAAGAGCCGTGAGAAGGCCGAGAACGACGGCCTGCGCGTGCTCACCCCGGCCGAGGCCGTCGAAGAGGCCAACCTCACGATGATCCTGGCGCCCGACCACATCCAGCGCCACCTGTACGCCGAGCACGTGGCTCCCAACCTGGTCGAGGGCGACGCGCTCTTCTTCGGCCACGGCCTGAACATCCGCTACGGCCTCATCGAGGCCCCCGAGGGCGTCGACGTGTGCATGGTCGCCCCCAAGGGCCCCGGCCACCTCGTGCGCCGCCAGTTCGAGGCCGGGCGCGGCGTGCCGTGTCTGGTGGCCGTGGAGAAGGACGCCTCGGGCAAGGCGCTCGACCTGGCGCTCTCGTACGCCAAGGGCATCGGCGGCACCCGCGCCGGCGCGCTGCGCACCACGTTCAAGGAGGAGACGGAGACCGACCTGTTCGGCGAGCAGGCCGTGCTGTGCGGCGGCGTCTCCGAGCTGATCAAGGCGGGCTTCGACACGCTCATCGAGGCCGGCTACCAGCCCGAGGTCGCCTACTTCGAGTGCCTGCACGAGATGAAGCTCATCGTCGACCTCATGTACGAGGGCGGCATCTCCAAGATGTACTGGTCGGTCTCCGACACGGCCGAGTACGGCGGCTACACCCGCGGCCCGCGCGTCATCACCGACGAGACCCGCCAGGAGATGCGCCGGATCCTCGGCGAGATCCAGGACGGCACCTTCGCCCAGCAGCTCGTCGAGGAGTTCGACGGCGGCCAGAAGGAGTTCAAGCGCCACCGCGCCGAGCTGTCCGAGGACGCGATCGAGAAGACGGGCGCCAAGCTGCGCCCGATGATGAGCTGGCTCAAGGGCTGATCCGGTTAACGCGACGGGCGGGGGCTTTCTCCGCCCGTCGCGGCTTTTCCCGTGGACAGTTCCCGTCCCCGGCTCATGGCTCCGGAGCGTACGGCCGCGTGCCCCGCGTTTTTGCGCTGAGTTCTCCCGACGCCGCCGGTCACTTTCCGTTGTCGCGTATCGCTCGCTGCTATCTTCGGTGAATCATCTGGCGAGAATGGCGAGGGCGCGTTGAGGAATTTCGTACGGCTTGCTGTGGTCACCGCGGTCGGCTGCTGCGCATTGCTGGCTCCGAGCGGCGCGTCGGCCGCCACACCACCCGGCGGCAGTTCTCTGCTCACCCGGCTGCTCGGCGCGGACCTCGGCACCCTGATCAGCACGCTGCCCAACGTGGTCTGCGGCAATCGCCTGATCGCCTACAACTCGCCGTCGCCCAACTCCCCGGTCACGTGCATCAACGGCCCGAACAACAGCGGAAACTCCACCAACAGCGGGAACTACCACAATGAAGGACACCCGATCAACAGCGGTAACTTCTCGAACACCAACGGTTCCACCAACAGCTCCAACACCATCGACGGCAGCAACTTCGCGAACGGTCCTCAGTCCTCCTCCTAGGCACGGTGACCGGCGATGAACGGCTTGCGGGGAAGCGTCGGAACGGTCGCGGCGTGCCTCGGCCTGATGGTGCCGGCCGGAATGCCGGTGGCGTCGGCCGGGGCCGCGGTGCACGCTGTCCGGGCCGGATTTCCCAAGGACAGCGGCAATTTGTGGAAGAGCGGCAATTACCTGGCCAAGGGCCGGGCTGTGAACAGCGGCAACTTCGTGAACGCGAACGGCTCCGTGAACTCCGCCAACACCAACAGCGGCTCCAACTACGCCAACGGCCCCCAGTGCCTCCTCGAGCGGAAGGTCACCGCCAAGAAGACCTGCTGGCCCGCCTGGTGGCGGAAGTGACGACGCCACGGCCGATCTCTCCTCCGGCCCGTCGGTAGGCGGGCAACCGGCCACGGTGTGGTCTGCCGAGCTAGTCAAAATTGAGTAGACGAGGTGGGCAAGTGTCGGCGATCCGGCTGCTGGTCCTGGGCGCGGTACGGCGGCACGGCCGGGCCCACGGCTACCAGGTGCGCAACGACCTGGAGTTCTGGGGAGCGGACGAGTGGTCCAACACCAAGCCGGGCTCGATCTACCACGCGCTGAAGCAGATGGCCAGGCAGGGGCTGTTGCACGCGTACGACGTCGCGCCGAGCACGGCCGGCGGCCCGCCGCGCACCGAGTACGAGGTCACCGAGGCGGGCACGGCCGAGTACTTCGCGCTGCTGCGCGCCGCGCTGACCGCGCACGACCGGCTCGACCTGCTGTCGGCGGGCCTCGGTTTCATGGCGGACCTGCCGCGCGCGGAGGTCGTCGCCCTGTTGCGGCGGCGGCTGGCGAACCTGCGGGCCTGGCGTGAGACGGTCACGGGCTCGGCCGAGGGGAAGGAGCTGGGGCACCTCGGGGAGATCACCCGCCTGTGGGTGCACTCGGCGCAGTCCGGTGCGGAATGGACGGCGGGGCTGATCGAACGCATCGAGGGCGGCGCGTACGCCTTCGCCGACGAGGACGGCGACCCTTTCGCCGGAGTGCTCGCCGAGGAGTGAGTCCGGTCACGGTCTGCTCGCCGAAGGCTGGGGAGAGCTATGGTTTTCATATGTCAGAAATTCCTTTCACGTGTCAGAGAGGGCACCATGACGATGAAGGCCATCCGCTACCACGCCTACGGCCCGCCGGAGGTCATCGAGTTGCGGGAGGTGCCGAGGCCCGCGGCCGGTGACGGCGAGGTGCTCGTCCGCGTGCGCGCTGCGGCGGTCAACCCCGGCGACTGGCACCTGCTGCGGGGCAGCCCGTACGTCCTGCGGGCGGTGTCCGGACCGACCCGGCCGAAGGCCCACGGGCTGGGCGCGGACTTCGCGGGGACGGTCGAGGCCGTGGGCGCGGGCGTGGCGCGGTTCGAGCCCGGCGACGAGGTGTACGGCTGCGCCCCGGGCTCGTTCGCCGAATACGTCACCGTCCGCGCCGACGGCCCGGTGTCGGCCAAACCGGCCGGGCTGACGTACGAGCAGGCGGCGGCCGTGCCCACCTCGGGGCTGACCGCCCTGCAGGCCCTGCGCGACAAGGGGCGGGTCGGGGCGGGCCAGAGGGTGCTGGTCAACGGGGCGGCCGGCGGGATCGGCACGTTCGCGGTGCAACTGGCCAAGGCGTACGGCGCCGAGGTGACCGGCGTCTGCGGCAGCGCGAACGTGGACCTGGTGCGCTCGATCGGCGCCGACCATGTCGTCGACCACACCAAGGCGGACTTCACCCGCACCGGCCGCCGCTACCACCTCATCCTCGACAACGTGGGCAACCGCTCGCTGTCCGACTGCAGGCGCGCGCTCACCCCCGACGGCGTCCTCATCCCCAACAGTGGCTCCGGCGGACGCTGGGTGGGCCCCATGGGCCGCATCATCGCGGTGAACGTCCTGTCGTGGTTCGTCCGGCACCGGTTCTTCACCTTCGTCACCCGCGAGAACGCCGCCGACCTCGCCGCCCTGGCGGGCCTGATCGAGGCGGGCGACCTCACGCCGGTCATCGACCGCGTCCACCCGCTGGAGGAGGTTCCCCAGGCCATCGGCTACCTCGAACGCGGCCACGCCAGGGGCAAGGTCGTCGTCGCCGTCCAGCCCGGCTGAGATCCGCCGGGACGCCGTGGCGGCTCGACCGGCCCGTGAACCGTGATAATAATACCGGTATAGTTATCGGCATGCGGGAGGGATCGTGATCGAGATCAAGACGGCCGGCGAGATCGCCGCCATGCGGGAGTCGGGGAAGGTCGTGGCCGCGGTCCAGGCCGCGGTGCGGCAGGAGGCGGCCGTCGGGGTGACGCTGAAGCGCCTCGACGAGGTGGCCAGGACGGTCATCGCGGAGGCCGGGGCGGGGGCGTCGTTCCTGGGCTATCACCCGTCGTTCGGCGCGATGCCGTACCCGGGGGTGATCTGCACCTCGGTGAACGGGGTCATGCTGCACGGGCTGCCCACCCCCTACCGGTTGCGCGACGGTGACCTGATCAGCGTGGACTGCGGCGCGTACGTCGACGGGTGGCACGCCGACGGCACCGTCAGCTTCACCGTCGGGCAGCCCCGGGCCGAGGACCTCAAGCTGATCAGGGTCGCGGAGGAGACGCTCGCGGCGGGCATCGAGGCGGCGCGGCCCGACGGCCGGATGGGTGACATCGGGCACGCCATGTCCACGGTCGGTCGCGGCGCGGGCTACGGCATGCAGAACGACTTCGGCGGCCACGGCATCGGCCGGGCCATGCACGAGTCGCCGTTCGTGCCCAACGAGGCCCGTCCTGGGCGGGGCATCCGGCTGCGGCCGGGGCTGGTGATCGCGATCGAGCCCAGCCTGATGGCCGGCGGGCGCGATCGCTACTACATGGACTCCGACGGCTGGTCGGTGTGCTCGGGCGACGGGAGCAGGAGCGTGCACGTCGAGCACACCGTGGCCATCACCGAGGACGGCCCGGTGATCCTCACCCTGCCGTAGATCCGCCCTTCGCAAAGGGTGACGATTTCGTACATCAACCCGCATATCGGGCGGTGATTTGCGGGCACCTCTCGGTCATGAGGTGGTCAGGAATGGATCTTCGGGGCTTCAGCCGCTGGCACCTGCTCGTCAAGTAGGACGATCTTCGTTACCTGTTTGGCCTGACGCCGTCTTCAAGCAGGTCAAGAGCAAAAATGTGGGCGTTTGTCGAACTTGGGCGGGGGGCAGATCTTCCTCCGAACGCTACGGAGAGTAGTCGAGAGGTATCAGGGGGAAACACTATGTACAGACAAGGACTCGTCCTGGCCGGGCTCGTCGGCGGGATGGTCATGTTCGGGGGCTCCGCGCTCGCTGCGTCACCCAGCGTCACGGCCGAGTCCGCTCAGGCCCGCATCCTTCCCGGCCCGAACCACGGGCACGACGACAAGAAGGAGTGGGACTTCGGCGAGTGGAACAACTTCGGCGAGGACAACGACATCCTCGACCTGGACCTCCTGAACCAGCTCCTCAAGTCCGTGCTGAGCGGCTGACGAGAACGTACTAAGGGGCCCGCCCTGAGGGCGGGCCCCTTCGCCGTGTTCCGGGGCCGATCGCCGGGGTGACTTGCCTCTGACACCGTGTCATGGCCTTGCATCGGGTCCATGTTCGCCTACATCGGATCAGGACCGTACTGCTACGCCAACTCCCTGGCCATGATGCTCGGCCAGGCCGCCCCGGCCGCCGGGGTGATCGAGACGCTGACGGGGTCGCCGTTCGGGATGCAGCTCATCGGGGGCGCGGAGCCGTACTTCGACCCCTACGGCTGGGACCCCGAACTCGGGCTCGACGCGGCCGTCCAACTGCTCGGCTGGGAGTGCGAGCGCACTCACGGCGGCACGCCGGAGGAGGCGCTCGACCGGCTGCGCGCCGCTCCCGGCCCTGCGCTGGCCGGACCGGTGGACATGGCGCTGCTGCCGTACCTGTCCGGGGTGAGCGGTGACCACTACGTGGTGGTGCTCGCGGTGGAGGACGGCACCGTCGTGGTGCACGACCCGCACGGCCATCCGTACGCCACGCTGCCCGTCGCCGCGTTCCTGGCCGCCTGGCGGGGGGAGGCGGTGGCCTACCTCGACACGTCCTATGTGCTGAGAACCGGGTTCGCGCGGGTCCGGGAGACCTCCGTGCCGGAGGCGTTGCGCGCCTCGCTGCCGGGCGCCGTCCGGTGGCTGGCGGGCCGCGACGATCTGCCGGTGCCCCCGGGCACCCTGGGCGGTGCCGCGGCGGCGTCGCGCCTGGCCGAACTGGTGGAGGGCGGACTGGACGACGGGGTGCGCGGGTTGCTCGTGCACTTCGGCGTGCGGGTGGGCGCCCGGCGGGCGGCCGACGCGGCCATGTGCCTGGAGAGCCTCGGGCTCAAGGAGGCCGCGGCCGCCGCCGCCCGGCAGGCCCGCGTGCTCGGCGGGCTGCAACATCCGCTGGTCACGGGCGACGACGCGGCCGTGGCGGCGGGGCTGCGCCGGCTCGCCCCCGGCTACGACGGGCTGCGCGCCGCGCTCGGCCGCTGACCGCCCCGTCGGTGGCGGGATGATCGGTGGCGGGATGAGAGGTGCGGACCCGGCCGCGGTCCTGTGCGGGGGGAGGCGCGGCCGGGTCCGCTCGGAGGGGAGCGTGTGAGCGTGTCTCAGCGGGCGGCGAAGTCCTGCGTCCAGACCCGGCCCTCGGCGTCGTGACCGACCCCGATGTGGGTGTAGGAGCAGTTCATGATGTTGGCCCGGTGACCGGGGCTGTTGAGCCAGCCGCGGACGACGGCGGCGGCGCTGGGATGGCCGTCGGCGATGTTCTCGGCGGCCCGGCTGAAGACGAAGCCGGCCGTCCTGATGCGCTGGGCGAACGTGCGGCCGTCGCGCGAGTCGTGCGAGAAGTAGTCGTTGCGTGCCATGTCGGCCGAGTGGCGCTCGGCGGCGAGGTGCAGCCTGGCGTCGTGGATGAGAGGGCGGCAGCCCTGCCTGGCCCTGGCCTCGTTGGTGAGCCTGACGACCGCCGTCTCGGCGGCCGAGGCGAAGCCGGCGCTCGAGGCCGTGCGAGCGCACGACAGGTTCGCCGAGCCCGACTGGTCCTCGCGGCCCTGCGAGTCGAGGGCGACCACGTAGTAGCGGCGCGAGGTGGCGGTGCAGTCGGCGTTCGCGGTGATGCGGGCGTTGCCGACGAGCTTGGAGCCGCTCTTGACGACCTGGTCGTCGCCCGGCACGGCGACCTGGATGCGGACGCGGAGGCGAGCCTGGTCGGCGCAGCCCGCTCGGGCCACGGTGCCGCGGATCTTGCCCTGGGAGACGTACGGCTTGAGCGCGAGCACGCGGCACGCCTGGGCGGCGGCGGGACGGGCGGCGGGACGGGCGGTGGTGGGACGGGCGGCGGTCGGGCTGGCGGTGGTCGGCTCGCCGGAGGCCGCGACGGGCGCGGGCGAGCTGCATGCCGCGAGACTCCCGAGGCAGGCGATCGCCTGGAGCTGTCTGCGCATTCTGGTCCTCCGATTGAGGCTCGACAATGCGTCGAACCCGCATTCTGGTCGCCTGAAGTCGGCTTTGTCCGGAAATTGAGGGCCGAACTTGGAGCTCCAAGTGGCCGAACCGTAATGCAAGCCGCTCTGGACCCGGTAAACCATAGCGGCCCCCTGGGCGTCAGGGGGCCGCTGGACCGTTCAGCGTCTCGTCAGCACTTGACCATCTATGTGGTCGTCAGCAGTGGGTCGTCAGCATTGGGCGGGCTTGAGCCATGAGCACTCCAGGTCGCCGCCGCCCGGTGCGCCGTCCGTGGCGCGGAGCTGGGCGGTGTCGCCCGCGGCCGCCGTACGGGAGAACTGGGCGAGGCGTACGGCGATCTTGTCCTCGATGTCTTTCGGCGAGGACGACAGATACTGGTTGAGCATGATCGAGAAGATCAGCGGCTCACCGTCGGTGCTCGTGACGTAGCCGGACAGCGACGTGACCCCGGTCAGCGAGCCCGTCTTGGCGTGCACGTTGTCCGCCGCCGGAGTGCCGCGCATGCGGCTGCGCAGCGTGCCGCCGGTGAACCGGTCGGCGTTGCCCGCGATGGGCAGGGACTTGTACCAGGTCGGGAACCACGGCTTGCCGCGTACGGCCGACAGGAGCTGCACGATCGAGCCCGGCGAGAACCCGTCGCGCCGCGAGAGCCCCGAGCCGTCCCGCAGGTTGAGCACCTGCACGCCGTTCGCCCTGGCGAAGTCGGTGCTGACCTTGAGACCGGCCGCCCACGTGCCCTGGTTCGCGACCTTGCGTCCCATGGCCTTGGTGAGGATCTCGGCGTGGATGTTGTTGCTCAGCTTCATGAACGGCACCAGCAGCTCGCCCAGCGTCATCGACTCGTGCTCGGCCAGCTCCTTGGCGCCCGCCGGCGTCGCGCCGACGACGGTCGGCCCGAGCACCTTGACGCCGTGCCTGTCCAGCGCCTTGCGGAACAGCGACGAGACGTACGCGGTGGGGTCGTCCACGGCCACCCACTCCTGGTACGGCCCCGCCACCGTGCCGGTGATCACCACCGTACGCGTGCCGTGCTGCCGCTCGATGAGCACGTCGGTCTCGGAGCCCACGGTGGCCTTGTTGACGATCTTCAGGTAGTCGGTCGCGGGGGTGGTGGACACCTTGACCGCGTCCCCGTCGGCCGACACGGCGACGACCACCGAGCCGGCGTCGTAGTCCCGGTCGGGGGAGGCGGTCAGGGCGGAGATCGGCGCCGCGTAATAGGCGGTCTCGTCGTCCCAGGCCCAGTCGTTGCCGAGCCGCTGCGTGTCGAACCACGTGTCGTCCGCCACCAGTTTGCCGGTCACGACCTTGATGCCCGCGGCGGCGACCTCGGCGGCCAGCGCGTCGTAGTCCTCGGCCAGCATGGTGGGGTCGCCGGTGCCGCGCAGCACCAGGTCTCCGGTCAGCGCCGAGCCCGCCCTGCGGCCGGTGTTCAGCACGGTGGTGGGGAAGCGGTAGTCGAGGCCGAGCGTCTCCGCCGCCGCGGCCGAGGTGAACAGCTTGGTGTTGGAGGCGGGGATGAGGAGCTTGCCGGCGTCGGTGGCGTACAGTTGCTCGCCGGTCGTGGCGCTCTTGACCACGACGCCCGCGCGGGCGATGGTGAGGCGCGAGTCGCTGAGGATCTGGTTGAGGTCCTGGGTCAGGTCGGCCACGCCGGTGGAGGGGTCGAGCGCGACGGCGGGGCTGGAGGGTCCGGACGCCCACGCGAGGGCCGCGACGAGCGCGCCCGCGACGAGGGAGGCTGAGGTGCGCCGCATGGGGTCTCCAAGTGACTGGGGGATCGCATGAGAGCATGGATCAGCACAGTCAGCCTGTAATCCGCAAATATCCGTATTTATCGGCTATTGAGGGGTTCGTCAGGACGACGGCTGCTGCGACGTCACCAGGAACCCGCAGTCGCCGAACGAGATCTCGTCGCCCGACTTCACCCGCGCCGGCCCCACCAGCCGCCACCCGTTGAGCCGGGTGCCGTTGAGCGAGCCGAGATCGACCAGCATCCACCCGCCGTCGCCCTCGCGGCGCAGCTCGGCGTGCACCCGGGAGACCGTCAGGTCGGACAGGACGAGGTCGCAGGCCGACCCGCGGCCCACCACGTAACGCAGCCGGTCGTCGTGGGGCAGCGCGAGGCCCGGCAGCCGCGGACGCCGCCAGGCCGACTGGAGCTTGGTGGTGAACTCCGACACCGAGGAGACGGCGTCGGCCACCCGCTGCCGGAACGTCGCCCGTCGCGGCAGGTCGGCCACGAGTTCGTCGAGTTCGTCCTGGTTGCGGGCGCGCAGCGCCTGGTCCACCCGGCCGACGAAGGTGTCATGGGAGATCCGGCCCTCCACGGCGCGGTCCCTGAGCTCGTCGATCGCGCGGTCGCGTTCCCCGTCTGAGGCACGAAAGGGCGGAAGCGTGGAGCTCATGTAGCGAGTATCGGCCTGAACCTCGGCCCGTGTCCAGAATACGCGGATCAGTTGCGATAGACATACTCGGTATGCATACTCCGTATTCATGGTGATCAGTATCGGGCCACCCGCGTTGCCGAGCGCCGGATCGCGGCCCGGCCGCAGGGCCGTCTCCGAGGAGAAGATCCGATGACAGTGGTGGAGCTGCGGGAGGTCACCCGCGAGCACGGCCGGGCGCACGCGCTGCGGGGCGTGAGCCTGGAGGTCGCGGCGGGCGAACTGGTCGCGGTCATGGGCCCCTCGGGCTCGGGCAAGTCCACCCTGCTCAACCTGGCGGGCGGCCTCGACCGGCCCACCTCGGGCAGCGTGACGATCGAGGGCGAGGACCTCGCCGGGGTGCGGGACCTGGCCGCGCTCAGGCGCACCAGCGTCGGGTACGTCTTCCAGGACCTGAACCTCATCCCGTCCCTGACCGCCGCCGAGAACGTGATGCTGCCCAGGGAACTGCACGGCGTACGCGCCCGGCGGGCCCGCGCGGAGGCGCTGGCCGTCCTGGCGGAGGTGGGCGCGGCGGAGGTCGCGGGCCGACTCCCCGAGGAGCTGTCGGGCGGGCAGCGCCAGCGCGTGGCCATCGCCAGGGCGCTGGTGGGCGAGCGGCGGCTGCTGCTGGCCGACGAGCCGACCGGCGCGCTCGACACCGCCACCGGCGACGAGATCCTGCGACTCCTGCGCGCCCGAGGTGACGCGGGCGCGGCCGTGCTGCTCGTGACCCACGAGCCCCGCTACGCCGCCTGGGCCGACCGCGTGGTCTACCTGCGCGACGGGCTGATCGCGGAGGCGGGCTCCGTACGGCTGGAGAGCGCCAGATGAGCGCGCTGCGCGCCGCCCTGCGCATCTCCCGCAGGGACGCCCTCCGCTTCAAGGGCCGCAGCGCCCTGATCATGGTGATGATCGGCCTGCCGGTCCTGGTCATCTCGGCCGTGCTCACACAGATCGTCAGCACGGATCTGTCGCCACGCGAGGAGGTGCCGCACCGCCTCGGGTCGGTGGCCGACGCGGCCGTCTACACCCAGTCGCTCCGGCTCCCGGTCGCACAGGACCCCGCGGGCAGGTCCGGACAGCAGGGCACGAGCGACGCGCCGCCCGCAGGACTGTGGCCGACCTCCGAGGTCGCCGCGCTGACCGGCGGCCGGCTGCTGCCGTTCTACGCCTGGTCCACCGAGGTCCGCCTCTCCGACGGCTACGACCGCGTGGAACTGCTGGAGGTCGACCTGCGCGACCCGCTCGCCACGGGTCTGAGGACGCTCGCCGAGGGCAGGCTCCCCGCCACGCTCCAGGAGGTCGTGGTCACGCCCGCGCTGCTCGACCGGGGCGTACGCGTGGGCGGCACGATCGAGGTGACCCGTCGCGCCGCGCCGAAGCGCGTGGTGGGCGTCGTCGAGCACCCGGCCAGGCCCGGCATCCAGGAGGTGGCGGGCCTGTACAGCTCGGTGCTGCCGGACAAGACCGACCCGCAGGGCTCCGGCTGGCTCGTCGACACCCCGGCCCCGGTCACCTGGGAGGAAGTGCGCCGGCTGAACCAGGCCGGCCTGCGCGTGGCCTCCCGCGCCGTGATCGACGACCCGCGCATGGAGGCGCACGACCTCCTCCCCGGCTCCGAACAACAGTGGCGCTGGACGGCTATCGGCGTGCTGCTCGTCGTCACGGAGACGGTCCTGCTGGCCGGGCCCGCGTTCGCCGTGGGGTTGCGGCGGCGGGGCAGAGAGCTGGCCACGATCGCCGCCCAGGGCGGTTCGCCCGCTCACCTACGCACGATCGTGCTGGCCGACGGGCTGGTGCTCGGCGGCGTGGCGGCCCTGACCGGAGGCGCTCTGGGCGTCGGCGCGGGGCTGGTGGTGGAGCGGGTGCTGGCCCGGCTGCTGGATCGGACGAGCAGTTCGGAGGTGCCGTGGGCCGAGGTGCTGGCCGTCGTCGCGCTCGGGTTGCTCAGCGCGGTGGTGGCGGCCGTGGCCCCGGCCGTGCGGGCGGCCCGGCAGCACCCCGCCCAGGTGCTCGCCGACCGGCCCGCCGAGATCCGCGACCGCGCGGGCGCTCAGATCCTCTGGCCCGTGCTCGGGCTCGTGCTCGTGGTGCTGGGGGTGGTCGCGATGCTCACCCTGGGAGCCAGGGACGCCCTGGTGGTGGTGGCCTCGGCCACGGTGGTGCTGTTCGGGATGATCGCGCTGACGCCCTGGATCGTACGCCGTACCGGCGGGCTGGCCGCGCGACTGCCGCTGCCGGCGCGTCTGTCGGTCCGCGACGGCGCCCGCCATGGCATCCGTACGACCTCGGCGGTGGCGGCCGTCATGGCGGCCACCATGGGCGCGGTCACCGTCGGCATCGCCTTCAACAGCATGTACGTCATGCACCTGGACAACAACCGGACCGAGGTCCCCGACGGCACGTTGATCGCGCACGCCCCCGACATCGACGACCGGGCCTGGTCGAACGTACGGGCGGTGGCCCAGGAGAGGCTTCCTGGAGTGAGCCTGGTCACCGGGCTGGAGGCCGTGGACGACAAAGGGCGGAGCCTGGTCGCCACCGTCTCTCGGGGAGAGGAGCCGTGCTCTGACGGCTGCACGCACTTCGGGGTGTTCCCCTACGAGGCGGCCGTCGGCGACTCCCGGCTGCTCGCCCACTTCCAGGGCAGGCGGGACCCGCGGGCGCAGGCGGCGCTCGCCGAGGGCAGGGCCGTGGTCTTCGACTCCCGGCTGGTCAGGGACGGCACGGTCCAGGTGCGAGTGTCCGGCCTGGAGAAGAGCGACAGCGTGGCCACGTTCCGCGTGCCCGCCGTGGTGGCCCAGGGCGCCCAGCCCCACCAGGGCGGTGCGGTCCTGCCCGCCTCGGTGCTGGCCGGGGCCGGGTTGAGGACGGCCGAGCGGTGGATCTACGCCTCGCACGCCCCGGCCGACGTGCGGCGTTTCGAACGGGACCTGCAGGCGGTGGCCCGCCCCGCCCGAGCCTGGCTGGTCGACCCCGAGGACAGCTACGGCAGTCTGCTTCTCGTCATGAACGCGACTCTGGCGGGGGCCCTGGTTCTGGTGCTCGGCGGTACGTTCGCCGCCACCGGGCTCGCCGTCGCCGACATGCGCCGCGACCTCGACACCCTGTCGGCCGTGGGCGGACGCCCGCTCACCCGCAGGCTGGTGGTGGCGGCGCAGGCCGGTTACGTCGCGGGGCTCGGGGCCTTCATGGGCCTCGCGGGCGGCGCGGTCGCCGGGTACGCGCTGTCCGAGCCGCTGCGCGGTTTACGGGGGGCGAGCGGCGGGGCGGGGGCCGGGGTGCCATGGACGTCCGTGGCCGTGGTGGTGGGCCTGCCGCTGCTGGCGGCCCTGCTCGCGGGGCTGTTCACTCGGACGCGGACGGCACCGGTCCGGCGGGTGGCCTGAGCCTGTACTTGAGCGTCATCAGCACCGACGCGAAGATGATCAGCGCGGGGACCGTGGTCTGCCCGATGAGGACCGCGGTCACCGCGCTGTCCGGCTGCTGGACCGGCCGGCTCGGCTCCGACTCGATGAAGCCGCCGATCGACAGGATCACCCCGAAGATCAGCGCGCCGAACGAGCTGACCCCGCTCTCGATGGCCGTCCACAGGCCGGTCAGCACGCCCGCGCGCCGCTTGCCCGTCTTGGCCGCGTCCGCCGCGATCACGTCCGCGAGCATCGAGAACTGCAGGAGCTGTACGCCCGCGTATCCCACGCCCACCAGCAGGATCGTGCCGTGCGCCCACAGCGGGCCGAACAGCGGCGTGGCCATGGCGGCCGTCGTGCCGCCGCCGAGCAGCGCCGTGGCCAGGATCATCGCGCCGCGCTTGTCGAGACGCCTGGTCAGCCGCACCCACAGCGGCATCGTCAGCAGCATGGGGCCGACCAGCGCGGCGAAGAGCGTCTGCGTGGCCCCGGACGAGCCGAGCGTGTACGTCGCGAAGTAGGGCGCCGCGGCCAGCATCATGCTGACGGCCAGCATCTGCGTGCAGGCCAGCACCGTCAGCCACAGGAACGCCGAGTTCCCCTTGATCGCGGCGAACTGCTCGCGCCACCCGCCGCGATCCGCCTCGGGAGCGCCGGTCATGGGGGCGCGGGCGGTGCCGAAGAACGAGCCGAGCATGGCGACGAGCATGATGACCGCGATGGTGAGCGCCATCAGCCGGTAGCTGTCCAGCGTGCCGTGCTCGCCGCCGCCGTTGGCGATGGCCGGGGCGAGCACGCCGCTGATGGCGGTGGCCGCGCCGATGAACACCATCCGCCACTGCAGCAGCGACGTACGCTCGTGGTAGTCGTGCGTCATCTCGCCGGGCATCGCCTTGTACGGCACCTCGAACAACGCGTACGCCGTCGCCGTGGCCAGGAAGCAGAGCGCCACGTACAGGGCGGCCGGCACCCCGGTCAGCGGCGGCCCCGCGAAGACCAGGAAGAACGCGACCGGCAGCGTGCACGCCCCGGCCAGCAGCCACGGGCGGCGCGGCCCCCAGCGCGAGACGGTCCGGTCCGACCAGCGGCCGACCAGCGGGTTGACGACCAGGTCCCAGACCTTGGGCGCGGTCACCACCACGCCCGCCAGCCACGCGGGCACGGCCAGGAAGTTCGTCATGTAGAACAGCAGGAGCAGGCCGGGCACGGCGTTGACGGTGGCCGTGCAGAACGAGCCCACCCCATAGCCGAGGCGCACGCCCTTCGGGACGGTGGTCACGCTCACCGCCGGTGTGATCATGCCCATCATTGAAGCCGAGCGAGAGCTTGTTCGGGAGGGCCCACTTTTCGCGGGCCCCCCTCAAGCCGCCGTCCCGGGCCGACGCCGCCGCCCTCAGTCGCTGATGTCGGCTAGTCGCTCACGTCGGCGCACACCACGTGCGCGCCGATCTCGATCATCCGGCGTTCGCTGCGCGCGTCGGCGACCCTGGCCATGAGGATCGGCGCCCCCGAGGCGGCGAACTGCGGCAGCCGGGCGCGTACCAGGCGGTGCAGGTCGCGTACGACGTCCTCGGCGGCGGACATGTGCACCTTCACGTGCAGCATGATCCCCGTGGCCCCCGACGCCGTACGGGCCTCGGAGATCCAGACGTGGTGCACCAGCGGGAAATCCATGAGCAGGTACGCGATCGCCTGCCGCAGCGCGGGCAGGATCGGGTGCGCGCAACGCCGGTATCCCGGGTCCACCTGCTGCATGGGCCCCGACAGGTGCGGCCGGGGCGCGGGCACCCACGGCAGCGAGGGGGCCTGCGGGGTGGGCGGCGCCACCTGGGCCAGCGCGGCGCCGCGCGACACGGTGGCCATGGCGCCCGTGGCGTAGGCGGCGGGAGCCGCCCCCGACAGCACGGGCGTCGGCCCCGTCCGCGACGCGGTGAGGAAACGCTGCAGATCCTCGATGGGCACGGCCGCGGCGGCCGGTCCGGCCGCGTCGATCACGATCTCGCGTACCCCGGTGACCCGCTGGATGTCCAGGATGGTGTCGGCGTCGCACGCTGAGAGGGAATGAGTGCCACGGTGCCTGGCGTAGGTGGCGGGGCTGGTGTACCCGAGCAGGACACGGTCGCCGACCTGGGTCGTGCCCAGGACGACGGAACGATCTGTTCGCACTGCCACCAGGACTCCACCGTCGGCAAGTGCGCTCAGCAGGCGGTGCGGAGTGCCATGCTGAGCGAGCACGTCGGCAAGCGCAGGATTCCCGATGCTCATAGGACGAACCATAGGTAGTCGGCCACGGCTTATCAGGCTAATGGTGAATAAATCTCCCGATCAAGACAAAGATGGGCCCTACGTGGATGACTTTGTGGCGCGGTGGGTACCGCGATCCTCGTCTCACTTCGTGGGTCTCTCGTGAACGCGTTCACAAGCGGTGGATAGACTCTGTGGGACCGCCGGGGGGATCCGTGGACGTGTCCCCCCATGCCCGCCGTGCCCAATAAGGATCCACACCAGTGAACAAGCCCGTCGTTCTGGTCGCAGAGGAGCTGTCCGAGGCTGGCCTCGCCGTACTCGGCGCTGATTTCGAGGTCCGCCACACCGACGGCGCAGACCGTTCCCAGTTCCTGCCCGCACTCGCCGGTGTGGACGCGCTGATCGTCCGCTCGGCCACGCAGGTCGACGCCGAGGCCATCGCCGCGGCGCCCAAGCTGCGCGTCGTCGCCCGCGCCGGCGTCGGCCTCGACAACGTCGACGTCGACGCGGCCACCAAGGCCGGTGTCATGGTCGTCAACGCGCCGACCTCCAACATCACCAGCGCCGCCGAGCAGACCATCGCCCTCATCCTGGCCAGCGCGCGCAACACGGCCCAGGCGCACGCCGCGCTGAAGAACGGCGAGTGGAAGCGTTCCAAGTACACCGGTGTCGAGCTGGACGAGAAGGTCATCGGCATCCTCGGCCTGGGCAAGATCGGCCAGCTCGTGGCCCAGCGGCTGGCGCCGTTCGGCGTCGAGCTGATCGCGTACGACCCCTACCTGCCGCCGGCCCGCGCCGCGCAGATGGGCGTCAAGCTGCTCGCCCTCGAAGAGGTGCTCAAGCAGGCCGACTTCATCACCGTGCACCTGCCCAAGTCCAAGGAGACGATCGGGCTCATCGGCGACAGGGAGCTGCACCAGGTCAAGCCGAGCGTGCGCATCGTCAACGTCGCCCGCGGCGGCATCGTCGACGAGGGCGCCCTGTATGCGGCGATCAAGGAGGGCCGGGTCGCGGGAGCCGGCCTCGACGTGTTCTCCAAGGAGCCGTGCACCGACAGCCCGCTGTTCGAGCTGGACCAGGTCGTCGTCACGCCGCACCTGGGCGCCTCCACGCACGAGGCCCAGGAGAAGGCCGGCACCCAGGTCGCGCGGAGCGTGAAGCTGGCGCTGGCGGGCGAGTTCGTGCCCGACGCGGTCAACGTCGAGGGCGGCGCCGTGGCCGAGGACGTCAAGCCGGGCCTGCCGCTGGCCGAGAAGCTCGGCCGGGTCTTCACCGCGCTGGCCGGCGAGGTGGCCACCAAGCTCGACGTCGAGGTGCGCGGTGAGATCGCCGCCCAGGACGTACGGGTGATCGAGCTGGCCGCGCTCAAGGGCGTGTTCGCCGACGTGGTGGAGGAGCAGGTCACCTACGTCAACGCGCCGCTGCTGGCCAAGGACCGCGGCATCACGGTCGAGCTGGTGACCAGCTCCGAGAGCCCCGACTGGCGCAACGTGGTGACCGTGCGCGGCGTGCTCGCCGACGGGCGTACGGTCTCGGTGTCCGGCACGCTCTCCGGGCCCCGCCAGATCACGAAGATCGTCGAGGTCAACGGCTACGAGATGGAGATCGAGCCGACGGCCCACCTGTGCTTCCTCACCTACACCGACCGTCCCGGCATCGTCGGCGTGGTCGGCCGGCTGCTCGGGGAGCACGGCATCAACATCGCGTCGATGCAGGTGGCCCGGGACGTCAAGGGCGGCAAGGCGCTCATCGCGCTGACCGTCGACTCCGCGATCCCCGCCGACATCGTCGAGCAGATCGTGACCGAGATCGGCGCCGAGAGCGGCCGCTCGGTGGACCTGGAGGACTGACCTCCTGCTCTTCCGTCCTGTCAGGGCCGTCACCCGATCCCGGGTGGCGGCCCTTTCGGCGTCTCAGCATGCGAGATACTAGGACATCCAACGAGATGCCTCGGGTACTGTGGCAGTGATGCGCCAGGTACTCGTACTCATTACCTGCCGCGGCGGGGCCTGTTAGGGCAGGTCGACGGCTCGCCGCGGAGATCGGCGCCTGTGTCGGCCAGTAAGTCCCCCAGTGAGTCCTACGCCCGGTCCGCGAGATCAGGCCCGGTCGGATTCGCGACCGGAGTCCGGCTTCCCCTCCTTTGGAACGCGTCCGCGAGAAGAGATGAGTCACATGTACGAGATGTATGCCTGGAACCGTGCCGAAGACCACGACGACGAGGCGGCCGAGGCCGTGCAGATCGCGCTGGACCGTCGCGACAACGGCGGCGCCCCCCAGAACTCCAGCCGGTAGGGCCCTGCCCCGTCCGTGCCGCTCCTGGTGACGCGGCGGCATGTCCGCACGTCAGGCCGGTGACAGGGGTACCGACACCTCCCTCCACGGATACGCAGAGTGCTGATAGCGTCGCGCTGCGTATTCGTTCGAGGTGGAGGTTCCCCATGTACGCTGCCCTGATCCGGCGCGCCGCCGCAGTCGCCCTGCCCGTCGTGGCCGGCGCGGCCCTGTTCGTCACCCCCGCCCACGCGCAGGCGGCCGAGCTGCACATCGTCAAGCACAACCTGCCCGCGGGCACCACCGAGCGCTGGGTCCTGACGTGCCACCCCGACGACGGGACGCACCCCGACCCGTTCGCCGCCTGCGACCGGCTCCGCCGCATCGGCGGTGACCTGGAGCGGATCAGGTTCCGGCCCGACGTGCCCTGCCCGCGGATCTTCGACCCCGTCCGGGTCGAGATCAACGGCTGGTTCTACGGTCAGCACAAGCACTTCGACGAGCACTACCCCAACCCGTGCTTCGTGGAGAAGATCGCGAGCCCGATCGTGCCCTGACCGGGAGTGATCGCATCCGCGCCGGGGCTTTGATCGACGGCCTGGCCAGGGGTGAGGGAGCACGGGCGGCCCCGTCCGCGCACGGGGCCGCCCGTGGCTTTCCGCGCCGGCGGCCCGTCAGAGGGTGGCCGTGACGATGGCGTCGGCGGGGGTCGTGCGCTCTTCGACCACCTTCGCCCAGAGGCGCACCCCCTTGGGGTCCGGCCGGACCGCGCCCACGAACGCGGTTCTGCGCCAGTCCGAGAGCTTCTCCTCCTTCACCACGTCGCCCGAGTGCGGCGAGTGCACCATGTAGCCGGGCTTGGAGATCATCCCGACGTGGCCCAGGTCGCTGAAGAACACCAGGTCGCCGGGCTTGAGCTGGTCCCAGGAGATCTTCCTGGAGAAGGCCGCGTACTGCTCGTTGGTGGTGCGCGGCAGTTCGATGCCGGCCGCCTCGTACGCCCTGAGCATGAGCCCCGAGCAGTCGTAGCCGCTGTCGCTGGTGCCGCCCCACACGTACGGGATGCCGCGCCTGTCCATGGCGAACTTGAGTGCCGTCTTCCAGGCGGGCTTCGGCGCGCTCTGCGCCCGGATGCGCTTGATGTCGTTGACGGTCAGGGTGGTGGGGTCGTCGTCGGTGTCGGCTTTGGCCGTCGTGTGGGCCTTGGCCGTGCGGGCCTGAGCCGCGGAGTGGGCGTCACCCGTGGTGCGGGCCTGGCCTGCGGTGTCGGCCTGAGCTGCGTCGGCCTGAGTGGCGGTGTCGTCCTGGGCCGTGGTGGCGGCCTGTGCCGCGGGGGTGGCCAGGATGAGTCCGGCGGCTCCCGCCGCCAGGACGATGGCGATACGAGACAGAGCACTGTCCTTCCATGAGGCCGGCCGGGTTAGCTGACGGGCTCGGGCCTGGAAGACAGCCCTACGGCGGTGCCGATTCGCCCCTGGGGCTCAAGTGGGTCCCCGGCTCCACGCAGCGGCTGCGTGAATTAGGCCCGACAAACACTAACGAAACGGTCAAGCAGTCGTAAACCCCCCAAAATCGGGCGTCCAGAAAATGAGATGGAGTGTTCGTCAGACGAGACGAGCCGGTAAGGTACCGCCATGGAGTCGCGTAACATCCGCCTGGCCGTCATCCCCGGGGATGGCATCGGCGCCGAGGTCGTCGCCGAAGGGCTCAAGGTCCTGGAAGCCGTGGGCACGAAGATCGAGGCCACGCACTACGACCTGGGGGCCGCACGCTATCACCGCACCGGCGAGACCCTCCCCGACGCGGTGCTCGACGAGCTGCGCGGCTACGACGCGATCCTGCTCGGCGCCGTGGGCGACCCCAGTGTGCCGCCGGGCGTCCTCGAGCGTGACCTGCTGCTGCGGCTGCGGTTCGCGTTCGACCACTACGTCAACCTGCGGCCGGTCAAGCTCTTCCCCGGGGTGCGGACCCCGCTGGCCGGCGCCACGCCCGGCGACATCGACATGATCGTCGTCCGTGAGGGCACCGAGGGCCTCTACGCCGGCACCGGCGGCGCGATGCGTCGCGGCACGCCGCACGAGATCGCCACCCAGGAGTCGCTCAACACCGCCTACGGCGTCGAGCGCGTGGTGCGTTACGCCTTCGAGAAGGCCCGGTCGCGCCCGCGCAAAAAGCTGACCCTCGTCCACAAGACGAACGTGCTCACCTTCGCCGGCGACCTGTGGCAGCGCACGGTCGACCGGGTGGCCGCCGAATATCCCGAGGTCACCACCGACTACTGCCACGTCGACGCGGCCTCGATGTTCTTCGTCACCCAGCCCGAGCGCTTCGACGTGGTCGTCACCGACAACCTGTTCGGCGACATCATCACCGACCTCGGCGCGGCCATCGCGGGCGGCATCGGCCTGGCGGCCAGCGGCAACGTCAACCCCGAGCGCACCTCGCCCAGCATGTTCGAGCCGGTGCACGGCAGCGCGCCCGACATCGCCGGCCAGGGCAAGGCCGACCCCACCGCGACCGTCCTGTCCGTCGCCATGCTCCTCGACCACCTCGGCCTGCACGCCGAGGCGGCCAGGGTCGAGCAGGCGGTCGCCGCCGACCTCGCCGAGCGACCCGCCGGGCCGGCCGGTCGATCCACCCGCGAGATCGGCGACGACATCACCGCGCGAGTATCCGGCTAGGACCGCCTAGCCCCGAAACGCGCCTGGCGGTCCGAGGAGGACTGCCGGGCGCTTTTGCGTGTTCCCAGCTCAGGCGGCCTTTCGCCGGCTTTTCGCGGGCGACCTCCCCATCGGCCGCTTGTCATCCCATATAGCGAGACAATAGGAAGTACGGACGCCCTCCGGGGCAGGGCTGCCCGCCGTCGAAGGTTCACAGATCCGCAGACAACGGGCAGATTCCGGTAGATTTCGGTAGATCGCAGAGAGAAGGACCGCCGTCATGACCATCGCTCAGAAGCTCAGCATCGACGTGCAGCTATCCGCCAACGCTCGCACCGCGGCCGAGCGCGAGCAGGTACTGGCGGACCCCGGTTTCGGGCAGACCTTCACGGATCACATGATCTCGATCGACTACACCGAGGACCGGGGGTGGCACGACGCCCGGCTCATGCCCTACGGGCCGCTCTCCCTCGACCCCGCCACGTCGGTCTTCCACTACGCGCAGGAGCTGTTCGAGGGTCTGAAGGCGTATCGCCAGCTCAGCGGCTCGATCGTGACGTTCCGCCCGTACGCGAACGCCGCCCGCTTCAACCGCTCGGCCCTCCGCATGGCCATGCCGGAGCTGCCGGAGGAGACGTTCGTCGAGTCGCTCGAAGTGCTCGTCTCGACGGACAAGGAGTGGGTGCCGACGACCGAGGGGCACAGCCTCTACCTGCGGCCCTTCATGATCGCCACCCAGGCGGGGCTGGGCGTCAACTACCCGTCGAAGAGCTACAAGTACATGGTCATCGCCTCGCCGGCGGCCTCGTACTTCACCGGGGGGATCAAGCCCGTCTCCGTCTGGCTGTCCACCGAGTACACGCGGGCCGCCCCGGGCGGCACCGGCTTCGCCAAGTGCGGCGGCAACTACGCCGCGGCGTTCGTCGCGCAGCGGCAGGCCGTGGCGAACGGCTGCGACCAGGTGGTCTGGCTGGACGCCCACGAGCACCGCTACGTCGAGGAGATGGGCGGGATGAACCTGTTCTTCGTCTTCGGCGACAAGCTCGTCACGCCCGCGCTCACCGGCACCCTGCTGCCCGGCATCACCCGCGAGTCGATCCTCGAGCTGGCCGGTGACCTGGGCCTGCGGACCGAGGAGCGCCTGGTCAGCGTGGACGAGTGGCAGGCCGGGTGCGCGTCGGGCGAGCTGACGGAGGTGTTCGCGTGCGGCACCGCGGCCGTGGTGACGCCTGTGGGCTCGGTCAAGGGCGCCGACCGCTCGTGGACGATCGGCGACGGCACGCCCGGCCCGGTGACGATGCGGGTGCGCGAGGAACTGGTCGGCATCCAGTACGGCGCCCGCCCCGACACCCACAACTGGATCCACAAGATCGCCTAGCGGCCCGCCGGAGGCTCGCCCGCCGGCCTTCCACGCCCCGGAGGCTGCCCGGGTCCTTCGACTGCCCGCGTTCGACGCACGCGCGTTCGGGCCTCAGTACATGTTGAGCGCGTCGACGCGGTCCATGAGGTCGGAGTACTCGCTGTCCGCGTCGTCGATGATCTCCTGAGGTGTGCGCGCTTCGCGCCACCCGAAGTGATCCTCGGCGATGCGGGCGATCGCGGGTTGCGGGTCGGCGTCCCAGTAGGAGGAGCCGAAGGTGATGGCCTCGTAGGGGCCGATGCCGCCCGCGAGCAGGTGGAGCAGGTCACACAGGTCCGGCGCGACCGGCCCCATGGCGCCCTCGCTCTCGAGGAAGACGACGGGCTGCTCCTCGATCGAACGTCCCTGGTGGACCAGCCAGAAGGCCGCCAGACCGCCGCTGCCGTCGTGGCCGAACACCCGGAACTCTCGTTCGGCCGCGGGGTTGCCGGTCCACGCGTGCGGCCCGCCGAACGTGAAGCGGTCGTGCATCTCGAAGTCGATCTTGCCGAACCCGTGCGCGCCCTGGTGGTCGTGCAGTGCCCGCAGGGCCGTGGGGAAGGGTTCGTCGGCACTGGGTTCCGGCCAGGACGGGTACTCCCGCGCCAGCGCGGCGGCCAGGACCGCATCCGCCGACTTCAGCAGTTCAGGATCGTCCTCGTCCCGCTCGTTGAGCGTCAGGAGAAACCAGATGAAGCGGCCGTCGTCGTGGTAGCGCGCCTCGAGGGTGCTGCGCTCGTCGCGGCGCAGGATGTGGACGATGTTCCCGTACTCCTGGACGCTGCTGTGCAGTGCCCGCGTGCGCGCCTCGGGCTCGGGCAGCGCCGTGCTGAGGCCGTCCCCCATCGGCAAGTGGTAGCTCTCCCTGATCCACACCTTGGTGAGGTAGCCGAGCAGCGGACCGCGTCCCCGCACCCGGACCGAGGGATAGCAGCCGGGCACTCGCACGGTCGCCTGGTAGGTGAGCTTGAACCCGTGCGCGTCCGAGCCGGTCGGGGAGATGTCCTCCCGGTCGGTGAACACAGGAAGGGGCTTCAGAGGATAGGACCGGTGCAGCTCGATCAGGCCAGGGTCGTCGGTACGGCGGCCGAGCAAGCCGTCGAGCAGTTCGAAGGAGGGCGATTCGATCATGCCGGAACGCTATCGCCCGATCCGGACACTTCGCCGCCGGACGGCCCTGCCGACACCCTGGGGTCGTCGGTCTCGGCGGGCCAGGTCGTCTTGGCCGTCCTGCCGTAGATCGCCATCGGCGCTCACCACAGGTCACCGACCTGCACGGCGAACCCCCACGGCGGTGGCAGGAAAAGTGACTCGTTCCCTGCGGCGATGATTTCCCGCCCGTATTTCCCGGCCTCCGGGGCGGCGAAGAGTTTCGCGGCGCGGGGAGCGGGGTCGAGCACCAGATAAAGCGGCACCCCGGCCGCCGCGAAACCCTGCGGCTTGACGTAGTAGTCGTCGTAGGAACTGTCGGTGGAAACGACGTCCACGATGAGCGTCGTCGAGTCGCCGCACACCGCGTGGTCCATGCGCATACGCGGGGAGCCCGGCACCACGGCGAGGTCGGGCACGTAGCGGTCGGTGTGTTCGCCCAGGTGGACGGTGATGTTCGGCCAGATCTCCCAGCCTCGCTCGAGCACTGTGCCGATGAGCCTGCGCATGATCCCGAAGACGACCGTATTGTGCTGCCAGGTGCCGGACTCGTTCACCACGATCCGGCCCCGCAGCATTTCCACCCGATATTCGGGCAGCAAATCCCGCACGGTACGGAAACGCTCTTCGAGCGGCGCGGCCATGCCTGTCGGTCCTTTCCTGTCGGGGAAGGACCGAGCGTATGCCCGCCTGGGTGTGTGAACACAGGGCGTGCGGGTGAAACGCCGTCAGTTCTTCCTGATCAGGGTCATCCCGTCGGCGACCGGCAACATGAGCACGCTCACCCGGGGATCCGCCATCACCAGGTCGTTGAACCGGCGGATCTCCACCGTCGTCTGCTCGTCGTGGGCCGGGTCGGCCACCCAGCCCCTGCGCAGCGTGTTGTCCGCCACCAGCAGCCCGCCCGGCCGCAGGCGCTCCATCAGCAGCTCGTAGTAGACGGGGTAGTTGCCCTTGTCGGCGTCCACGAAGGCCAGGTCGATCGGCTGGTCGAAGGCGGGCAGGGTCTCGGCCGCCGGGCCGATGGTGAGCGTCACCCGGTCGGCCACCCCCGCCTCGCGCCAGTAGCGGCGGGCGATCGACGTCCACTCCTCGCTCACGTCGAAGCAGTGCAGCCGCCCGCCGGACAGCCCGCGGGCGATGCACACCGACGAGTATCCGGTGAACGTGCCCACCTCCACGACGACCCGCGGAGCCATCAGTTGTGTGATCATGGTGAGGAATCTGCCCTGGTCGGAGGAGATCTGCATGGCCGCGCTCTCGCCCGCGACCTCGGCGGTCTCCTTCTCCAGCGCCCTCAGCAGGGCGTCGGGCGGGGTGGTGTGGTCGAACACGTAGCGCGCCACGGCGGCGTCGAGGAGGTATGCCTTCATGCGGGCATTGTTTCCGTTTCCTGTAAGGTCTGCGCGGTCGACGAGGTGAGAGTGGGCTGATGATGAAGCGGTTGATGGCGGTCGCCGCGGCGTGTGTGGCGATCGCCGTACTCGGGGTGCTGGCGTTCTCGGAGCCGGGCGCGTCGTCCGACGGGGTGCAACTGACCCGGCAGGCCGACGGCTCGATGATCCTGGCCGACCTGGGCGGTGACACGCCCGTGCTCGACGTGTTCGAGGACTTCGACTGCCCCGTCTGCAAGGACATGCACTCCAAGGTGGACACCACGATCCAGCGGCTGGCCAGGGAGGGCAAGGTCAAGGTCGTCTTCCACGCCGTAACGATCTTCGAGGACGAGCCCATGCGCTCCAACTCCATCCGCGCCGCGGCGGCGGCCCGCTGTGTCCCCGAGGCGAACTGGCTGGCCTTCAGGGACGAGCTGTACGCCATGCAGCCCGCCCCGCACGGCGTGGCCTCCGGGTTCACCGTCGCGGAGCTGGCCGCGACGGCCAGGAAGGTGGGGGCCTCGGTGGACGCGTGTGTCACGTCACAGTCGCACGCGAAGGCGCACGTGGCCGAGACGGCCAAGATCCCGCTGGAGGGCACGCCGACCGTGCTGCTCGACGGGCAGATGCTGGGCCCCGAGGCGTTCGACCCGGCGGCCCTGGAACGGGCCATCACGGGCGGCGTCGGCGTGCGGGTGTGACGCGAGTATTCCCGTGGTGTCCCAGGGGCTGAGACCGGTGTGCCGGATGGTGGATCCATGTGGCAGACTGGGTTTCACCATGTTCTACGGTCTGCTCATTATCGGCAGGCGCGCCGGCTGAAATCAGGACACCGCCGGCGCGCAGACCTCTCACGTCCGTGAGGGGTCTTTTTGTTTTCCCGAAGCAGACGCGCTCCCACAGACGCTTCCACAGAGCTTCAGAGACGACGTTTCCCAACACTGTCCGGAAAGAAGAGACTGATGGCCGACGACCGCTTCCACGTATATGACACGACGCTGCGTGACGGCGCTCAGCAGGAGGGGCTCAACCTCACCGTCGCTGACAAGCTCGCCGTCGCGCGGCACCTGGACGGCCTCGGCGTCGGCTTCATCGAGGGGGGCTGGCCGGGCGCCAACCCCAAGGACACCGAGTTCTTCAGGCTCGCTCGAACAGAGCTCGACCTGAAGCACGCGCAACTCGCCGCGTTCGGCGCGACCCGCCGGGCCGGTGCGAAGGCAGCCGACGACCCTTTGGTGGCCGCTTTGCGCGAATCCGGCGCGCCGGTCGTGACCCTTGTCGCCAAGAGCCACGACCGGCACGTGGAGCTGGCCCTCCGTACGACTCTCCAGGAGAACCTCGCGATGATCCGCGACACGGTCTCTCACCTTCGTGCGGAGGGACAGCGGGTCTTCCTCGACGCCGAGCACTTCTTCGACGGCTACAAGTCCAACCCAGCCTACGCGCTGGAGGTACTGACGACCGCCGCGGAAGCGGGCGCCGACGTCATCGCCCTGTGCGACACGAACGGCGGCATGCTCCCCGACGAGCTGGCCGAGATCGTCCTCGACGCCGTACGCACCAGCGCCAGGGTCGGCATCCACTGCCACGACGACACGGGTTGCGCCGTGGCCAACACCCTGGCCGCGGTCAAGGCGGGAGCCACGCACGTACAGGGCTGCGCCAACGGCTACGGCGAGCGCTCCGGCAACGCCAACCTCTTCACGGTCGTGGCGAACCTCCAGCTCAAGCGGGGCTTCGACCTCGTGCCCCGCGACGCCCTGGCCGACATGACCCGCATCGCGCACGCGATCACCGAGGTCACCAACGTCACCCCCAACTCACACGCCCCCTACGTCGGCACCTCGGCCTTCACCCACAAGGCCGGCCTGCACGCCAGCGCCATCAAGGTCGACCCCAACCTCTACCAGCACATCGACCCCGCCCAGGTGGGCAACGACATGCGCATGCTCGTCTCCGACATGGCCGGCCGCGCCTCGGTCGAGCTCAAGGGCCGCGAGCTGGGCTACGAGCTGACCCCCGAGCACACCAAGACGCTGGTCGCGCGGGTCAAGGACCTGGAGTCCAGGGGCTTCACGTTCGAGGCCGCCGACGCCTCGTTCGAGCTGCTCCTGCGCGACACCGTCGCGGGGGAGCGCAGGCGGCACTTCGAGGTCGAGTCCTGGCGCGTCATCGTGGAGCGGACGAAGGGCGGGGAGCTGGTCAGCGAGGCCACGGTCAAGCTGCACGCCAAGGGCGAGCGCATCGTGGCCACCGGCGAGGGCAACGGCCCCGTCAACGCGCTCGACAAGGCCGTACGCCAGGCGCTCGAGCAGCTCTACCCCGAACTCGCCAAGCTGGAGCTGGTCGACTACAAGGTCCGCATACTCGAAGGCGCCCACGGCACCGACGCCATCACCCGCGTCCTCATCACCTCCACCGACGACACGAACGAGTGGGCGACGGTCGGGGTGGCCGAGAACATCATCGACGCGTCCTGGCAGGCCCTGGAGCAGGCGGTCACGTACGGCCTGCTGCGCGCGGGCCGCGAGTGCCCGTAACCGCCCGACGCGGCGGTCAGAGCAGACCGGCGGAGAAGGACACGCCGTCCACCGTGACCTTCCCGCCGGAGCACGACACCTTGGGCGAGTCGGTCCCCGGCACGATCACCGTCAGCAGCGACGTCGCCGCCGGGGACACCACCACGTTCGTGGCCTGCTTCGACAGGTAGGTGGGCGACACCCAGCCCAGCTCGCCGCCCCGTTCCACCTTCTGCCCGCCGACCTGCTCGCACGACGAGAACTGCAGCAGCGTGACCTTGAACTTGCCGTCGCCCAGCACCACCTTGCCGCCGCTCTTGGAGACCAGCTTGAGCGTCGGGGCGAAGCGCCAGATGTTGCGGACCTTCTTCCCGCCCGAGGCCGAGTCCAGCACGGCCATCAGGTCGTCGCCGTGGTTCACCAGCACCGACCTGGTACGGCTCACCCCGTACGCCTTGTCCGTCAGCTTGAACGCCTGGCGGTCGTCGCCGTAGTCGGTCTTGACGAGCTTGCTGGCCGTACGCGGCTGGAAGCGGGAGCCCACCACGGTCGGCACGTTGTGCGCCTCCGGCGAGAGCGTCCAGTACCGGTAGGAGCTCTTCTCGTAGGAGTGGAACCCGGCGTCCACCAGGATGTCGCGCCCCTGCGCGTAGTACGTGACGCCCAGGTGGTCCTCGTGCCCGTGGAACTTCATCCCGGGCCCGAACCTGATCGAATAGTACGCCGACTCCGGCTTGCCCCAGGCGGTGCGCCCGAAGACGTACCCGGCCCGGTAGGTCTCGACCTCCCGCTTCGGCGTGCCCGTCTCCATCTTCGGCTCGGTCTCGGCGCTGCCGTCGCCGATGGGCACCATGTAGCCGTTGGGCATGGTCGAGTGGGCGACGAAAGCCTTCATGGCCTCGGCCCGCTTGGAGATCTCGCCGGGCACCTTCCGGTCACACGCCTTCATGTTGGTCATCGCGACCTGGAGGCGTCCGTAGACGTAGACGGCGTAGCGGGGCGCCTGCTCCATGAGCGCGCCCTGGGAGTCGACGTCCAGCTTCACCGTGCCGGTCAGACGGCTGGAGGCCAGGTCCGACCAGTCTTTGCGGCCGTAGCGGCAGCCGATGCCCATGAGCGCGATGTCCTGGTCGATGCCGTGGTTGTGGCCCTTCTTGTACAGCTTCGGGTTCGACAGGAGCTTGGCGTGCGTGTTCAGGCTCTCCTTGAGCCAGCTCGCGTTCACGTGCCGGCTCAGGCAGAGCAGCGGCTGGGTGCGCAGGGAGACCGGGTGGTCCGTCCAGACGTAGGAGGGGGTGCCGCGGGCGCCGTACTTGTTCTGGGCCACCCAGTCCTTGGTGATCTCGGTGGCGCGGTCGAGGTAGCTCTGCTCGCCGGTGTTCTCGTACTCGACGACGAGCGTGCCCATCCAGCGCAGCGACTGGTAGACGAACTCCCACGACCTGTTCTTGTACGGGCTCGCGTCCCAGTCGATCTTCTTGCCCAGCTTGTACGCCGGCAGCCCGACGAGCGAGATCTCGCCCTTCATGACGTCCGCGGCGGTCGGCGTGCCGGGCAGCCAGTCGCCCTGGCACTCCGCGGTGCGGGTCACCTTGTCGGCCGCCTGCGCCGGGCTCACGAGAGCGTTGAGCGTGAGCATGAAGGCAAGAGGAATCGCGAGGCGGCGCACGCCAGTTCCTTCCGGGACAAAAGTTGAGGGCGGGACATGCTTTCGGAGGAACGATCATGCGGTCAAGCCACGTGTTCGATTCGTTAACCGGCCGGTGCGCCCGCCGTGCCCGGGTGGCGTGGCCGTACCCGCCGCGACATGCTGGGACCGTGAGATTCGACGATCTGGTGATTCCCGACACACCCGCGTGCCGCGGCGCGCTCGAGGTGGCCGCCCGCTACCACACGCCCTCGATGCTCAACCACTCGATCCGCGCCTACCTGTGGGCCGCGGTCCACGCGCAGGGCAACGGCATCGCCTTCGACGCCGAGCTGCTCTACGTGTCGGCCATGCTGCACGACCTCGGGCTGGTGGCCGAGTTCGACAGCCACTCGGTGCCGTTCGAGGAGGCGGGCGGGCACGTGGCCTGGGCCTTCTGCGCCGGGGCCGGCTGGTCGCCCGAGCGGCGGCTGCGCGCGAGCGAGGTCATCGTCAGGCACATGTGGGACACGGTGCCCCTCGACGAGGACCCCGAGGGACACCTGCTCGAGATCTCGACCGGCATGGACATCTCGGGCCGCCGCGCCGACGAGATCCCCGCCGGCGTGCGCGAGGAGGTGCTGGAGCGCCATCCGCGGCTGGAGATCGCCAAGGAGTTCAGCGTGTGCATCGCCGACCAGGGGGCGCGCAAGCCGTCCAGTGTCGCCGCGCGGGCCGTACGCGGGGGGATCGTCGACCGCATCGTGCACAACCCGCTCGACGGCTGACGGGCCGCGGATGGGCAGCCGGAGCGGCTACGCCTTGGGGCCGGTGCTCTCGGCGACCTCGAACGTCCACAGCTCGGAGCCCGCCGCCGCGGGCCCCTGCCCGTGCCCGTGGCCCTGCCCGTGCCCATGACCCGGCTGCTGCCCCTGGGCGGCGGCCTGGGCGGCGGCTTGGGCATGGCCGCGACGGAACGCCTCGCCCTGCTGCCACTTCTGGAAGTCGTCCTCGCTGCGCCAGCGCGTGTACACGAGGTACCGATCCGTGCCCTCCACCGGCCGCAGCAGCTCGAACCACTCGAACCCGTCGGCCGACTCCACCATCCCGGCCCGGTTGGCGAAGCGCCGTTCGAGCTCCTCACGCATCTCGGTGGACACGGTGAGCACGTTGATCTTCACGACGGACACGTCGGGTACCCCTCTCATCGGCGCACGACCTTGCGCTCAGGAAACCTGCGCTGCAGGAACGGCGAGGGCACCAGGCTAACGCGGGCGGTCGCCGGTACCCGATCCCCGGTCCTGGCGCGTCGCGCGCGTTCCGCCACCGGCCGCGGAAGATCGGCGAAACCGGCTCGACGGACGGTTCCCGACCTGGCCGGGGCGGGGGCGGAAAGGTGGGCGGACCTTTCCGGCGGCGGCGATAGCCTTGTCGGGTGCGTATAGCGAGGTTCTCCACAGGCGAAGGCGTCTCGTTCGGCGTGGTCGAGGGTGGTCCGGGCGAGGAGGTCGTCTCCGCGATCGCCGGCCACCCGTTCGCCCAGGTCCAGTTCACCGGCGAGCGGTTCCCGCTGTCCCAGGTGAAGCTGCTGGCCCCGATGCTGCCGAGCAAGGTCGTCGCCATCGGCAGAAACTACGCCGAGCACGCGGCCGAGCTGGGCAACGAGGTGCCGGAAGAGCCGCTCATCTTCATGAAGCCGTCCACCACGGTGATCGGCCACGGCGAGAACATCGCCTATCCCACGTCGCTGTCCGACCGCGTCGACTTCGAGGGCGAGCTGGCCGTGGTGATCGGCAGGCTCTGCCGCGAGGTGCCGGTCGAGCGGGTCAAGGACGTCATCTTCGGCTACACCTGCGCCAACGACGTCACCGCCCGCGACCTGCAGAAGAAGGACGTGCAGTTCACCCGGGCCAAGGGGTTCGACACGTTCTGCCCGCTGGGGCCGTGGATCCAGACCGATCTCGACGCGAGCGACCTGGCCCTGACGACCACGGTCAACGGCGAGATCCGGCAGAGCGGGCGCACCAACCAGCTCATCAACGACATCCCGGCGCTGGTGGCCTACGTCAGCGCGGTCATGACGCTGATCCCCGGCGACGTCATCCTGACCGGCACGCCGGCGGGCGTCGGCCCGCTGGAGATCGGCGACGAGGTCAGCGTCGGCATCGAAGGCATCGGCACACTCACGAACAAGGTGGTCTCCCGTGACTGACGTACGCGTCAGGTTCGCCCCGTCCCCAACCGGCATGTTCCACGTCGGCGGCGCCCGTACGGCGCTGTTCAACTGGGCGCTGGCCGAACAGTCCGGCGGCCGCTTCGTGCTGCGCATCGAGGACACCGACGCGTCCAGGAACCGCCCGGAGTGGACCGAGGGCATCATCTCCGCGCTCGACTGGATCGGCATCAACGGCACCAACCAGGTCTTCGAGGGCCCCTACTTCCAGTCGGCCTACGAGCCGCAGCACCGCGAGGCCGTGGCCAAGCTGCTGGCCGACGGCCGCGCCTACTACTGCGACTGCACGCGTGAGGCGCTGGTCGCGCGCACCGGCTCCGAGCACCGCGGCTATGACGGCCACTGCCGCGACCGGGGGCTGACGGAGGGCGCGGTGCGCTTCCGCACCCCCGACGAGGGCGTGATCGTGGTGCCCGACCTCATCAGGGGCAACGTGGAGTTCCCCAACGAGGCCCAGGAAGACTTCGTCATCGCGCGTACCGACGGCTCGCCCCTCTACGTGCTGGCCAACGCGGTCGACGACATCACCCAGAACATCACCCACGTCGTACGCGGTGAGGAGCACCTCGGCAACGCGGCCAAGCAGATGCTGCTCTGGCCCGCCCTGGGCGCCACGCCGCCGGTGTGGGCCCATCTGCCGGTGATCGTCAACGAGCAGCGCAAAAAGCTGTCCAAGCGGCGCGACAAGGTGGCGCTGGAGGACTACCGGGCCGAGGGCTACCTCGCCGAAGCCATGGTCAACTACCTCATGCTGCTCGGCTGGGGTCCTGGCGAAGACCGCGAGATCATGCCGTGGTCGGAGATGATGCCGCTGTTCCGGCTGGAAGACGTCAACTCCTCCAGCGCCTTCTTCGACGAGAAGAAGCTGCGGGCCTTCAACGGCGAGTACATCCGCGCGCTGCCGCTGGAGACGTTCGAGGAGCGCTGCGCCCCCTACCTCGACCCGTCCTGGGACCGCGAGCTGTTCAGCAAGGTCGCGGCGCTGGCCCAGACCCGCATCGCGGTGCTGTCGGAGATCCGGCAGAACGTCGACTTCCTCTTCATGGAGGAGCCGGTCTTCGACCAGGCGTCCTGGGACAAGGCGATGAAGAACGCCCCCGAGGAGATCCTCGGCGGCTACCTCGATCGCCTCGAGACCGTGAGCTGGGACCCCGAGTCGCTCAAGGAGGCGCTGGAGCAGGTCGGCGCGGCCCACGGGCTCAAGCTGGGCAAGGCCCAGGCCCCGGTGCGGGTAGCGGTCACCGGCCGCACGGTCGGCCTGCCGCTGTTCGAGTCGATCGAGGTGCTCGGCCGTGAGCGGGCGCGGGAGCGCCTGCGCGCCGCCCTGACCCGCCTGCGCGGCTGATCATCCGGCGCCACGCCTCAACGAGGAACGGTTCCTGCCGCAATTGCACCTAGCGTCGGCGGCATGACCTATTTGGTGACCGGAGCCACGGGCTCCGTAGGCAGGCACGTCGTGGCCCACCTCCTGGAGGCGGGCCACCGCGTACGCGCGCTCACCCGCGACCCGGGCCGGGCCCGGCTGCCCGAGGAGGTCGAGGTCGTCCAGGGCGATCTCGGCCGGGTCGAGACCCTGTGGCCCGCCCTCGAAGGTGTGACGGGCGTGCACCTCATCGACGTGGCCGACTCCGGCTACACCCCGCTCGCGAACGGCCCCGAGATCGTCGAGGCCGTCAGGAAGGCCGGCGCGCGCAAGGTGACCCTGCTCAGTAGCTGGTCGGCGGGCACGCTGGAGCCCGCCGTGCTCTCCAGCGACCTGGAGTGGACGTACGTGCAGCCGACCGAGTTCATGGCCAACGCCCTGGCCTGGGCGGAGCCGGTGCGTACGCGGGGCGTCGTCGAGGAGGCGTTCCCGGCCACCAGGACCCCCATGGTGCACGAGGCCGACATCGGCGCCGTCATCGCCACCGCCCTCACCGAGGACGGCCACCACGGCCGCTCCTACGGCCTCACCGGCCCCGAACTCCTCGACGTGCCCGCCAAGCTGCGGATCCTGGCGGAGGCGGCCGGCCGCGAGATCACCCTCGTCGAGCTGACCGTGGACGAGCTGCGCGAGCGTTACCGGGCCGTGGGCATGCCCGAGGAGATGATCGAGTTCCGGATCGAGATCTTCGGCAACGTGCCCGACGACGCGTACCAGGTCACCGACACGATCGAGGAGGTGACCCGGCGGCCGCCGCGCACGTTCGCGCAGTGGGCCGCCGAGCACGCCGGATCGTTCAGATGAGGCCGCGGCGGGTGAGCAGCGGCTGGATGCCGGGCTCGCGCCCCCTGAAGTTGCGAAACGCCGTCAGCGGGTCGAGGCTGCCGCCCCGGGAGAGCAGCTCGCGGCGGAAGTGGTCGCCGTTCTCCCGGGTGAGCCCGCCGTTCTCCTTGAACCACTCCACGCTCTCCGCGTCGAGCACCTCGCTCCAGATGTAGGAGTAGTAGCCGGCGCTGTAGCCGCCGGAGAAGATGTGGGCGAAGAAGTTGGTCCGGTAGCGCGGCCGGACCAGCGGGAAGGCGATCTGGGCGGCCTCCAGGGCGGCCGACTCGAACGCCTCCGGGTCGGCCACCGCCTCCCCGGCGGCCAGCTTGTGCCAGGCCCAGTCGAGCAGCGTGGCGGCCAGATATTCGACGGTCTTGAAGCCCTGGTTGAACGTCTCGGCCGCCTTCAGCTTCGCCACCAGCTCGCCCGGCATCGGCTCGCCCGTCTCGTGGTGCCTGGCGTAGTTGGCCAGCACCTCGGGCCAGGTCACCCACATCTCGTTGACCTGCGAGGGGTACTCGACGAAGTCGCGCGGCACGCTGGTGCCCGACACGCGCGGGTAGCGCACCTGCGAGAACAGGCCGTGCAGCGCGTGGCCGAACTCGTGGAAGGCCGTCTCCACCTCGTCGAACGTCAGCAGCGTCGGCCCGGAGGCGGGCTTGGCGACGTTGAGGTTGTTGATCACCACCGGCCGCAGCCCGAACAGGAACGACTGGTCGACCAGGTTGTTCATCCACGCGCCGCCGCGCTTGCCCGGCCGGGCGTACGGGTCGAGCACGAACAGCCCCAGCGGGCCGCCGTCCTCGTCGGACACCTCGAACACGGTCACGTCGGGGTGGTAGCCGCCCAGGTCGGGGCGTTCGGCGAAGGTGAGGCCGTACAGCTTCGCGGCGGCGAAGAACACGCCGTCGCGGAAGACCCGGTTCAGCTCGAAGTACGGCCGCATCGCGCCGCCGTCGTACTCGTAGCGGGCCTGGCGCACCTTCTCGGAGTAGTAGGCCCAGTCCCACGGCTCGATCGGGAACCCGGCCTGCTCCGCCAGCGCCTCGGCCTCCTTCCTGGCGTTGCGCACGGCGGGGCCGACGAGCTGGCCGAGCATCTCCTCGACCGCCTCGACGGTCTTGGCGGTCTGGTCGGCCACCGTGTACGCGGCGTGGCTGGGGAAGCCGAGCAACGCCGCCCGCTCGGCCCGCAGAGCCGCCATCCTGGCCGCGATCTCGAAGTTGCCGGGGGCCCGGCCGACGCTCAGCTCGTACAGGCGGCGGCGCACGTCGCGGTCGGTGAGCTGGGCCAGGCCGGGCTGGACGGTGAAGTTGTGCAGCGGCAGGACGTACGTGCCGTCGTCCTTGCGCAGCGACTCGATCTTGGCCTCGTCGAACCCGTCCAGCTCCTTGGGATCGGTCACCACCAGGGCCGACTCCGTGGAGGCCCGCAGCAGGCTCTGCGCGAACTCCGTCGACAGCCTCGACAACTCCTCGTTGAGCGCGCGCAGCCCCTGCTGGTCGGTCTCCGACAGGTCGGCCCCGGCCCTGATGAAGTCGTCGCGGTACTTCTCCAGCAGCCACGACTCCTCGGGATCCGCCGTGCTCACCTGCTTGATGCGGGCCCACAGCGCCCGGTCGAGGCGAATGGCGTCGCTGTGCCGGGTGAGCTGGGGGGAGATCTGCTTCTCGATCTCCATGAGGCCGTCGGTCGTGTTGGACGCGGCGACGCTGAAGAAGACCGTCGCCGTGCGGTCGAGGATCCGGCCCGACCGTTCGAGCGCGGCGATCGTGTTCTCGAACGTCGGCGGCTCGGTGCTGCTCGCGATCGTGTCGACCTCGGCGAGCTGCTCGGCCATGCCGCGCTCGAACGCCGGCAGGTAGTGCTCTTCGCGGACGTCCGCGAAGGGCGGCAGCTCGTACGGCAGATCGCTTGGGGCGAAGAACGGATTCTCGGCCAACGCTTCGGCTCCTCCACGTGGTGTTTTGTCCCCTTCAGCTTGGCACGGCGGGGCTCGTGCCGGGGGCTGCGGGAGGCGGGCCCGTGAATCGTTTTGGCCTTACCCCCCGAGCTGGGCTATTCTTTCGGACGTCGCCAAGCGCGCTCCACGAGGGGCCCGCAGCGGTGGGGTATGGTGTAATTGGCAGCACGACTGATTCTGGTTCAGTTAGTCTAGGTTCGAGTCCTGGTACCCCAGCATTGAGCGGATGTCTCGCAGAGGGATGTCCGCTTTTTCATTTCGCCAGCCGGTACAGAATTTCCGAGATCTCCTGGTAAGCCTTGATCGTTGGCGCGTGTGACGTCTCCACCGTGAAGACCTTGAACTTGTTGGCGGGCGTGGCCGCGTCCGCCTCCCTGATCATCCGGTCCTGCAGCGCGATCGGGATCGTGCGGTCCTTCGAGTGCCTGATGTAGACCCTGGGCACCCGTCCCCACGCGTCCTTGCGCCCGCGGGCGTCGGCCGCCGACACCTGGAGGCTCTCATCCGGCAGCAGCGTGTTCAGCATGGCGAGAAACTCACCCTCGCTCGCCTCCGCCATGAAGGCCGCCTTGGCCGCGGCCAGGAACTTCGGGTCGGCGGTGCGCCAGTTGATCCGCACCGCGCCGATCTTGGCGGGGTCGCCGACGATGCCGTTCAGCAGGCTCGGCGTCAGGCTCGTCTGCCCCTCGGGGCTGGTCATGTAGTCGTTGGGCGAGCGCAGTTTCGTGCAGCAGAAGGCGGCGTCGTAGACCAGCCGGTCGATCAGGTCCGGCACCGCGTCGGCCACCTTCGTGATCGTCGCGCCGCCGAGGCTGCCGCCCACCAGGATGACCGGTCCGTAGCGGGAGACGCGGCGCACGACGTCCACCGTGGCCTCTACATAGTCGTCCAGCGTCACGGCGGCCACCGGCGACGGCAGCGCGGCCAGCTTCGCGAGGTCCTGCGGGGCCTGGTAGGCGGGGTGAAACTGCTCCTCGGGGCCGTGTCCCGGCAGGGTCACGCCCACGGTGCGGTGGCCGCGCAGGGCGAGCAAGGGGTCGGTCACGGCCACGCCGTTGGAGCCGGAGACGTAGACGAACGTGGTGACGTCCTTCTTCCTGGAGGGCCCGGCGAAGGCCGCGGTGGCGCCGGCGACGGCGGCGGCGGTGGCGCCCGCGGCGCCGAGCTGGAGGGCTGTTCTGCGCGTCGGAGTGTTCATGTCTCCGATGTTCGCCGAGGTCAGGGGTGGCGCACATCGCCCGGCCGGGCCGAGAAGCGGTGGATGGCGGGCATCCACCGATCGGTTGATACCCGCACGGGCCAAGGCCGTGACCGGCCGTGCACGGTCATCCGCCGGTCGGGTGACGCCATTGGCGGCGGGCCGGGGTGGGGCCCATGAGCCGGTTCCAGGTGCGTGAGCGCTGGGTCTACGCGGGGCTCGCGTACGCGCTGCTCGCGGCCGCCTCGGTCGCGGCGGCGGTGTCGGGCATGCCCGCGGGGCCGTTCCCGTCGTGGCCCCTGCTGGCGGTGGTCGCGGCCGGATGGCTCGCGCCCGTCGCCTGGCTGCACCGCCACCGCGACACCCACCGCGTGCTCGTCGTGGCCCACTACCTCGTCCTCATCGCCCTGACCTGGGCGCTGGCGCTCAAGGGCGCGGTCTTCGTGGTGTTCGTCGCGATCGGCTACCCGCTGGCCATCGCCCTGCTCCCCGGCCGCCTGGTCATGGCAGGAGTCACGCTCACCGCGCTCGTCAACGTGCTCTCCCAGGCGGGGCCGGGCGCGCGGGTGAGCCTGCTCACCGTGATCGCCGGGGTGGCCGTGCCGCTCGTCCTGGCCGGCTGGTACGTCTCGGGCGAGCACGACAGACGCCGCCGCCTGGTCGAGCGCCTGCGCGCCGCCATGGACGAGAACGCCGAGCTGAACGCCAGGCTCCTCGACCAGGCCAGGCGGGCGGGCGTGCTCGACGAGCGGCACCGCGTGGCCGGGGAGATCCACGACACGCTCGCGCAAGACCTCGTCGCGCTGATCGGCCAGCTCGACGCCGCCGGGCGGGCCACCGGCGGCCAGGCCCGCGGCCACCACCTCGACCGGGCCGCCGAGCTGGCCCGGCGCGGCCTGGCCGAGGCCCGCAGATCCGTACGCGCGCTGCGGCCCGAGCCGCTCGAAGACGCCCGGCTGCCCGAGGCCCTCGGCCACATGGCCAGGTCGTGGGCCGATGTGTCCGGGGTCGACCTGCGGCTGGAGGTCACCGGCACGCCCGTCGCGCTGTCCGCGGAGGTGGAGACGGCCCTGTTCCGCGTCGCCCAGGAGGCTCTCGCCAACGTGGCCAAGCACGCCCGCGCCGCCAGGACGGGCCTCACCCTGACGTACACGGACGAACTCGTGCTCCTCGACATCCGTGACGACGGGCGCGGTTTCGAGCCGCAGGAGCGCGCTGACGGCTTCGGGCTCGACGGCATGCGGCAGCGGGCCCGGAGCGTGGGCGGCACCCTCGAGGTCGAGTCGGAGCCCGGCCGGGGCACGGCGGTCGCCGCCGCCGTGCCGGTGATCCCGGCCGGAGGCGGCGAATGAGACGATCGCGTTCACCGGGGAGGAAACGATGTCACTGCGGGTGCTGATCGCCGACGACCATCCGATCGTGCGTGACGGCCTGCGCACCGCCCTCAGCGGCAAGCCCAGTACCGAGCCCGGCGGCCAGCCTGGCATCGAGCTTGGCGTCGGGTCCGGTGCCGAGCCCGGCGTCGGGTCCGGCGTTGGGTCCGGTGGCGAGCCTGGCGTCGAGCCTGGTGGCGAGCCGCGGATCGAGGTCGTCGGTGAGGCGGGCGACGGGGAGGAGGCCGTACGCCTGGCCGCCGAGCTGTCTCCTGACGTCGTCCTGATGGACCTGCGCATGCCCGGCCTCGACGGCGTGAGCGCCATCCGCCGGCTGCGCGGCACCGGGCCGCGCGTGCTGGTGCTCACCACGTTCGACACCGACGTCCTTCCCGCGCTGGAGGCGGGCGCCAGCGGCTACCTGCTCAAGGACGCCTCGCCCGAGGAACTGGTACGCGCCGTGCGCGCCACCCACCGGGGCGAGACCGTGCTGGCTCCAGCCGTGGCCGGCCGCCTGGCCGAGCACCTGCGCAGGCCGTCCAGGGGGCGGCTGAGCAAGCGGGAGCTGGAGGTGCTGCGCCTGGTGGCCGAGGGCGCCACCAACAGGGAGGCGGCCGCCCGGCTGTTCATCAGCGAGGCCAGCGTCAAGACGCACCTGCTGCACATCTACGCCAAGCTCGACGTACGCGACCGCGCCGCCGCCGTCGGCGAGGCGTACCGCCGCGGCCTCCTCACCGACTGAGGTTCACCGGCAGCGAGTGGAGGACGGCAGGCGGGGATGGCGGGTGCAGGACGGCGCGTCGAGGACAGCGGGTGGGGGACAGCGGGTCGAAGACGGTGAGTGGAGGACGGTGGGTGGGGCGGCGGGTCGAGGGCGCTGGGTCGAGGGCGGTGGGTCGAAGACGGCAGGTGGAGGGCGGCGGGTCGAGGGTCGCGGGCCGGGATGGTGTGTGCTGACGGGGAGAGCGCATTCCGTGTCGGTCGGGTTGGTCGCTCCAGGCCCGCTTCATCGCCGCTGTACGGCCGCTCCACGGCTGCCCCGCGGCCGCTCCACGGCTGCTCCATGGTTGCCCCGCGGCCGCTCCACGGTCGCCCTGTAGCCGTTCCATGGTCGCGCTCCATGGCCGGTCTCGTGGGTCGGTTCCGGTGGTCGATCTCGTGGGCTGGAGGTCATGGCGCCGGACTCGCAAGGCCGGTCTGGTGGGCGGATAAGCGGTTTGGAGTGGTCTTGTGGGTGCGGTAGAGTTACCTGCGTTGCCGGGGGAGACCCGGCAAGCCAGCTTGTGGACAGGGTCCCGTCGTCTAGTGGCCCAGGACGCCGCCCTCTCAAGGCGGTAGCGCCGGTTCGAATCCGGTCGGGACTACCACTGTCACAAGCCCACGAAGGTCCCGTCGTCTAGTGGCCCAGGACGCCGCCCTCTCAAGGCGGTAGCGCCGGTTCGAATCCGGTCGGGACTACGTCTTCAGCTCCTGCTCCGGTGCGTCTCCGCCCGGAGCATTTCGCTTTTCCTCGACCCATGATCCCCCTGGCTCGCGAGGTCGTCGAGGCCGTGCTCTCCGAACTCGGTGCCCTGCGGGTTACGGGCGAAGTCGGCGGCGTCCACTTCGTGATCAACGGAGATGACCCGACGGACGTTACACAACGCGCCGTGCGACTGGCTATTTCGGAAGGAATCGCGGCAGATGTGGGTAGCCGCGGGCTAACTCGGCGTTCGACGGTCAGATAGCCATTTGGGCACGGCCCATTCTGCCGGGGTTGGCGGAGGCCAGGGGCTCGTGGGAGTTCATTGAGGTTGAGCCGTCGGCGCCCGTACGGCAGGGTCGAGTCCGCCAAGACCTGAAGCGAGTTCCTCTGGGCCCGCCGACCGATAGGCTCCCCCGGTCACGCACGGAGCTGGGGAGGCTGATGTGGCCGGTGAAATACAGGAGATCGAGGTCAAGTACCGTGTGAGCGACCTGGAGGCGCTGGAGGCCGCGCTCACGCGGCACGGAGTCCACCTGTCGGCCCCGGTCCTGCAGGACGATCAGGCGTACGCCGAACCCGGCTGGCAGTACGGGCAGAGCAAGATTGGGCACGCGTTCGCGAGGCTGCGTACCCAGGACGGCCGGCACCTGTTCACGGTGAAGAAGCCCCAGGCCAACGAGATGGCGTGCCTGGAGCACGAGACGTGGGTCGCGGATCGAGAGCAGATGCACCACGCGATCGTGGCGATGGGGTTCAGCCCGACCGTTCGGATCGTGAAGACCCGCCGCACCGCGATGCACGGCGACATGATGGTCTGTGTGGACGAGGTGGAGCATGCCGGCGTCTTCGTGGAGATCGAGCGGACCGTGCACGGCACGGAGTCGGGCACGGCCGTGCAGGCCGAGCTGGACGCGTTCGCCCGCGACCTGGGGGTAGCGCTGGAGCGCACCACCGAGACGTACGACTCGCTGGTACGCTCCGCGCTCATCCCCGCCTAGAACAGCCCCAGAGCGGTGGGCCCCGCCGGGATGGCGAGGGCCTCCTGGAGAGTCGCATCGAGGGGGAGGTCACACCGAGCGGGCCTTGAACAGGGCTCGGCGGGCCGCCTTGGCCACCTGCTTGTCGGGGTGCACCTGCGAGATCAGGTCGAGCAGCTCCTCCACGTGGGCGTGCGGGATCTTCCAGATCACCTCGAGCAGCTCGTTGACCAGCTCCGGCCCGATGTCGCGCAGGCTGCTCACGAACTCCGAACGCCCCAGCCCCGCCGAGATCGTCCACATGTCGAGGATGAGCCAGTGGGTGTCGTCCTGCGTCGGCTCGGGCGCGCCCGGCACCTCGAGCTGGCTCAGGTGCGTGGCGGCGTAAGGTCGCAGCGAGGACTGCTTGAGCGCCGCCTGCCAGGCCGGGACGGCGGCCTCGCCCAGCGTGCCGACCACGCTGGCCGCCTGCACCCTGATCAGCGCGTCGCTCTCGTCCTCCGCCGCCGCGTCCAGCAGCTCCTCGGCCGCCTTGCCCGGCTCCCGCAGCCGCATCCAGGCCGCGAACTCGGCGTCGGCCTCGTCCTCCGGCAGCTCGGCGCTCAGCGCCAGCAGCTCGTGGGCGCTCATCGACTCGATCGCCGGACGGGCGTCGACCTCGATGTCGGCGTCGTCGACCAGGTGGATGACGCCCTCGGTGCCCAGCGGCGTCAGCCGCAGGACGCCGTCGTCGACCTCGACCATGCCGTAGCCGGACAGCCACTCGATCGCCGGGGCCAGCGGGTCGCCCGCCGCCTCCCACGCGTCGGCGCCCAGCTCGTCGAGGTCGGCGGCGGCCTCGGCCAGCTCCTGGGTCAGCTCGCCGAGATCGCGGGAGCCGCCGGCCAGCAGCAGCCGGACCAGCGTGCCCCGGGTCAGGCCGGCCAGGGCCATGGTGAGGTCGTCGTCGTCCAGCTCGGGGTCGCCGTAGTCGACCGAGTGCAGCCCGAGCATCCACGCGTCGAGCACGTCTTCGTCCTCGTCGAACGGCCACTCCGCGGTGTCGTCCTGCACCGCCACCGTGCCGCCCTCGCCCGGTTCCAGGAACTCGAGGTCGACGGCCAGGTTCCAGATGTTCCAGAGCTGGGGCACGGCCTCGACGGTGGGGCCCTCGGTCTCGGGCCTGGGCAGCCCGACGGCCGCCAGCGCCTCCTCCACCTCGGCGTCGGTGAGCAGGGTGTCCTCGCCCACCCGGCGGCCGGAGCCCACCCACACGGCCAGCTCGCGGGCCTTGGCGATCAGCGGCACCTGACGGGCCGCCGCGGCCAGCTCGGAGTCGGGCCGCAGCCTGATCGTGTCGAGCTCGGCCAGCTCGTCGGCGAACGGCTCGAAATCGCCCAGGTCGCTGGTCTCGTCGTCCCCCTCCTCGTCACCCTCGGTGTCGTCGAGCAGCTCCTCCATGAGATCGACGAACTCGTCCTCGACGTCGTCGAGCTCGGCCTGCAGATCGGCGAGGGTGTCGGACCCCTTGGCCAGGCGGCCGGTCTGCGAGAGGAACGTCAGGTACGCGTCCACGGCCGGGAGCATCCCGTCGGCGGCGGCGTCGGGATCCTCCACGACCTTCGGCATGCGGTCGAGCAGCAGGTTACGCAGGTCAGCACGCTTCCACGTGCCCAAGTCCTGCGAGAAGGCGAGACGGTGCCACAGAGCGGCGGGCCCCACGAGCTCGGGGTCGCTTCCGGGGGCGTTCGCACGCGCCCACATGATGAACTCTTCGAGCAGGGGTCGCAGCTCAGTGGCGGCTACCTCGATGCGATCTGTCACGCACTCAGGCTAGTGCGCCCACGAGGCAGTCGGCTCCCCAAATACCTGCTTTGGCGGATCATGACGTGCGTCGCATGGCCTCGGTGATACGTTCGGCTGCGGCCATGACGGGAACCGCGTGGAGCCGCCCCGGCGCCCTCGTCAGCCGCTCGATGGGCCCCGAGACCGACACGGCCGCGATCACCTTGCCGCCGCTGCCCTTTATCGCCGCCGACACACTGGCCACACCCTGCTCACGTTCGCCCACGCTGTGGGCCCAGCCGCGCCTGCGCACCGACGCCAGCGTGGCGGCGGTGAACTTGGCCCCGCGCAACCCGCGGTGCAGCCGGTCGGGCTCCTCCCAGGCCAGCAGGATCTGCGCCGCCGAACCCGCCGTCATGGGCAGCGCCGACCCCACGGGAACCGTGTCACGCAGGCCGCTGGCCCGTTCGGCCGCGGCCACGCACACGCGTTCGTCACCCTGGCGGCGATAGAGCTGCGCGCTCTCGCCGGTCAGATCCCTGAGCTGCATCAGCACGGGGGCGGCCACCGCGAGCAGCCGGTCCTCGCCGGCCGCGGTGGACAACTCGGCGAGCCGGGGGCCGAGCACGAACCGGCCCTGTGTGTCACGACTCACAATGCGGTGGTGCTCCAGTGCGACGGCCAGCCGGTGGGCCGTGGGCCGGGCCAGGCCGGTGGCCTGGACGAGCTGGGCAAGTGAAGCGGGTCCCGCTTCCAGGGCATTGAGTACAAGAACTGCCTTGTCGAGTACTCCGACTCCGCTAGAGTTGTCCATACACCGATACTGCCGTCTCGACATATGAGAAAGCAAGTCGGAGGACTCTCGAGGAGGAGATCATGGGCCGCACACTGGCCGAGAAGGTCTGGGAGCAGCACGTAGTCCGTCGCGCGGAGGGCGAGCCTGACCTGCTCTACATCGACCTGCACCTCATTCACGAGGTGACCAGCCCGCAGGCGTTCGACGGGCTCCGTCTCGCCGGCCGGAAGGTGCGAAGGCCTGATCTCACCATCGCCACCGAGGACCACAACGTGCCGACCGTCCTCGGCCCGATCTCCGACCCGGTGTCCAAGACCCAGGTCGAGACGCTGCGCAAGAACGCCGCCGAGTTCGGCGTCCGGCTCCATCCGATGGGCGACGCCGGGCAGGGCGTGGTGCACATCATCGGCCCGCAGTTCGGCCTGACCCAGCCCGGCATGACGATCGTGTGCGGCGACTCCCACACCTCCACGCACGGCGCGTTCGGCGGCATCGCGTTCGGCATCGGCACCTCCGAGGTCGAGCACGTGCTGGCCACGCAGACGCTGCCCGCCTACCGGCCCAAGACGATGGCCATCGAGGTCTCGGGCGAGCTGCCCGTCGGCGTCACGGCCAAAGACCTGATCCTGGCCATCATCGCCAAGATCGGCACCGGTGGCGGCCAGGGCTACATCGTCGAGTATCGTGGCGAGGCCGTGCGCAAGCTCTCCATGGAGGGCCGCATGACCGTCTGCAACATGTCGATCGAGGCCGGCGCGCGGGCCGGCGTGATCGCCCCGGACGAGACCACGTTCGCCTACCTCAAGGGCCGCCCGCACGCCCCGGAGGGCGAGCAGTGGGACCGGGCCGTCGAATACTGGAAGTCGCTGCGCACCGACGACGACGCCGTGTTCGACAAGGTCGTGGAGATCGACGCCGCCACGCTGACCCCCTACGTCACGTGGGGCACGAACCCGGGCCAGGGCCTGCCGCTGGGCGCGTCCGTCCCCGCGCCCGGCAGCTTCGCCGACCCGGTCGAGCGCTCGGCCGCCGAGCGGGCCCTCGCCTACATGGGCCTGACCGCCGGCACGCCGCTGCGGGAGATCGAGGTCGACACCGTCTTCGTCGGCTCCTGCACGAACGGCCGCATCGAGGACCTGCGCTCGGCCGCCGAGATCCTGCGCGGCCGCCAGGTCAAGACCCGCACGCTCATCGTGCCCGGCTCGATGATGGTCAAGAAGCAGGCCGAGCAGGAGGGCCTGGACGAGGTGTTCAAGGCCGCCGGTGCGGAGTGGCGCGAGGCGGGCTGCTCGATGTGCCTGGGCATGAACCCCGACACGCTCCAGCCCGGCGAGCGCAGCGCCTCCACCTCCAACCGCAACTTCGAGGGCCGCCAGGGCAAGGGTGGCCGTACGCACCTGGTGTCGCCGCAGGTCGCCGCCGCGACCGCCGTCACCGGCCGCCTCACCGCCCCCGCCGACCTCTAAGGAGAGACACCGAGATGGAAGCCTTCACCACCCACACCGGTACGGCGGTGCCGCTGCGCCGCAGCAACGTCGACACCGACCAGATCATCCCGGCCGTCTGGCTCAAGCAGGTCAGCCGCACCGGCTTCGAGAAGGGCCTGTTCGCGGCCTGGCGCGAGGACCCGGCGTTCGTCCTCAACGACCCCTCCTACGAGGGCGGCTCGATCCTGGTCTCCGGCCCCGACTTCGGCACCGGCTCCTCCCGCGAGCACGCCGTCTGGGCGCTGCAGCAGTACGGGTTCCGCGTCGTGATCGCCGCCCGCTTCGGCGACATCTTCCGCAACAACTCCACCAAGATGGGCCTGCTGCCGGTCATCCTGCCCGGCGACCGGGTCGAGGCCCTGCAGGCGGCCGTCGAGGCGGACCCGAAGCTGGACGTCACCGTCGACCTGGCCGAGCGCCAGGTGCGCTGGGCCGGCGAGGTCGTCCCGTTCGAGATCGACGACTACACCCGCTGGCGGCTCATGGAGGGGCTCGACGACATCGGGCTGACCCTGCGTCACGCCGACGAGGTGGCGGCGTACGAGAATGGTCGGCAGCCATGGCTGCCGACGACCGTCTAGAAGACGACGAACTGGCGCGGCGGTTGCGCGAGGCGCACCGCCGCGTCCGCGTGCTCCCCGCCGCCGAGAAGGAACGGGTGGCCCGCCGATATCTGGCCATCTGCGACCTCGCCAAGCGCGATCCGGAAAGGGCGGCGGCCCGTCTCGAAGCGTTTCTGACCGCTCTTGACGTCGACTTCGACACGCCACGCAATGAAGAAAATACGCTGGGTGATTGAGTTCCCTCGCGATCCCGCCTACTTTCGAGCGCGTAAGGGGTTTCTACGTCGAACTCGTGAGCTGGAACCCCGAGCCGTAACTGGGGGAGCAGGACTTTCATGAACAAGCGAGAACTCGTCGAGGCCATCGCGGATCGGGTGGGCGACAGGAAGACGGCCACCGAGGCCGTCAACGCGGTCGTCGACGCCATTCAGAAGGCTGTGGCCGGCGGCGACAAGGTCTCGATCACGGGCTTCGGCGCGTTCGAGATGGTGAACAAGCCCGCCCGCACGGCGCGTAACCCGTCGACCGGCGCCGAAATCAACGTCGCCGAGAGCTGGGCGCCGAAGTTCCGTGCCGGTTCTGATTTCAAAGAGCTGGTGAACGAGGGCGGCAAGAAAATCGGCAAGAGGAAGTAAATCCAGCGGACCAGCGCCCGGGCCATCGGCCCGGGCGTCCGTATTCCCACCCCCGCGCCCAGGAAAGGGGCTCGGGCCCGCACGATCCGTGCCCGTCCGCGTCCCCGGAGAGAGGCGCGAGGGCCGGGAACCCCGCCCCGGCCTCGAAAGAGGGCTAGGAACCTTCCGTGGTCTGGAAAGAGGCCGGGACCGGGAAAGTCGACAGCGTGACGTAGGTGATTCTCCCGCCGGAGACCCCGAGATTGACCCGCTGGCCCGTGCGGAGCAGCCGCAGCGGGCCCGCGTCGAAGGCGGGCGCGCCGAACTCCAGCACGGCCCCGTCGTCGAGGAACACCGTGCCGGACCGTGTGGCCTCGTCGAAACTGCGTACCGTCGCCTGCACGCGACCAGCTTAGGCGGTTGCCCGACGCCGGACGAGCGCGCACGATCAGCTCATGCGCCCGCTGGAAGACTTCTGGCGGTTCGTCTGGGCGAACGGGGTCACCCATCTCGGCACCCAGGTCACGGTCGTCGCCCTGCCGCTGACCGCCGTGCTCACCCTGGAGGCCAGGGCCTTCGAACTCGGCCTGCTGTCGGCCGTCCAGATGGCCGCCTTCCTGCTGATCGGGCTGCCCGCCGGGGCCTGGGTGGACCGGTGGCCGCGCCGCCCGGTCCTCGTCTGGTCCGACCTGGCCAGGGGCCTGGCGCTGCTCACCGTCCCGGCCGCCGCCTGGGCGGGCCTGCTCACGCTGCCGCACCTGTACGCCGTCGCGCTGGTGCTGGGCGCGGGCACCGTCTTCTTCGACGTGGCGCAGATGAGCTTCGTGCCCGCGATCGTGCCCAAGGACCGGCTCGAACGGGCCAACGGGCGGCTCGAGGTCACCCGGCAGGTGTCCGTGCTGGCGGGGCCGGGGCTGGGCGGCTGGCTGGTGAGCGCGTTGACCGCGCCGTTCGCGCTGCTGGCGGACGCCGTCGGCTATCTGGCCTCGGCCCGCCTGCTGTCCGGGATCCGGGCCGCGGAACGGCCGGAGCCGCCGTCGGCCCGGGGGCGGCTGCGGGCGGAGATGCGCGAGGGGGTCGCGTTCGTGCTGCGGGAGCCGGTGCTGCGCCGGGTGGCCGCCGGGGGCGCGCTCACCCGGGTGGCCCTCGGGATCTGCGCCGTCGGCTACCCGCTCTACCTCGTGGTGGACCTGCGCCTGGACGCCGTGACGTACGGACTGCTGCTGTCGGCCCCGGCCGTCGGCGCTCTGTGCGGCGCGCCGCTCGTGGCCGGGCTGACGGCCCGCCTCGGGATCGGCGCCACCCTGTACGCCTCCGCCGCGCTCACCCTGGCCCTGGGGCTGCCCGCGCTGGCCACGGGCCCCGGCTGGCGGCTGCTGATCTTCCCGGTCGCCTCGGCCCTGGCGGGTGCCGCCGCCGTGGTCTTCAACGTGGCCCAGCTCAGCTACCGCCAGCGCATCACCCCGGAACGTCTGCTGGGCCGGGTGAACGCCAGCATGCGCTTCCTCATGTGGGGGGCGATGCCGCTGGGCGGGCTGGCGGGCGGCGCGCTGGGGGAGTGGCTGGGCGGGTACGGGGTGTTCGCCGCCGGGGTGGCCCTGCTCGGCCTGTCCTACCTCGCGATCGTCACGACCCCCGGCATCAGGCGGCTCGGTGACCTGGGCCGATGAACGCGGGTGCCCTGCCGAGGGCTCAGGCCGGTGGCGGCGGGGTGATCTCGGAGGTCGGCCAGAGGTCGGCGACGACCGCCGCCGTGTGCGGTCCGAGGCCCAGGGCGAGGGCCGCGCGCAGGTCGTCGGGCGTGTCCACGTCGCGCCTGACCGAGTCGGTCCCCGGCACGCACAGCTCCTTGGCCCCTCCGGCGAGGTGCTTGGCCCGCGACTCCCCGCCGAACCTGGGCGTGAACGGCGTGCCCGGCCGTACGCCGTAGAAGGTCGTGCCGACGTCGAGCGCGTCGGGCACGAACGACTGGTCGAACTCGGCCGCCGCCTCCAGCGCCAGCGCCAGCTCGGCCGGTCGCAGGGCGGGCAGGTCGGCCTGGAGCGCGCCCACCGCGTCGCCGGGCGCGACACGTACGGCGTGCGCGGCCCCCGTACGCAGGGCCGTGTTCAACCCCCGGTCGGGGTCGTGCACCACGTCGGCCCCCAGTGCGGCGAGCGGCCCGGCGGCGGCGGGGTCGGCCGTCACCACGATTACCCGCGCGACCGGCGGGCAGGAGAGCGCGGCGGCCACGGTGTCACACGCCACGGCCACGGCCAGCCGGGTACGGTGCGGCCCCGTCGCGGCCGCGAGCCGAGTCTTCGCCGCGACCAGCGTCTTCACCGGAATGACCAAGGACCAGCGGATGCTCATAGGGTAAGCATCGCGCCTCGACATCCCGCGCGGCCAACCGGGAGACTTGGGGCTCGATCCCGTAGGTGTTGGAGGAGACCATGAGCCGCCCCACGCGACCATCGCGCTTCTGGGAGACCTTTGCCGTCGCCGTGGTGAAGCCGCTGTCGCGGCTCCTGGTCAAGCGTGACTGGCGCAACGGCGACCGCCTCCCGAAGACCGGCGGCGTGATCATCGCGGCCAATCACCTGTCGTGGACCGATCCCGTGCTGCTGTCGCACTTCCTGTACAACAACGGCCGCTGGCCGGTGATCCTGGCGAAGTCGGGGCTGTTCAGGGTGCCGTTCCTGGGGCGGGCCGTCAGCGGCCTGCTGGCGATCCCGGTCGATCGCGGCAGCAGCGAGGCGGCCAGGTCGCTGCGCCTGTCGGCGGAGCGGCTGGCCGACGGCTGCGCGATCCTGTTCTACCCGGAGGGCACCTGCACCCGCGACCCCGACCTGTGGCCCATGGTGGGCAAGACGGGCGTGGCCCGGCTGGCGCTGGAGAGCGGGGCGCCGGTCATCCCTGTGGCGCATTGGGGAGCACAGGAGCTGCTGCCGTACGGTGAGAAGAAGCCCCGGCTGTTCCCGCGCAAGACGTTCCACGTGACCGTGGGGCCGCCGGTCGACCTGTCCAGATACGCGGGCAGGTCGCCGCAGGCCGACGTGCTGCGCGAGGCGACGGCCGACATCATGGCGGCGGTCACCGAGCAACTCGCCGAGCTGCGGGGCGAGAAGGCCCCGGAGACTCCCTACGACCCCGCCGGACGGTGAAGGCATGACGAAGGCAGCCGTTTTCGGCACGGGCTCGTGGGGCACCACGTTCGCGATGATCCTGGCGGAGGCCGGTAACGAGGTCACGCTGTGGGGCCGCAGGGCCGAGCTGGTCGAGTCCATCGACCGTGACCACGTCAACCCCGACTACCTGCCGGGCGTGCCGCTGCCCGCCTCGCTGCGGGCCACGACCGACCCCGAGCGGGCGCTGGCCGGGGCCGACTTCGTGGTGCTCGCCGTGCCGTCGCAGCGCCTGCGCCCCAACCTGGCCGTCTGGCGGCCGTACATCCCGTCGGAGGCCGTGCTGGTGAGCCTGATGAAGGGCATCGAGCTGGGCACGACCAAGCGGATGAGCGAGGTGATCCGCGAGGTGGCCGAGGTGCCTGAAGAGCGGGTCGCCGTCGTGTCCGGGCCCAACCTGGCCAAGGAGATCGCCCAGCGGCAGCCCGCCGCCACGGTCGTGGCCTGCGCCGACGAGTCGGTGGCCGAGCGGCTGCAGGCGATCTGCCACCTGCCGCCGTGGTTCCGCCCGTACACCAACCCCGACGTGGTCGGGGTCGAGCTGGGCGGCGCGGTGAAGAACGTGATCGCCCTGGCCGTCGGCGTCTCCGCGGGGATGGGCATGGGCGACAACGTCAGCGCCATGCTGATCACCCGGGGGCTGGCGGAGATCTCCCGTCTGGGGGCGGCTCTGGGGGCCGACGCGCACACGTTCGCCGGTCTGGCCGGGATGGGCGATCTCGTGGCGACGTGCGTGTCCCCGCTGTCGCGCAACCGTACGTTCGGGGAGAACCTGGGCCGCGGCATGACGCTGGCCGAGGCCGTCGCGGCCACCAAGCAGACCGCCGAGGGCGTGAAGTCCTGCGAGTCCGTGCTCGAACTCGCCAGGAAGCACGACGTCGAGATGCCGATCACCGAGGTCGTCGTCGGCGTCGTCCACGACGGCATGTCACCGGCGGAGGCGGGCATGCTGCTCATGTCCCGCTCGCCCAAGCCCGAGCGCTACGGGTTGTGAGAATGACCTGAACACGGCGTGCTCGGCTCGCTGTGACAGGGACACCCCGGTAGATTCGGACACCATGAGCAAGCCACGCGTCGCCGTCCTTTTCGGAGGCCGCAATTCAGAGCACGCCGTATCCCTCATGGGGGCCGGCAGCGTGCTCGATGCCATCGACAGGAGCAAGTACGAGGTGATCCCCATCGGGATCGCCCAGGACGGCAGGTGGGTGCTGGCCGCTTCCGACCAGCGGTACGCGATCGAGGACGGCGAGCTGCCGGTCGTCGACACCACGGGTGCGGCCCTGGCCCTGCCCTCCGGCGGCAGCGCGCTGGTGGCCTACGACTCCGGCAGCATCCCCGTCGAGCTGGGCACGGTCGACGTGGTGTTCCCGGTGATGCACGGCCCGTTCGCCGAAGACGGCACCATCCAGGGCCTGCTGGAGATGGCCGGCGTGCGTTACGTCGGCTCCGGCGTGCTGGCCAGCGCCGTCGGCATGGACAAGCCCCACATGAAGACGGTCATGGCCGCCGCGGGGCTGCCGACCGGCCGCTACGTCGTCGTACGCGAGCGCGAATGGCGGCTCGACCACGAACGCGTGCTCAAGGAGGCCGAGGAACTCGGCTACCCCGTCTTCGTCAAGCCTGCCAGGGCGGGCTCCTCGCAGGGCATCTCCAAGGCCCACGACCGGGCCGAGCTGGTGGAGGCGGTGGAGCTGGCCAGGCGGCACGACCCGAAGGTGATCATCGAGGCCGAGATCGTGGGCCGCGAGATCGAGTGCGCGGTGCTGGAGTCGCTGGGCGACGAGCCCGCCGCCGCGTCGCTGCCCGGCGAGGTGAAGGTGGAGGGCGGCCAGGAGTTCTTCGACTTCGAGGCCAAGTACTACCCCGACCAGATGTCGCTCACCGTGCCCGCCGACATTCCGCAGGAGACGGCCGAGGAGTTGCGCGCGATGGCCGTGCGCGCGTTCGAGGCACTCGACTGCGAGGGGCTCGCGCGGGTCGACTTCTTCTACACGCCCGACGGCAAGGTGGTGCTCAACGAGATCAACACCATGCCGGGGTTCACCTCGCTGTCGGTCGCGCCGCAGCTTTGGGCGGCCTCGGGGCTGTCGTACCCGGCGCTGGTCGAGCGGCTGATCCAGCTCGCGCTGTCGCGGTCGCCGGGGCTGCGGTGAGCGGTCAGCGGGGCGCGGCCGAGATCTGGGCGATCGGCTTCGACAGATCGGCCAGCACCTCGGCGGCCACGTGCTCGCCGCCGACCGTGACCTCCACGTAGGCGGTGTCGGTCACGGCCGTGAACAACGTGGTCCTGTCGGGGTCGGCGAACCAGCCCACCCCGCCGATCTCCTGGAGCTGGTCGGTGGGCGCCATCCTGACCGGCCGGGGCACGCCGCAGCGCAGCGCGATGGTGCCCGGCCCCCAGACGGCCACGTACGGCGACTCGGGCGCGGTCGTGCCCCGCTCGTCGCCGTCGAGCGTCGATGGCAGCAGCGTGGCCAGCCGGTCACAGGCCGCGACCGCCTCGCCCTGCGGCACGGGAGGCTCGACCTGTACGGTGCCGCCGCAACCGGCGAGTGCTAGGAGAACGAGCAGGACGGCGGCGGCACGCATACGAGGACTACCTTCAGATGTGGACAATCGGACACGTAAGGGTACGCGTGATTCCCTCCACCGCCTGAATCTGCGCCACGACGAGCTTGCCCAGCTCATCGACGTTGTTGGCCTCCGCGCGAACGATCACGTCGTACGGCCCCGTCACGTCTTCCGCCTGAGTGACCCCGGGAATCCCGGAGATCTCGCGAGCCACCGCGGCGGCCTTGCCGACCTCGGTCTGGATAAGGATGTAGGCCTGCACCATCACGTCCTCCCGGGCGATTCGATCACGCCGAAGGGCCACCGTACCCTGTGTGCGTCAGGAGGTGCGTCATCACAGTCGGAGATCTCGGCGAATTCGGTGTGGTAACTCGTATTACCGGACGTCTGCCCCAGGGCGCGGCGGTAATGCTCGGCCCGGGTGACGACGCCGCCGTGCTCAGCGCGCCCGACGGGCGCGTGGTGGTCTCGACGGATGTGCTGATCGAGGGCAGGCACTTCCGCCGCGACTGGTCCAGCGGCTATGACGTGGGCCGCAAGGCCGCCGCCCAGAACCTGTCCGACGTGGCCGCCATGGGCGCGACACCGACGTCCATCGTGGTCGGGCTCGGCATCCCCGCCGACCTGCCCCTGACGTGGCTCGACGAGCTGACCGACGGCTTCGTGGACGAGTGCGCGACCGTGGGGGCGAGCGTGGCGGGCGGCGACGTCACCCGCTGCGACCTGGTCGTCATCGGCGTGACCGCGCTGGGTGACCTGGGCGGGCGGGCTCCCGTGACCAGGTCGGGAGCCCGGCCGGGGCACGTGGTGGCGGTGGCGGGCCGGCTCGGTCACGCCGCCGCCGGATGGGCCCTGCTGGAGGCGGGCGTGCCGGTGGACGCGCCTGCCCTGCGGGAGGCGGTGGCCGGGCACCGCAGGCCGTGTCCTCCGTACGCGATGGGGCCCCTGGCGGCGGAGCTGGGCGCGAGCGCGATGCTGGACGTCAGCGACGGCTTCCTGCAGGACGTGGGCCACATCGCCGAGGCCGCGGGCGTACGCGTCGAGCTCGATCCCCAGGCGTTCACGGTGGCGGAGCCGGTGGCGGCGGCGGCCAAGGAGCTGGGGGCCGATCCGCTGGAGTGGGTGCTGTCGGGTGGTGAGGATCACGCCTTGGCGGCGACGTTCCCCCCGGACGTACGGCTGCCGGCGTCGTGGCAGGTCGTGGGCCGGGTGGTCGAGGGGGAGGGCGTCGTGGTGTATGGGCGAGAAATCCGGCGTCGCGGGTGGGATCACTTTCGGTGATGAGATGTCCCGATTTACGTGAAATTTTCCCGTTTTGGGGTATCACTAGCGGGATTGCTGTGACAGCGGCGTAGTAAAGGTGTTATGAAGATTGGCGGCCACTGTAACCGGCAGAAAGGGCAGCCATGGGCCGCCACGGCACAGGTGGATCCGACGACGGGGACGAACGGGGGAACAGCAGCGCATTCTGGGGTCCTGACGAGCAGGCCGAGCCGCCGGGCTGGCCCTCGTTGCCGGACCGGCCCGAGGTGACGGGCCAGTGGGCCCCCATGCCGCAGCGTGCCGACGGGCAGCCTCCGCGCGCCCAGCAGTCGGAGCCGTTCGAGACCACCGGGGCTTTCGCGCTGCCTGCCGACCCTGCCGGCGGCTTTCCTCCGGCCGGCGACCCCGCCAGAGGGTTCCCGCCCGCCGACGGCCACGCGGGCGCCTTCCCGCCCTCTCCTGAGCCCATGGACGCCGGGCCGTTCGAGACGACGGGCGCCTTCGCGCGTCCGCCCGAGTGGGACCAGCCTCCCGCGGGCCCGTACGGCGACCCCGGGCAGACGGCCGTGTTCGGCGGCCAGGCCGGGATGCCGGGCGGGATGCCTGGCCCCGGGCAGCCGGGCTCCTTCTTCGACCGGCCGGGCGGCCACGACCAGCCGCATGACCGTCCCGGGCAGTTCGACGGGCCGTTCGACGGGCCGCCCGGCGGGACCGCCTTCTTCGACTCGTTCGACGACGACCCCGCCGGGCGTACCGCGAGCTTCGACTCTCCTCCTGGCCCCGGCGGCGTCTACGGCGGACCGCCCGAGCCGGGCGACGTCAAGGTGGCCGGCGAGCCGACCGCCGCGATGACCCCCGCCTGGGCCAACACCGAGACGAGTTTCCTCGGGTCCGACTGGTCCGACGGCTCGGGCATCGGCGAACCGGACGAGCCCCGTGGCCGACGCGGCCGGCGCAGGTCGGGGCGCGGCGGCGACGACCTGCTCGGCGCCGCCGCCGGACCAGGCAAGGCCCGGGTGGCGCTGCTCTCCGTCGCCGCCGTGGCCGTCGTGCTCGGCGGCACCGTGGCGGGCGTCAAGTTCATGAGCACCGCGGGCGAGTCTGGCAAGTGCGAGGGCGCGACCTGCGCGGCCGTACAGGCCACCAGCAGCCAACCGGCCCCGGCGGCCGGCGACCCCGTCGTGGAGGAGACCGAGCCCCCGATCGAGGAGGAGCCGACGGAGGAGGCCGCGGAGGCCGAGCCCGCCGAGACCCCGACGCCCACGGTCTCCTACAACGCCCGGGCCCCGCGCCGTACGACCTCGCCGACGCCGACGCCCAGCAGGACCAAGGAGCGGAAGTCCGCCGAGCCCACCGAGGAGCCGACGGAGGAGCCGGTCGACGAGGCCGCGACGGAGACGCCGACGCCGGAGCCCTCGACGCTGGACGACACCGACACCGGCGGGCAGCCTTCCGCGACCTCCGTGCCCACCGAGAGCGCGGGGACGTTCGGCTCCGGCGGCGGCTCGGTCAACGTCAGGCAGTCCATCCAGCAGCGGCTGACGACGTACAAGGCCGTCATGACACTGTCCAACACCTCGGCGCGGACCCTCCAGGCCCCCACGGTCTCCGTCCCGGTGGACGGCAAGGTCGTGGACGTGGACGGCGCCGGCTGGACACAGGACGGCGACCTGCTGATCCTCGACCTGTCGGCGTCGCTGGCGGCCGGGGACTCCGTCAATGTCTCGTTCACGGCCACGGGCCGCGGCTCCAAGGCCCAGAACTGCGGGCTGGTCGCCGGAGAGTGCGCCGTTAGCTGAGTGGTTGGATGGGGGACATGACGGAATCGACCCCTCCACGCGTGCTGACGGTCGCCGGCTCTGACTCGGGCGGCGGCGCGGGCATCCAGGCCGACCTGAAGACCATGCTGGCCATGGGCGTCCACGGCATGAGCGTCGTCGCCGCCGTGACGGCCCAGAACTCGCTGGGCGTCCAGGGCTACTGGGAGCTGCCGCCCGAGGCCGTACGCGCCCAGCTCGACTCGGTGCTCGGCGACATCGGGGCGCAGGCGGTGAAGACCGGCATGCTCGCCTCGCCCGTACTGGTGGAGACGGTGGCCGAGGTGCTGGGCTCGTACCCGGCGCCGCTGGTCGTGGACCCGGTCGGGGTGTCCAAGCACGGGGACCCGCTGCTCGCGCCCGAGGCGGTCGAGACCGTACGGACCCGTCTGCTGCCCGTGGCCACCGTGGTGACCCCCAACCTGTGGGAGGTGGAGCAGCTCACCTCCGTGAAGGTCGAGGGAGAGGACGACCTGCGGCGGGCCGCGGACGCCGTACTGGCACTGGGGCCGAGGTGGGCGCTGATCAAGGGCGGCCATCTGCCCGGTGCGCCGGTCGATCTGCTCACCGACGGCGTCAGCGAGCACCGCTTCGCCGCGGAGCGCCTCGACAACCGGCACACCCACGGCACCGGCTGCACGCTGGCCTCGGCCATCGCCTCCCGCCTCGCGCTGGGCGACGACGTGCCGGAGGCGGTGGCCGGGGCCAAGGAGTACGTGACGGGCGCGATCGCACGGGGCTTCCCGCTGGGCGAGGGCATCGGCCCGGTCGACCACGCCTGGCGCTGGCGCTGACCCCGCTCGGGCACGACGAAGGCCCGCTGCTCCTCGACAGGAGGCGGGCCTTCGTGCGAAAGACGCGGACTAGCGGGTGACCTTGCCCGCCTTGATGCACGAGGTGCACACGTTCAGCTTCTTCGGCGTGCCGCCGACGACCGCGCGGACCGTCTGGATGTTGGGGTTCCAACGACGGCGGGTGCGGCGGTGGGAGTGGGACACGTTGTTGCCGAAGGTCGGCCCCTTGCGGCAGACATCGCAGACGGAAGCCACGGTATCGCTCCTTAAAACAGTCGATGTAGCCCTGTCCGCTGATGCTTACCGGGCGGAGGGCATGCCGGGACAACCGGCCAGCCACACGAGGATATCCGATCCACGCCGATAGGCGCGAACCAGAGCATCTGGACCGGGTCTCGGGCGGCGATATTCTCCTCGCACAACGGTAGCGCATCCGGACCGGCCGGAAGGTCGGCCTGGAGCGCGCGGCCGGGGCCGTCGGGTCGGGGACGAAAGTCGGAGGGCGCAGATGAAGATCCTCGACCCGCCCGCGGTACGCCGCTGGGCCCGCCTGGCCGCCGACGCGCTGGGCGAGGCCAAGACCGAGATCGACGCGATCAACGTGTTCCCGGTCGCCGACGGCGACACCGGCACCAACCTGCACCTGACCCTGCTGTCCGCGGCCGAGGCGGTCGAGTCGCTGCCCGACGACGTGGACGCGTCCGTGGTGTGGCAGACGCTCTCGTACGGGGCGTTGGTGGGCGCGCGCGGCAACTCGGGGGTGATCGTCAGCCAGGCCCTGCGCGGCCTGGCCGAGGTGCTGAAGGACGGCCCCGACCTGCGGGCCGGGCTGCTGAGGGCGGCGGTGCTGGCCAGGGAGGCGGTGGCCAGGCCGGTCGAGGGCACGGTGCTGAGCGTGCTGGAGTCGGCGGCGCGGGCGGTCCAGGGGGTCGACGGTGACCTGCCCGAGGTGGCGCGGCAGGCGGCGGGGGAGGCGCGGGCCGCGTTGCGCCGTACGCCCGCCCAGCTCGAGGTGCTGGCCCGCAGCGGCGTCGTGGACGCGGGCGGCGCGGGAGCGGCGATCGTGCTGGAGACCCTGGCCACCGTGATCAGCGGCGCCTCCGCGGGCCGGTACGAGGTGCCGGCGCCCACCGCGCGGGTGTCGCCGATGACCGAGGTCGGGGCGGGCTACGAGGTGATGTACCTGCTGGACGCCGACGACCGCGCCGTGGCCGGGCTGCGGGAGGAGCTCGACGCCATGGGCGACTCGCTGGTCGTGATCGGCGGCGACGGCCTGTGGAACGTCCACGTGCACGTGGACGAGGCGGGGCCCGCCGTCGAGGCCGGGGTGAGGGCGGGCCGCCCGCACCGGATCCGGATCACGTACCTGGCCGGGCGCACCCACCGCGGCGGCGCGGGACGGGGCGTCGTGGCGGTCGCGGCGGGCGACGGCATCGCGGCGCTGTTCGAGGAGTGCGGCGCGGTCGTGGTACGCCGCGCGCCCGGCACCCGGCCCACGCTCCCCGCCCTGCTGGCCGCGATCAGGCAGGCCGGCAGCGAGGTCGCGGTGCTGCCGAACGACGAGGGCGTGCGCCTGGTCGCCGCCGCGGCGGCGGAGATCGCCCGCGAGGACGGCGTCACGGTCAGCGTGCTGCCCACCGAGGCGACCGTGCAGGGGCTGTCCGCGCTGGCCGTGCACGATCCGCTGCGCCGCTTCGACGACGACGTGGTGGCGATGACCGACGCGGCCGGGCACACGCGCTACGGGCACGTGACGGTGGCCGACAGGCAGGCGTTCACGAGCGCCGGGGTGTGCCGCCCCGGCGACGTGCTGGGCATGATCGACGGGGACGTGGCGGCGATCGGCGGCTCGGTCGAGGAGGTGGCCGTCCTGGTGGTGGAGCGCATGGTGGCAGGCGGCGGCGAACTGGTCACGCTGGTCACGGGCGCCCACGCGCCGGACGGGCTGCCGGGCCGGGTGGCGGAGCACCTCGCGCGTACGCGTCCTGACGTGGACCTGGTCGTGTACGACGGCGAGCAGGGCGGCTACCCGCTCCTCATCGGCGTCGAGTGACCCGCGATCCCGGCCCTGTCGGAGGATTCCTGTCGGCCCCAAGCGGTAGAACTTAATGCCGTGAGCCGTTTCGACGAGCCTCTGACGAAGGCGCTCGACCCGAAGACCGCCAAGCTGCTGCACAGCGTGCTCGGCCTGGAGACGGTCGGCGACCTGCTGCGCCACTATCCACGGCGCTACGCCGAGCGCGGCGAGCTGACCTCGCTCGACGCGCTGGAGGTCGACGAGCACGTCACCGTGGTCGGCGAGGTGACCAGGCTCATGCGCAAACCCATGCGCAACCGGGGCGGCACCTGGCTGGAGGTCGAGGTCGTCGACGGCAACGGCAACAAGCTCTACCTGTCGTTCTTCGGCAAGGGCTCCCACATGGCCGAGTCGCGGCTCAAGCCGGGGCGGCGGGGGATGTTCGCCGGGAAGGTGGGGCTGTTCGGGTCGCGCACGAGTCCGCGCTGGCAGCTCGCCCACCCCGAGTTCGAGCTGTTCGAGGAGAGCGAGGCCAGCGCCGAGGAGTTCGCGGCGGCGCCGGTGCCGATCTACCCGGCGGGCAAAGACCTCACCCCGTGGGCGATCAGGCGGGCGGTCGGCGTCGTGCTCGACACGCTCGGCCCGCTCGACGACTCGCTGCCCGCCGCGCTGCGGGCCCGCCACGGGCTGCAGGATCTCGGCGAGGCGCTGGTGGCCATTCACCGGCCGAAGGACTTCGCCGAGATGGGGCGGGCGCGCAAGCGGCTGAAGTTCGACGAGGCGTTCGTGCTGCAGGCCGTGCTGCTCCAGCGGCGCCAGGCGGCCACCGCCTGGCCCGCCAAGGCGCGGCCCAGGCGCTCGGAGGGGATGCTGGCCGACTTCGACGCGCGGCTGCCGTTCTCGCTGACCGAGGGGCAGGCCGAGGTGGGCGAGGAGATCGCCGCCGACCTGGCGCGCGAGCACCCCATGCACCGGCTGCTCCAGGGCGAGGTCGGCGCGGGCAAGACGGTGGTGGCGCTGCGGGCCATGCTCCAGGTGGTCGACGCCGGGGGGCAGGCGGCGCTGCTGGCGCCCACCGAGGTGCTGGCCCAGCAACACCACCGTTCGATCAGCGGCATGCTGGGCGATCTGGCGCAGGGGGGCATGTTCGGGGGCACGGCGGTCACGTTGCTGACCGGCTCGATGGGCGCCGCCGCCCGCCGCGTGGCGCTGCTCGACGCGGCCTCGGGCACGGCGGGCATCGTGGTGGGCACCCACGCGCTGTTGCAGGAGCACGTCCAGTTCGCCGATCTGGGGCTGGTGGTGGTCGACGAGCAGCACCGGTTCGGGGTGGAGCAGCGCGACGCGCTGCGCGAGAAGGGGGGTGGCGGGCGCCCGCACGTCCTGGTCATGACCGCGACCCCGATTCCCCGTACGGTGGCCATGACGGTCTTCGGCGACCTCGAGGTCTCGACGCTCTCGCAGCTTCCCTCGGGGCGTGCCCCGATCACCACCCACGTGGTGCCGGCCGCCGAGAAGCCCCACTTCCTGGAGCGCACCTGGCAGCGGGTGCGGGAGGAGGTGGCGCTGGGGCGGCAGGCGTACATCGTGTGTCCCCGCATCGGCGACCTGGAGGGCGACGAGGGCGATCTGGCGGCGAGCGGCGACGACGAGCGCCGGCCGCCGCTCGCGGTCCTCGACGTGGCCGAGCTGCTGACCCAGGGGCCCTTCCACGACCTGCGCGTGGGCACGCTGCACGGCAAGCTGCCCCCGGAGGAGAAAGACGCGATCATGCGCTCCTTCACGCGGGGCGAGCTGGACGTGCTGGTCGCCACGACCGTCATCGAGGTGGGCGTCGACGTGCCCAACTCCTCCGTCATGATCATCATGGACGCCGACCGCTTCGGTGTCTCCCAGCTCCACCAGCTCAGGGGCCGGGTGGGCCGGGGCGGCCTGCCAGGTCTGTGCCTGCTGGTCTCCGACTTCCCCGAGGGCACCCCGGCGCGGGCCCGCCTCGACGCGGTGGCCGCCACGCTCGACGGGTTCGAGCTGTCGCGGGTCGACCTGGAGCAGAGGCGGGAGGGCGACGTCCTGGGGGCGGCGCAGTCGGGGAAGCGCTCCTCGCTGAAGCTGCTGCAACTGCTGCGCGACGAAGACGTGATCGCCGTCGCCCGCGACGAGGCCGCCGCGCTCCTCGCGCAGGATCCCGAGCTGACCGGCCACTCGGGGCTGCGGGCGGAGATCGACCGGCTGGTGGCCGACGAACGAGCCGAATACCTGGAGAAGACCTGACCAGCACGGCCTGACCAGCACGGCCTGACCAGCACGGCCTGACCAGCACGGCCTGACCAGCACGGCCTGACCAGCACGGCCTGACCAGCACGGCTCGATCGGCCGGTGCGCCTTGCCGGGCCTTGGGACATCTACCCGTACGGCGTGGGCGGTGAGAGTGAGCGGGGGTGGGCGGCACGGGATGGGCCGGGAAAAAGAAAAAGGACCCAGCCGCGGGGACGGCCTCCCCCCGAATGCCGTCCCCGGCTGGGCCCACCCTCGGGTCAGGTGCCGAGGGAACCGGCGTGCGGAAGGGCTCACGATCACGCCGGTCGGCCTTCGTGTGGGTCACCTCGAAGGCCGCAGACTCATCATGCGGGCCCACACCGCCGATGTGAATCACCCTTGCGCAGTCGAGGCAGACACTTGTCCACTCTTGACCTGCGTGAACATGCGGAACAATGGGTCACATGACGCGGATCATCGCAGGCACGGCGGGTGGGCGGCGGCTGGCGGTCCCGCCCGGGCGCGGGACGAGGCCGACCAGCGACAGGGCCCGAGAAGGCATCTTCTTGACCCTCGACTCCCTGTACGGCCTGCGCGCCGCCCGTGTCCTCGACCTCTACGCGGGCTCCGGCGCGATCGGCCTGGAGGCGCTGTCGCGCGGGGCGGCCGAGGCGGTGCTGGTCGAGTCCGACCCCAGGGCGGTGCGCACGATCAAGGCCAACGTTCAGTCGCTCGGCCTCGACGGCGCCCGCGTGGTGGCCGACAAGGTGGAGCGGTGGCTCGGGAAACCTCCCGGCGAGGCGTACGACATCGTCTTCGCCGACCCGCCCTACGCGGTGTCCGACGAGGAGGTGGGGGTGGTGCTGGAACTGCTGCGCGACAACGGCTGGCTGGTTGATGAGGGATTGGTGGCGTTCGAGAGGGAAAGCAGGGGAAAGCCGTTGATGTGGCCGGAAGGTTACGTTGAGGAGAGGGTCCGTCGTTATGGCGAAGCGTCCGTTTGGTACGGTCGCGCCGCCGGGAACCCGTAGACCTGGGAGGCGTCTTGCGCCGCGTAGTCTGCCCGGGGTCGTTCGACCCCATCACCAATGGCCATCTCGACATCATCGGCCGCTCCGCGCGGCTGTACGACGAGGTGACCGTGGCAGTCCTCATCAACGTCGAGAAAAGCAGCCTGTTCACGGTGGACGAACGCATCGAGATGCTGCAAACCGTGACCAAGGAGCTTCCCAACGTCAAAGTGCGGAAATTCCATGGGTTGCTGGTTGATTTCTGCAGGAACAACGACATCCCCGCCATCGTCAAGGGCATCAGGGTCGTCAGCGACTTCGACTACGAGCTGCAGATGGCTCAGCTCAACTACCGCCTGTCGGGGGTCGAGACGCTGTTCATGCCGACCAATCCGGAATATTCGTTCCTGTCCTCCTCCAGGGTGAAGGAGATCGCCCGGTATGGTGGGGACGTCTCGGGTCTCGTACCTGATCTTGTGCACAAGCTGCTCATCGAGCGGCTCAGGGGCTGAGCGCGACCTGCTATCCTTTCATTTCGGCCTTGTACGACGGCGTTCGTTTCGCCATGCCTAGCGAGAGCAGGATGACTCAGCACCTCGACCCCCGCTCCCCTTGGGTCATCTCCACTCATGACCTGGGAAGGCGGCCGGGCTCGATGCGGCAGATGAGCCTGACCGTCCCGGCACCGGCAGACCTCGGCGTCGACATGATCGGCGTCCCCAAAGACGCCGAAGTCGAGCTGGACCTCCGGCTCGAGGCAGTGATGGAAGGCGTGCTCGTGTCAGGCACGGCGCAGGCCCCGCTCGCCGGGGAGTGCGCGCGGTGTCTCGACCCGGTCACCTCGGAGATCGAGGTCGACCTGCAGGAGTTGTTCTTCTACTCCGACGAGGACGCCTCGGAGGAGGATTCACTGCTCGACGGTGAGCTGTTCGACCTCGAGCCGACGTTCCGCGACGCGGTGGTGCTCGCACTGCCGCTGAGCCCCGTCTGCCGTGAAGACTGCGCGGGGCTCTGCACGGAGTGCGGGATCAAGCTGGCCGAGGCCGGAGACGATCACCGGCACGAGAAGATCGACGCCCGCTGGGCGTCGTTGCAAGGTCTGATTACCGACCAAGATAACGATCAGGAGAAGTGACGTGGCCGTCCCGAAGCGAAAGATGTCGCGGAGCAACACCCGCGCCCGTCGCTCCCAGTGGAAGACGACTGCTGTCGCCCTGGTGAGCTGCCCGCAGTGCCGTTCGCCCAAGCAGCCGCACATCGCGTGCCCCACCTGCGGCACCTACAACCGCCGACAGGTCATCGAGCCGTCCGCCTGATCCTCTGACGGGAGCCCGCCCGGCCGCTCCGCGGCGGCCATGGCGGGTTCGCCCGTCAGCAGTTGACGTGATGCCGACCGGGTGCGATCGTGCCTCGGTCGGCGTTACCGTCTCAGATACGTGCGGCGGTGGTTGGCCCGCGGCCGTGGTGGACGCCGGGGCTAACGCGTTACCCCGACGCCCACCACGTTTTCGGGCATCAAGCGCAGCCGACGCGCCTTGTGAAGATGTCCGAGGAGGAAAGCACGTGGGCACAGGTCCCAAGCCGGTGGCCGTCGAGGTCGCCAGAGACGAGTTGGAGCGGGTCCTGTCGGTCGGCCTGGACCCCGACATTCTCGAGCGGGCGCTGACGCACCGCTCCTACGCGTACGAGAACGGCGGCCTGCCCACCAACGAGCGCCTGGAGTTCCTGGGCGACTCGGTGCTGGGCCTCGTCGTCACCGACACCCTCTACCGCAACCACCCCGACCTGCCCGAGGGCCAGCTCGCGAAGCTGCGTGCCGCGGTGGTCAACATGCGGGCCCTGGCCGACGTAGCCAGGGGCCTGGGGCTGGGCCGGTTCCTGCGGCTCGGCCGGGGCGAGGAGGGCACCGGGGGGCGCGACAAGTCCTCCATCCTGGCCGACACGCTCGAGGCGCTGATCGGCGCGATCTACGTCGACAAGGGGCTCGACGAGGCGTTCCGGGTGGTGCACCTGCTGTTCGACCCGCTGATCGTGCGCTCGGCCTCGCTGGGCGCCGGGCTCGACTGGAAGACCTCGCTGCAGGAGCTGACCGCCTCCGAGGCGCTCGGGGTGCCCGAATACCACGTCGAGGAGAGCGGGCCCGACCACGCCAAGTCGTTCACGGCCGTGGTGCGGGTCGGCGGCGAGTCGTACGGCTCGGGCACCGGGCGCAGCAAGAAGGAGGCCGAGCAGCAGGCGGCCGAGGCGGCCTGGACCCGCATCCGCGCCCGCCGCGAGCAGCGCGAGAGCCAGCCCGCGGGCTGACCCACCCAGCTCCCCGGCCCACCCAGCTCCCCGGCCCGCGCCCGCGAGGACCGCGCGCCCGCGAGAAGCCGCGTCCGCGAGGACCGCGCCCGCGAGGACCGCGCGTCCGCGAGGACGCGGTCAGGGAAGGGCCGCGGGATGCCGGGCGTTGTCCGGAGGGTGAGATCGAGGTTCCCCCAACGTTCGGAGGGCGAGGTCACAAGTGCCTGAGTTGCCGGAGGTCGAGGTCGTCAGGCGCGGTCTCGCGCAGTGGGTGGTCGGGCGCGAGATCGCCGCCGCGGAGGTGCTGCACCCCCGCGCGATCAGGCGGCACGCGCCCGGCGCCGACGAGTTCGCCGCCCGGTTGAAGGGCCGCGCCGTGCTGTCCGCCGAGCGCCGCGGCAAATACCTGTGGCTCCCGCTGTCGGGCGGCGACGAGGCGCTCCTGGCCCATCTGGGGATGAGCGGCCAGCTTCTCGTGGTCGCCCCCGACTCGCCGTTGGAAAAGCACCTGCGGGTACGCCTGCGCTTCGAGGACGGCGGCCCCGACCTGCGCTTCGTCGACCAGCGCACGTTCGGGCACGTCATGCTCAGCCCGGTGGTGGCGGGTGTGCCCGAGCCGATCGCGCACATCGCGCCCGACCCGTTCGAGGCGGTGTTCGACGAGGCCGAGTTCGCCCGCAGGCTCAGGGCCAGGCACACGGAGATCAAGCGGGCCCTCCTCGACCAGTCGCTGATCAGCGGCGTCGGCAACATCTACGCCGACGAGGCCCTCTGGATCGCCAGGCTCCACTGGGCCCGCGCCACCCAGAAGCTCGCCGGGCCCAAGGTCGCCGAGCTGCTCACCGCCGTACGCACGGTCATGGGCGCGGCGCTGGAGCAGGGCGGCACGTCGTTCGACAGCCTGTACGTCGACGTCAACGGCGAGAGCGGATACTTCGAGCGCTCGCTGGAGGTGTACGGCCGCCGCGACCTGCCCTGCTCCCGCTGCGGCACCGCGATCAGGCGGGAGGCGTTCATGAACCGGTCGTCCTACTCCTGCCCCAGATGCCAGCGACGGCCGCGCTGACCAGCGTGAGCCCGGCTCCCGCCCACATCACCGCGGAGACCGACACACCGTCCGTGATCCGGCCGCCGACGAACGCGCCGAGCGCGATGGAGACGTTGAAGGCGCCGACGAAGAGCGCGGTGCCCAGCTCGCCGCCGCCCGCGCGCATGATCCACAGTTGCAGGGTCACCCCGACGCCGCCGTAGCCCAGCCCCCACACCACGAGCGCGACCAGGGGCGGCAGGTCGACCAGCACCAGCGCCGCCATGGCCACGGTCATGAGCCCGACCTGCACGACCAGCGTGCGCCACGGGCTCTTGGCCGCCTGCGCGCCGGCGGTGAAGTTGCCCACCACGCCCGCGGCGCCGTACACCAGGAGGGCGGTGCCGACGAGCGCGGCACTGGCGTGCGAGACCTGCTCCAGGAACGGGCGCACGTAGGTGTAGGCCGCGAAGTGGCCGGAGATGGTCAGGGTGGTCAGCACGAGAACGAGCTTGAGCGGCCCTGAGAGCCACGAGGAGCGCTTGTCGGGCGTCCGGGGCGAAACAGGCACGGCCGGCGGCCTCAACGGCGGCAGCGTCGCGGCCAGCAACGCCAGCAGGGCGAGCGCCAGCACCCCCGCGGCGGCGAAGGCGCTGCGCCACCCCGCGAACGACGAGACGAACGTCGCCGCGGGCACCCCCAGCACCGACGCCACCGACACCCCGGCCAGGATGATCGACGTGGCCCGCCCGACCGAGCGTTCGGGCACCAGGCGGGGCCCGAGGCCCGCCGCGAAGGCCCAGAACCCGCCGATGCTCACCCCGGTCAGCACCCTGGCGGCCAGCATCACCGGGTGGTTCGGCGCCAGCGCGCCCGCCAGGTTGGCCACCGCCAGCAGCGCCATCAGCCCGATCAGGATCGCGCGCCGGTCGACGCGGCGGGTGGTCACCGCCAGCAGGGGCGCGGACACCGCGGCGACCAGGCCGGGGGCCGACATGGTCAGCCCGGCCGTGCCCGCCGAGACGCCGAGGTCGTCGGCGATCGAGGTCAGGAGGCTGACGGGCAGCATCTCGCTGGTCACGATGGTGAAGGTGCCCACCGCGACCGAGGTCACGGCGAGCCAGCGCGCCCGTACGGCGCCGGGAACGTCAGTCATGGTCATGGCGCCCAGCCTCTTGCCGGGCCGGTTGGGGGAACAATGACGAAGCCCGAAGGCTTGCTTTAGGTGGACTAAGCGATCGAGCCGGAGGCGGGGATGGAGTTCAGGGAGCTGGAGTGCTTCCTCGTGCTCAGCGAGGAGCTGCACTTCGCGCGTACAGCCGAGCGCCTCTACCTGTCGCCGGGCCGGGTGAGCCAGCTCATGCGCGCGCTGGAGGACCGGATCGGCGGACGGCTGTTCGAACGCAGCAGCAGGCGGGTGCGCCTCACGCCCCTCGGTGAACGTTTCCTGGCCGACCTGCGGCCGTCGTATGACGGCATGGCCGCCGCCGTACGCCGGGCCAGGGCGGCGGCCCGGGAGGTGACGGGGGTGATCAGGGTCGGGTTCCTGGCCACGCCGACCGAGGTCGTGACGGGCAGCGTACGCGCCTTCGAGCGCCGCCACCCCGGCTGCGCGGTCGAGCTGGTGGAGATCGCGCTCTCCGATCCGTTCGGCAAGCTGCGGGCCGGGCTGGTCGACATCGCGTTCACGCTGCTGCCGGTGGAAGAGCCCGGCCTGGCGGCCGGTCCTGGCCTGAACCACGTGTCCTACCGGCTCGGCGTCTCCGTACGCCACCCGCTGGCGGGCCGGGCGGGCATCGGGGTGGAGGAGCTGGCCTCCGTACCGCTGATCGGGTTGGACGGCCCGGCCCCGCGCGCGTGGAACGAGCGGATAGCACCCTCCGTGACCCCTTCCGGACATCCGATTCCCCAGGCCGGTAAGGTGGCCACGACACAGGAGGGCCTGACCCAGGTGGCGCTCGACCGGGGCGGCATGCTCTTCTGCACGCCCTCGGCGGACCAGCACCACCGGCCCGACGTCAGCTTCGTGCCCGTGGCCGGGCTGCCCGCCTCGATCCTCGGCCTGACCTGGGTGAAGGCACGGGAGACCGCCGCGATCAGGGCGTTCGACGAGGCCGCGGTCGCCCAGGCGTCCGCGGCGCGGGCCCTGGTGGCGTGAGGAGGGGAGATGCCTGACGACGAAGCCGGCGCCCGATTGACCGCATGGGTGCGTGGCCGCGTGCAGGGGGTAGGTTTCCGCTGGTGGACGCGGGTCCGTGCGCTGGAGCTCGGCCTGGTGGGATGGGCGCGCAACACCGACGACGGCCGGGTGGAAGTGGTCGCGGAGGGCCCGCGCGAGGCGTGCGTCAAACTGCTGGAACTGCTCAGAGGTTGCGACACGCCGGGCAAGGTGGATGGAGTAGTGGAACGCTGGAGCGAAGCCCGAGGTAGTTTGAGTGGCTTTGTAGAGAGGTAGCCGGTTTCGTTAAACGGCTCAAATAGGGTATAGTTGTATGTCGGGAGTGCCCATCAGTAGGGCTCAGCGGTTCGTTCGACTTGACCGCCCACACTGCCGGTGCGACTCTTGTTAGGTACCACGCGCACCCCTCCCGCGGAATAAGAAGTGCGCGAACCAGTCTGGTCACTCAGCGTGGAGGACCCTTTACCATGGCGAAGGCTCTACTCGGCCACGTCGGCGGTCCTGACCCTCGAATGGTCTCGGAGATGCGCCGCCTGCAGCAGCGTATCCGGGATCTGGAGGCAGAACTCATCCGACTTCAGGCCACCAATGACGCTCTTGCGGCGCAAACCCGCGACGAGGCGCTAAGCCGCATGCAAGAGCGCGAGCCGGCACTCACCTGAGAGTGATCGGAGCGCAAGACCCAGGGACGTCTCGGCGAGGCGTCCCTTGTTATTTGCCCTGAAATGGGAAAAGACCTGGTCAAGTATGGTCCCCGTGTTAGATGCCCACGTGCGGCAGTGCGGACCAGTAGGCTTTTCCGAGTCCGTTCAGGGAGAGAAAGGGGTCGCGCTTGTATTTGAAGACCCTGACCCTGCGCGGATTCAAGTCCTTCGCCTCCGCGACCGCCCTGCGTTTCGAGCCGGGCATCACCTGCGTGGTCGGTCCCAACGGCTCCGGCAAGTCCAATGTCGTCGACGCCCTGGCCTGGGTGATGGGCGAGCACAGCGCCAAGTCGCTGCGCGGCGGCAAGATGGAAGACGTGATCTTCGCGGGCACGGCCAACCGGCCCCCGCTCGGCCGTGCCGAGGTCACGCTGACCATCGACAACACCGACGGCGCGCTGCCGATCGACTACACCGAGGTCACGATCAGCCGGTTGATGTTCCGGTCGGGGCAGAGCGAATACGCGATCAACGGCGACACCTGCCGCCTGCTCGACATCCAGGAGCTGCTGTCCGACTCGGGCATCGGCCGCGAGATGCACGTGATCGTCGGGCAGGGCCAGCTCGACGCCGTGCTGCACGCGGGTCCTGAAGACCGCCGGGCGTTCATCGAAGAGGCCGCGGGCGTGCTCAAGCACCGCAAGCGCAAGGAGAAGGCGCTGCGCAAGCTCGACGCGATGCAGGCCAACCTGACCCGCGTCCAAGACCTCGCCACCGAGCTGCGCCGCCAGCTCAAGCCGCTGGGCCGGCAGGCCGAGATCGCCCGCAAGGCCGCCGTCATCCAGGCTGACCTGCGTGACGCCAGGCTCCGGCTGCTGGCCGACGACGTGTGCATCCTGCGCGCCACCCTCGAACGCGAGGCCGCCGACGAGGCCGCGATCACGGCCAGGCGGCAGCAGGTCGAGACCGAGCTGGCCGAGGCGCAACAGCGCGAGACGGCGCTGGAGGCCGCCGAGGGCGAGACCCAGCCCCGTCTGGCGGCCGCCCAGGAGACCTTCTTCCGGCTCTCCTCGCTGCGTGAGCGCATCACCGGCCTGGAGCAGCTCGCCGCCGAGCGGCACCGGCACGCGCTCGACGCCGCCGCCATCGAGCGCCGCGGGCGCGACCCGGAAGACCTCGAACGCGAGGCGACCGAGGTCCGCGAGCGGGAGCTGATCCTCAGGGCCGAGCTGGAGCAGGCGCAGGAGCTGCTGGAGGAGTCCGTCCAGCGGCGGGCCGAGGCCGAGGCCGAGCTGAACGCCGAGGAACGGCGGCTCGCGCTGGCAGCCAGGGCCGCCGCCGACCGCCGGGAGGGGCTGGCCAGGCTACGCGGCCAGGTCGACTCCGTACGCAGCCGGGCCAGGGCCGCCGAGGAGGAGATCGGGCGCATCCAGCAGGCCGTGGCCGGCGCGGGCGACCGCGAGCGGCGGGCCAGGGAAGACCTGGAGGCCCAGCGGCTGGAGGAGCCGGCCGTCGATCCCGCGCTGGCGGAAGAGCTGGCCACGGCCCAGGCCACGGTCGAGGAGGCCAGGGCGGCGGCCGACGAGGCACGAGCGGTGGCGCAGGAGGCGGCGTCGGGGCTCGACGCGCCGCGCGCCGCCCTGCGGGCCGCCAAGGCGGGCGTCGGCACGGCCCGCGCCACCGACCAGGAGGCGCAGCGCGCGGTGGCCGCCCTGGCCGCCCGGCGCGAGGCGCTGGAGCTGGGGCTGGCCAAGGGCGACGGCGGCGCGGCGCTGCTCGACGCGGATCTCGGCGGGGTGCTGGGGCCGCTGGCCGCCTCGATGCAGGTGACGCCGGGGTCCGAGGAGGCGGTGGCCGCCGTGCTCGGGCCGCTCGCCGAGGCGATCGCCGTCAAGAGCCTCGACACCGCCGTGGAGGCTCTCGACCTGCTGCGCTCGCAGGGCGCCGGGCGGGCGGCCCTCCTGGTCGCGCTCCCCGACGGTCGCGGTGCGGACGGTCGCGGCGCGGAGGACGGCGACGCCGGGTTCGATCCTGAGGGCCAGGCTGGCGCGAGGTCCGATCGCGGCGGGGCGGAGGCTTACGGCCGGGCCCGGCCCTCGCGGGCGGAGGCGCCCGGTGGGGGACGGTGGGCGGCCGATCTCGTCACGGTGCCCGACCATCTGCGTCCCGCCCTCGATCACGTGCTCGCCGACGTCGTGGTCGTCGACGACCTGGAAACCGCGCGCGCGCTCGTCGAACGGCACCCCGGGCTGCGGGCCGTCACCACGCGGGGCGACCTCGTGGGCGCACACCTGGCCGTCGGCGGCGCCGAGGGCGGCACCTCCGTGCTCCAGGTACGCGCGGCGCTCGACGAGGCCGTCAGGAACCTGGAGGAGGCCGAGTCCAGGGTAGAGGAGAGCGCCGCCGCGCTCGGCGAGGCCGTCGAGGGCGAGCAGGCCGCCCAGGCCGCGCTGGAGGCCGCCCAGGCGCACGTCACCGAGGCCCAGACCGCCGTCACCACCGCCCAGGCCGGCGTGAGCGCCGCGCAGGGCGCGCTCGACCAGGTCAGGGGCCGCCAGCGGGAGGCCGACCAGCGCAACGCCGCGGCGGCCAGGAAACTGGCCCAGTTGGAGGCCGCCGCCGTCGCGGCCCGCGACGAGGCCGAGCGGCTGGCCCAGAGCGTGGCCAAGGCCGAGGAGTCCCGCGCCGAGCGGCTGGAAGAGCTGGCCGAGCTGGAGATCCGGCTGGCCGAGGCCGAATACGCCCAGGAGCTGGAGTCCGAGCCCACCACCGACCTGCGCGACGACCTGGCGAGCGCCTGCGACGCGGCCAGGCAGCGCGAGATGGATACCCGCCTGCAGGTGCGCACGGCTGAGGAACGCGTCAAGGGCATCGAGGGCCGCGCCGACGGCCTGCTCAGGGCCGCGCGGCGGGAGCGCGAGGAGCGCGCCCAGGCGGCCGCCCAGCGCGCCCGGCGCAGGCGGCAGGCCGCCGTGGCCGAGGCCGTCAGCAAGGGCGCCAGGCAGGTGCTCGCCGCCCTGGTGACCTCCGTCCAACTCGCCGCCAGGGAACGCGACGAGGCCGACCTGGCCAGGGTGGCCGTCGACGCCGAACTCAAGCAGGTACGCCTGCGCGTCCGCGAGCTGGGCCAGGAGCTGGACAAACTGGTCAACCGGGTGCACGGCAGCGAGGTGGCCCGCACCGAGCAGCGGCTGCGCCTGGAACAGATGGAGCAGCGGGCGCTGGAGGAATACGGCGTCGAGGCCGAGGCGCTGATCGCCGAGTACGGCCCCGACGTGCCGGTGCCCGGCGAGCCGCCCGTGCCGTACGCGCGTGCGGAGCAGGAGAAGCGCGCCAGGGCGGCCGAGCGGCAGATGAACCAGCTCGGCAAGGTCAACCCGCTGGCGCTGGAGGAGTTCGCGGCCCTTGAGGAGCGGCACGCGTTCCTCAACTCCCAGCTCGAGGACCTCAAGAAGACCAGGCGCGACCTGCTGACCGTGGTCAAGGAGGTCGACGACCGGGTGGAGCAGATGTTCGCCTCGGCGTACGAGGACGTCGCCCGCGAGTTCGAGCAGATCTTCACCAGGGTCTTCCCCGGCGGTGAGGGCCGGCTGGTGCTCACCGAGCCGTCCGACATGCTGACCACCGGCATCGAGGTCGAGGCCAGGCCGCCGGGCAAGAAGGTCAAGCGGCTGTCGCTGCTGTCGGGTGGCGAGCGTTCGCTGACGGCGGTGGCGTTCCTGATCTCGATCTTCAAGGCGCGGCCGTCGCCGTTCTACGTGATGGACGAGGTCGAGGCCGCGCTCGACGACACCAACACGCAGCGGCTGCTGACGTTGTTCGAGGAGCTGCGGCAGAGTTCGCAGCTCATCGTCATCACCCACAACAAGCGCACGATGGAGATCGCCGACGCGCTCTACGGCGTGTCGATGCGGGGCGACGGCGTGACACAGGTGGTCAGCCAGCGGCTCAGGGAGCGCGAGTCGGCCTGACAGTGGCGGTCGCGGTGGGCGGGTCGGCCTGATGGCGGTGCGGCTGCGCCTGATCGGTGTGGCCTTGTGCGTGACCATGGTGGTCGATCTGGAAAACTGACATCTTGTGGATGGTTACCTCGGCGTCATCGTGATCGTGGCCGTCGTCGCCCTGCTGGCGGCCGGCGGTCTCTTCCTGCTGTTCAGGCCGGGTCGCAAGGCGGCCCCGCCGGTCAAGCCGCCAGAGGCCCCCGTGCTTCCCGAGCGGGAGGCTCGGCCCGCGGGAGCGGGCGAGGAGGCCGAGGGCGCTACCACCACGCTCCCGCCGCCGGTCAAGCCCGCCGAGCCGGTCGTGGTCGTGCCCGAGGTGGAGGTTCCGCCGCCGTCCGCGGGGCGCATGGTGCGGCTGCGCTCGCGCCTGGCCCGCTCGCAGAGCGCGCTCGGGCGCGGGCTGCTTGAGCTGCTGTCGCGCGACCGGCTCGACGACGAGGTCTGGGACGAGATCGAGGAGAGCCTGATCACCGCCGACGTGGGCGTCGCGCCGACCCAGGCGATCGTCGAGGAGCTGCGCACCAGGGTCAAGGTGCTCGGCAGCCGCTCGCACGACGAGGTGCGGGCTCTGCTCAAGGAGCAGCTCCTCGCCCAGGTCAACCCCGACCTCGACCGTACGCTGCACGTCGCCAAGCACGGCGAGCGGCCGGCGGTCGTCCTGGTCGTGGGCGTCAACGGCACCGGCAAGACCACGACCACGGGCAAGCTGGCCCGTTCCCTGATCGGCGACGGCAAGAAGGTGGTGCTGGGCGCGGCCGACACCTTCCGCGCCGCCGCCGCCGACCAGCTCCAGACCTGGGGCGAGCGGGTCGGCGCCGACACCGTGCGCGGGCCCGAGGGCGGCGACCCGGCCTCCGTGGCGTTCGACGCGGTGGGCAAGGGCATGGAGGAGAAGGTCGACGCCGTCATCGTCGACACCGCCGGCCGCCTGCACACCAAGACCGGCCTGATGGACGAGCTGGGCAAGGTCAAGCGGGTCATCGAGAAGAAGGCCACGGTCGACGAGGTGCTGCTGGTGCTCGACGCCACCACGGGCCAGAACGGCCTGCGCCAGGCCCAGGTGTTCGCCGAGGTGGTCAACATCACCGGCATCGCCCTGACCAAGCTCGACGGCACGGCCAAGGGCGGCATCGTCATCTCGGTGCAGCGGGAGCTGGGCGTGCCGGTCAAGCTGGTGGGGCTGGGCGAGGGGCCGGACGACCTGGCGCCGTTCGACCCCGAGGTGTTCGTGGACGCCATCCTGGGCGACTGAGTTCCGGTTGTCCGGTAATTGCCGACGTATCAGCCCTTACCGGATAAATCTTGATCGACGATTTTTAGTGTGTTGATATGTAGCGGTTCATAAAAGATCGTTCGGGTTTCGTGTGTACGTGAAATTCCGCATGAACGTGAGAGGCCGTCCATGAAAAAGATCGTCGTCCACCGGCCAGGCACCGTGAAGCCGACCGCCGCAGCCGCGCCGAGGCACCACGCCTGAGCCACAGGCCGGCGTCCCGGCGGGGGCGCCGGCCGCACCGGAGCACGGAAGAGACACCACGTGGACACGATCTTCCTGGACGCCGACCGCCGGATCGGCGGCCCCTACACCCTGGGCGCGGCCCTGCTCGGCCACCTGGTGCCCGCCGCGCTGGAACGACGGCCCTCCCTGGTCGCCGCGCACGACATCGAGATCCGGGCCGCCGCGCCCGGCCTGCGTGCGGCGGTGCCCGCCCGCAGGCGTTCGCTGGCCGACGACCTGCCCCGGGGGCAGCGCGTGCTGGTGCCCGGCGTGCGCCGCAGCCTGCGGATCGCCAACGGGCTGGCCGAGTTCGTCCGCGACCACCTGGCCGGCTCGGGCCCGCTCACGCTGGTCGTGGCGAACCTGGGGGAGGCCGACCACACCGACGCCGAGCTGGTGCGGGTGCTGCGGCGCAGGCTCGACCCCGGGCTGCTGAGCGTCGAGGAGGGGCCGTCGGCCCCCGGCTCGGGCCCGTTGCCGGCCGACTTCGACCGCTTCCGCGACGAGGGCTTCCACCACGCCATGGCGGAGTCGGGGCTGGAGGCGCTGCGCGGGGTGGCGTACGCGGACGACCCGGAGCGCTGGCAGCACCTCCTGCTGCGGGTGGCCGCGGCGCTGGAGGCCGTCGAGCGCGAGGACGAGGCCCGCGACCTGTACGACCGGCTCAGGCGCGAGAGCACCGACCCGAAGCACCGCGCCACGGCCGCGTACGCCACGGCCATGACCCTCGTACGCCACCACGACCGCGCCCGCCGCGACCCCGAGCAGGCCCTGGCCTGGATCAACGAGGCCGTCACGATCACCTCCCTGCTGCCCGACGCCCGGGAGCGGGCCTTCCACCTCGGGTTCGACCTCAACGGCAAGGCCCTGGTCGAGGTGCGCAGGGGCCGCCGCGACGTCGCCATGGAGCTGGTGGAGCAGGCCATCGAGCTGGCCGAGACGCACCTGGCGGGCGAGCACCCGATCCACCGGCTCGTCCTGTACGCCAACAGGGCCCAGCTCCTGGCCATGGCCGGGAGGCGGGAGGCGGCGCTGGCCGACTACACGCGGGCCGTCGAGGCCGACCCCGGCTATCCCGACTACCACCTCGACCGGGGCAACCTGCTGCACGAGCTGGGCCGTCCGGCGGAGGCATTGGCCGACTACGAGGCGGTGATGCGGCTCAGCCCGCCCTTCCCCGAGGCGTACTACAACCGGTCGGAGGTCCGCTACGCGGCGGGCGACCTGGCAGGGGCGCGCGCCGACCTGGACCACACGCTGGAGCTGGACCCGGCCTTCGCCCCCGCGTACGTGAACCGCTGCGGCCTGCACGCGGCCGCCGGAGACCACGTACGCGCCCGGCAGGACGTGGAGCGCGGCCTGGCCCTGGTCCCCGGCGACCCCCACCTGCTGTGCGTGCTGGGGCAGGTGGAGCTGGCCGAGGGCCGCCGCCGGGAGTCGGGCCTGGCCTTCGACCTGGCGCTGGAGGCGGACCCGGAGCTGGTGGCGGGCTGGGCGGGGCGGGCGGAGCTGGCGTTCGAGCGCGGCGACAACGAGACGGCGCTGGCCGACCTGACCCGGGCGCTGAAGCTGGAGGAGACGGCCGAGCTGCTGTTCAACCGGTCGGTGGCCTACCGGGCGGCGGGCCTGGCCGGACCCGCGCGCCACGACCTGCTCAGGGCCGCCGAGCTGGCCCCCGACGACGAGGACGTGCGTCAGGCGCTGTCGGAGACGTGAGCGGAGCGGGTGCCGATCGGGACGACCAGCGGCGTGCCGGCCACGGGGTCGGCGATGACCTTGGCGTCCAGCTCGAACACCTCCCGCAGCAGTTCCTCGGTCAGCACCTCGTGCGGGGTGCCCGAGGCGACCACCCGGCCGGAGCGCATGGCCACCAGGCGGTCGGCGTAGCGGGCCGCCAGGTTGAGGTCGTGCAGGACCATGACGACCGTGCGGCCCGCCTCCCTGTGCAGGTGCCGGACGAGCTCCAGCACCTCCACCTGGTGGGCCAGGTCGAGGAACGTGGTGGGTTCGTCGAGCAGCAGCAGGTCGGTGCCCTGGGCCAGGGCCATGGAGATCCACGCCCGCTGCCGCTGCCCGCCCGACAGCTCCTCCAGCGGGCGCTCGGCCAGGTCGGCCAGGCCCGTCATGTCCAGCGCCGCGGCGACCGCGCCCTCGTCGTCGGACGACCACTGCCGGTACCACGTCTGGTGCGGATGGCGTCCCCTGGCCACCAGGTCGGCCACGGTCAGCCCTTCGGGGGCGGTGGGCGCCTGCGGGAGCACGCCGAGGATCTTGGCCACCTCGCGGGTGGGGATCCTGTCGATGCGCTTGCCGTCCAGCAGCACCTCGCCGCCCTGGGGCTTGAGCAGCCGGCCGAGTGCGCGCAGCAGCGTGGACTTGCCGCAGCCGTTCGGGCCGATGATGGTGGTGACGGTGCCCGCCTCGATGCCGAGGTCGAGCCCGTTGACGACGAGGCGGTCGCCGTACCCGAGCTTGACGTCGGCGGCCTGCAGTCTCACTTTCGCGACCTCCAGATCAGATGGATCAGGTACGGTGCGCCCAGCACGGCCGTGACGATGCCGACGGGCAGCTCGATGGGCGAGAACACGGTTCTGGCGATCAGGTCGGCGGCCGTGGTCAGCACGCCGCCGACGACCGCCGAGCACAGCAGCGGGGGCTGACCCGAGCGGGCCAGCCGCAGCGCGATCTGCGGCGAGGCCAGGGCCACGAACGCGATCGGCCCCGCCGACGCCGTCGCCACGGCGGCCAGCAGCACGGCGGCCAGGATCATCAGGGCGCGGGCCGGGTTCGTCCGGACGCCGAGCGCGGCCACCGTGTCGTCGCCGAAGCGCAGGGCGTCGAGGGAACGGGTGCCGAGCAGGGTCAGCGGCACCAGTACGGCAAGCGCCAGCGCCGTCGGCGCCACGTGCTCCCAGCCCCGGCCGTTGAGCGAGCCGCTGATCCAGACCATGGCGCGGCCGGTGTCGGTGACGTCGCCGACGGTCAGCAGCCAGAACTTGACGTTGGTGAACACGGCGGCCACGCCGATGCCGACCAGAACCAGCCGGTAGCCGTCGAGGCCGCGCCGCCAGGCCAGGCCGTACACGACGACCGCGCCGACCAGGCCGCCGAGCAGCGCGAGCGCGGGGATGCCGACGCCGGCCAGCAGGCCGCTGACGCCGCCGGTGACGCTGCCGCTGCCCACCACGCCGGCCACCACCGTGACCGAGGCGCCCGTGGTGACGCCCAGGATCTCGGGGCTGGCCAGCGGGTTGCGCGCGATCGACTGGATGATCGCGCCGGACAGCGCGAGCGCGGCCCCGACCAGGGCGCCGGTGAGCGCGCGGGGCAGGCGCAGCTCCATGATGACGAAGTGGGCGGGGCTGTCGACGTCGAACGTGCCGCCGATCACCTCGGGCAGCGTCAGGTCGATGTCGCCGATGCGCATGTTCAGCGCCATGAGCAGGGCCAGCAGGACGAGCCCGGTGAGGGTGACGGCGATGCCGCGCGGGCGTACCTGCCAGGACAGGCCGCCGACGCGAAGGGGGAGGGTGGTCATCACAGTCGTACGGGCTTCCTGCGGCGTACCAGGGCGACGAAGAACGGGGCGCCGAGCAGCGCGAGCACCACGCCCACCTCCAGCTCGCCCGGCGGGGCGACCAGGCGGCCGATCACGTCGGAGACCAGCAGCAGCGCCGCGCCGATCAGCCCGGAGAACGGCAGCAGCCACCGGTGGTCGGTGCCCGACAGCGGCCGGGCCAGGTGGGGCACGATGAGCCCGACGAAGGCGAGCGAGCCGCAGGCGGCCACGGAGGCGCCGGTCAGCAGGGTGACGGCGGCCACCCCGACGGTCCGGGTCATGGGGATGTTCTGGCCGAGGCCGCGGGCGACGTCCTCGCCGAGTGAGAGGGCGTTCAGCGCGGGGGCGTTCACCATGGCCAGCACCAGGCCGGCCACGATGAACGGCAGCACCTGCCAGAGCACGTCGGCGCCCCTGGACGCGATCGAGCCCGCCTGCCAGAAGCGGAACACGTCCATGGCCTGCTCGTCGAGGAGGACGATGGCCGAGGTCATGGCGTACAGGAGGGCGCTGACGGCGGTCCCGGCGAGCGCCAGCGTGACCGGGGTGGGGCTCCCCCTGCCCCCCACCATGCCCAGCGCGAACACCGCCGCGCTGGCCACCAGCGCGCCCGCCAGGCCGAACCAGATGTAGCCGAGCAGGCTGGAGACGCCGAACAGGATGATCGACGACACCATCGCGAACGCCGCGCCCTGCGTGACGCCGAGCAGCCCGGGGTCGGCGAGCGGGTTGCGGGTGTGGCCCTGCATGAGCGCGCCCGCGACGCCGAGCGCGAGCCCGGCCAGCACGCCCAGGGCGGTCCTCGGGAGGCGCAGGGAGCGGATGACGATGTCGTTCTCGGTGCCGGTGGGGGCGGTGAGCGCGTGCCAGGCGTCGGCGAGCGGGACGGACTTGGAGCCGATCGTGATGCTCAGCACCACGGCGACGGCCACGGAGGCGAACAGGACGAGCAGGACGCCGAGCCTGCGCCGGTGAATGCCGTGGAGACGCGGGGCGACGGCGGTTGCGCTCACCCGTGTCCTCCTCGACGATTGCCCGATCTCGCTGAAGTATGCCAGCTTAGGCAGGGCTAACCTAATTTAGGTATGCCTTACTCGTCGTTGGTCAGCCGGTCAGGAAAGCGCGCAGCTCAGCCAGGTGGGGCTCGATGTCGAGGCCCTGGCCGGCCAGCCAGCCGGGGTTGCCGTACGTGCCGCGGTAGCGGTCGCCGCTGTCGCACACCAGCGTCACGATGCTGCCCCGCTCGCCCGCCGCGCGCATCTCGGCGATGAGGCCGACGCAGGCCGCCAGGTTCGTGCCCGTCGAGCCGCCCACGTCGAGCCCGGTGACCTCGCGCGTCCAGCGCATGGCCGCGATCGAGCGGGCGTCGGGCACCGCGATCATGCGGTCGATGACCGTCGGCTGGAACGAGGGCTCCACGCGCGGCCGGCCGATGCCCTCGATGCGCGAGCCGGGGGTCGTGACCGAGGCGTCGCCCGAGACCCAGCTCGGGTAGAAGGCCGAGCCCTCCGGGTCGGCGACGGCCAGGCGGGTGGGGTGGCATCGGTAGCGGATGTAGCGGCCGATGGTGGCGGAGGTGCCGCCGGTGCCGGCCCCGACCACGATCCAGGCCGGCACCGGGTGGGGCTCCATGGACATCTGTGAATAGATTGATTCAGCGATGTTGTTGTTGCCGCGCCAGTCGGTGGCCCGCTCCGCGTAGGTGAACTGGTCCATGAAGTGGCCACCGGTCTCTGCGGCCAGGCGGTGGGACTCGTCATGGATCGCGCCTGGGTCGTCGACCAGATGGCATTTCCCGCCGTAGAACTCGATGAGGTGGCATTTCTCCGGGGAGGTGGACGCGGGCATGACCGCGATGAACGGCAGGCCCAGCAGCCGGGCGAAGTAGGCCTCGCTGACGGCGGTCGATCCGCTCGACGCCTCCACGATCGTCGTGGCCGGGCCGATCCAGCCGTTGGCCAGGCCGTAGAGGAACAGGGAGCGGGCGAGCCGATGTTTGAGTGAACCAGTTGGGTGCACCGACTCGTCTTTCAGATAAAGGTTTACTCCCCAGCGCGGGGGCAGCGGAAAGACGTGGAGATGGGTGTCGCAACTTCGGTTGGCGTCGGCCTCGACCTTGCGAATGGCCTCCGCCACCCAGCGGCGCGTGCCGGTATCATGGCGGTCTGTGAATCTCACCCTCCATACGCTATCCCATGTGACTTTCGCCACTATTCCGACAATATTGGGTGGGTAGTGTTATGCTAACGAGACTTGTCCGGCCGTGGACGTGACCACGCACGCCGCGAGCAGATGGACGAAACCCCCTGCTGAGCGAGGCGGAACCTCCCTAACGCATCCCTTACCTAGGACTTGGGAGGATGGAACCGCCGTCAGGCGGCCTGTGCCGAAACGGGGGATAGCGCAAGGGGGAAATGATTTTGATCACTATGACCGATGAGCAGCGTCAGGACTGGTTCGAGCGCGATGTCGTGCCCGTGACGTCGCAGCTTTTCGCCTCCGCCATGCGTCTGACCCGCAACACCGCCGACGCGGAGGACCTGGTGCAGGAGACGGTGGCCAAGGCGTACACGTCGTACCACCAGTTCCGCGAGGGCACCAACCTCAAGGCGTGGCTGCACAGGATCCTGACCAACAACTTCATCAACGACTACCGCAAGAAGCAGCGCTCGCCCAAGCTGTCCGCCGCCGAGGACATCGAGGACTGGCAGTTGCACGCCGCCGAGTCGCACAGCTCGACCGGCCTGCGCTCGGCCGAGACGGAGGCGCTCGACCGGCTGCCCGACAGCGTCGTGATGAACGCCCTGCGCTCCCTTCCTGAGGACTTCCGCGTGGCCGTCTACCTGGCCGACGTGGAGGGCTTCGCGTACAAGGAGATCGCCGAGCGCATGGGCACGCCCATCGGCACCGTGATGTCGCGGCTGCACCGTGGCCGCCGCCAGCTCCGCGGGATGCTGGAGGAGTACGCCCGCGAGGAGGGCGCCGTGCGCCTCCCCGCCCAGCGCGCCGCCTGAGTCAGGCTCGAAGGCCCGCCCGCGACCCCCGTGGTGGGGTGAGTCGTAGACGAGCGGAACGTGGCAGGGCTAGGGGTGCTGTGCGACGGCGATGAGCGCCACCGCGGCGAGCGCGCACACCACCCCGGCGACCTGTACGGCCCGTAGCCGCTCCCCGAGCACCTGCCTGGCCAGCAGCAGCGTGCTGGCCGGGTAGAGCGAGACGAGCACGGCGACGAGGCTGAGCAGCCCGCCCCGCTGTGCCAGGAGGTAGAGCACGTTCGCGGCCATGTCGAGCACCCCGGCGGCCACGATGATGTGCAGCGAGCCGGGGCCCGGCCTGAGCCCGCGGCGGGTGAGCAGCGCGAGCAGGACCACCGCGGACACCGACGACATGCGCGCGCCGACCAGCGGCCACAGACCGGCCTCGTGCGGCGCCATGGCCAGCAGGATGAAGAAGCCGCCGAACCCCGCGCCCGCGGCCAGGGAGGTCAGCACCACGGGGAGCGAGACCCGTCCGCCCCCGGACCTGTCCTGGCTGACCAGCAGCACCGCCCCGAGCGCCAGCGCCACGCCCACCAGCGCCCACACCTGCGGCCGCTCGCCCGACGCCAGCCCGAAGACCACGGGCAGCGCGGCCGAGGTGACCGCGGTCGTCGGGGCCACGACCGACATGACGCCCGTGGCCAGCGCCCGGTAGAACAGCACCAGCCCGGCCGCCCCCGACAGGCCCGCGGCCAGCCCCCAGGACAGCGCGGCGCCGTCGTACGCGCCGGGCAGCAGCGGTAACAGGCCGAGGATCAGCGCCAGGCCCGCGGCCTGCGAGAGCGCCACGACCGACAGCACCTGGGAGCGCCGGGTGGCCAGGCCGCCGAAGAAGTCGGCCGTGCCGTACACGATCGCGCAGGCGGTCGCCAGGATCACCGTCACGGCGGACTCCCCTCTAGTTCAATGTATTGCACTGGTAGTACACCACATAGAGTACATTCCACTGCAAATCCAATTCACTACACTGCACTTCCATGGAAGATCCGGAGCTGGTCAACCAGGCCATCGCGAACAACGTCCGCGCCCAGCGCGCCCACCGCGGGCTGACCCTCGACGCGCTGGCCGCCAGATCGGGGGTGAGCAGGGGCATGCTGGTGCAGGTCGAGCAGGGCCGGACGAACCCGAGCGTCTCCACGCTCACCCGCATCGCCTCCGCGCTCGGGGTCACCGTGGCCCGGCTGGTGGAGGTCGCCGACGTGCCGACGGTGCGGGTGGTGGACAAGTCGGAGGTGGTCACGTTCCACCAGGGCGACGTTCAGGCGCGGCTGCTGGTGGGCGCCGACCTGCCGATGATCATGGAGCTGTGGGACTGGCGGCTGGCCCCGGGCGAGCACCACGACGGCGACGCGCACCCGCCGGGCACCCGCGAGATGCTGACCGTGCTGGAGGGCGAGCTGACCCTCACCGTGTACGGCAGGAGTCACGTGATCGGCAAGGACGCCGCCGTGCTCTTCACCGCCGACCGCCCGCACCGCTACGCGAACCGGGGCACCGAGGAGCTGAGGTTCGTCATGGTCGTGGCCGAGCCGAGAGAGGCCCAGGACGTGCCCCCGGCGTACGCGCCGCGCGACCCGCACGAGTGAACAGGCGACTTCCTGACAAATAACCTGACCAATAAGCGGGAAAGCCCGACGGATGACCCGGCGGAGTTTCATGATTACTCCATGTCTTGGACGGCTGATGCCCGTGGCTGGGTACATCCCCTGTGTGCGGTGGCCGCCCCCGTCGGCGGGCCCGGACGGCGAGCGTCGGCAGGGGGTGACGTGTGAGCGAGGCCCGAACGGCGACGGAGAAACTCCAGACGGAGCTGCACGGCCTGGGTGTCACCAGCGCCTACGAGGTCGGCGATGACGAGACCATCTCCGTGTGGATCGGCCTGGTTGTGCGCTATAGAGATGGTTTTTACCGTTGGCAGGAAGGGCCGGTGAAACGTCGGCATCTGGGTACGGATCCGGTCGGATGTGCCATGCGCGTGGCGCGCCGCTTCCAGGAATTGCAGGCGGATATCCCACTCTGGTGGGACGACCTGGTCAGGGAGCTGCGGGGGGCACCGGTCCAGGATTATCCGTAGGCCCCCGCATGCGGCGTTTCGGGGGGAAGCATGCGCGTATGGGCCCTGCCGCTGGCCCTGCTCGCCCTGGTGGGTTGTGTCACGCAGTCGGTGCCACGCCGCCAGCAGCAGTCGAAGGTCGTACCTGCCCGGCCGCCGGTCGCGGTCGATCCGGTCGCCCTGGCCAAGAAGCTGGTATCGATGCAGTCCGGTTGGCCGCGCAGCCGCAAGTTCGACTGCGCCCGGCTCAAATGTGTGGCCCTGACCTTTGACGACGGGCCCGGCGAGCACACCTGGCGGCTCCTTGACATGCTGAGCGCGCGTGACGTCAAGGCCACGTTCTTCGTCGTCGGGCAGATGGTGGCGGCCGACAAGGGCGGGCATATGACTCGGCGCATCGTGGACGACGGCCACGAGATCGGCAACCATTCGTGGAGCCATCCGGCGCTCACCGGGCTGTCGCACGAGGCGCTCAGACGGGAGTTGGAGCACACCGAGGAGATCGTGCAGCGGCTCACGGGGGTGCGGATGCGGGTGATGCGCCCGCCGTACGGGGCGACGAACGAGGAGGTCGCGGCCGAGACCCGGCGCGAGGGCCTGGCCCAGATCATGTGGAACGTCGACACCATGGACTGGCGGGACCGGGTCGCCTCCGTCGTGGCCAGGCGGGCGGGCAGCGCCAAGCCCGGGTCGATCATCCTCCTGCACGACATCCACCGCAGCACCGTGGACGCCGTTCCCGAGATGCTCGACACGCTCGGCAGGAAGGGCTACACCTTCGTCACCGTCTCGGAGCTGTACGGCAGGACTCCCTCGCCGGGGCGGATGTACATGGAGCGGTGATCGGCTTCCCGGGTTGTCGGCCGGCCATGGCACCCTTGTCGGCATGGGTTTCACCGGCTTTCCCGACGAGGCGTTCCTCTTCTACGAGGGGCTCGAGGCGGACAACTCCAAGACCTACTTCGCCCGGCACAAGCACCTCTACGAAGACTGCGTGCGGGCGCCCATGGCGGCGCTCACCGACGAGCTGGCCGGGGAGTTCGGGGGTGCCCAGCTCTTCCGGCCCTACCGCGACGTGCGCTTCTCCAAGGACAAGTCGCCGTACAAGACGCATCAGGGCGCGTTCGCCGACCTGATGCCCGGCATCGGGCTCTACGTCGAGCTGAGCGCGGCGGGGCTGTTCACGGCGGGCGGCGTCTACACCACGGCCGCCGACCAGGTGGCCCGCTACCGGGCGGCGGTCGACTCCGACCTGTCCGGCAAGCCGCTGGAGTCGATCACCGAGTCGCTCGTGGCCGCGGGCTGCGAGCTGCTGGGCGAGCGGCTCAAGACCCGGCCGCGGGGGTTCGAGGAGGACCATCCGCGGATCGAGCTGCTGCGGCACAGGTCGTTGTACGCGGGCCTGCGGTTCGAGCCCGAGCCGTGGGTGCACACGGGAGAGGCACGGGAGCGGGTCGAGCGCGCGTGGCGGTCGTTCGGGCCGCTGGTGGAGTGGCTGGGCGCGCACGTACGCGGGAGCGAGCTGCCCCGCCGCTGACCGGCCGCCGGGCTCGCCGGGGCCTGACGGTCAGCGGGTGGTGGTCGAGCTGCCTGACGGTCAGCGGGTGGTGGTCGAGCTGGTGACCTGGTCGCCCTTGAGTATGCGGTCGACCGTCTGGCCCGCCGCCGACGACGCCACCGTGGTGCCCGCCGCCAGCACCAGGGCCAGGGTCGGCGCGGCCAGGCTGCGTACGCTGCGCAGGTTGCGCACCCGCGCCCAGGGCTCCCCGGCCAGGTGCATGATCCGCCACTCCCAGAACAACCCCAGCCCGATGCACACCAGCATCACCTGGCCCACCACGATGCCCACGACCTGCAGCTTGTCGATGGCCCCGATGTCCGGCTCGGCGAGCGTCGACAGATATCCCGACAGCTCGGTCAGCAGGGCCGCCGCCATCAGGTACAGGGCCTTGGTCATGGGCTGGGTGCCGCGCAGGCGCGGGTAGAAGTAGCCGAACAGGAACCCGAACGCGGGCAGCGCGATCAGGTAGCGGCTGTCGAAGACGAAGCTGGTCAGGTCGACGCCTTCGGGGCGGCCGTACACGAGGGCGAAGGGCAGGCTCAGCAGCAGGGCGACGGTGAAGGCGTGCACGCCGTTGTGCCAGGGCGTGCAGCCCGCGCAGGTCGCGAAGGCCGTCTCCGGATGTTTCCCGTGCCGGTTCAGCGCCCCCTCCAGGGCGTTGCGCTGCTCCTCGAAGTCGGGGATCGACAGGTCGCCCGCGCCGATCCGGCCGCGTCCGATGCGGTAGAGCTCCTGCTCGGAGACCAGCAGGAGGCGACGGTGCAGGGCGGCCCTGACCAGTCGCCGGTGCTCGTCCTGGTCGGCGGGCTCGGCGACGGCCAGGCGCGGGCCGGTGAGCAGCCAGCGCGAGGTCCCCCAGGCCACCAGCGAGGTGACGGCGAGCAGGGGCAGGGGCACGTCGATGTCGGCCAGCGTGGTGCTGCCGCCCGGGGTGACGTACAGCACCATCAGTACGGCGATCATGGTCGACTCGGCGACCGGGTTGTCGATCGCCGGCACCCGCCCGCCGAGCCGCCTCAGCCGCAGCACCAGCATCACGAACCCGAGCAGCAACAACCCCAGCACGCCCCGCACGATCGGGGTGAGCGTGAGGCTGCCGAGCCGGGGCTCCGGCTGCTCGACGGCCAGGCTCCACGACCCCGAGTCCAGCCACTCGGTGGGCCAGCCCTGCACGAGCAGGCTGATGACCACGGCTCCCACGACGGCCTGGCGCTTCCACTGCTTGGTCGCCAGGGCCAGGGCGGCGATCGGGATGAGGGCCCAGGCCAGCGCGAGGCCCAGCCGGATGCTGTCGGGCGGGTACACGCCGCCCAGCACCGCCCGCAGCCACAGCGCCAGCGCCAGCAGCGCGATGGCCGCCGCGGCGGACAACACCGCCAGCCGTACGATCACCGCCCGCACCCCGAGGTCCACGCTGAACGCGACGGCGGAGCCGGCCGCCGCCAGGGCGGCCACCGCCCCGCCCGCCAGCAGGGCCTGGCCGGACAGTTGCCCGTGCAGCCACGACCAACTGAGCATGCCGAGCCCGAGCAGCACGCCCGCCCCGGTCGCGATCAGCAGGTCACGGGTGGTCCACGGCGGGCTGGTGGGGATCATGCGGCCCGCGTGCCGCACCGCGAGCAGGGGTACGGCGACGAAGAGGATCACGTACGCCGCCGCCGACCAGCTCTCGGCGACCAGCGGGATCAGCAGGATGGGCGCCGCCAGCGCCAGCCCGACGAACAGCTCCCGGTTGGGCAGCCGCGTCCACCACCCCTGGCCGAGCGAGCGCAGCAGGAAGACGAGCAGCGCGGCCGCGGTGAGCGCGCCCAGCGCGGTGGCCCACGAGAAGTCGTCGGCCAGCTCCTCGTCGGCGAACCCGTACGCGTCGGGGGCCAGTGTCATGCTCACCGGGTAGGCCCCGACCTCGAAGGTCAGCCGGTCCTCCTGCTCCAGCTCGGGCGTGATGCCCTCCAGCCGCAGCACCCGCCACTCCCCGGGCAGCACGGCGATGGAGCGGCCGGTCACGATCAGGGGGAAGGCGTTGGGGGCGTTGAAGTCCAGCTTCAGCAGGTCGTCCGTGGTGAGCTGGCGCAGGATCGTCACCGTGAACTGCGCCGTGGTCCGCGTCGCGGTCGAGCTGAGGACGGGCGCCAGACGGGTGGTCGGCGCGAGGCCGGGCCCGTCCACCTTGGTGGCGCCGAACGCGGCGTCGGTGACCTGCTGGAGCGTGCCCGGGAAGCCGCCGCCCTGCCGCAGCGCCTCGACGAGCGGGTCTTTCCTGGCCAGATGGAGCCGGTGCACGATGCTCACCTTGACCTGGCGGTTGCGGGGGTCGAGGCGCCCCTCGGGCACCTCTTCCAGGTCGGCCTCGCGCGCTCTGCTGATCGTCACCTCGGTGGAGGCCCTGCGGGCCCAGCGCACCTCGGGATCGGCGCGGCCGGCGGCGGCCACCCACGGGTTGTGCGGCGCCCCGCCCTTGGGCGGCGCAGGGCCTGTTACCGGTCTGGCTGCGACGGTGCACCAAACGATTGCCCCCAACGACACCAGAGCCAGCCCGAACGCGATTGCCATTCGGAGCTTTCCCACAATTTGGATGATTCTCCGGTGCGCGCGATTGTTCTATATCCTCAGGTCACGGTGTGATTACAGCTCTACCATGACAGCGCTTCTTTACGGCACGGCCCGGGGAGTTCCTGGCATCACAGGTGGCTGGGGCGGGGGGTTGACAGCCGACAATAACCCGTGATGCCGGTAATTAGCCGAAAGCCGCGTCTTGTTCGCATTAAGCGAGCAAAACGCGGCCGGTGGGGAACTTCGGCGTCACGCGCGCTTGGCGCGGGCGGCGGCGCGGCCCCGGGTGGCGGCGTCGAGCACCACCTTGCGGATGCGCACGCTCTCCGGAGTGATCTCCACGCACTCGTCCTCGCGGATGAACTCCAGGGCCTGCTCGAGCGACATGGCGCGCGGCGGGATCACCTTTTCCGTCTCCTCGCTGGTGGAGGAGCGCATGTTGGTGAGCTTCTTCTCCTTGGTGATGTTGACGTCCATGTCGTCGGACCGGGAGTTCTCGCCGACGATCATGCCTTCGTAGACCTCGGTGCCGGGCGAGATGAACAGCACGCCACGCTCCTGCAGGTTGAGCATCGCGAACGCGGTCACCGGGCCGGACCGGTCGGCGACCAGGGAGCCGTTGTTGCGGGTGCGCAGCTCGCCGAACCACGGCTCGTAGGAGTCGAACACGTGGTGCACCAGGCCCGTGCCGCGGGTCTCGGTCAGGAACTCCGTACGGAAGCCGATCAGCCCCCGCGCCGGCACCGCGAACTCCATCCGGATCCAGCCGGTGCCGTGGTTGGTCATGTGCTCCATGCGGCCCTTGCGCACGGCCAGGAGCTGGGTGACCGCGCCGAGGTATTCCTCGGGGCAGTCGACCGTCACCCGCTCGACCGGCTCGTGCACCTTGCCGTCGACGAGCTTGGTGACCACCTGCGGCTTGCCGACGGTCAGCTCGTAGCCCTCGCGGCGCATCTGCTCGACCAGGATGGCCAGCGCCAGCTCGCCGCGGCCCTGCACCTCCCAGGCGTCGGGGCGGTCGGTCGGGAGCACGCGCAGCGAGACGTTGCCGACCAGCTCCTTCTCGAGCCGGTCCTTGACCATGCGGGCGGTGACCTTGCCGCCCTTGACCTTGCCCACCAGGGGCGAGGTGTTGGTGCCGATGGTCATCGAGATGGCCGGCTCGTCGACCGTGATCAGCGGCAGCGGGCGCGGGTCGTCGGGGTCGGCCAGCGTCTCGCCGATCATGATGTCGGGGATGCCGGCGAGGGCGATGATGTCGCCGGGGCCCGCCTCCTCGGCCGGCTTGCGCTCCAGCGCCTCGGTCATGAGCAGCTCGGTGACCTTGACCCGCTGGATCGAGCCGTCGGTGCGGCACCAGGCCACCTGCTGGCCCTTGCGCATGACGCCCTGGTGGATCCGGCACAGCGCGATGCGGCCCAGGTAGGAGGAGGCGTCGAGGTTGGTGACGTGGGCCTGCAGCGGCGCGCTGGGGTCGAAGGTGGGCGCGGGGATCGTCGACTTGATGATGTCGAAGAGCGGCTCGAGGTCTTCTGAGTCGGGCATCCCGCCGTCGGCGGGACGCTCCATGGAGGCCCGGCCGGCCTTCGCGGAGGCGTAGACGATCGGGAAGTCGATCTGCTCCTCGGTGGCGTCGAGGTCCATGAACAGCTCGTAGACCTCGTCGACGACCTCCTTGATGCGCGCGTCGGGGCGGTCGACCTTGTTGATGCACAGGATGACCGGCATCTTGGCGCCGAGCGCCTTGCGCAGCACGAACCGGGTCTGCGGCAGCGGCCCCTCGGAGGCGTCGACCAGCAGCACGACGCCGTCGACCATGGACAGGCCGCGCTCGACCTCGCCGCCGAAGTCGGCGTGCCCGGGCGTGTCGATGATGTTGATGGTCATGCCGCCGTGCTTGACCGCCGTGTTCTTCGCGAGAATGGTGATGCCCTTCTCGCGCTCGAGGTCGTTGGAGTCCATGACGCGGTCGTCGACATCCTGGTTGGCGCGGAATGCCCCGGACTGCCAGAGCATGGCGTCGACCAGCGTGGTCTTGCCATGGTCGACGTGCGCGATGATCGCGATGTTCCGCAGGTCGTCGCGGCTGTTCAAAGGCATGATGACGTCTCGCTCTGTGTCGTGGGGGCGGCCGCGCGAAGTCGCGACCTCCTAAGTCTAGTTGATCCCCTCCGATGGCAGGCGCGGGGCAAGATGGCGGGGAGGGTACGCGCGGGCGACGCCGCCGTTACGCCGGTGGGGCCGGTACCTGCCCGAACGCCCACGCGAACGGTGTCCCGCGCCCGTGCCGCGCGCACGGGCCGGGCTCATGGGTACCTATGGTCCGCCTGTGGTCCATACGTATGGTCAGGGGCGCTGGTCTACATAGCTGGTTGCACAATTGTGCGCATGGCAAGCCCCGGCCTGGTCCTTAGATTGGCGGCATGACCTGGACAGAGCTGGTTATGGCAGCCGCACCGATGCAGGGCGATCAGCCGGCGGTGAGCGACGTCAGGACCGGCGAGGTGCTGTCCTACGCGGCCTTCGCGAGACGGGTGACCAGAGCCGCGGCCGGGTTGCGGGCCCAGGGGCTGCGCTACGGCGAGCACGTGCTCGTCAACGTCCCGCTCGGCGCGACCCTGCCCGTGGCGGTGCACGCCGTGGCCTGGGCCGGCGGGGTCGCGGTGCTCGGGTCGACGGGCGCGGCCCGGATGATGATCGCCCAGGACCACTACGACCCCGCGGCGGTCAAGGTGGACCAGGTCTTCTCGTTCCGGCCCACGCCGGGCGCCCGGCCGTTCAGCGAGCTGCTGGCCGGCGGGATGCTGGAGTTCGGGCCGCTGGCGGGGCCCGCGTTCACGCTCGACGGCGTGCGCATGTTCGACAACACCGAGCTGGCCGCCGATCTGCGCAGGGTCTCCATGCGGCTGGTGGTGGGCAAGGACGACGTCCTGATCAGCGCGGTGAGCGAGCCGTTCCGCGGGCTGCGGGTCATCGACCTGGCGATGACCTCCGGCGCCCACGTCGTCGTCCCCCACGAGCCGAGCCTGCTCGGCTGCCGCGTGCTGGCCCAGGAGCGCCGGGCCACCGTGGTCGTCGCCCCGTACGACCTGGCCAGGCGGCTGCTGGGCGACCCCGTTCTGCGTGTCGTCGACGAAAGGGCGGTCGTAAGCTCGCTTGGCCTGTGAAAAGTGCGACACTGTGGGAGAGTGTGATCCTTCCGCGACGCAGGGTGAGCACATGCCAGATTTCCCCCGGCACAACCTTCCGGCCGCGCCCAACCGGTTCGTGGGCCGCGAGAGAGACCTCGACGACCTGCACGGCCTGTTCGGCGAGACCCGTGTGGTGACGCTGTGCGGGGTCGGCGGCATCGGCAAGACCCGGCTGGCCCTGGTGGTGGCCGACGGGCTGCTGTCCGCCTTCCCCGACGGTGTCTGGCTGGTCGAGCTGGCCAGGTTCAGCCGTCCTGAGCTGGTCGAGCAGGAGATCGCCCGGGTGCTCGGCGTACGCGAGGAGACGGGCCGCCCGCTCCTCGACACCATGACCGCCAGGCTGCGCGACCAGCGCTGCCTGCTGCTGCTCGACAACTGCGAGCACCTGGTCGACAGGTGCGCAGAGGTGGCCGCGGCGCTGGTGGCGGCCTGCCCGGCGCTGCGCGTGCTGGCCACCAGCCGTGAGCCGTTGCGCATCGCCAGCGAGCTGATCTGGCGGGTGCCGCCGCTCGACCTGCCCGACCAGGCCAGCCCGGAGGCCGAGTCGGTGCAACTCTTCATGGACCGCGCGGCGGCCGCGGGCACCCGGCTGGGCCCTGAGAGCCTGTCCGACGTGGTGCGCCTGTGCCGGGCGCTCGACGGGCTGCCGCTGGCGATCGAGCTGGCCGCGGCCCGTACGAGCCTGCTCAGCCCCGGCCAGATCGCCGACCGCATCGACGACCGGTTCTCCCTGCTCACCACCGGCGGGCGAACGGCCCCCGCCCGGCAGCGCACGCTGCTGTCGACCGTCGAGTGGAGCTTCGACCTGCTCTCGGCCAAGGAACAGGTGCTGCTGCGCCGGTTGTCGGTGTTCGCCGGAGACTTCGATCTCGACCTGGCCGAGCAGATCTGCGCCGAGCGGCCCATCGCGGCCAGCGAGATCGTCGATCTGCTCGGCGGCCTGGTCGACAAGTCCCTCGTGCTGTGCGACGAGAGCCGCAGGCGCTACTGGCTGCTGGAGACCATCAAGCGCTTCGCGGTCGAGCGCCTCGACCAGGCCGGCGAGCGCGAGGTCCTGCGCCAGCGCCACCTCGACGTGCTGTGCGAGCTGCAGCAGCGCCATTTCGAACGGGAGGTGTTCGAGCAGGGCGTGCCGTGGCCCGAGCGGTTCGAGGCGGTGACCGCGAGCCGCGACCTGATCGACGACCAGCGGGTGGCGCTCGACTGGGCCGCCGAGTCCGGCAACATCGCCCAGGGCCTGCGGCTGTGCCAGACCAGTACGGGGCTGCTGCCCCTGGGCGGCAACCTGACGGAGATCGTCGGCTGGGTCGAGCTGCTGCTCTCGCTCGACACCGACGGCGTGCCCGCCGACCAGATCGCGCACGCGCGGGCGTACCTCGCCTACGGGCTGGAGGCGCGCGACGAGCTGGGCCGCTCGCTGGAGGTGGCCGGGCAGAGCCTGGCCGGCATGGCGCCCGACAACATCTTCCCGCGCTGCGTCATGCACAGCCTCATGGTCGTGGTGCTGCTGCGCATCGGCCGCTCCGAGGAGGCGCTGCACCACGCGGAGGAGGGGCTGGCCCTGGCCCGCCGCTCCGGCGACACCTGGAACCAGGCGGCGGGGCTGGCCGGGCTGTCGGCGGTGGCCCTGACGCGTGGCCGGCTGCGCGAGGCCCAGCGCCACGGCGAGGACGCGCTCACCCGCGCGCGTGAGCACGGCCACCGCTGGATCATGGCCAGGACCGCCGCCCAACTCGGCGCGGTGGCCGAGGCCCGCGGCGACCTGGTGACCGCCAAGGCCCAGTACGAGATGGCCGTGCCCTGGCTGAGCGAGCTGGGCAGCGAGCTGGAGCTGGCGCGTTGCCTGGCCAGGATCGGCCGGGTGGCGGCGATGCTGCACGAGTTCGGCGTCGCGCGTGAGCGGCTGGCCGCCAGCCTCGCGCTGGGCAGGGCGACCGGGCAGCGCCAGGGCGTGGCCCGGTGCCTGGTGGGGCTGTCGGTGCTGGCCGAGTACGAAGGCGACCTGGAGGGGGCCGTGCTGGCCGCGGCGGCGGCGGCCACGCTGCGCCAGGCGATCGGCCAGCATTCGGCCACGAGCAGGATCGAGGAGCTGCTCGGCCGGGCCCGTACGAAGCTGGGCGACGGGCGTACGACGTCGTTGTGGTCGCGCGGCCGGGCGATGAGCCCCGACGACGCCGCCCGCCACGTCCTGGAGGGCGAGCGGCCCGCGCAGCGGGCGCCGGTCGCGGCCGAGCGCGTCAAGCACTCGCTGCTGACCGCCCGCGAGCTGGAGATCGCCAACCTGCTCACCCGCGGCCTGTCCAACCGGGCCATCGCGGAGGAACTGGTGATCAGCCCCGCGACGGTGGCCCGGCATATCGCCAACATCATGGAGAAGCTTGGATATACCTCACGGGCGCAGATCGCGGTCTGGGCCGCCGAGCACCCGAGCCCGTCCCCGTAGCGGGGGCGCGCGCTTCTGCATAGGGATCTGCATATTCCGCCCCATGTGTGCACGAGACGACCCTCCATACCGTGGGCGACATGGATGAGCGCATCGTGATGGTGGATTCGGGCACGGGCCTGAAGCTCACCGAGGAGCAACTGGACGAGAGGTCCGCGGTCGCGACCGTCCAGTTGCGGCGAAGGGGAGTGCGCGCTGGCGACACCGTGCTCATCTGCCTGCCCGTCGGCCCCGACCTGCTGGTGGCGACCGACGCGGTGATCGCCGCGGGCGGCGTCGTGTGGCCCCTGCCCGCCGACCTGGACACCCCGACACTGCACAACCGCATCAAGGAGAGCTGCGCCCGCGTGATGATCTCCAACCTCCCGCAGGCCCTGGAGGCGGCCGACGAGACCCGGGTACGGATCATCATGAGCGTCGCCGACCTGACCGACTCCCGCCCGTCCCCGACCGGCTGCTGACTTCGCGGGCAAAGCGATCCCGCGGGACGGCGCGGAGAGGGAGACTTGACGGCGAAGGAGTTTCTCCCGAGACCACCTGGGCCGCGACATGACCGTGCACGTCCCGCACAATCTGCCCGTTGAGCCCAACCGCTTCGTCGGGCGTGCGCGTGACCTGTCCGAGCTGGGCTCCCTCGTCCGCGACGAACGCGTGATCACGCTGAGCGGCGTGGGCGGCATCGGCAAGACCAGACTGTCGTTGCGCGTGGCGGCGCAGGCGTCCGACCGGTTCGCCGACGGCGTGTGGCTGGTGGAGCTGGCCCGCGTCGGCGATCCCGCGCTGGTGGCGGGTGAGCTGGCCGGGGTGCTCGGCGTGCGCGACGAGATCCCGGGCAGGCTGCTCGACGGCCTGCGCGTACGCCTGCGCGACGCCCGCGCGCTCATCGTCCTCGACAACTGCGAGCACCTGGTCGAGCACTGCGCCGAGCTGGTGGCCGGGCTGCTCGCCGACTGCCCCGACGTGCGTTTCCTGCTCACGAGCAGGGAGCCGCTGCGCATCCCCGGCGAGCTGATCTGGCGGGTGCCGCCCCTGGAACTTCCTGACGAGCAGCACCCCGACGCGGAGTCCGTGCTGCTGTTCGTGGAGCGTTCGCTCGCGGCCGGCGCGCGGGAGGTGGCGGGCAGCATGGACGACGTCATCCGCCTGTGCCGGGCGCTCGACGGCCTGCCGCTGGCCCTCGAGCTGGCCGCGGCCCGCACCCGGCTGCTGAGCCCAGGGCGCATCGCCGACCGCATCGGCGACCGGTTCACCCTGCTCACCGGCGGCGACCGTACGGCACCCGCGCGGCAGCGCACGCTGCTGGCCACCGTGGAGTGGAGCCATGACCTGCTCAGGCCGAAGGAACGCGTGCTGCTGCGCCGGCTGTCGGTGTTCGCGGGGCTGTTCGACCTGGGCCTCGCCGAGCGGGTGTGCGCCGACGACGGCGTCCTGCGCCCGGCGGAGCTGCTCGACCTGCTCGGCGGGCTGGTCGACAAGTCGCTGGTGCTCCACCAGGGCGCGACCGGCCGCTACCGCCTGCTGGAGACCATCCGCCAGTACGCCGCGGACCGGCTGGCCGAGGCGGGCGAGGCCGCCCGTCTGCGCGACCGGCACCTGCGGGTGGTCTGCGAGGAGATGGAGCGCTGCTACGAGGGCGGCTCGCTCGACCGGCGGATGCCGTGGCCGGCCAGGTTCGCGTACTTCACCAAGGGGCGCGGCCTGCTCGACGACTGCCGGATCGCGGTCGACCGGGCGGTGGAGTCGCGCGACCCGGTGCTCGGGCTGCGCCTGGCCCGCGCGGCGCTGGCGATCCTGGCCGTGCGGGGCGACCTGGGCGAGAGCGTCGGCTGGCACGAACGGCTGCTCGCCCTGGACCTGTCGCAGGTGCCCGACGACCTCGTCGCGGTGGCCAAGGGGGCGCTGGCGTACGGGCTGGAGGCCGGCGACGAGCTGGACCGCGCGGCGGAGCTGATCGTGCAGGGGGTCGAGGAGCAGCGCGGGCACCCGTACACGCACTGGCTCGGCATCACGTACGGGGTGGCGCTGACCGTGTTCTTCCGTACGGGGCGGAGCGAGCGCGCGCTGCGTTACCTGAAGGAGCTGGAGGCGGCGGCGACCGCCCACGACGACCTGTTCAACCTGACCACCGTGCGGATCGCCCAGCTCAACCTGGCGCTCTTCCAGGGCCTGCTGCGCCAGGCGCAGCGCTACGGCGAGGAGGCGCTCGCCCTGGCCAGGGAGTCGGGGCACCACTGGGCGCAGGCCAGGGCGCTGACCCACCTCGGCGCGGTGGCCGAGGCGGCGGGTGACCTGGAGGCGGCCAGGTCGTGCCACGGGTCGGCGCTGCCGCTGCTGGAGGGCATGGACAACCGGGTCGAGCTGGCCCGCTGCCAGACCCAGCTCGGCCGGGTCGCGGCGCGGCTGGGCGACTACGCCACGGCGAGGCGGCACGTGGCCGCGGGGCTGGAGCTGAGCAGGCAGGCGGGGCAGCGCAGGGGGATCGTCCGTGGGCTGACGGCCCTGGCCGCGCTGGCGCAGGCGCAGGGCGATCTGGAGGGCGCGGTGCTGGCGAGCGCCGCCGCCACCGCGTTGCGCGAGTCGATCGGTCAGTTCGGCACGCCGGGACGCGTCCAGGAGCTGCTCATGTCTGCCCGCGACGAGCTGGGCGAGGGCCGGGTGGCCCTGCTGTGGGCCAGGGGTGTGGAGTGGTCGCCGGAGGAGGTGGTCAGGCGGGTGCTGGGCAGCGGGGACGGGCCCGCGCCGCTGCCGTCCGTACCGGCGGCGGGCCCCCGGCACGGCGGCCTGACGAACAGGGAACGCGAGATCGCGGCGCTGCTGACCCGAGGGCTGAGCAACCGGGCCATCGGGGTGGAGCTGGTCATCAGCCCGGCCACGGTGGCCAGGCACGTCGCCAACATCATGGACAAGCTGGGCTTCGACACCCGCTCGCAGATCGCGGTGTGGGCGGCCGAGCACGGCCGGGAGACCGGGCGGTCATAAGCTCGTGTCCATGCCCTTCGCGCCCCATTTCCCCGTCATGCTGCGAACCGAGGACGGGGTCCGCATCGACGCCGCGCACACCCCGCCGGCCGACGTGGACGCCCGTACGGGGCCCAGTGGGGAGACGCGGGCGCGGGCGGGCGTGGGCATCGTCGTGGCGCACGGCTTCACCGGCTCCTGGCGGGAGCGCACCGCGCGCCGCGTCGCGCACGTGCTGAGCGGCTACGGCGGCGTGGTGGCCTTCGACTTCCGCGGCCACGGCCGCTCCGGCGGCGAGACCACGGTGGGCGACCTGGAGATCCTCGACCTGGAGGCGGCGGTACGGCACGCCAGGATGGTCGGCTACGCCAAGATCGCGGTCGTGGGCTTCTCCATGGGGGCGGCGGTGGCCGTGCGCCACGCGGGGCTGATCGGCGGGGTCGACGCCGTGGTGGCGGTGAGCGGCCCGGCCCGCTGGTACTACCGGGGCACCAGGCCGATGCGGCAGGTGCACTGGGCCATCGAGCGGCCGTTCGGCCGGTTGGCCGCCAGGATGGCCAAGGGGACGAGGATCGCGCGGGGTCGGTGGGACCCGATCCCGGTGCCGCCGTACGAGGCCGCCGGGCTCGTCGCGCCGACGCCGCTGCTGATCGTGCACGGCGACGCGGACGCCTTCTTCCCGCTCGACCACGCCAACCAGCTCTATGCCGGCGCGCGGGAGCCGAAGGAGCTGTGGATCGAGCCCGGGTTCGGGCACGCGGAGTCGGCGGCGACGCCTGAACTGGTTCGCAGAATCGGCAAATGGATCTCTTCGAACTTTTCCTAGCGTAAAGACGTCTACCTAGGGCGGATGTATGAAATCCGCCGGGAGAAAGTCCCTGGGGAAGGAAACCGTCTTTGCGGTGGCCGTGGGACATACTGCTGTAGTAACCAGGCGGTTGCCCAGCGTCGCGGGGGCGCGCTGGGTGGCACATCCTGTGTTGACGGGGCCCCGCGGCACGTGCCGCGGGGCCCACGGTCGTCAAGCCTCGCCAGCTCAGCCGAGGCGGGCGATCGCCTTGTACTCCAGATAGCCGCTGAGGCCCTCGGGGCCCAGTTCGCGGCCGATGCCGCTGGCCTTGTAGCCGCCGAAGGGGGCGTTGGTCTCCAGCATGAAGCAGTTCACCCCGTACGTCCCCGTACGCACCTTGCGGGCCACCTCCATGCCGCGCTCGGCGTCGGCCGTCCAGACCGTGCCCGCCAGGCCGTAGTCGCTGTCGTTGGCGATCCGTACGGCGTCGGCCTCGTCCTCGTACGGGATCACCGCCAGCACCGGGCCGAAGATCTCCTCGCGGGCGATGCGCATGTCGTTGCCGACCCCCGCGAAGACCGTGGGCGCCACGTACCAGCCCTTGTCGTACGGCCGCTCCAGGCCGCCCACGACGACCTTGGCGCCCTCCTCCATGCCGATCCTGACATACCCCTCCACCCGCTCCTGCTGCCGCTGGGCCACCAGCGGGCCGATGCCGGTCGCCGGGTCGGCCGGGTCGCCGACGGGCTGGGAGCCGACCATGTTCGCGATCGCGTCCACGACCTCGTCGTAGCGCCGCCGCGAGGCCAGGATGCGGGTCTGCGCCACGCACGCCTGCCCGTTGTTCATGAGGGTGGCCATGGACAGGAAGCCCATGCTCGTGGCCAGGTCGGCGTCGTCCAGGATGATCGCGGCCGACTTGCCGCCCAGCTCCAGGCTGACCCGCTTGAGCTGCTCGCCGCAGATGGCCGCGATGCGCCGCCCGGCCGCCGTCGAGCCGGTGAAGGCCACCTTGTCCACGTCCTTGTGCGAGACGAGGTGCTCGCCCGCCTCGCGGCCCGCGGCCACGATGTTGAGCACGCCCGCCGGCACGCCGGCCTCGTGCGCCCACTCGGCCAGCAGGTACGCGTCCAGCGGCGTCTCCGGCGCCGGCTTGAGCACGATCGTGCAGCCGGCCAGCAGCGCCGGGGCGAGCTTGGTCATGGTGACGAACTGCGGCACGTTCCACGGCACCACGGCCGCCACCACGCCCACCGGCTCCCTGCGGACGGTGACCGGGCCGAACAGCCCGGGCCGCTCGTCCTCCTGCGCGAACGTCCTGCCCAGTTCGGCGTAGTACTGCAGCATGCCGAGCGGCTGCGGCGCCTGCGCGAGGTTGGAGAACGTGATCGGCGAGCCCATTTCCTCGGTGATGAGCTGGGCCATCTCGCCCTGCCGCTCGTTGTAGATCGCGGCCAGCCGGCCGATCACCTCGGCCCGCTCGGCGAACGTCATGTGCGGCCAGGGCCCGTGGTCGAACGCCGCACGGGCGGCGGCGACCGCGCGCTCCATGTCCTCGGCCGTGCCGTCGGGCACCCGGCCGACGACCTCCTCGGTGTGGGGGGAGATGACCTCAATCGTGCCGGTTCCCGCCGGGGCCACCCATTCGCCCCCGATGAACAGCTTGTCGTGCTGGCGCATGTCGCGAGCCTCCCGCTTGACCGAATGCTTGCTTGTTGCCGGTACGCCTCAAGGCGACCGAACCATGTTCTGTCCGGACACGCAAGAGGGGTGCGACGCGTGTCGCACCCCTCACCGGCGTCAGCGCGCCGGGCCTGTCACCGGCGTCAGCGCGGACCGCCGAGCAGGTGCCGCATGGAACGCTTGACCAGGTCCGTACGCTCCGCCTGGTCGCTCACGCTCTCCACACCGAACCCGAGGTAGACCGTGTCCTCGGTGACGATGCCGCCGCCCTCCTCGAACACCTGGTCCGTCCTGAACCAGTTGTTGATCGACGGCGAGGAGCCCTCTGGCGCCGCCGCGGCGGCCCAGCCGCCCAGGTCGGTCTCGAACGAGGTCGTCCCGGCCGCGGCGCCGTCCAGGGTGACGGTGGCGTCGTCGAGGAAGACGCCCGCGCCCTGGGTGCTCCAGTCGCTGACGTACGAGATCGACAGCTCCACCTGCTTGCCCGCGTACGGCGTCAGGTCGACCTTCCACTGCTGCCAGCCGTTCGAGTTGCCGGAGGCCGCGTGCCACGCGCCCGACGTGCCGGTCGGCTCGCAGTCCGCCCCCTGGTAACGCTGGGTGAACGGGTGGATCGTGCGCCAGCCGCCGCTGTTCTCGGCCAGGCAACTGACGCCGGTGTCCTGGGTGGTGTGCCCGTTGACGTCCGGCAGCGTGGTCCAGTCGTCGCCGCCCGCCGTGCGCGCCTCGACCGTCAGGAAGTCCCAGTCGGCCTCGGTGTCGTACGAGGTCCAGAACGACAGGTCGCCGGCGGACTTGCCGGTCAGGTCGACGGTCTTGGTCAGCCGCTTCCAGGAGACGTCGGAGATGCCGCTGTAGACGTCCCAGGAGCCGGTGTGCGGGTCGAACGGGCCGCCGGGCCGCGCCCACTTCACCTGCGCCGAACTGGCGAAGCGCGGGAACCGGTCGGCGGGCAGGATGGCCGAGGTGGCCACGAACGAGTTGGTGTGGCCGGGCTCGATCGTGGCGGCGAAGCCGTCGAACGCGCCGCCGTTGCCCCGCAGCCCGAACGGCTGCCCGGTGGAGTGGTCGGTGCCGGCGTCGTCGAAGAAGACGTACGCGCCCAGGTAGTACTGCTGGAAGTCGTTGAACACGGGGATGCAGGGCGGGTCGCCGGGCACCGTGCACTCGGGGTTCTCGGGCTGGTCGGGCTCGTAGTAGTAGGAGCCGTTGACGTTGGCCGCGTACGACGGGTACTTGCCGGCGTGCAGCAGCTTGCCGCCCTCGTTCAGGTAGTCGCGCACGGCCAGCTCGGTGTCCACGCCGGTCTTGGACGTGGTGCCCGCCACCTGGCCGGGCGAGCGGGGGATGATGTCGTCGCCGGTCTCCCAGACCACCGCCTTGTAGTGGCTGAGCACGCCCAGCGGGTGCGGGGCCGTGCGGCCCATCTTGTCCACGTCGTACACGTCGGAGCTGTAGCCGGCGGCCTGGAGGGCGGCGGCGTACTCGTCCGCGTACTTGGCCTCGGTGACGCCCTGTGCGGGGCTCAGGCCGGTGACGTCCTCGGCGGCCAGGACCAGCACCTTGCCGCCGATGTCCGAGGCGACCGTGTAGGTGAAGTCGGCGCTCTTCCTGCCGGCCGAGCCGAACCACACCTGCACCCGGTCGCCCGGCCGGGTTCCAGTGATCTTGCCGCGCAGCCGGTGGTAGTAGCGGTCGTAGCCCTTGCCGTAGCGCTCGCCGCCCTTCCACTCGCTGGTCGGGACGGTCTTCGTCCGGCCGCCGTTGACCCGGTAGCTCAGGAGGACCGGACCCAGCTTGCGCTTGGCGTTGACCTCGACGACCTGGTCCCTGCCATGGCTGGTCTCGAACGGGTCGAGCACGAAGTCGGGCGTCTTGTTGCCCAGGTGGCCGACCGGCTCGACCGGGTTGACGGCCGACTTCGCGACGTCGAGCGCGAAGGGCAGGTTCTTCTCGAACTCGGCCTGCACCAGGGCCTCGTCGTCGGGGAAGACGAAACCGCAGCCGTCGCAGCCCTCGTTCAGCTCGGGGGTCCAGGAGAGGGTCCCGTACCGGTTGTGCGCGTGGTCGTTGGTGTCGCCGTTGGTGGTGTACAGCTCGGCGCCGAGGTCGGGGTCGAAGCCGGGGACGGCGGGTGCGGCGTCGTCGCCGGTGAGCGCCTCGTAGATCGGGTTGTCGGCGGTCTCCGTGGCGATCTGGAAGCCGCTCGGGTAGAGCAGCAGCGGGCCGTAGGAGTGGTAGTTGAGCTGCATCTCGAAGCCGACGCGCCTGAGCAGGCCGTCCATGGCCCGCGTCTCGGGCTCGCTGGCCGGGCCGGTGCCGCGGTAGGTCTCGCTGCTGGGGATGCTCGACGAGCCTTCCTCGTCGTAGTGGAAGTTCGTGGGGAAGTTCCGGTTCGGGTCGACGCCGTCGCCGCGGGTGATCCGGCCGTCGCCGTCGTTGTCGCGCAGGTTCTTGCGCCACAGGCGGTTGCCCTCGGTGAAGGTGAAGTCGTACCCGTCGGGGTTGGCCACCGGCACGAACCACAGCTCGGTCCTGTTGAGCAGGTCCCTGAGCGCGCCCTTGTTCGCGACCACGTGCTTCAGCAGCCGCATGTCCACCTCGGTGGCGATCCACTCGCGGGCGTGCTGGGTGGCGGAGAACAGGGTGGCGGGCTTGAGGCCGTCGGGCAGCAGCCGGGCGCCCGTGCTGACCTTGACGGCCAGGATGTCCTGGCCCTTCAGCGACTTGCCGATCGACTGGAGCTCGACGACGTCCTTGTTGGCCTTCGCGATGGCCTTGAGCTGGTCGGCGATGCCGCCGGGCTCGGAGTAGGACTTGTAGACGGTGTACCCGCCGGCCGCCTGGGCGCCGGCCGCCTCGAGCTGGGTCTGGCCCTGTGGGTTGCGTACGGGCTGCGGCTTGTGGCCGAGCTTGTCCAGGACGTCGAGGTCCGCCTGCGCGGCGGTCAGCTCGATGTGCTCCTTGCCGCCCTCGGTCTGGTGCCGGACGACGTCGAAGCCCTTCTCCCTGAGCGCCTGCGCGGTGCCCGCGGGACTTTCCAGTTGGTACAGCTCGATGCGGTCGCGGGCCGGCAGCGGATCCACGGCCGCCCCGGCGGCGGTGGCCACCAGGGACGTGCCTAAGCCGAGGACGACGGCCGCGGCGAGGGTTAATGATCGAGACACGGTCTGCCCCTTCGCAGAGACGGAATCGATCGCCATCCCAGACCTTTGGAGCGATCTAGACAAGACCCAACTTTCCTCCTGTCCTAAGTTGGACAAATCCCTCAAAGTCTCTCCAAAGGTGCGCCAGTTCGGGCGTTCAGGTGACAGGGATCAAGATCATCTTCTATAGTTTCGGTCCGACTGTGAGGGGAGGGGGTGGGCGTGAGAATCTGGCGGTTCGCCGGTCTTGTCGCCGTCCTCGCCGGGCTGCTCGCACTGCCCGCCCCGTCTCCGGCGTCGGCCGCGCCCAGCCCGGCCGAGCTGCGCAAACTCACCAAGCAGGCGGCCAAGCTCGAAGAGCTCTACCGGGGCCAGATCCAGAGCCTGGAGGACATCAAGCTCCAGGCGAAGAAGGCCACCGACACCTCCGGCGCCCTGGAGGCGCAGCTCAAGGCCGCCCAAGCCGAGGTGAGCCGCATCGTCCAGACCTCCTACATGGTGGGCCCGCTCGACAACATGCAGCTCTTCGCGCCCAAGACCGAGCCGCACAAGCTGCTGGGCCAGGCCGCCAGCATGTCCTTCATGGCCGGCGAGCGGACGAAGCGCGTCGAGAACATCCAGAAGCTGATCGACAAGTCCAAAGAGGCCAAGCTCAACGCCAACGACAAGATCGAGAAGTTGCGCAAAGAGATCAAGGACATGCTGGCCAAGCGCAAGGACATCGAGAAGCTGCTCGCCAAGTACGGCTTCCAGCAGCCCGGCGGCGCCGAGGGCCTGACCCCCCGCATGATCTCGGTACGCGCGGAGATCATGGCGAACTTCCCCATGAAGTACGGCGTCGGCTGCCTGCGCCCCGGCGACCCCGGCGAGCACGGCAAGGGCCGGGCCTGCGACTTCATGATGTCCAGTGGCGGCACCATGGCCGGGGGCAACGACGGGGCCAACGGCGACGCGCTGGCCGCCTGGCTGATCAAGAACGGCGCCCGGATCGGCGTCATGTACATCATCTGGAAACAGCGCTACTACGACATCCGGTCAGGCGGCGGCTGGGACCCGATGTCCGACCGGGGCGGCGTGACCGCCAACCACTACGACCACGTTCACGTGTCGGTGTTCTGACCCGCGTCCCGACCGGCCTGCTGGGCCTCCAGGAAGCGCCGGTACCAGTGGTAGGAGCGCTTCGGGGTGCGGCGCTGGGTGGCGAAGTCCACGTGCACCAGGCCGAAGCGCTGGTGGTAGCCCTCGGCCCACTCGAAGTTGTCCAGCAGCGACCAGACGAAGTAGCCGCGTACGTCCACGCCCTCGGCCATGGCCTGCCGCATGGCGGCGATGTGCCGGTCGAGGAAGGCGATGCGGGCCTCGTCCGCGATCGTGCCGTCCGGCTCCTGGACGTCCGGCTGGGAGCAGCCGTTCTCGGTGATCAGGATCGGGGGCAGGGCGGCGCCGTAGCGGGCCTCGAGGCCCGTCAGCAGCTCGCGCAGGCCGTCGGGGACGACCGGCCAGCCGAAGGCCGTGGTGGGGTGGCCGGTGATGCCCGCGTCGGTGAAGGGGAGGCCCTCGTCGGTCGGGGCGGCGATCCGGGTGGGGTTGTAGTAGTTGATCCCCAGGGCGTCGATCGGGGTGGCGATGGTCGCCAGGTCGCCGTCCCTGACGAAGTCGAGGGGGCCGGTGTGCCCGGTGTACGCGGACAGGTCCGGATATCTGCCGAGCAGCACGGGGTCGTTGAAGAGGCGGTTGTGCAGCACGTCGTACGCGTCGGCGGCCCGCAGGTCGGCCTCCTCGCCCGAGGCGGGCCGGACGGGCGTGCAGTTGTTCGTGAGCGCCACCTGTCGGGCTCCGGCCGCCCTCAGCGCCTGCACGGCGCGGCCGTGGCCGAGCAACTGGTGGTGGGCGGCCGGCAGCGCGTCCGTCATGAGGAGGCGGCCGGGCGCGTGCAGGCCCATGGCGTAGCCGTAGGCCATGTGGACGAACGGCTCGTTCAGGGTGATCCAGAGCGGCACGCGGTCGGCCAGGCGGGCGGCGACCGTGGCGGCGTAGTCGGCGAACAGCCCGGGGACGTCGCGGCTCATCCAGCCGCCGCGCTCCTCCAGCGCCTGCGGCAGGTCCCAGTGGAACAGCGTCGGCACCGGCCGCACCCCGGCCGCCAGCAGCGCGTCGACCAGCCGGTCGTAGAAGTCCAGGCCCGGCCGGTTCACCTCGCCCGCGCCCAGCGGCAGCACGCGCGGCCAGGAGATCGAGAAGCGGTAGGCGTTCACGCCCAGGCCGACCATGAGCGCGACGTCCTCGCGCCAGCGGTGGTAGTGGTCGCAGGCCACGTCACCGGTGTGCCCGTCCCTGGTGCGGCCGGGCTCGCGGGCGAAGGTGTCCCAGATGGAGACGCCTCTGCCGGCCTCGTCCGTGGCTCCCTCGATCTGGTAGGCGGCCGTGGCCGTACCCCACAGGAACATGCGGCCTCCACTGCTATGCGAGTAAGGCTCATGTTATCGAAGGTCAAAGTCTCTGACTTGATCTCCTGGAAATACGCAAGGATGGGGTCATGACCAGTACGTTGCGCCGCCGCCCCGCCCAGCGCCGGAGCGTCGAGCGGGTTGAGCGGATGCTGGACGAGTGCGCGCTCCTGCTCGACGAGGTCGGCTACGAGGCGCTGACCACCAAGGAGGTCGCGCGCCGGGCCGGGGTGCCGATCGGCACGTTCTACCAGTTCTTCCACGACAAGCAGGGGCTGGTGCGGGCGCTGGCGCGGCGCAACCTCGAGGCGTTCCTCCAGCGGATCACCGCCCGCATTCCCGCCGCCGACCTGGAGCACTGGACCGACCTGGTCGACCTGGCCATCGACGAGTTCGTGGGCATGAAGCGCAGCACGCCCGGGTTCGCCGTGGTGGACTTCGGCGAGGTGCTGACCACCCCCGACGGCCCGGCGGTCGGGGGCAGCAGGTGGTCGCTCGACGACGCCCAGGAGAACAACGTCGTGGTGGCCGAGCGCCTGCGCGCCGTGTCGCTGGAGCTCCTCGACGCCCCCGCCGGCCCAGGGCTCGACCGGGCCCTGCTGGTGGCGGTCGAGGCCACGGACGCGGTGCTCAAGCTGGCCTTCCGGGCCGACCCGGCGGGCGATCCCGCGCTCATCGCCGAGTGCAAGCAGCTCGTCCACCGCTACCTGGCCGACCACCTGCCCTGAGCATCTGCCCAGCGCCTGTGCCTGTGCCGGGCGGCGGCTTCGCTCAGCGGGCGGCGTCCAGGCGGGCGCGCAGCTCGGTGTCCAGCTTGAGGTCCGCCGCGCCGATGGCCTCGTCGAGCTGCTCCATCCTCGTTACCCCCACGATGGGTACGATCCCGCCGGACATGAGCCAGGCCAGCACCACCTGGTTCGGGGTGGCCCCCAGCTCGTGCGCGACCTCGTGCAGCACGGCCAGGCGACGCTCGGTGCCGGGGTGGTCGTAGATCTCGGGGATGGGCCGGTCGGTCCGCGTGTACGCCCCGTACATCAGCGTGTTGTACGCCCACAGCGTCACGTCGGGCTCGGCGGCCAGGTAGTCGAGGTGGTCGTCCGTGACCAGCCGGTGCCCCGACTCGGCGGGCCGGGTGTCCGGGCGCGGGCGCAGATACGTGTGCCGGAGCTGCAGATACGTGTACGGTATCCACCCGCGCGCCGCCGAGACGTTCCTGGCCCGCTCCAGCCGCCAGGCGGGCAGGTTGCTGGCCCCGACGGCGCGGACCTTGCCCGCCCGCGCCAGCTCGTCGAACGCCCCCAGCGTCTCATCGAGGGGCACCGCGCGGTCCTCGATGTGCGACCAATAGACGTCGAGGTAGTCCGTTCCCAGCCGCCGGAGGCTGCCCTCGGCGGCCCTGGCGACGACGGCGGCCGACAGACCCTCCGCCGAGTCCAACGTGGTGTCACCGGGCACGGTGGGCCGCGCGCCGGCCTTCGTGCTGATGAAGACCTCGTCCCGGTTGCCGCGGGCGGCCAGCCACGCGCCGATGGCCAGCTCGCTCTCGTCGCCCGAGCGGCCCTCCACCCAGAACGGGTAGTTGTTGGCCGTGTCGAGCATGGTGCCGCCGGCCTCCGAGAACCGGTCGAGCAGGGCGAAGGTCTCCCGCGTGCCGACGGAGGTGCCGAACGGGATCGTGCCGAGTGCGATGTTCATGGGCAGACTGTGCGACCTGGAGCGCACTCCATGTCAAACGGTTGACCTGGAGTGGGGTCCAGGTGGGATCCTGAGGGGCGTGAGCGTGTACACACCCGCGGAGGTCGTCGAGGAGACCGGCTTCAGCCTCGACACCCTGCGCTACTACGAGAAGATCGGCCTGCTGGAGCGCATCGGCCGAAACTCGGCAGGCCAGCGCAGGTTCAGCGAGGCCGACGTCGGCTGGCTCGGCATGGTGCGCTGCCTGCGCGAGACGGGCATGCCGATCGCCACGATGCTGCGCTTCGCCGAGCTGGTACGCGCGGGCGACCACACGATCTCCGACCGCATCAAGCTCCTGGAGGAGCACGATCGGCAGGTCCAGGCCCAGATCGCGAACCTCGCCGAGCGCCAGAGCTACATCCAGCACAAGATTTCCTACTACCGCAACTTCCTCTAGCCGGGTCTTTGCGGCGAGGTTGTTAGACCTCGAATCATGGCCGGTTCGAGGGCGAGGTGGATCGACGTCCCGCTGTACCGCGTCGCGATCGTGTGCGCGGCGATGCTGTTCGCCCTGCTGGGGCACCTCACGCTCATCCAGACCTTCGGCTCGGGGTCGCTCAACGCCGACCGCCGCAACGAGCGCCCGCTGATCGCCAGGTTCGGCCACCCGCGCGGCGACATCCTCACCTACGACGGCACGTCCGTCGCCACCAGCCTGCCGACCGGCAAGGGCCCCTACCGCTACCGGCGCGTCTACGCGCACGGCGAGCCGTACGCGGCCGTCACCGGGCACATGTCGCTGTATCGCTCGACGGGCGTCGAGCGGGCGCTGGAGGCCGTGCTGTCCGGCGAGGACGCCAAGGTCAAGGTCAGGTCGCTGGTCAGGGACGGCGCCGTCGAGGGGGCCGACGTCCGGCTGACCGTGCGCGACCGGGTGCAGCAGGCGGCCTACCAGGGCCTCAGGTCCACCGGCGTCCCGGGGGCGGCCGTGGCCATCGACCCGGCGACCGGGGCGATCCTGGCGCTGGCCACCTACCCGGCGTACGACCCCAACGCCCTGGCCACCTTCGACCCGGCCCGATTGGAGGCGGCGGCCTCGCGGTTGCTCAGTGATCCCGCGAAGCCGCTGCTCAACCGGGCGCTGAACCGGCTCTATCCGCCGGGGTCGACGTTCAAGCTGGTCACCACGGCGGCGGCGCTGACGTCGGGCGAGTACACCCCGGCGGCCCTGGTGGACGCGCCCGCCCGGCTGCGGCTCCCCGGGACCTCGGCGTACGTGCGCGACGGGGGGTGCGGGACGGCCCGCCCGACGCTCGCGTACGCCTTCCACCTGTCCTGCGAGACCGCGTTCGCCGGGATCGGGCTGCAGCTCGGGCCGGACCTGCTGAGGGACCAGGCGGAGGCGTTCGGCTTCAACGCGCCGGAGCTGCGGGTCCCGCTGCCCGCGACGCCGAGCCGCTACCCGGTGGCCAGGGACCGGGCCCAGGCGGCGCTGGCGGCCATCGGGCACCAGGACAACCGGGCGACGCCGCTGATGGTGGCCATGCTGTCGGCGGCGGTGGCCAACGACGGGGTGCTGATGCGGCCGTACCTGGTGGAGGAGGTGCGGCTGCCGGACGGGTCGGTCATCGACCGGTCCGCGCCCGCGCGCTATCGCACCGCCGTACGGCCGGGGCCGGCCAGGTACCTGGCGGCGATGATGACGGTGGCGACGGAGGCCGAGGGCTCGGGGGCGGCGATCCCCGGCGTCCGTGTGGCCGTGAAGACCGCCACCTCGTCTCCGGCCGTCCCGGGGGCCGGGGAGAACGCGCTGGTCACGGCGTTCGCGCCGGCGCAGGCGCCCGAGGTGGCGGTAGGGGTGGTGCTGGAGCGCCCGGGTGACCGCGCGGACGCGGTCACCGCGATCGCCCGCGCCGTCATCGAGGCGGCGCTGGCCTGAGCCCTCATCGGCGAGGCCCTGGGCGCGGGCCGCCGGGCCGCTGTGGGGCGCGGTCGGTGGGGCGCAGGTTGATTTTGAGACTGGGCGCGAAGCGTAGTAGATGTCACACTCACAGTGATGCTGCGATTCGCCGACTTCAGCAACCTGCCCGCCGAGCCCAACGTGTTCGTGGGCCGGGAGTCAGACCTGGACGAGCTGGTCCACCTGATGTCCGTCTCACGTGCCGTGACCCTGTGCGGGGCGGGCGGCATCGGCAAGACCCGGCTGGCGCTGCGGCTGGCCGCCCGGCTGATGCCCGGCCATCCCGGCGGCGTGTGCCTGGTCGAGCTGGCCGACCTGGAGAAGGGCGAGCTGAGGGGACACGTCGCCGCCGCGCTGGGCATCGCGGGAGACCTGGTCGAGACGATCGGCGAGCGGCGGCTGCTCCTGCTGCTCGACAACTGCGAGCCGGTCGTGGGGGAGTGCGCCGAGCTGTGCCGTGACCTGCTGGGCGCCTGCCCGGGGGTGCGGGTGCTGGCCACCAGCCGCGAGCCGCTGCGCGTGCCGGGGGAGACGGTCTGGCGGGTGCCGCCGCTGTCGGTCGGCGGGCAGGAGAGCGAGGCGGTCCGCCTGTTCGTGGCCAGGGCGGGCGCCGCCGTGCCCGGGTTCGAGCTGACCGACGAGACGGGGCCGCTGGTCGCCGACCTGTGTCAGGCGCTCGACGGGCTGCCGCTGGCCGTCGAGCTGGCCGCGGCGATGGTCAGGGTCCTGTCCGTGGGGCAGCTCGTGGAGCGGCTCGATGACCGGTTCCGGCTGCTGGCGGGCGGCGCGCGTACGGCTCCGGCCCGGCACCGCACCCTGAGGGCCGCCGTCGACTGGAGCTACCGGCTGCTCACCCCGCAGGAGCGGCTGCTGTTGCGCCGTACGGCCACCTTCCGCTCCTCCTGGACGCTCGACCTGGTCGAGTCGGTGTGCTCCGGCCCTGGGCTGCCCGAGGAGGAGGTGCTGCCCCGGCTCTGCGACCTGGTGGACAAGTCGCTGATCGTGCTCGACGGGGAGATCGCCGGGCAGGCCCGCTACCGGCTGCTGGAGACCGTCCGCGAATACGCCCTGGAACAACTCGCCGCCTCGGGCGAGGAGGCCGAGCTGCGGCGCCGGCACCTGACGGCGCTGGCCGGGCTGGCGCACCGGTTCAAGGCGGGGCTGGCTCCGGGAGTGCGCACGTCGTGGCCCGTGATGGAGCGCCACGTCAACATCTTCGACGGGCTGAAGGCCGAGGTGAGCGCCGCCTGCGAGTGGTCGGTCGCCATCGGCGTGCCGGAGGCCGCGCTCGCCCTGCTCACCGACATCCGCTTCCTGCTGATCGGCAGCGGGCGCAAGCTCGACATGGCCGAGCGGCTCGACCGGCTGCTCGCCCTCGACTCGCCGCAGGTGCCGCGGGCGCTGCGCGGGCAGGCCACGATCCTGCGGGGCGAGCTGGCCCTGGCCGCCGGTGACTTCGAACCGGCCCTGCGGCACGTACGCGCCGGGCTCGAGCTGTGCGCCACGGCCGACGACGTGCAAGGGGAGGCCATGGGCACCATCGTGCTGGCCCAGCTCACTGGCGAGCTGGAGGCGCTGAACCGCGCGCTGGAGACGGCCAGGAGTTCGGGCGACCTCGTCCTCGAGTCGCTGGCGCAGGGCACGAGGGCACGCTACGGCCTGCACCAGGGCCGCCTGCGCGAGGCGCGGCGGGCCTTCCAGGAGGTGCTGTCGATCAGCGAGGAGCTCGACAACCACTACGGTCAGACCTTCGGCCACATCGGCCTGGCCCAGGTCGCCCGGCGCACGGGCGATCCGGACGCCGCCAAACGGCACTACGAGTCGGGGCTGCGCCTGCTGCGTCACGTGGACGCCCGCCAGCACATCGTGAGCTGCCTGGCCGGGCTCGGCCGGCTGGCGCTCGACCGGGGCGACCTGACCGAGGCCAGGGCCAGGCTCACCGAGGCGCTGGTGCTCAGCCGCGACGCGGGGCTGCGGGCGGGCATCGCCAGGCGGCTGGAGGCGTGGGCGGGCCTGGTCGCCGCCGAGGGCGACCACCGCCGGGCGGTCCTGCTGGTGGCGGCCTCGGTGGCGCTGGGCGGGCGGCAGCCGGACGCGCGTACCGAGCACGTGCTGCGGCCCGCCCGCGACCACCTGGGCGAGGCCGTCGTCGGGGTGCTGTGGGCGGAGGGCGGCCACCTGACCATCGACCAGGCGGTGGCCTGCGCCCTCGACGGCGACCTGCCCGAGCCGCCGCACGTGCCGGTCGTGCCGGTCAGCCGTGACAGCAAGCTCACCACCAGGGAACAGGAGATCGCCGAGCTGGTCGCGCGAGGGCTCAGCAACCGGGCGATAGCCGACGAACTGGTCATCAGCCCGGCCACCGTGGCCCGGCACGTGGCCAACATCCTGTCCAAGCTGGGCTTCTCCACGCGTACACAGATTGCCGCATGGGTGATAGGCAGCCGCTGAACGGCGCACCTCTCTACACATCTTGTGGCCCTGCCGCTTACATCGTCGAATGGCCATGTCAGCGCATGTGCCATGACCGTGTGCACGCCTAACGTTCTTCCTGTGATCGACCGCACCGCGCGTGATTCGCCCCCCATGCAGCGGGGCGCGGCGGCCGGTCACTCGGGGACGTCACGCGTCCGCACGGGGCTGGGCCTTCTCGGAGGGGTGGGGGCTCGGCTCCGGACGCGTGACAGCGGGCTCGAGTCGCGCAGGGCTCGGGCCCGCCCGCCCGGGAATGCACACCCGCCTACATACATCGGTGGATGCTCCGGCGCCCGGGCGGTCGTACGTTTGCGGGCATGAAGCCCACCGCCTCGACCACCGGCACCGTGATCCACGAAGTGTTCCGCCGGGCCTACGAGCGCGATGACCGTCCTGCGCTCATCGATCTGCGGGGCGGCCACGTCTACGGCTACCGCAGGCTGGTGACCGAGGTGACCAGGGCGGCGTCCGGGCTCGTGCGCAGGGGCGCCCGGCGCGACCAGGTCGTGGGGGTGCACGTCTCCACGGCGGGGGCGCAGACGCTGGCGGTGCACACGGTGGTGGCCGCCGGTGGGGTGGCGGCGCCGATCGAGCCGGGGCTGGGCGCGTACGAGATGGCGGCCTGGCTGCGTGAGTGCGACGCCCGCACCCTGATCACCACGCCCGACCTGGCCGAGACGGCGATCCTGGCGGCCGAGGAGTCGCGGGTGCGCCAGGTGGTCTCGCTGGGCTCGGCGCTCGACACGATCGACTTCCGCTGCCTGCTCGCGCTGGAGCCCACCGCGCTGCCCGCGCTCGACGCCAAGCGCCAGCACGCGCTCCTGCTGTCCGACGGCCGCCGCCTGTCCCACGCCGACCTGCTGGCCAGGATGGCCGAACTCGACCTCCCCGTACGCCTGGCCGAGTCGGACGTGGTGCTGACCACCTGGCTGCCCGACGGAGGATGCGACCTGCTCTCCGTGGTGGGCCTCGGGGTGTCGAAGGGCGCTCTGGTGGTCGCCGCCGGCAGCGGAGACCTGGCCGGCACCCGTCACGACTTCGGCGTCACCGTCGTGACGGGCCCGCACGGCACGCTGGAGCGCGTCGGCTGAGACGGGTGCGAAGACCTGCGGTTCCGCGCGACTATGCGGAGCTGTTACCGCCCATCCCTTGACGCACGCCCGCGAGAAGTGGGTTGATAGCCGTTGTTGACAACGTTGTCAAATCACCAACTTCGGGGGAGTTCGCGAAGGGATGGTGTGCGGATGCGACGGTGGGTAGCGGCCGTATCGATCACGATGGCGAGTGTGCTGGGCCTGGCAGCCTGCGGAGGCGGCGGCGGTGGCCAGACGGCCCAGCAGCCTTCCGCCGGTGGCGGCGGGAAGCAGCAGGTTGAGGTCTTCTCGTGGTGGACGGGCCCGGGTGAGGCCGACGGCCTGCAGGCGATGAGAAAGATCTTCGAGGACCAGAATCCGAACTTCACCTTCTTCGACGCCGCGGTGGCCGGTGGCTCGGGCGACAAGGCCAAGGCGCTGTTGCAGTCGAAGCTCCAGGCCAGCACCCCGCCCGACACGTTCCAGGGGCACGCGGGCGCCGAGTTGCAGGGCTACATCAAGGCGGGCAACCTCGAGGACCTGACCCCGCTGTACGACGAGCTGAAGCTCAAGGACGTCTTCCCCGCGCAGCTCGTCGAGCAGATCAGCGTCGACGGCAAGATCTACTCCGTGCCGGTGAACATCCACCGCTCGAACGTCCTGTGGTTCAACCCGGCGGTGCTCAAGGAGGCCGGCGTCGCGGGCGCGCCCAAGACGATCGAGGAGTTCGTCGCGGCCCTGGAGAAGGTCAAGGCCACGGGCAAGATCCCGCTGTCCATCGGGTCGGAGTGGACCGTCACCCACCTGCTGGAGAGCGTGCTGCTCGGCACGCTCGGCGCCGACGCGTACAACGCGCTGTTCAAGCCGGGCGCCGACTGGAACAGCGCGCAGGTGACCACGGCGCTGGAGAACTTCGCCAAGATCATGTCGTACGCGGGCGACCCGCAGGACGACTGGCAGCCCGCCGCCAAGCAGGTGGCCGACGGCGAGGCGGCGTTCAACGTCATGGGCGACTGGGCGTACGGCTACTTCCACAACCCGCCGCAGGGCGGTCTGGGCAAGACCTCGAAGCAGGACTTCGACTGGGCGCCGTCGCCCGGCACCGACGGCTCGTACCTGTGGCTGTCCGACAGCTTCACCCTGCCCAAGGGCGCGAAGAACCGTGACGGGGCGATGGCCTGGCTGAAGGTGGCCGCCAGCAAGGAGGGCCAGGACGCCTTCAACCCCAAGAAGGGCTCGATCCCCGCCCGCAAGGACGCCGACCAGGCGCTCTACACCGACTACCTGGCCGACGCGCTGAAGGACTGGTCGAGCGACAAGCTGGCCGGGTCCATCCAGCACGGCGTCGCCGTGAACCAGCCGTGGCTGGCCGCGATCAACGAGGCGGTCGGGCTGTACCTCGGCAGCAAGGACGTCAAGGCGTTGCAGCAGGGGCTGGCCGACGCGGCCGCGGCCAACGCCCAATAACCGCCCGACAACGGCAAGGAGGGACGCGGCGGGCGCGAGTACGCCCGCCGCGGCCCGTGGGAGGTAATGCTTGTGAGGCGGGCACGTACGTGGCTGCCCGGACTCCTCCTCGTGGCGCCGTCGATCATCCTGATCGGCGTCTTCGTGTACGGCCTGCTGGGCTGGAACTTCCACCTGGCCATGACCGACAAGCACGATGAGGTGTCCGAGGGGAAGTTCGTGGGGCTGCGGAACTTCGTGGACCTGTGGGACCAGCCCCGGTGGCACATCTCGGTCAACCACGCGATCGTGTTCACGGTCGTCTTCGTGCTGGGGGCGCTGCTGCTCGGGTGGCTGCTGGCGTTCCTCATGGAGAAGGGGATCAGGGGCGAGGCGACGTTCCGGGCGATCTACCTGTTCCCGATGGCCATCTCGTTCGTGGCGACCGGCATCGTGTGGCGGTGGCTGATGAACTCGGGGACGGGGGAGCGGGCGGTCGGGCTCAACCGGCTGTTCGACTGGATCGGGCTGCCGCAGTGGCAGTGGTTCCGGGATCCGGACTGGGGGATGGCCGCGATGGCGCTGCCGGCCGTCTGGCAGATGTCCGGATATGTCATGGCGCTGTTTCTGGCGGGGTTCCGCGGCGTGCCCGAGGAGCTGCGGGAGGCCGCGCGGGTGGACGGCTGCACCGAGTGGGGCGTCTACCGCCACGTGGTGCTGCCGCTGCTGCGGCCGGTCACGCTGTCCGCGCTGATCATCCTGGGGCACATCTCGCTCAAGGTGTTCGACCTGATCGTCGCCGTGTCCGGCAAGCAGATCATCACGGACGTGCCCGCGGTGTTCATGTGGGTGGCGGTCTTCGACTCGCACGATCCGGCCAAGGGGGCCACGATCGCGTCCTACATCGTGCTCAGCGTGGCGATCTTCGTGATCCCGTACCTGATCTGGTCCGTGCGTAAGGAGAGGCGCTCATGACGGCGGTGGCCGGGCGCAGGTCCGCGGCCTTCGCGTGGACGCGGTTCGTGCTGCTGATCCTGTTCGTGCTGGTCTTCCTCATCCCGATCTACGTGCTGCTGGCCACCAGCTTCAAGCCGCTCACGGAGGCGGACGCGGGCCAGGCGTGGAACCTGCCGCAGACGTGGACCACCGAGGCGTGGCAGGTGGCCTGGGAGAAGCTGGCGCCTGGGCTGTGGAACAGCGTGCTGCTGGCGGTGCCCGGGGCGCTGCTGTCGTGCGCGCTGGGCTCCATGAACGGCTACGTGCTGTCCAAGTGGCGCTTCCCCGGGGCGGACGTGCTGTTCACGCTGTTCCTGTTCGGGATGTTCATCCCGTACCAGGGGGTGATGATCCCGCTGGTGCAGCTCCTGGTGGGCCTGAACGAGCTGACCGGGCTGCAGGGCGTCTTCTACGGCGGCATCCCGGGCCTGGTGCTGGCGCACGTCGTGTACGGCATCCCGATCTGCACGCTGATCTTCCGCAACTACTACGTGACCATCCCCGACGAGCTGATCGAGGCGTCGCGGGTCGACGGGGCCGGCATGTTGCGGGCGTACTGGTCGGTGGTGCTGCCGGTGTCCGGGCCCGCGATCGCCGTGGTGATCATCTGGCAGTTCACCTCGCTGTGGAACGACTTCCTCTTCGCCGTCTTCCTGACCGGGCCGACGAGCTGGCCCACGACCGTGATGCTGAACAACATCGCCGGTGCGCAGGCCACCCCGTACAGCCAGCAGATGGCGGCGGCGATCCTGGCCTCGATCCCGACGATGCTGATCTACGTGCTGCTGGGCCGGTTCTTCATGCGCGGACTCATGGCCGGAGCGCTGAAGGGGTAGCCCGGGGCAGGTCAGGGAGTGGCGGCGTGGGCGAGGGGCTCGCCGCGCACGTAGCGGGCCACGTCGGCGGCCACGATCGAGGCCGCCTTCTGCGCGGTCTCCTTGCTGGCCCCGGCCAGGTGGGGGGTCATGACCAGGTTCGGCGTCGTGAGCAGGCGGGAGCCCGGCGGGATGGGCTCCTCGGGGAAGACGTCCATCGCGGCGCCGAACAACTGGCCCGACTCCAGCGCGTCGCACAGGGCGTCGTAGTCGAGCAGCGCGCCCCTGGCGCAGTTGACCAGGACCGAGCCCCTGGGCATGGCGGCGATCTGGGCGCCGCCGATCATCCCGGCGGTCTCCGGGGTGGCCCGCGCGTGCAGGGACACGAACTTGGAGCGTTCGAGCAGCTCGGGCAGCTCGACGCTGTTGGGCGCGGCCACGTACGGGTCGTGGATCAGGACGTCCGCGCCGAACCCGGCCAGCATGCGGGCCACCCGGCGGCCGATGGCGCCGTAGCCGACCAGGCCGACCGTGTTGCCCTCCAGTTCGGGGCCGACGTTGTCGTACTTGTAGTAGTCGCCCCGCCACACGCCCCCGGCCAGGTCGGCGTGGGTCTGGGGGACGCGGCGGGTGGCGGCCAGCAGCATGGCGAGCGTGTGCTCGGCGGTGGCCACCGCGTTGCGACCCGGCGCGAACGTCACCGCCACCCCGGCCTGCGCGGCGGCCTCCAGGTTGGCGTTGACCGGCCCGCCCCGGCTCACGCAGAACAGCCGCAGGTCGGGCGAGGCGTCCAGGACGCGCTTGGTCAGGGGCGCCATCTGGGTCACGCAGACTTCGACGCCGCGCAGCGCCTCGATCAGCTCGTCCTCCACGTCGGAAGCCTCGTCCACCTCGCCCACCCGGCCGAACGGCACGACCGGCCACGGCAGCGTCAGCTCACGGATGTCCACCTCTCCGGGGACCTCGCGCCTGAGGGCGTCGATCAGCAGGCGGTTCAGGACGAAGTGGTCACCTGCGGCCAGGACTCGGATGGTCAACGAACGGCTCCAATCGGGGAGTTGTACTGCAAGATCGCCACCTGCGCGAGATCGGGCCCCGTCAGGCGCAGCTCGGTCAGCGCGCAGTTGTCCAGGCGCGGGAACAACCGCCGGTACCGGCCGAGCGGCACCCCGATGAGCCGGCACAGGGCCAGCCTGATGGCGGTGGTGTGGGCGACCACCAGCACGCGTCCCGCGGGGTGCGCGGCGGCGATGCCGTGCAGCGCGGCCACGAACCGTTCGGCGGCCAGGTGCGGGTCCTCGCCGCCCGGCAGCGGGTGGGCGACGGGGTCGGCCTCGAACGCCGCGCGGGCCTCGGGGAAGCGGGCCGTCATCTCGGCGGCGGTGAGGCCCTCGCCCTCGCCGAAGTTCAGCTCGCGCAGCCGGGCGTCGGTCCCCACCGGCAGGCCGGCCCTGGCGGCGGCGGCCTCGGCGGTGATCCGGGCGCGGCTGAGCGTGGAGGCCCACACGGCGGTGAGGTCCGCCCTCGCGGCCCAGCCGGCGAGCCGGTCGGCCTGCTCGTGACCGCGCGGGGTCAGCGCCACGTCGCTGGTCCCTGCGTAGCGGTTCTCGGCGTGCCAGACGGTCTCGCCGTGGCGGACGAGCACCAGGTCGGTCATCGGGCGGTCCTCTCGCGGGCGTGGGCGGCGGCTCGCGCGTCGAGCCAGCCGCGTTCCTCCAACTCGGCGACGAAACGCAGGTACGGCTCCCGCAGGTCGGCCCCCGACGGTTGCACCACCGCGCGGGTCCTGATCATCCGGGCCGGGTCGCCACCCGCCAGGACGGCCATGCCCAGGGCGGGCTCGGCGTTCTCCCGCAGCGTCACGGGCCGCCGCAGCACGTCGGCCCTGAGCCCGGTCCAGTACGCGCTCCTGGTCGCCCCGCCGGTCAGGATGACCTCCCCGTCCACGGGGGCGCCGAGCAGGTCGAGGTAGTCGAAGCACAGGCGTTCGACGAAGGCCGCGCCGAGCAGGATGGCGGCGTACCGCTCGACGTCGTCGGCCGGGTCGCCGAGCGTGAAGGACTCGGCGGCGGGGGCGGCGAAGGGGAACCGCTCGCCGCGCGACACCAGCGGGTAGGTGACGGCGGGCGCAGGGCCCTGGCGGGCGGCGGCCCGCTCACTCAGCGCGCGGGCGGCGGCCCGCTCACTGGACGCGCGGGCGGCGGCCTGCTCGCTCAGCGCGTCGAGGTCGCGGCCCGGCAGGTCGCGGGACAGCACGCCGGCGCCCGTGCTGGACGCGCCGCCCGGCAGCCAGGAGCCGTCGGGGGCACGGTGGGAGTAGACCACGCCGAGGGGGTCGTGGATCAGCTCCTTCGTGACGCCCTTCAGCACCAGCGTCGTGCCGAGCACCGAGTTCCAGCTCCCCACCTGCTGCGCGCCCGCGCCGAGCTGGGCCGCGCAGCCGTCCGTGGTGCCCGCGATCACCGGGGTCCCCGCGGGCAGGCCGGTCTCCTCGGCCGCCGCCGCGCACACCGTGCCCAGCCGGGTGCCGGGGCGTACGACCTCGGGCAGGATCCGCGCGGGCACGCCCAGCGCGTCGAACACCTCCAGCGGCCAGCGCTCCTCGATCAGGTCGACGCCGGTCTTGAGCGCGTTGCTCAGGTCGGTGGCCACCTCGTGCCCGGTCAGCCGCCGGTTGACGAAGTCGCTCTGGTGGGCCGCGCGGGCGTCCTGCGGGGCGTCGCGCAGCAGCCACAGCAGCTTGGGCAGCGCCCAGTTGGGCTGCATGCGGCGGTAGCCGAGCCGCTCCCACACGGCCGCGCCCACCTCGTTGACCCGCTCGGCGTCCGCGCGGCGGTCGTCGTACATGAGGGCGGGGGTCAGCGGGTTGCCCCGGGAGTCGGTCAGCAGGATCGTTCCACTGGTGGCGTCCACCGCCACGCCCTCGACCCGTTCGCCCGGGGGCAGGTCGCGCAGCGCCTCGCGGGTCGCGGCGGCCAGCTCGCGCCACCACTGCTCGGGGTCCTGCTCGTGGCGGGGGCCGTCGCGGTGGCTGGTCAGGGGTCGGCTCCCGGAGCCGAGCACCCTGCCGTCCCCCGCGACGGCCAGCGCGCGTACGCTCTGCGTCCCGAGGTCGATGCCGATCCACACGCTCATGTACGGCCCCTCAGGTCGCCCAGCAGCGGCCACGTGACCGCGGTGCCGCCGCGCAGGGTCAGGAAGTCGGTGAAGAGACGGTCGTAGAAGGCCCGGCGGGCCGGGTCGGGCTCGACCGCGTCGCGCAGGCGTACGTGCTCGGCCGCCGCCGCGGCGACGGACGGCGCGGCCCCCGTGGCGGCCAGCCCCACCAGGTACGCCCCCCGCGCCCCCACCTCGGAGTCGGCGGAGCGGCGTACGGGCAGGCCGGTGACGTCGGTGATCAGCCCGAGCCAGGCGTCGTTGGCCGAGCCGCCCCCGGACACCCGCAGCTCGGTCGGCGTCGCGCCGGTGGCCACCAGGCAGTCGCGGATGACCATGGTGAGCCCTTCCAGCACCGCCCTGGCGACCTGTTCGCGGCCGTGCTCGAACGACATGCCCAGCAGCGCCCCGCGCGCCAGGGGGTCGGAGAACGGCGCCCGCTCACCGGCCGGCGACAGGTACGGCAGGAACGCCAGCCCGCCCGCCCCCGGCCTGCTCAGCAGGGCCAGCTCGCCCAGCTCGGCGGGGGAGGACAGCCCCAGCAGCCGGCACGTCCACTGCACCACCTCGGTGCCCGCGAACGTGGGGAAGGCCCGCAGGTAGCCGCCGGGCAGCGCGATCGTGATGCCGGTCGGCTCGCCGTCCAGGCCGGGGGACTCGACGAGGACCTCGGTGCAGAGCGTGGTGCCGAGGATGGCGCACGCCTGCCCCGGCGCCACCGCGCCCGCGCCCAGCGCCGTCGCCGCGATGTCGTACGGGGCCATCACCACCGGCGTCCCGGCCGCCAGGCCCAGCGCGGTGGCGGCCTGCGGAGTCAGCGCGGCGACCGGGCACGGGCGGATCGGCGGGAGCAGCCGCCCGGTGTCCTCCAGGCCGAACAGGGCGAGCAGTTCCGCCGAGTACGCCCGCGTCCGCAGGTCCATGAACGGCGCCGAGGCGTCGGACTCGTCGGCGACCAGCTCTCCGGTCATCCGGGCGAAGATCCAGCCGCCGCAGGTCAGCATGGCGTGCGACCGTTCGAGCCGGGCGGGGTCGTTGGCGCGCAGCCAGGTCAGGATGGCGTGCGGCAGCCCGGAGGCCGCCGAGGAGCCGTTGAGCCGGAAGGCCGCCGCGGGCAGCCCTTCGCGGGTCCAGTCGTCCACGATCGAGGCGGCCCTGGCGTCGTTCCACAGGATCGCCGGGCCGGTCGGCCCGCCGTCGGCGTCCACCAGCCAGCAGCCGTCGCCCTGGGCCGTGACGGCCACGAACTCGGCGCCGCCCACCTGGGCCGCGACCTCGCGCACCGTGGCGGCCACCGCGTCCCAGACGGCGCCCATGTCCTGCTCGGCGTGGCCGGGCGCGGGCCTGGACACGACGGTCGCCCGGCGCGCCACGGCCGCCTCCGCGCCCGTGGCGTCGTAACCGACCGCCTTGATGACCGTGGTCCCCGCGTCCACGCAGATGATCGCCATCAGGCCCTTCCTGATGAGGTCCGCGACCGGCGCGACACGGAGTCGACGATCACGGCGAGCAGCAGCACCGCTCCCGTGACCACGAACCGGATCGAGGAGTCCAGGTTGAGCAGGGTCAGCCCGCTGGAGATCGACTGGATCACGATGATGCCGAGCAGCGCGCCGAAGGCGGTGCCGCGCCCGCCGAACAGGCTCGTTCCGCCGATCACGGCCGCCGCGATCGCGTTGAGGTTGACGTCGCCCGAGCCGCTGCTCTGGTTGGCCGCCGCCAGCCGGGCCGCGGCCAGGATGCCGCCGACCGCGGCCAGACTGGAGCAGAGCACGAACACGGAGGTGTAGATCGCCCGGACGTTGATGCCCGCCCGGCGCGCGGCCTCCACGTTGCCGCCCACGGCGTAGACGGCCCGGCCCCACTTCGTCCGCGACAGCAGGTAGTGCATGATCAGCACCAGCGCCACGAAGAAGACGAACATCCAGCCCACGCCCCGGGTCTGCCCCAGGTACCACACCACGAACGCCAGCACCGCCAGCAGCGCCACGCTCCTGACCACCAGGGTGGAGACGCTCCTGGCCGACAGCCCTGCCTTGCGCCGCTCCTGTGCGTACAGGTAGCCGCTGACGAACAGCCACACGGCGGCGACGACCGCGAACGTGTAGGACAACCACGCCGGTACGAAGTCGAGCTGCGCGAAGTTCACCAGCCCCGAGTCGAACGGCAGGTTGATCGACCCCTTGGTGCCCAGCACGTAGAGCTGGAGCCCGAGGAAGGCCAGCAGCCCGGCCAGGGTGATGACGAAGCTCGGCACCCCGAACCGGTTGAAGAGCTGCCCGTACAGCCAGCCGATGACCGCACCCATGATCACCGCGGCGCCGACGGCCAGCCAGACCGGCAGCCCCTCGCTCACGAACAGCACGGCCAGCACCGCCCCCGACAGCCCGCTCACCGAGCCGACGGACAGGTCGATCTGCCCCACCAGCAGCACGCACACGATGCCGAGCGCGATGATGCCGACGGCGGCGGACTCCAGCGTGAGGTTCACCAGGTTCGCGCTGGACAGGAAGATCGGGTTGAGGATCTGGAACACCGACCAGATGACCACGAGCCCCACGACGACGGGGATGACGCCCAGGTCGCCGCCGCGGGCCCGGTCGACCACGTCGGCGAGCGCGCCGCGCAGGCCCTCGCGGTTCTGGAGCCGCTCGTCCTGGCGGTCGCTCGTCAATGTGCTCACGCGGGCTGTCCCTTCTGCGCCGCCCGCCGGGAGACCACGTTGTCGGTGGCGCCGGTGATGGCGGCGACGATGTCCTCGGTGGAGACCTGGTCCACGTCGAACACCCCGTTGTTACGGCCGAGCCGCAGCACCGCCACCTTGTCGGCGACGGCCTTCACGTCGGCCATGTTGTGGCTGATCATGATGACGCCCAGGCCGTTCTCGCGCAGCCGTTCGACGAGGTTGAGCACCTCGGCGGTCTGGGCCACGCCGAGGGCGGCGGTGGGCTCGTCCAGGATGATGATCTTGGGGTCGCCGAGCAGCGACCTGGCGATGGCCACGGTCTGCCGCTGGCCGCCCGACAGCGCCGCGACCGGCACCCGTACGCTGGGGATCTTGGCGGAGAGCTGGCGGAGCAGCTCCCACGACCGGGTCTCCATGGCCACCTCGTTGAGCCGCAGCGGGCGCAGCTCGTGGCCGAGGAAGAGGTTCTGGATGACGTTGAGGTTCTCGCAGAGCGCCAGGTCCTGGAAGACGGTGGCGATGCCGAGCTTGTGGGCGGCGGCGGGGGCCGGGATCTCGACCTCGCGGCCCTCGAACGTGATCGTGCCCGAGTCCGGCGCGTGCACCCCGGAGAGGATCTTCACCAGGGTGGACTTGCCCGCGCCGTTGTCTCCCACGATGGCCACGACCTGGCCGGCGTCCACGTCGAGTTCGATGTCGGTGAGTGCGGCCACCGCGCCGAAGGTCTTGCTGATTCCGCGCAGGGACAGGACGCTCATTACTTGATACCGAGCTCGCCGCAGCCCTTGGCGTACTCGCCGGTGCAGACGTCGGCGGCCTTCATGATGCCGCTGTCGAAGAGCACCTGTTTGATGTTGTCCTTGGTCACGACCGTGGGCACGAACAGCTCGGACGGCGTGTTGTACAGCGTGGCCTTGCCCCCGGGCTTCTTGCCCTGCATGAACTCCCACGCCACGTTCGCCGACGCCTCGGCCACGATCTTGATGGGTTTGGAGATCGTGTTGAACTGGTCGCCCGCGATGATGCGCTGGGCGGCGGCGGTCTCGGCGTCGTTGCCGGTGATCGGCGGCACCTTCACGCCCGCGGCCTTGAACGCGGAGATCGAGCCGCCGCCGGTGCCGTCGTTGGCCGCGACCACGCCGACGATCTTGTCCTTGAACTGGGTGATCTGGCCGCTGACCCACGACTGCGCCAGTTCGGGCTGCCAGCCGGGGGTGTCGTACTCGGCCAGCAGCTCGAACCCGCTCGAGTCCACCGCGCTGTGGATGCCCTTCTTGATCAGTCCGGCCGCCGCGTCCGTCGGCGAGCCGTTGACCTGGAGGATGCCGCCCTCCGCCTGCTCGGCCTTGAGGTGGTCGACCAGGGACTGGGCGATCATCGCGCCGATCTTCTCGTTGTCGAACGAGACGTAGTAGTCGGCGGGGGTGGCCGGAATGGGCCGGTCGTAGGCGATGATCGGCACCTGTTGGGCCTGGGCGGACTTGACGATGGTGGCCGCGGCGGCGGAGTCGACCGGGTCGAGCACGATGGCCTTGACGCCCTGGGCGAGCGCGGAGTTGGCCTGCTGCTGCTGCTTGGCGGCGTCGGAGTCGGCGTTCTGGTAGATGACCTGGCAGCTCTGGCAGAGCTGCTTCATCCTGGCCTCGAACAGCGGCTTGTCCTGCAGCTCGTAGCGGGTGGAGGCGAGGTCGGGCATGAGGAAGGCGACCTTGGCGTTCTGCAGGTCACCACCGTCTCCGGAGGCGCCGGAGCCGCACGCGACCAGCACCGAGCCGGCGAGCAGTGCCACTGCGGCGAAGGCCGAGGTTCGCATATTAGCTCTGTTCACGGGTTTTCTTCCTCACTCACGCCGGGTTTCCGAACGCACGTTGCCCCCGAATCGGGGACGCCCTCACACGAGCGCACACCCTGTAGTGCGGCCACGTTAGCGCGGTATCTGAAACTTTGTCCAGCAAAAGTGTTCAGCTATGGGCTGCGGCCACCAGACCTTCTGCTGTGGGCGTGTCGGTGACGAGCTGGTTGAAGTACCCGCCCCGTGCCCCGGCGACGATTGAGAGTACCTTCTCCGCGCCGACCGCGACCGCGATCGTGTGCGGGATGCGACGCAGCTCATCCGGCTGCGCGGCGACCAAGCGCTCGCTGCCAGGATACGTGACCGGCGACCCGTCGCGGTCATAGACGCGCATGCACACGTCGCCCACGGCCTGGCGCAGGCTCTCGGCGTCGCGGGGCATGGTCGAGGGCACCATCTGCCGCATCAGCGGCGCCGAGCCGACGCCCACGATCGCGCACTTGGCGTGCGCCCACAGGTCCATGACCCGGCGTACGGAGGGCTCGTGCTGCAGCGAGTAGAACAGCTCGGGGCCGGGGAGCGCGGGCGCGTAGAGGTAGGCGGGCACGCCGCCGGAGCGCTCGGCCAGGATGCGGGTGGTCTCGTTGGTCTGGAACCAGGGCTGCGGCTCCTCCAGGCCGCCCACGGCCGGGGCGATCGTGACGCCGGGGTACTGGCCGAGGCCCTCGCGGGCGCACTCGTACACGGTGGTGCCGGAGGAGACCAGCACGACGTCGCCCGTCTCCAGGCCGACCGTGGACAGCGCGCGGGCCACGGCGGGGGCCAGCCACGGGCCCACCGAGGGGCCGTTGACCTTGGGCACCAGGTAGACGCGCCGCAGGTTGAGCGCCTGCGCGACCTCGGCGGCCAGCGGGCCGTCGGCCAGCATGGCGGGCCGGTGCACCTTGATCTCGACGATGCCCTGCTTGCGGGCCTCGGTGAGCAGCCGGCTCACGGTCGCCCTGCTGACGCCGAGCCGCTTGGCGATGTCGCCCTGGGTGGCCTCGTCCAGGTAGTACTGCTGCGCGGCCGCGTACATCAGCTCATGGGGGAACCTGGCCTGCGCCTCGGGTGCGACGTCGGCGGCATTCATGCGCGCGCTCCTGGGTGCGATGCGGATGCGTGAACAGATTTGCAGAACTGATGCGCAACTACTATAGCTTTGTGCTTCCCGGAGGACAGGCTAGCCGTTGACCAAGGCGTCACCGAGCGGCGTGCGGGTGTACAGCACGTTACGGCCGATACGCGCGCCGGTGACCAGGCCCGTCCCGCGCAGCGCCGCCAGGTGGCCGCCCGTGGTGCCCAGGCTGTACCCGAGCAGCGCGGCGAGCTGCGTCGTGGTGGCGGGCTCGGCCAGCTCGACGAGGATGCGGGCGCGGCTGCGCCCGATCAGCGCCGCCAGGTCCCGGTCCCGCGCGGGCGGCGCGACCGCGACGCCTCTGGCCGGATAGACCAGCGCGTACGGCCACGCGTCCGCCAGATAGGCGCCGACGGCGTTCATGAAGGCAGAAGGCAGGAAGAGCAGCCCCCTGCCGCCGAGCCGGTGGGCGCTCGGAGAACTCAGCTCGACCTCGATCCGCCCGCTGGGGCGCCAGCGCACCTGCGGGCTGAGGTCCTCCAGCGCGGCCTGCCAGCCGTACGCGGCCAGCCGCCCGGCCCGATACGCGACGTCCCGTTGCAGGACGGCACGCAAGCGCGGCCAGTCGTGGGAGAGGATCTCGCGCCACAGCGCCTCGTACCCGTCCGCGAACCGCGTCACCACCTCGGGACCCAGCAGCAGCCGCCGGACCCACCCGGCCACCGGCGGGCGCCCGGCCAGCGCCCGCCGGATCTCCGCGTGCGCCTGCTCCAGCGGCGTGGCCCGCAGGGCCGCCAGCTCCGCCTCGAACGGCACGTCCACGGCCGTGGGCGGGGGCGCGATGAAGTCGACGTTCGCGTTCCCCCTGTTGCCGCTGATCGCCGCGGCGGCGCGCAGCACGGGATGCCCGGCCACCAGCGCCTTGTACGTCTCCCGCCACCGCGCCGCCCACGGCCCGTGCGGGCCCGCCCGGTAGCGGCCCGCCAGCACCCACTGCGCGTGCATGGTCTCGATCAGCGGCGAGATCGCGAACCTGCTCGCCATCAGATCCTGGGGGACGACCTCGATCGTCACCAGCATCTTTCGGTTATATCCGAAGAAATCGCCTGGACATAGCGGTGGGCCCGAGCATCGAGACCGTGAAGGGCGCGACGTTCGGCGAGGTGTTCGCCGTCAAGGAGTTCCGCGTGCTGTTCGGCAGCTTCGTGCTGCTGGTCGGCGGGGACTTGATCAAGATGCTGGCCCTGTCCGTGCTGGTGTACGCGCGGACCGGGTCGCCCGGGTTGTCGGCCGCGGCGTACATGGCGGGGTGGCTGCCGTACATCGTGGGCGGGCTGTTCCTGCTCTCGCTGGCCGACCGGGTGTCGCCGCGGGCGCTGATGGTGACGGGGGAGCTGGTCAGGGCCGTCACCTGCGTGCTGCTGGCCTACGCCGGGCTGCCGGTGTGGGCCATGCTGGCGCTGGTGCTGGCCACGGGGCTGTTCTCGCCGGTGTTCCTGGCGGCGCGGGCGGCCATGTTGCCCGAGGTGCTGCCGGGGGACGCGTTCGTGCTGGGGCGCTCGATGCTCAACGTGGCCTCGGCCGGCGCGCAGATCGTGGGGCTGGCGGCAGGAGGGGCGTTCCTGGCCTTCACCGGGCCGTCCGGGGCGCTGGCGGCCACGGCGGGGGTGTCGGTGGTGGCGGCCGGGGTGCTGCGCTTCGGGCTGCCGTACCGGGCGGCCAGGGGCGCGGGCGGGCAGGGCCTGGGCGGGCAGGGGCCGGTGCGGGGCCTGGGCGGGCAGGGGGCGGTGCGGGGCCTGGGTGGGCGGGGGGCGGTGCGGCAGACGTTGCGGGTCAATCGGCGGCTGCTGGCCGACGGGCGGGTGCGCGGGCTGCTGCTGGCCGCGTGGCTGCCGCCCATGTGCCTGGCGGGGGCGGAGGCCATGGTGGTGCCGTACCTCGGCGGGCAGGGGGAGGCCGGGGTGGTGCTCGCGGCGGCCGCCGGTGGGATGGCGATCGGGGAGTTCGCCGTGGGACGGTTCGCGGCGCCACGTACGCGGGAGCGGCTCTCGCTGCCGCTGGCGGTGCTGCTGGGGGTGCCGTGGCTGGTGTTCGCGTTCACGCCGGGGATCGTGGCGGCGTCCGTGCTGGCGGCCGTGGCGGCGGCGGGGCTGGCGTACCAGCTCGGGCTGCAGCGGCGGTTCGTGGACGCGGTGCCGGAGCAGGCGCTGGGGCAGGCGTTCGGGCTGCAGTCGGCGGGGCTGATGACGGGACAGGCGGCCGGCGCGGCGCTGGCGGGCGCACTGGGCGAGGTGAGCACGCCGGGGACGGCCATCGCGCTGTCGGGGGCGGCGGGGCTGCTGGTGGCCCTCGCCCTGGCCCGCGTGCTGCGACCAGGAGCCGCCGGGAACGGCGAAACCGCCCAGCCGACAGGCCAGACGGTCTCGTAGTGGCGATGGTGCGCCGCCAGGGACTCGGGCCCCGGACCCGCTGATCAAGAGTCACTAGTCTTGGTGATGTCCCAAGGCCCATGAAGCCGGGTGCCCCGGCCGCCACTTCCAGGTCGTAAGACGGTCTGAGTACGGAGGAGCACGCTGAAATTCGACCAGCACCGAATGGAGGCAAGACTCCACGCCCTCCTCGGACAGCATGCCGTCGGTGTCGGCCGGGCACTCGACATGGGAATCATCGACTTCGACCCAGCACCGCCCGGCGAACGGGGCGACGACTGGAGGAGCGCCTTCGCACTCCACCTTCAATGCTCCTTCCGCATCACGTATGAAAGCCGGGTGGTGCTGGGTTCCGGCGACCTCGCGTGGTCGAAGAGCGAAGAGCGTGACACCGCTGCGGCTGACGGCGGAAGGACCATGTACGACGTGATGGCGGCTCGGGTTGACGCCGCCTTCACGAAATGGCGGCCCGTAGTGATCGGGGTGCGGGTGTCACCTTTCGGTGACCTGCATCTCGAGCTGGAACGTGAATTTGCCGTGCAGGTCTTTCCCGCCACATCGGGGCGCGTCGAGGCGTGGCGTTTTCTCCGGAGAAATGCCGAGCACGTGGTCTTTCCGCCGGACGAAGACCTGGAGGCCAATTGAGTGTCGAACCTGCGGCGGACGCGACAACCAAAAAACCCCAGCTCATCGGACTGAGCTGGGGTTTTTGCTGGGTGCGCCGCCAGGGACTCGAACCCCGGACCCGCTGATTAAGAGTCAGCTGCTCTAACCAACTGAGCTAGCGGCGCGACAGGTGTAACTGTATCAGCCGCCGTACGGTGCACGAGCCGCCTCAGCCCAGCCGGTCCGCCAGCCTCTCGTACGCCCCCACCACCAGATCCCAGAACGCCGGCACGTTCAGGGAGGTCGCCACCAGCGCGTTGGCCGTCCGGTCGCCGACCCGGAAGTCCGTCACGGTCATGCCCCGGGTGAACTCCCCGGCCGTCTCCACGTTCACCACGGCCGGGACGCAGGTGAACAGGCCCGGGTCGAGCACGTACGCCACCGCGCACGCGTCGTGGATGGCCGGCCCGCCCTCGGCCGTCACCACCCCGTAGAACTGCGCGGCCGGCACCAGCAGGTCCGCCAGCCGCCCCAGCGGCCGCATCCGGTCCAGCACCTCGGTGGTCACCAGGGCCGACAGCGTCACGTCGAGGCCCAGCATGGTGACCGTCCACCCGGCCTCGAAGACGATCGCGGCCGCCTCCGGGTCGGCCAGCATGTTGAACTCGGCGGCCGGGGTACGGTTGCCGCGCGTGTACGAGCCGCCCATGATGACCAGGTCGCGGGCCCACTCGACGACGCGCGGCTCACGGCGTACGGCGAGGGCGAGGTTCGTCAGCGGTCCCACGGCCACCAGCGTGATCTCGCCGGGGGCGGCCCGCAGCGTGTCCACGATGAAGTCGACCGCGTGCCCTTCTGACGGCCCCAGCCGCGGCGCGGGCAGCACCACGTCGCCGAGCCCGGTCGTCCCGTGCACCTGCGTGGCCCTGACCGTGTGGCGCAGCAGCGCGCCCGCGCTGCCCGGCGTCATCGGCACGTCGCCCATCCGCAGGAACTCCCGCAGAGCGAGCGCGTTGGCCGTGGTCAGCGGGAGGTCGACGTTGCCGCCCACCGTGGTGACGCCCACCACGTCGAGTGCGTCGGGGGAGCCGGCGGCCAGGGCGAGCGCGAGGGCGTCGTCGATGCCGGGATCGCAGTCGATGAGAACCTTCTTCACGTCACCGGAGGATACGCATGATCCGCCCGCAGGCGGCAACCGGTGTCCGGACATGGATCGGGCCGGGCAGTTCCCCCAAAGCTGCCCGGCCCGATCGGTTGCGGTCCAGGCCGGCGCTTTTCCCCCAAAAAGCGCCGGCGGTCCCGCACTTTGCGAACCGCGGTCCCCCTCCGCGTCCGCATCGGTGAAGGTCTGTCGGCCAGTCGCCAGGGCTCCTGACCTGGTACAACGCTACCGAGACGAATGCAACGGTCGCGTCATAACGGGGTCGAATATCTGTTTAATCCGCCTACGGAAGCTTCAACCGAACCTCTGTACCTTCTTGGAGAGACGTACCCACCGTGCAGTACTTGTCGTGCACGCGCCCGGCGACCGCCCTGAACACCTCCTCGGCCTCCTCGGACGGCACCTCCACCTCATACGTGATCGTCACAGGCCCGAGCCTGTTCTGCTCGACCTTCTCCGCCTGAACGGTCATCGCCAGCCGCACCAGCCGGTGCCCCCGCTTGGCGGTGAGCGGCTCGACGGTCACGATGTTGCAGCCGCCCACGGCCGCCAGCAGCAACTCGACGGGAGTGAACACCCCCTCCTGGTCGCCGCTCCCGATCAGAACCTCGGCGCCACGGGCGTTGGTGGCCCGGAATCCGCCCTCATCAGTCCGCTCGACACGCACGTTAGCCATGTTTCAGACCCTACTCAGAAAGCTTTAATGTTCGTTCAGGAAAGTGGGGCCATGGCTAGCGAGGCGTACGCCGACCAGGGGCCGGCCCTCTTCTGGAGCGGGGTCGCGGTCGCCGAGTGCGGCGCGATCCAGCCGGTCTTCGGCTCCCCGTGGGGGCCCACGGCCTTTGCGGCCGCCGCGCTCCTCGTGGCGCTCGGGCTCCTCGGCGTCAGGGCCGCCGAGGGCCTGCGCGCCCGGGAGGCCGACAGCTTGCGCGCCCGGGAGACGGGCAGCCTGCGGGCCCGGGAGACGGACAGTCTGCGGGCCCGGGCGACCGGGCGGCGTCTGCGGCTCGGCGGCTGTCTGGCGGGGGCGCTGCTGGTGGCGCACCAGTTCAGCGCCGCGTTCGGCGCCACGGCCCACGTCACGAGCCTCAGCCGGGTGGGTTCGATCCTGCTCTACACGATGGCGGCGGTGATGGCCGTCCTGAACCACCGCCTCCCCGGCGCGGTCAGGCCGTCGCTGCTGATCGCGACCGGGCTCGACCCCGGCTCGCTGCGCGAGCGGCTGGCGGGCGAGCGCGACACCGTGGCCGTCTACCGGGCCGAGCGCGCCACCGACGAGCTGCGCGACCTCGAGGCGCGCTACGGTCTCATCCTCGTCGTGGGCGACGAGCACGACCCGCGGGTCAAGGAGCGGGTGAGCGCCTCCGGGCTGAGCCGGGAGATCCCCGACATCGCCGAGCGCGAGGTCGTGGTGGCCGGGCCGCGGCCGTTCAAGCGGTACGTCGCGGGCGCGTTGTCACGCCTTGCCGTCCCGAGGTCACAGATTCATTTCAAATCGGGGGAGAAAGTTTAGGCCCACCGTACGCCCTGTCTGGCAGCCTGGGCCGCGGACTAGGAGGCAAGGTGACGACTTTCCCCGGAAGCACCCGTGTCGAGATGGTCATGGGCATGCCCGTCAGTGTGGACATCCGCACAGCCCTTCCGGCACGCGAGCTGACCCCCCTGCTGGACGACGCGTTCGCCTGGCTGAGGTGGGTCGATGACACCTTCAGCCCGACGAAGGAGGAGAGCCAGATCGGCCGGCTCAACCGCGGCCAGACGATCCGGCAGATCCCCGAGCTGATCGAGGTCCTCCACCGCTGCGACGAACTGAGCGAGATGACCGACGGCTGGTTCGAGGCCCGCATCAACGGCCGGATCGACCCGTCCGGCTACATCAAGGGCTGGGCTCTCGAACGGCTCTCGCGCGCCCTGTGCAACGCCGGGGCCGTCGACCACCGCATCACCGCGGGAGACGACACCAGGGTGCGCGGCTCGGCCGCGCCGGGCAAGCGGTGGCGCATCGGCGTCCGCGACCCGCGTACCGACGTGGTCCGCAAGGTCGTCTTCGCCCACGACCTGGGCATCGCCACCTCGGGCAGCGCTCCGGTGATCAATCCGCGCACCGGGGAGGTGCGGCAGGGGATGGGCTTCGTCACGGTGGTCGGGCCCGATCTCGGCCTGGCCGACGCGTACGCCACCGCCGCGTACGCCATGGGCCCGCTGCTCGCCCGCCGCTTCGCCACCGACCTGTCCCGCGAGGGGCTCTACGAGACCCTGTTCGTCCTGCCCGACGGGCAGGAGTTCAGCACGCCGGGCTTCGCCCACCACAGCGGCGCCGCGGCCCGTCTCGCCGGCTGACCCACCTGTCCTTCGCCCGCCCGGCGCCCCCCGCCGGGCGTCGGCGGCTCTCGGCCGGGAGACCCCTGTCGGTCGCGCGGTTTGTGGCGCCCGCTAGGCGTCGGGATGTTTGCGCAGATATTCGAGGTAGATTGGGCGTAGCGCCTCGCCCAGTTTGCCTTCGCCGGCCGCGATGGCATCGCTGAGCAGCGCGGAGACCTTGCTGAGGTCGTTGGCGGTTTCGTTCGGGTGACCGCTGGCCGCCTCGGCGGCCGGGATCACCTTCAGCAGCTCCCACAGGAACCCCAGGTCCCCGTGGCGTACGGCGTAGCGCACCGCCCGGTCGTGCAACTCCGCGGCCGGCAGCGATTCGAGCCCGTTCGCGTCCATCTCGCTCCCTCCCCTGCACGCCTCTTCCCCCGTTGGACCACCATAACCGGCGACTACCGACGGTGACCGGCGGAAATCGTACTGACTGCGCCCTCTATCGAGAGTCGATCTCAAGTGGGAGGATCCATCAGCGTGAGATTCATCATCAGAACGCTCGCAGCGGCAGTGGCCCTGTGGGTGGCCATCCAGTTCATCCCCGGCATCGACGTCAACGCGCCCACCGACACGGCCAGGTACTGGGGCGTCCTGCTGCTCGTGGCCCTGATCTTCGGCGTCGTCAACGCCATCGTCAAGCCCATCGTGAAGGCTCTCGGGTGCGCGATCATCGTGCTGACCCTGGGCCTGTTCCTCCTGGTCATCAACGCGGCAATGCTGCTGCTGACGAGCTGGATAGCGGGCCAGTTCAGCATCCCCTTCCAAGTCGACAACTTCTACCCGGCCGCGTTCTGGGGCGCCATCATCATCAGCCTCGTGAGCTGGCTGCTCGGCCTGTTCATCCCCGACAACGACTGACCTTCCATGGAGCTCGACGGCGCCCGGCTGACCTGCGGGCAGGTCCACGAAGCCGGGTACGGCGGGGCCCGGGTCACGATCGCCTCGCTCGATCGGGCTCGGGCCGCGTGGGCCACCGCGCAAGGGCTCACCGGCCCCGTCTACGGCAAGAGCACCGGCGTGGGCGCCAACCGGGACGTCCTGCTGGAGGGCGGCGGCCTCGACCTGCTGCGCAGCCACGCGTGCGGCGCCGGCCCGCCGGTCGAGCCCGCCCGTGCCAGGGCGATGCTCGTGGTCCGGCTCAACCAGCTCCTCGCGGGCGGCTCCGGCGTCGATCCGGCCGTCTGCCCGGTCCTGGCGTACGCGATCAACCACGACTACACCCCGCCCCTGCGGACGTACGGGGCCATCGGCACCGGCGACCTGACCGCCCTGGCCATCACCGCCCTGTGCCTGCTGGGCGAGCTGCCCTGGCACCACGACGGTTCCCCGGGCGAGGGGCCGCCCCGCCACGCGCTCGTCTCGGCGGACGCGCTGCCGTTCATCAGCTCGGGGGCCGCGACCCTCGCCGACGCCGCCATCGCCTGTCACCGGCTGCGTCACCTCCTCGACGCCGCCGTCGAGGTGGCCGCCCTGTCGTTCGCCGCCGTGGACGCCTCCGCCGAGCCGGTGGCCGCCCTCGTGCAGGAGGCGCGGCCCCATCCGGGCCAGGCGGTCGTGGCCGAGAGCCTGCGCGGGCGGCTGGCCCACGAGCCGGCCGCCCGCGTCCAGGACCCGTACGGCTTCCGCGCCTTCCCCCAGGTGCACGGCGCCGCAGTCGACGCGCTCGGCCGGGCCGTCACCACGATCGAGACCGACCTCAACGCGGCCACCGAGAACCCCTTGATCGCCGGCGGCCTGGCCTGGCACAACGGCAACTTCCACGCGGCCGCCGTGGCGCTGGCCCTCGACGCGCTGCGGGCGGCGCTCGTCCAGACGGCGCAGCTCAGCACGGCCCGCCTGGCCACGCTCATGGACCCCGCCTACACCGGCCACCTGCCCTTCCTGGGCGACCGTCCAGGCGCGTCCGGCGTGCTCATCCTCGAGTACGTGGCCCAGGACGCCCTGGCCGACCTGCGCCATCTCGCGAACCCGGTGACGACGGGCACGGCGGTGATCTCCCGGGGCGCGGAGGACCACGCCGCGTTCGCCACCCAGGCCGCCCGGCACACGCTGCGCTGCCTGGAGCCGCTGGAGATCGTGCTGGCCTGCGAGCGCACCGCGGCCGTCCGCGCGCTGCACGGGTCGGGCCCCGACCGGCCACTCACGGGTGATCTGGAGGAGTCGCGCCGCGCCGTGTCGGGAACCGCCGCGCGGACGTGACCGGCGGCGTCAAGACGTGAGCGGCGGCTTCAGGAGAGGCGGGCGACCGAGCCGCGTTCCATGAGGGTGGGCTTCTGCATGACCCGGCGCCGGGTGCCCCCGTCGGCCGCGGCCGACATGAGCCGCACCGCCGCCCGCACGATGCCGTCGATGTCCCAGTCGACCGTGGTGAGGCCCGGCGTGAGCAGCCCCGACATGGGGTGGTCGTCGTAGCCCATGACCGACACGTCGCCCGGGATCGACAGGCCCAGCTCCTGCGCCGCCGCGTAGACGCCGTAGGCGATCGAGTCGGCGAAGCAGAACACCGCACTGGGCTTGTCGCCGGTCAGCAGGTCGTGGGCGGCCGAGGTGGCCCCGGCCAGGCCGTGGGGCGCGGTGGTCAGCTCGACGTCGAGGCCCAGCCGGTCGGCCTCGGCCGTGACGTGCCTGTCGGCGGGCCGGTCGGGGGTGCTGGCCCTGGTGGGCGTCAGGACGGCGATGCGGCGGTGCCCCAGCGCCCGCAGGTGCTCGAGGGCCAGCGTGACCCCGGTGCGGTTGTCGAAGACGACCTCGCTGGCCGTGCCCGCGACCGAGTCGCCGATCGCGACCAGCGGCACCGACTCGCACAACTCGGCCCAGAACCCGGCCGCCGGGTCGATGGGCTGCACGATCAGCCCGTCGACGCGCTGGTCGCGCAGTTGCTGGGCCAGCGCGCGCTCCCTGGCCGGGTCGCCGAACGCGTCGAGGATCAGGGCATAGCGATCCTTCTCCCGCAGGCCCCTGCTGATGCCCACCGCGAGTGACTGCTGCCAGAGGTCCTCCAGCGAGCCGCACAGCAGGCCGATCATGCCGGTGCGCCCGCTGGCCAGGGCCCTGGCGATGGGATCGGCCTCATAACCCAGCTCGGCGGCGGCGGCGCGCACGCGCTCCATGGTCTCCTCGGACACCTGCAGACCGCGCAGCGCGTAGGAGACGGCCGCCGGTGACAGGCCCGTGGCCTGGGCGACTTCACGGATCGTCGCTCTCTTGCGAGGCATTACGCCAGCCTATTGCGTGCGGCCGACAGAAGCCGGTTCCCCGCCGGTGCTTGTCGACTTTCCCCTGGTGCCCCAGCGCGGGGCAGCCCGTTGACAAAGAGGGATGTGAAGCGGTTCACTGAACCGTATCACTGAAACGGTTCACAAGGTAAGCGTCACAGCGCAGGGCCGTTTACATGTATTGTGAGTAGGAAATAACGGGAGGAGGCCAGGGCCCATGAGCATCGACGTGCACCAGCACCTGTGGACGAGCGCGTTCATCGATGCCCTGCGCGCCCGTACGGCTTCGCCCCGTCTCGACGGCTGGACGCTGGTCCTCGACGGAGAGCCGCCGTACGAGGTCGATCCGGCCGACCACGAGCGGCGCGACACCAGCGGCCTGGAGCTGGCGCTGGTGTCGTTGTCGAGCCCGCTGGGCATCGAGTTCCTGCCGCCCGAGGAGTGCTGGCCGCTGCTGGACGCCTACCACGACGGAGCCCTGTCACTGGGCGAGCCCTTCGGGGCGTGGGCGTCCACCTGCCACAGCGAGCCCGACCCCGACCGGCTGGCGAAAGACCTCGACCGCGGGTTCGCGGGCCTGCAGATCCCGGCCACGGCCGTCCCCGAGGACGGGCTGCTGGAGGTGCTGACCGACAGGGACCTGCCGCTGTTCGTGCACCCGGGGGCCGCCGCCCCCATGCCGGGCGTGCCCGCGTGGTGGCCGGCGCTGGTGCCGTACGTGCAGCAGATGCACGCCGCCTGGCACTACTTCCACGCCTTCGTCCGGCCGCGGCACCCGCGTCTGCGGGTCTGCTTCGCGCTGCTCGCGGGGCTGGCGCCGCTGCACTCCGAGCGCCTGATCACCCGGGGCGGCGGCGGCCGCGGCCAGGTCGACAGGAACTTCTTCGTGGAGACCTCCTCCTACGGCCCGCGGGCGATCGACGCGATCGTCCGCGAGCTGGGCATCGACGTCGTGGTCAACGGCTCCGACGCGCCCTATGCCACGGCACCCGACCCGGGCATGGGCACGGCCGCCGGCCACGCCATCAGGGTCGTCAACCCCCGTCGTCTACTCGGCAGAAAGGAGACTCGTACGTGAGCACGAACCAGATCCAGGACGGGGGCACCTGTGCCCGGCTCCCTGAGCGCACTCTCGACCGTCGCGAGCTGCGCGACCTGGTGAACGAACTGGCCGCACACCCGGAGGAGTGGGGCGACCAGGTCGACTTCCCGGCCGACGGAGGCCGCCACTACGCCTCGCTCTACCGCGACGCCTACGTGGACGTCTGGCTGCTGTGCTGGCGGCCCGAGGACGACACGGGCTGGCACGACCACGACATCTCCTCGGGTGCCGTGCACGTGGTGGAGGGGGCGCTGCGCGAGTGCAACCCGCGCATCGGGGGCGAGCACCTGGAGACGGTGGTGCCGGAGGGGCAGTCGTTCTCGTTCGGGCCCGACCACATCCACCGGCTCACCGGCGCGGTGGACAGGAGCGTCTCGATCCACGCCTACTCGCCGCCGCTGTGGCGGCTGGGACAGTACTCGATCGACGGGACCGGCGTGATGCGCCGCGTGTCGGTGAGCTACGCCGACGAGCTGCGGCCTATGGACGACCCGATCGGCTCGGTGGCCTGAGCACGCAGCAGCTTCCGCAGGGCTCGACGTCGGGCAGTGTGATCCACAGGCAGCAGGTCTTGCGGAAGTAGGCGTCGCCGGCCGGTTCGACCAGACCGTCGAGCGGCCGGCCCAGCTCGCGCAGCAGCCGCAGGTAGTCGCCGGGCACGATCGAGGTCAGCGGGTGGGCGATCGCCTCCGCCGTGGAGCCCCACAGCGTGCGCTCGCCCACCTTGGTCAGCGCGTTGATGGCCTCGACCAGCGGGCGCTGCCCCTCCTCGATCGCCTCGGAGACCGCGCCCGTGCCGGAGCCCCAGCTCACGCGGGTGGCGGCGAGCGTCACCCCGGCGGGCGACTCCTTGACGTACGTGTCGGCCAGGCGCATGATCGGCACCCGCCCGTCCAGCGCCCAGCCGAGCGCCACCGGCAGGGTGTGCCAGTATCCGTACGTCTTCCAGAACAGCGCGGCCCCGACGTGGCGGGGGGCGTTCCAGCGCGCGGCGGTCTCGTCGATGAACCGGCCCAGCGGCGCGTACGGCTCCCGTACCAGCTCGGTGACCGGGGTCCAGCTCGCGTCGGGCTCGATGACGAGGCCGGGCTCCACCCCGAGCACCCCGTTCCGCCCGTCGGCGAGCCGCTGGAGCGTCTCGGTGAGCATCGCTGGGACCCCCGCAAGATCTAAAGGTTAGCCTTGCCTAAGGTAGCAGGGCGTCCCGCGAACCACCCAGCCAGGATCTGCAGGGCGAGCACGCCCAGACCGGTCACCAGCGGCGTCGTCCAGCCGCCCGACACCTGCCTGAGGAACCCGAACAGCAGCGGCCCGAGCGCCGCGACCACGTAACCGACGGACTGGGCGACGGCCGACAGCGCCGTCACGGCGGCGGGGTCGGCCGGGCGCAGGGCGATGATCAGCAGCGCCAGCGCGAACGAGGCCCCCTGCCCGACGCCGAGCACGATCATCCACAGCCAGGGCGCTGTCATGGGGGCCAGCAGCACGCCCAGGTACCCGAGCACGGTCAGCACGCCGGCCCCGACCACGTACGGGACCTGGGAGGCGCGGCGGCCGGCCAGGACGGGCACCGCCAGCGAGGTGCCGACCTGGACCAGGTTCGTCAGGCTGAGCAGGTAGCCCGCCTGGTCGGCGGGCAGCCCGGCCTCCTGGTAGATCGTGGGCAGCCAGGCCAGCACGACGTAGAAGGTGAGCGACTGCAGGCCCATGAGCGCGGTGACGTACCAGGTGACGCGGCTGCGGACCACGGCGCGGAACGGCCTGGGCGCGTTCTGGCCGTCGCCCCGCCCGCGCAGGGCCTGCGGCAGCCAGAGCAGCGCCGCCAGCAGCGCGGGGACGGCCAGCAGCGCGGACACGCCACGCCAGGTGAACCCGGTGGCGTGCTCGACCGGGACCACCAGCGCGGACGAGAGCGCCGCCCCGGCCACCACGCAGGAGACGTAGACGCCGGTCATGAGGTTGACCCGGGTGGGGAAGTGCTGCTTGACGACGGCCGGCATGGAGACGTTCATGACGGCGATGGCGGTGGCGGCCAGCGCGGAGCCGAGGTAGAGAATGGCGGCGCCGTCCGCGCCGCGCAGCGCGACGCCCGCCGCGATGACCAGCAGCCCCGCCAGCAGCGTGCGGTCGAGCCCGATCCGCCGCGCGAGCAGGGGGGTGAGCGGCCCGAAGACGCCCAGGCAGACCACCATGACCGTGGTGATCGCGCCGCCGCCCGCGGGCGAGAGGCCCACGTCGGTCATGATCTCGCCGAGGAGGGGGGAGACGCCCGCGATGGCCGGACGCAGGTTGAGCGCGGCCAAGGCGAACCCTGCCACGAGCAAGGCGGATCTGAACGACATGGATGACCACTCTCGCACAACCTCCTGACAACGTTGTCTACCTGGTCGGAAGTAGGAAATGATCCTGGCGTGAGACCGACGATGAAGGACGTCGCCTCGGCGGCGGGCGTGGCGCTCAAGACCGTCTCCCGCGTCGTGAACGGTGAGCCGGGCGTGCACCCGGCCACCGCCGAGCGCGTGCGCGCGGCCATCGACCAGTTGGGCTACAGCCGCAACGAGAGCGCGCGGGTGCTGCGCAGGGGCACGACCGCCACGATCGGGCTGGTCATCGAGGACGTGGCGGACCCGTTCTACTCGGGTCTGAGCCGGGCCGTGGAGGCCGTGGTGATCGACCACGGCTGCCTGCTGCTGAGCGGCTCGTCCGGGGAGGAGCCGGGGCGGGAGCGCGAGCTGGTCGAGACGTTCTGCGCGCGGCGGGTGGACGGGCTGATCGTGGTGCCCGCGGGCGACGACCACACGTACCTGAGGCCGGAGCTGGAGGCGGGCACGCCCGTGGTGTTCGCGGACCGGCCGCCGGGGGCGGGGCTCGACGTGGACACCGTGCTCGCCGACAACGCGGGCGGGGCCCGGCACGCCGTCCGGCATCTTCTCGGCCACGGGCACCGCAGGATCGCCTTCCTCGGGGACGACGCGGCGATCTTCACCGCCTCCGAGCGGCTGCGCGGCTACCGGGAGGAGCTGGGCGGGCTCTTCGACGCGCGGCTCGTGTCGATGCGGCCGCCGTCGGAGGAGGCGGTCCGCGGGGACCTGGGCCGCATGTTCGCCCTGGACGACCCGCCGACGGCGCTGTTCACCGGCAACGGGCGTTACACCGTGACCACCCTGCGGGCGCTGGCGGGGCGGCGGGTGGCGCTGGTCGGGTTCGACGACTTCGAGCTGGCCGACCTGCTGGAGCCGGGGGTGAGCGTGGTGGCGCAGGATCCGGCGTGGATGGGGCGGGTGGCGGCCGAGCTGCTGTTCCGCCGGTTGCGGGGGGACGGGGGGCCGCCGGAGCACATCGAGCTCCCGGTGCGGCTGATGGTGCGCGGCTCGGGCGAACTCCCACCAAGTCTCCCGACCTGAGCGTCCCCGGCCTGAGCGTCCCCGGCCTGAGCGTCCCCGGCCTGAGCGTCCCCGATCTGGGCGCTTTCCGATCTGGGTGCTTTCCGATCTGGGGGCCGGGGTCTGGGCCCCAGATCGGAGCGGCCGTGGTCAGGCCGGGCGCTCGTCCACGCCGACCGCGCCGACGCCGCTGGTGAAGATGCCGCCGCAGTAGCCCTGCGACTCGCCCGACCCGCCCGGCGGCAGCGTCACCCACTCGCCCACCACGTCGGGGGCCCGGCCGCAGACCACCACGGCACGGAAGATCCAGGTGCGGCCGGTCGGGTTGTGGCAGGCGGCGATGCCCAGGTCACGGTCTTGGGCGTGGACGAACGTGTCGCAGCGCAGGACCGTGGCCCGCGCCGAGGCGGACGACGGCAGCCCCGCGGACAGGAGCGCGAAGGCTCCGGCGGTCGCCGCCGCGATGCGCATTCCGGTGAACATTACCCCTCCTTGCGAAAAGATCGACCATCACTTTCCGCAGTCGATCGTACGCAAAGAGTGGCGGCATTCCCATCGATTAAACCGGCGCCCGGCCCGGGACGGGTGGGTCACGACTCCTGGAGGCGGCGGATCATGGCCTGCTTGGCCGTCGCGAACTCCTCGTCGGTCAGCACCCCCGACCTGTGCAACTGCCCCAGCTCCGTCAGGCGGCGCAGGACCGCGTCGTGCACGTCGTCGGAGACCGCGGACGGCTGGAGAGCCGCCGGCGACTCGGGCAGCTCGCGCGGCAGCCGGGCCAGGACGGCCGCGGCGACCAGGGCCGTCGTGCCGCCGAAGCGCTGAATGCCCCAGCACACGCAGCGCAGGTCCTTCTGCGGCGACTTGGTGGGGACCTCGCCCTTGATCCGGAGGCGCAGCGTGCCGTAGCTCATGCCGGACTGTGGCTTCCACTCCACGCCCGACACGTCGGACAGCGGGTATTCCTGCGGCCCCGCCTCCCCCTTCACCGTGCTGGCGAACCCGGTCCACTCCAGCCGCACGCGCTCGCCGTCGAAGATCGCCGTGCCGTCGCCGGCCGTGGCCGAGATCGGCACGTCGGGGACGGGCAGGAGGTAGTCGTCGCAGGGGCCGCTCGGCGGCTGGTAGACGAGCAGGGTGTCGCGGACCTCGTCGGCGAAGTATTCGGCGGCGCCCGCCCGCGTCTTCGGCACGGCCAGCCGGTACGGGTCGGCCGGCGGCTCCAGCGACCCGGCGACCACGTCGGACAGCGCGTCGGCGCCCTTGCGCAGCCGCAGCCGCAGGTGGCCGCCCTTGCGCGCGGGCTCGAACGTCACCCCGGCCACGGCCTCCAGCGGCACCGTCACCTCGCCGAGAGTCCGGCGCAACTCGTGGACGTCCTTCCCGCTGCCGGGGATGATCCGCAGCATTTCCCCATTGAACGTCCACGACCCGTCTGGGACGGCGATCTCGGCCATATTCTCAGCCTAGGACACGCTCGCGGCACGATCACAGACGAAGGAGCGGGATGGAGATCTTCACGAGCTGGCCGTCCTGGGCGCACGCGCAGGGTCCGCTCGGCGCGGCGCTGCCGGCCACCACCGTGGACGCTCTGCGCGACGCGGTCGCCTTCGCCCGGCGCAAGCACGGGGTGCAGCAGCGGCCGACCGGGCGGCCGTACCAGGAGCATCTGCTGGAGGCTCTGGAGGTGGCCGTTTCCGGGGCGAAGCTGAGCGACCGTGACGTGCTGGTCGCGATCGTGCTGCACGACGTCCTCGAGGACACCTCGTGCACCGAGGGGGACCTCGCGCGGCGGTTCGGTCCCGAGGTGGCGGCGCTCGTGCGGTGGGTCACCAAGCCCGCCGGCGGCGCGAAGGCCGACTACCTGGCCTCGCTGGTGAAGGCGCCGCCGCGGGCCGTGCTGGTGAAGCTCGCCGACCGGGTGAGCAACGTCCAGGAGCTGCAGCGGATGCCGTGGCGGTTCCAGCGGCGCTACTACCTGGAGACGGTCGCGTACATCATGCCGCTGGCCGGGACGCACCCGTGGTTCGCGCGGTGGTTCGGGGAGTGGCGGGCGCGGTGGCGGCGGGTGGAGCGCTGGCCCGCCTAGCCGGGCCCATCCCGGACGGGCCCGCCGAGCCCGGCCCGCTCAGCCGGGCTCGCCGGACGGGTGCGCCAGTGGGTCGGCGGGTTCGTGTCGTCCGATCCTGGCCGCCCGGTTGCGTACGCCCTCGAAGTGCGCGTGCACGGCGGCCACGGCGGCGGCGCGGTCGCCCTTGACCACGGCCGAGTGGATGTCGCGGTGCCGTTTGGCGACGTCGGCGGGCGGCTCGTCCGGCGCCCCCAGCGCGTCGCGGAGCTGGTAGTACACCTCCCAGAACGCGCCCAGGAGCCGGCTCACCACGGGGTTGCCGAGCGGGCGGTAGAGCAGGTCGTGGAAGAGGCGGTCGGTCTCGGGGGAGACCAGGCCGGCCTCCGCCTCGGCCTCCATCCTGGCCATGACGTCGGCGACCGCGGTCAGGTCGGCCTGGGGGCCCAGCTCGATGAGGCGTTCCATGAGGCCGCTCTCCAGGATCTCGCGGACCTCGACCAGGTGGGCGAGGTGGTTCGCGCCGTTCTGGAGGGTGATGCGGCTGTGGAAGGTCAGCTCGTTCACCAGGCCGGCCAGGGACATGCTGCCCACGAACATGCCGAAGCCGTGGCGGATGTCGACGATGCCGACCGCCTGCAGGGCCTTCAGCGCCTCCCGGATGGAGTTGCGGCTGACCTGAAGCTCCTCCATCAGCTCGGATTCGGTGGGAAGGGGGTCGCCCGCCATCAGCCCGCGTCTGAGGATGAGGTCTTTGACGCCCTCCTGGGCCTCGACGGCGCGACTGGGACGCGCCGGACGCGGGGCGGTGGCCATGAAGAATCCTTTCGTCCTAGGTAACAATCCGGAAATCTTCCGTTGACCTCAAGCAGGGGCTGCGTTTAGCGTCCACCTTACGCACAAGATAGGACATGGGATGTCCCACGTTCTATGTCTTACCTCCAGGAGGCATCCGTGAGCTCTGAGTTCAGTCGCCGCGACTTCCTGCGTTACAGCGGGGCGACGGGAGCGGCGGCGTTCATCGCGGCCACGATCTCCGCCTGTTCCGGTGGCCCCGCCTCGACCGGATCGGTCGGCGCGGGAACCAACAAGGACCTCATCACCGCCGTCATCGGGTACGGCAACGACCAGAGCTGGGACCCCACGCAGACCGCCTCGGCGTTCGCCGTGGCCGGGATCGGCCACGTCTACGAGGGCCTGCTCGACACCGACCCGATCACGCGCGAGCCGTACCCGGCGCTGGCCACCGCGGTGCCCGCCGACCTGAACGCGACCACGTGGAAGTTCACCCTCAGAGACGGCGCCAAGTGGCACGACGGGCAGCCGGTCACCGTCGACGACGTGCTGTTCACCTTCGAGCGGATCCTCGACCCCGAGGCGAACGTGCTGATCGGCAACTTCTTCAAGTCCTGGCTGCAGGAGGTGCGGAAGGTCGACGACAAGAGCGTGGAGCTGGTGTTCAAGTTCGCCTTCCCCGACGCGGCGCCCCGGCTGACGATCGCGAAGATCATGCCCAAGCACGTGTTCAGCCAGCCGGGCGCGTGGGACCAGGCCAAGAGCGGCAAGGCGGTGGGCTCGGGGCCGTACAAGCTGACGGCGCACAACCCCAAGTCCAACACCGCGTTCGAGGCGTTCGACGGCTACAACGGGCCGCGGCCGGCCACGGTCAAGAAGATGAACTGGCTGACGATCGTGGACGCCGCCGCCCGCGTGGCCAAGATCTCCGGCGGGTCCGCCGAGGCGCAGATCTCCGACAACATCCCGTACGCGAACGTCGACCAGCTCAAGCAGCAGGGCCTGACGGTCGAGGGCGGCAAGGGCATGAACCACATGTTCCTGATGTTCAACACGGGCGCGAAGCCGTTCGACGACATACGGGTGCGCCAGGCCCTGCACTACGCCATCGACAAGCAGAAGATGATCGACGTGGCGCTCAAGGGCCACGGCACGGCCTCCAGCTCCTTCCTCAACGAGGGCCACCCCGACCACAAGCGCGCCTCGGTCGTCTACGACTACGACCCGGAGAAGGCCAAGGCGCTGCTGAAGGAGGCTGGCGTCAGCGACCTGACGATCAACCTCATGGCCGTGAACGTGAGCTGGATCGTCGACTGCCTGCCGACCATCGCCGCCTCCTGGGAGGCCATCGGCGTCAAGACCACGCTGGAGCCGCAGGACACCGCCGCGCTGTTCACCAAGATGGACCAGTTCCAGGACTACCAGGTGGTCGCCGCCGCCTCGAACCCCAACCAGTTCGGCATGGACGCCGACCTGATCCTGCACTATAACTACGTGCCCGGCGGCCTGTGGATGAAGTACAGCCACTGGGACGGCAGCAAGGACGCCGACAAGCTCTTCGCCATGATGGACGAGGCCGGCAAGGAGACCGACAAGGCCAAGCGCACCACGCTGATCCACGCCTACCTCGACTTCGTCGCCGAGCAGGCCATCCTCTACCCGGTCGTGCACAATGAGCTGATGACGGCCTGGGACCCGAAGAAGCTCTCCGGCATCCGCGCCCAGCCGTACCCGGGCATCAACCTGCTGCAGGCCAAGAGGACATGACGCTCGTCGCCCGGATGCTGCTGCGGCGGCTCCTCATCCTGATCCCGCTGGTGCTCGGCGTGATCGCGTTCGTGTTCATCGTCATGCGCTTCTCCAACAGCAAGCCGGAGTACGCCTACTTCCAGGGCGCGAACCCGACCCCCGAGCAGATCCACCAGTTCCAGGTCGAGAACGGCCTGCTGGACCCGCTCCCCGTCCGGTACGTGCGCTTCGTCGCCGAGCTGGCACAGGGCGACATGGGCACCAGCGTGCTGACGAAGAAGCCGGTCATCGAGTCGGTCACGACCGCGCTGCCGCTGACGTTGCAGCTCACGTTCCTCGGCCTGGCCGTGGCGGTGGTGCTGTCGGTGGCGTTCGGGATCACCGCGGCGCTCTTCCGCGACCGCTGGCCCGACCAGGTGATCCGGGTGGTGTCGCTGGTGGGGGTGGCCGCGCCGCCGTTCTGGCTGGCGCTGCTGATGATCCAGTACCTGGCCGTCGGCGAGGGGCTCTTCCCGACCAGCGGCTACATCAACCCGGCCGACTCGACCGTGGGGTGGCTGCAGTCGATGACGCTGCCCGCACTGTCGTTGTCGCTGCCGATCGCCGCCCAGCTCACCCGCATCATCCGCACGTCGATGGTGGAGGAGCTGGACAAGGACTACGTACGCACCGCGATCGGCAGCGGCCTGCCGATGATCGTGGTCGTCGGCCGCAACGTGCTGCGCAACGCCCTCATCACCCCGCTGACCGTGCTGGGCCTGCGCATCGGCTACCTGATCGGCGGCACCGTGGTCATCGAGACGATCTACGGGCTGCCCGGCATGGGCCAGCTCATGATCAATGCGGTCCGCGACGGAGACCCGGCCGTCGTCCAGGGCGTGGTGCTGACCATCGCGGTCGGCTTCATGGTCGTCAACCTGGCCGTCGACATCCTCTACCTGCTGCTCAACCCCCGCCTCAGGAGCGCCGCATGAGACAGTTCCAGTGGCGGGGCGGGCTGGCGGAGCGCCTGTCGCGGCCCGGCGTCGGGTTCCGCCGGCTGACGCCGCTGTCGTGGGTGGCGGTGGGCGTCGTCGCCCTGGTCGTGCTGGCCGCGGTGCTGGCGCCGTGGATCGCGCCGCACTCGCCGTACTTCCAGCAGGCCACGGGCGGCGGCCCGTCGGCCGAGCACTGGATGGGGCTCGACAGCGCCAACCGCGACATCCTGTCCAGGCTCCTGTACGGCGCCCGCTGGTCGCTCATCATCGGCCTCGGCGCCACCGGGCTCGCCCTCGTGGCCGGCGCGGTCGTCGGCGCGATCGCGGCCACCTCGCGCCGGGCCGTGGACGAGGCCATCATGCGCCTGCTCGACGTCGTCATGGCCTTCCCCGGCATCGCGCTGGCCGCGGTGCTCGTGGCGGTGTTCGGCGGTAGCATCTCCGTGCTGGTCATGGCCATCGCCTTCCTCTACATGCCGTCCGTGGCCCGGGTGGTGCGGGCCAACGTCCTGGCCCAGTACGGCGAGGACTACGTCGCGGCCGAGCGCATCATCGGCGCCCGTACGACGCACATCATCGTCAAGCACGTCGCGATCAACTGCGCGGCGCCGGTTCTGGTGTTCTGCACGGTGATGGTGGCCGACGCGATCGTGTTCGAGGCGTCGCTGTCGTTCATCGGGGCCGGGGTGCGTCCGCCGAACCCGTCGTGGGGCAGCGTCATCGCCGACGGCAAGAACATGGTGCTGCTCGGCGGCTGGTGGGCCACGGTCTTCCCCGGCCTGCTGATCCTCCTCACGGTGCTCGCGCTCAACATCCTGTCCGAGAGCATCGCCGACGCCTGGGCCGCGCCCGCCGCCCGCAAGGCCGCCGTGCGCAAGGACGACGAGTTCGAGCAGGCCCGGCCCGGCTCCGGCGAGGTCGTCGAGCTGCCCGGCCTGGCCGAGGCCGCGCGCAGGCTGGCCGAGCGGGCCCGCCCGCTGCCGCAGGGCCCGCCGATCCTCGAGGTCGAGCGGCTGCGGATCGGGTTCGCCGAGGGCGTGGACATCGTGGACGGCATCGGCTTCGAGGTACGCCCCGGCGAGGTGCTCGGCCTGGTCGGCGAATCCGGCTGCGGCAAGTCGCTGACCGCGCTGACCATCATGGGCCTGCAACCCCGCAACGCCCGCGTCAGCGGCCACATCCGCTTCGACCGGCGCGAACTGCTCGCCGAGTCGCGCCGCGCCCGCCGCCGCCTGCTCGGGCACGAGATGGCGATGATCTACCAGGACGCCCTCTCCTCGCTGAACCCGGCCATGACCATCAGGGCCCAGCTCAAGCAGGTCACCCGGCGCGGCGGCCGGCGCAGCCCCACCGAGCTGCTCGAACTCGTCGGCCTCGACGCCCGCCGCACGCTGTCGTCCTACCCGCACGAGCTGTCGGGCGGGCAGCGGCAGCGCGTGCTGATCGCGATGGCGCTCTCGCGCGACCCCAAGCTGATCGTCGCCGACGAGCCCACCACCGCCCTCGACGTGACCGTGCAGGCCCAGGTCATCGAGCTGCTGCTGCGGCTGCGGGAGGAGCTGGGGTTCGCGCTGATCCTCGTCTCCCACGACCTGGCGCTGGTGGCCGACGTGACCGACCGCGTGGTCGTCATGTACGGCGGCCAGATCGTCGAGACCGGCGTCACGGCGACCCTGGTCGGCCAGCCCGCCCACCACTACGCCCGGGGCCTGCTGGGCTCGGTGCTGTCGCTGGAGTCGGGGGCCGAGCGGCTCACCCAGATCCCGGGCGTGGTGCCGGCGCCCGCCGACTTCCCGCCCGGCTGCCGGTTCGCCGACCGGTGCCCGATGGCCTCGGACGTGTGCCGTACCGACAGGCCCGCCCTGGAGGGGGACGACACCCACGCGGTGGCCTGCCACCATCCGGCGCAGGCGCTGGTGAGGAGTGAGCAGCGTGCTTGAGCTGAAAGACGTGCACGTCGTGCACAAGGCCCGCTCCGGGGGCGTGTTCTCGCGCGACCGCGTCCACGCGCTGACCGCCGCCGACCTCATGGTCGCGCCGGGCGAGACGGTCGGCGTCGTGGGGGAGTCGGGGTGCGGCAAGTCCACGCTGGCCAAGGTGCTGGTGGGGCTGCAGCGGCCGACCTCGGGCACGGTGAGCTTCCGCGGGCGCGACCTGTGGACGCTGAAGGAGCGCGAGCGGCGGGAGCTGATCGGGTCGAGCGTCGGGATGATCTTCCAGGACCCGTCCACGGCGCTCAACCGGCGCCTGCCCGTCCGGCAGGTGCTGCGCGACCCGCTCAACGTGCACAACCGCGGCACCGCAGCCCAGCGCGACGCCCGTGTACGTGAGCTGCTCGAACTGGTGGGCCTGCCCGCGAGCGCCGCGGACGCGCTGCCGAGCCAGCTCTCCGGCGGCCAGCGCCAGCGCGTCGCCGTGGCCAGGGCCCTCGCCCTGGAGCCCGAGCTGGTCGTGGCCGACGAGCCGACCAGCGCCCTCGACGTGTCGGTACGCGCCCAGATCCTCAACCTGCTGCTCGACCTGAAGTCCAGGCTCGGGCTGGCAGTGGTGTTCATCTCGCACGACATCCAGACCGTGCGCAGGATGAGCGACCGCGTGGTCACCATGTACCTCGGGCGGATCGTCGAGCAGACCCCGGCGCAGTCGGTGCCGCTGGGGGCGCGGCACCCGTACACGCGGGCGCTGTTCTCGGCCACTCCCGGGCTGATCTCGCCGATCAACCCGATCCCGCTGGTGGGCGTCGTGCCCTCGGCCACCAAACCGCCCAGCGGGTGCCCGTTCCGCACGCGGTGCTGGCGGGCAGATGACACCTGTGCCGCCGAATGGCCGCTCGCGCGGGCGGAGGCGGGGCACCTCTTCCACTGCCACCACCCGGTGGCGGCGGGAGCGACCGATCTCGAGCTGATCCAGGAGCGTGTATGACGAAATCCCACACCGCCGAGTCCGCGACGCTGACCGGTGTCATCCCCCCGGTGTGCACGCCCCTGAACCCTGACTTCTCGGTGGACGCGGCGTCTCTGGTGCGGCTGGTCGATCATCTGGTCGACGGCGGTGTGGACGGGCTGTTCGTGCTGGGCTCCACGTCGGAGGTGGCGTACCTGACCGACGGGCAGCGGCGGACGGTGCTGGACACCGTGGTCGGGCACGTGGCCGGGCAGGTGCCGGTGCTGGCCGGGGTGATCGACATGACCACGCCGCGGGTGCTGGAGCACGCGCGGGTCGCGATCGAGGCCGGGGCGACAGGGCTGGTGGCGACGGCGCCCTTCTACACGCGTACGCATCCGGAGGAGATCCGCACCCACTTCAGGACCCTCGCGGCGCGGACCGGGCTGCCCGTCTACGCCTACGACCTGCCGGTCTCCGTGCACGTCAAGCTGGACGCGGGCCTGGTGCTCGAGTTGGCCGCCGAGGGTGCGCTGGCCGGGGTGAAGGACTCCAGCGGCGACGAAAGCGGCCTGCGGCGGGTCATCATGGGGCGGCAGGCGCCGTTCAGCGTGCTCACCGGGTCGGAGGTGACCGTGGACTCGGCGCTCTGGATGGGCGCCGACGGCGTGGTGCCCGGGCTGGGCAACGTGGACCCGCAGGGCTACGCCGAGCTGTACCGCTGCGCCGCCAGGGGCGACTGGGAGGCGGCCAGGGCCGAGCAGGAGCGCCTGGCCAGGCTGTTCGAGATCGTCCGCGTCGGCGGCGCGCGCATGGGCGGCAGCTCGGCCGGTCTCGGGGCGTTCAAGGCCGCGCTGCACCTGCGCGGCGTCATCGACTGCCCGATCACCGCGCTCCCGCAGATCCCGCTGAACGACGACGAGGTCGGCCGGATCGGCAAGCTCCTGGCTGGTGCCGGCCTACTGTGAGCGGGCCGGACTGGCCAGTTGGGCCACGTCTTCCGCGCCGTCCTCGATCAGCTTCGACGCCAGGTCCGCCAGGACCCGTCCGACGGCCAGTTCGTCCCCGATGCCGGGTACGGGCCGGTCGTCCGGGTTGCGGCGGGCGTGCGCCACGCTCTCGTGGCGTTTGCCGTCCGGGGTGTACAGGACGGCCGTGGCCGTGGTCACGGCGTCGGTGTCGTCCTCGCTGATCCAGATCTGGACGTTCCACTGTTTGTACTCCACGACGACCACCTCCTCACCTCCAGGGTCTCTCCAGAAGGGCCAGAGGTAAAGCTGACCTGCGCAAACCCCGCAACGGCCGGGGTTCGCGGCAGTGCGGTCAGCGGTTGACGCCGTCGGCCGGGCGGCGCAGGAGATCGAGATCGGCGCGGCGCGGCAGGCTCTCCCAGTCGCCCTGGGAGGTGACCGCGAATGCCCCCGCCGCGCACGCCGTGGCCAGCCGCTCGGCCGGATCGGCCCCCGCCAGCCAGTCGGCCAGCCAACCGGCCGCGAAGGCGTCACCGGCCCCGACGGAGTCGACCTCGGTCACCCGGTACGGCTCCGCCCGCCGGATCTCACCGTCCGACAGCTCCATCGCCCCCTTGGCGCCGAACTTGATCAGCACGTGCCGCGGCCCCAGCGCCGCCAGCGACTTGGCCAGCTCTTCCGCCCCTCCGACGTCGGCGATCAGCCGGCCCTCGGCCTCGGTCGCGAACAGCACGTCGACCTCGCCGACGACCTGCCGCAGCCACGCCCCGGCCTCCTCTGGCGTCCACAGCGCCCGGCGGTAGTTGACGTCGAGCGAGACCGGCACCCCGGCGGCCCGCGCCTCGGCCATCGCGTGCCGCACGGCCTCGCGCGCCGACGCGGACAGCGCGGGCGTGATCGCGGAGACGTGCAGCACCCGGGCCGACCGGATGAGCCCGGGGTCGAGGTCGGCGGCGCACAGCCGGGAGCCCGCGCTGTCCTTGCGGTAGTAGCGCACGTCGATGAGGTCGGCCGTGCGCCTGCCCTTGATCATCAGCCCGGTGGGCGCGGCGGGGTCGGGGATCGCGCGCACGTCGACGCCCTCGCCCGCGAGCGTGGCCCTGATCAGGTCGCCGAACTCGTCGGCCCCCACCCGGCCCACCCAGGCCGCCTCTCGGCCGAGCCGGGTCACGCCGATCGCGACGTTGGACTCGGCCCCGCCCAGGCCCAGGTCGAAGTCTCGGGCGAAGCGCATCGGCCCCGTGCGGCGGGCGGCGAACAGCGCCATGGTCTCACCGAAGGTCACCAGCTCGGTCATCGGCTCGTGCTACCCAGCTTTCTTGAGATCCGCGCCGCCGCCCCGGCCACCAGCGGCCCCAGCTCGCGTACTCGCGCGGCGGTGATGCGCGAGGTGAGGCCGGAGACGGAGATGGCCGCGGCGACGGCGTCGTGGTGGTTGAAGATGGGCGCGGCGACGCAGCGCACCTCGGGTTCGTTCTCGCGGTCGTCGACCGCGTAGCCGCGGCGTCTGATGTGCGCCAGCTCCACGCGCAGCCGCTCGACGTCGGTGATCGTGTGCTTCGTCCGCGGCTCCAGGGCCAGGTCGGCCAGGGCCTCCTCGGGCTGCCAGGCCAGGATGGCCTTGCCCACGGCGGTGGAGTGGACGGGGCCGCGGCTGCCGATGCGCGAGGCCATGCGGACGTTGGCCTCGTTTTCCACCTTGTCGATGTAGACGACGTGCGGGGGGTCGTAGACGACCAGGTGGACGGTCTCGCGCACCTCGCTCATCAGCCGGTGCGACTCCTCGGCGGCGACGGCGCGCAGGTCGAGCGTGGCCAGGTATGCCTGCCCGAGCCGCAGCGTGCCGTGCCCCAGCCGGTAGACGCCGGTGCGGCGGTCGCGGTCGAGCAGCTTGGCCTCGACGAGCGGCACGGTCAGCCGCAGCACCGTGCTCTTGGACAGGCCCACTTCCTCGGAGAGCTGGGTGAGGGACAGGCCGGAGTGCTCGCGTACGTGGTCCAGCACGGCCAGGGCGCGTCTGAGCGAGGCGGACCTGTTGCGTTCTGGCACAGGGTCAAAGATACCCGCGAAATCGCGATGCAACATGTCGTTGTGCATTGCACAACAACCCGCCCGAAGGCTTCCCGGCTCGCCCGGTGGTTCCTAGTGTCGCGCTCGGGAGGTAATAGTGAAGTTTCTTAACTATGCTGCCGCCGGCGTCGCCCTGCTCGCGCTGGCCGCCTGCGCCCCCTCGACCGCCCCTGCCTCGGGCGGCGGTGACGAGAAGACCGGCACGCTGCGCGTCTGGCTCTACGACGAGCCCAACCGCGCACCCAAGGAGAAGGTCGTCAACGAGGCGATCAAGGAGTTCACCGCCGCGCACGCGGACGTCCAGGTCGAGATCACCTACATCCCGACCACCCCGGCCCGGCACGAGCGGTTCAAGGGCGCCTTCAACGACCCGGCCAGCTCCCCCGACGTCGCCGAGTACGGCAACACCGACCTCGCCGAGTACGCCGCCGCCGGCGGTTTCGCCGACCTGACGGCCGACCTGCGGGGCCAGGACATGACGCCTGACCTGCTCAAGTCGGCCGCCGTGGACGGCAAACAGTACGGCCTGCCCTGGTTCATCGGCATCCGCGCCCTGTACTACCGCACCGACGTCTTCGACGAGCTGAAGCTGGAGCCCCCGACGTCGATCGCCGAGCTGACCGAGAGCGCCCGCACGATCCGCGGCAAGAAGCCCGACCTGTACGGCATCGCCGTCGGCGGCGAGTACACCTTCGGCGCCCTGCCCTTCGTCTGGGACGCCGGCGGCGACATCACCGCGCTCGACTCGCCCGAGTCGCGCAAGGGCGTCAAGGCGTACACGGACCTGCTGTCGGACGACGTCTGCCCGCCGCAGGCGTGCGTGTCGCTCACCGGCGGCAAGACCGTCGAACTGTTCGCCGGCGGCAAGGCGGCCATGGGCATCCTGGGCAACTTCAGCCGCTCGGCCGTGGACGCGGGGGCGGCGGCCGGCAAGTACGCGGTCGTCCCGCTGCCAGGCTCGGCCAACGGCTCGATCGCGCCGGCCTTCGCCGGGGGCAACAACCTGGGCGTCATGAAGAACGCCAAGCACCGGACGCTGGCCGTGGAGTTCGTCAAGCTGCTGGGCGGCAAGGCGTACCAGACCAAGATGTACGAGGCCATGGGCAACCTGCCGACGCTGACCGGCGCGCGTGACGAGCTGGCCGCCAAGGACCCGTTCCTCAAGCCGTTCCTGGACACCGTCGCCAAGGGGACCAGGTTCGTGCCGATCGACCCCGCCTGGGTGAAGATCGACAACGGCAAGGTCATCCCCACGATGCTGCAGAAGATCGCCACCGGCCAGGCCACGGTGGACGTCGCCACCACCGAGGCGGCCGGCGCCGTCAAGTCGGCCTTCGGCCGCTCGTGACGGCTGAGGCGGTGGCCGTGGCCGGCCGCGGGGCGCGCGGGGGCTCCCGGCGCGGGCGGGCGCGGCCGTGGCTCTACCTGTTGCCGGCGGCGGCCGTGCTCGTGCCGATGTTCGGCTACCCCGTGTACATGCTGGGCCTGCTGTCGGTCTTCGACTACCGCCAGGCCCAGGTCAGCGGGGGACAGCCGAGCACGTTCGTGGGGTTCGCGAACTACGCCGCGCTGCTGGAGGACGGCAGGTTCTGGGAGGTGCTGGCCCAGACGGTCGGGTTCGCGGCGGCGCTCGTGCTGGCCACGCTGGCGGTCGGCGCGTCGCTGGCGGTGCTGCTGACCCGGGTCGGGCCCCTGCCCAGGACCGCGCTGTCGCTGGCCGCGATGGGGGCGTGGGCGGCGCCCGCGATGACCGGCTCGACCGTGTGGATGTTCCTGTTCGACGCCGATCTCGGGCTGGTGAACCAGGTGCTCGGGCTCGACGGGTTCAACTGGTTCTACGACCGGTGGGTCACCTTCGGCGTGGTCGGGGCGACCATCGTGTGGCACTCGTTCCCGCTGGTCATGCTGACGCTCTACGCGGGCATCCAGGCCGTCCCCGGCTCGGTGCTGGAGGCGGCGGCGCTCGACGGGGCCTCGGCCTGGCAGGCGTTCTGGAAGGTCGTCGTGCCGATGCTGCGGCCGCTGATCACGATCGTGGTCATCCAGTCGGTCATCTGGGACTTCAAGGTGTTCACGCAGATCTACGTGATGACCAACGGCGGCGGCGTGGCCGGGCAGAACACCGTGCTGAACGTGTACGCCTACCAGACCGCCTTCGGCTCCTCCGAGTACGGGCTCGGCTCGGCCATCGCCGTGGTCATGACGCTCGTGCTGCTGGTGTTCACCCTGTTCTACATCCGGGCGCTGCACCGGGGCGGGGAGCGGCTGTGAGACCTGTCACCCGACGTCGCCTGGTGCCCAACACCGTGGCCTGCGTGGTCGCGTTCCTGACCGCGTTCCCGCTCTACTGGATGGTGCTCTCGGCGCTCAAGCCGGACGGCGAGATCCAGTCGCTCGACGTCCGGCCGTGGACGGCGCACCCGACCCTGGACAACTTCGTCAGGGTGCTCACCGGAGAGGGGTTCGGGCGCTACCTGCTCAACAGCGCCGGTGTGGCGCTGGCGGTGGTCGTGCTGTCGGCGGCGGTGGCCTTCCTCGCCGCGGTGGCCGTGACCAGGTTCAGGTTCCGCTACCGGACGACCGTGCTGATCATGTTCCTGATCGCGCAGATGGTGCCGGTGGAGGCGCTGACGATCCCGCTGTTCTTCGTGGTCAGGGATCTGGGGCTGCTGAACACGCTGGCCTCGCTGGTGGTGGTGCAACTGGCGTTCACGCTGCCGTTCGCGATCTGGATGATGCGCGGGTTCGTGGCCGCCGTGCCGGAGGCGCTGGAGGAGGCGGCGATGATCGACGGGGCCGGGCGGGCGACCGTGCTGTGGCGGATCCTGTTCCCCCTGGTCGCCCCGGGACTGGTGGCGACCAGCGTGTTCTCCTTCATCACCGCGTGGAACGACTTCATCTTCGCCAGGACCTTCATCATCTCGGCCAAGGACAACCAGACCCTGCCCGCCGCGCTGCTCGTCTTCTTCAAGCCGGACGAGAACGACTGGGGCGGGATCATGGCGGCCTCGACGCTGATGACGATCCCCGTACTGATCTTCTTCGTGGCCGTGCAGCGGCGGCTGGTGTCAGGACTTGGAGGGGCCGTCAAGGACTGACACACGGTGCTCGTCGCCCGGGGCCAGGAACTCCAGCAGGCGCCCGGCCTCCGCCTCGACCTCGTCCAGGCACCCGATCGGCTCCCACTGGTGGAGGGTGAGGGTGGAGACCCCCTTGGTCCTGGCGACGGTCCAGTCGCCGGCCGTGACGCCGTCCACCAGGATGGCGCGCGGCACCACATTCGTGCCCGCGAAGCCCTTGAGCGCCGCCGCGCCGGTCTCCGAGATGACCCTGGAGCGGTCGGCGTGGGAGAGGAAGAGGTTGTCGAAGTCGTACATGAGGCGGGGCGGGGCTGGGGCGTCCTCACCGGGACGTACGGCCTGCGGCAGGTCGTACAGGGTCCTGCCGGTCTCGTCCCTGAACCTGACCAGGTCGAGCGACTCCACCACCTCGCCCAGCCGGGTCAGCCCCGACCACGTCTGCGCGTCCATGACCGACGCGGGGCCGAACGCCGCCAGGTACCGCCGTACCAGGTCGGCCGGGGTCATCGGCGTCGCGTCGAAGTCGTCCAGCCAGGACTCCGCGCTGGTGTGCGCGACCGGCCCGCTCCTGCCCCACACGCCGCGCGGCGGCACCTGCACCAGCGGCACCAGGCAGCGCACACCCTGGCCCAGCGCGTGCGGGTCGTTGCCCGGCCAGCGCTCGGCCAGTGCCCGGCCCAGCTCGGCGAACGTCATCGGCCGCGCCTCCAGCAGCGCCCTGCCGGTCGCCGCCAGCTCGTCCAGGTCGACCCCGGCCAGTCTCTTGCCGAACGTCGTACGCGTCATGCGCTCGGTGACCGGCTGCAGCAGCGGCCGCATGGCCAGGCAGTCGCGGGCCGAGACGAGGTGGATGGTCGAGCGTTGCAGCGCGACGCGGACGAGGTCGCGCGAGAGCAGCAGCTCGGCGGCGTCGGCGGCCTCGAAGCCCTCGATGCGGTTCCACAGGCCGGTGTACCAGGTGTGCGGGGTCTGCGCCTGCAACCCGCCCAGGTGCTCCACGACCTCGGCCACCGAGCGGTCGGTGCGGCACAGCAGGTGCTGCCTGTCCAGCGTGGCCCGGTTGAGCGCCCGGCGGCTGATGAGGGGGTCCATGGCAACAGAGGGTAGGGGCTATTGCGGCCGGTCCCGGGCCGCAATAGCCCCTGCGGCACCGGCTGATCGCCGGTATTTGGCCTCTAACGCCCGATGGTACGCGCGATTGCGCGATCTGTGAGGAATTCATGCCACTCGGTGTGCGGGCGGGCCGAAGAACTCGGGTACGTGCCACGCGGCGGGCACGGTTCGGGGCTACGGGCCCTTCGTTATGATCGAAATTGACCGGAATTGCCGTTCGGGGGAGTGAGATGTCCGAAGCCCGGCCGAAGACCCTGCTCGCGATGGGCCCTCAGGTCGCCCCCCGGCTCATCACCGGCCCGGTACGCGACCGCCTGCTCGCCGTCGCCGACGTGGACCCCGACCTGGTGGTGTCCGACTTCGCCGACCCCGCCGTGGCCGGGGCGCTGGCCGAGGCCGAGGTGCTCTACACGGGCTGGGGGTGCCCGCCCGTCACCGGCCAGGTGCTGGCCGCGGCCCCCCGGCTGCGCGCGATCGTGCACGCGGCCGGGTCCGTCAAGCACCACGTCACCGAGGCGTGCTGGGAACGCGGGCTGCTCGTCTCGTCCGCGGCGGCGGCCAACGCCGAGCCCGTCGCCGAGTACACGCTGGCCGCGATCCTGTTCGCGAACAAGCGGGTGCTCGACAGCGCCCGGCTCTACCGGCAGGAACGGACGCGGGTCGACCTCGACGCGCGCTTCCCCGGCTTCGGCAACTACCGGCGCACGGTCGGGATCATCGGCGCGTCCAAGATCGGGCGGCGGGTGGTCGAGCTGCTGCGGCCGTTCGAGCTGGACGTGCTCGTCGCGGACCCGTACCTGACGGACGACCTGGGCGTGCCGCACGTCGAGCTGGACGAGCTGTTCGAGCGCTGCGACGTGATCAGCGTGCACGCGCCCGCGCTGCCGGAGACCCGGCACCTCGTCGACGCCGCCCGCCTGGCGCGCATGCCCGACGGTGCCACCCTGATCAACACCGCCCGCGGCGCGCTCGTCGACCAGGAGGCGCTCATCGCCGAACTGGCCTCCGGGCGCCTGTACGCGGTGATCGACGTCACCGAGCCCGACCCGCTGCCGCCCGGCTCGCCCCTTTTCGACCTGCCCAACGTGCTGCTCACCCCGCACGTCGCCGGATCACTCGGCGGCGAGCTGGCCAGGCTCGCCGACCTGGCCGTGGACGAGCTGGCCAGATACGCCAGGGGCCTGCCGTTCGCGCACGGCGTGGCGGCCGGGGAGCTGGCCACGCTCGCCTGATGACGTGCGTGGCGCGCTGGCCCTACGCTGCTCTGCATGCACAGACGGGTGATCGACGGCCGCTTCGAGCTCGTGGAGCGGCTCGGCGGCGGGGGCATGGGCCTCGTGTGGCGGGCCTGGGACGTGGCCCTGCACCGCGAGGTCGCGCTCAAGGAAGTACGCCCGCCCGACCCCTCGATCGACGAGCACGACCCCACCCACGCCCGTGAGCTGCGGTCGCGGGTGCTGCGCGAGGCCCGCGCGCTGGCCAGGCTCAACCACCCCCACGTGGCCACGATCCACCACATCGTGGACCCGGGCGAGCAGGGCTACCCGTGGATCGTCATGGAGTTGGTCACCGGCGGCTCGCTGCAGGACCGCATCCAGCGCGGCCCCATGCCGTCCCTGGAGGTGGCCCGGCTCGGCCGCGAGGTCCTGTCGGCCCTGCGCGCGGCCCACGCGGTCGGCATCCAGCACCGCGACGTCAAACCCGCCAACGTGCTGCTGCGGGATGACGGCCGGTCGGTGCTGACCGACTTCGGCATCGCGGCCATGCGCGAGTCGACGAGCCTGACGGCCACCGGGTCGTTCATCGGCTCGCCTGAATACATGGCGCCCGAGCGCATCAACGGCGTCGAGGGCGACCCGGCCTCCGACCTGTGGTCGCTCGGCATGATGCTGTACGTCGCGGTGGAAGGACGGCACCCGCTGCGCCGCAGCACCACGCTGGCCACCCTGGCGGCGGTGCTCAATCAGGACGTGCCGCCGCCGGAGCGGGCGGGGACGCTCACGCCCGTGCTGGTCGCCCTGCTCACGCGCGACCCGGCGGGCAGGCCCGACGCGGAGACCCTCGACCGGATGCTGGCCGCCGCCGCCGACCCGCACGCCCCACCCCCGCCCCCCTGGCACTTCGCCCCCGGCCGCGCCCCTGCCCCCGGCCCCGGCCCTGGCCCCACCTCCGGCTCCGGTCCTGTGCCCGGCCCCGGCTCTGGTCCTGTGCCCGTCCCGGGTCCTGGCTTCGCCTCCGGGCCCGTTCCTGGTACGGGTCCTGGGGTCGGCCCTGTGCCCGGTCCTGGCCCCGGCCCGATGTCGCCGGGCGGAGGGCACACCGTGCCACCCGTCGCCGGTCACACGGTGCCGCCCGGGTACGGCGGACCGGCTGCGCAGCAGCCCCCGTGGGGCGCGGGGCCGGTCCCGCACTCGGGCACCCAGAACACCCGCCGCCCCCGGCGCGGCGGACGGGGAGCGGCGGTGGCGGTGTCGCTGTCGGCGGTCGTGGTGGTGGGCGTACTGGTGTGGCGGTTACTGCCCGGCACCTCCGCCGAGGACGCGGGGGAGGGCGGCACCCCGATCCCCAACGGCTTCACGCTGACGCGCCCCTCCATCGAGACGGGCACACCCCGCACCTCCGACACCACGCCGACCACCCCGGCCGCCAAGGAGAACCTGCTGACCCCGGCCGGGATGCGCGGGCTGATCAGCAAGCTGAAGCCGACCATCGGCGGCACCAAGGTCGTCAAGATGACGGTGTACCCGGAGTACGCCACCGTCGACGCGCCGCTGAAGCGGGACCCCGAGCTGTACGACACCTACTTCTACCGCGACGGCGCGGTGGGCGACCCGCGGACCGGCGGCGAGGTGGACACGCCGCTGGTGGACCTGTCCACGTTCGACTGGGACAAGCTGCCCGCCCTGCTCAGGAGGGCCGACAAGGACCTCGGCGTGCCCAAGCCCACCAGCCGCTACGTCATCGTGGACCCCGACTACGCCTTCGCCTCGACGCGGCAGGTGCTGCTGGTCTACGTCAGCGACGACTACCGCGGCGGGTACCTGGTGGCCAGCCCGCAGGGCAAGGTGCTCAAGCTCTACCCCAGCTAGCAGCCCCACAGGCCGCCCGCCGTCCGAGCGCGGGGCCGGTCGGTCAGCAGACGTCCTGGTAGGCGCTCTCCGGGATCAGGCGGGCCCACTCCGCCTTGCTCAGCGAGCCGCCCGCCCGCGCGCACACCGCGCGTGCCGTCAGCGCGGGATCGACCGCGACCTCGCGTACGGAGCCGTCGAACGCCACCCCGCGCAGCCGCGTGCCGTCCTCGCTGAAGGCCGGTCCCGCGGCCCACGAGCCGACGTTGCCGACCTCGCGCAGGGTCGCGGTGTCCCAGATCGACGTACGGGTCGCGTCGATGGCCAGCAGGTCGCCCTTGGGGGAGAAGCGCAGCTCGTCGACCGGGGCCGTGCCGGTCTCGACGGTGCCGAGGGGCTCGCGCTCAGGAACGTCCCAGACGAGCACCCGCCCGCCCTCCAGCCCGAACGCCAGCCGCCCCCCGTCGGGCGAGAACGCCAGCGCGGTCACCGCGGCCCCGTCACCGGCCTTGGCGGCCCGTTCGAGCGGGGTGATCCGGCCGGTGCGCAGGTCGAGCAGCCCGGTGCCGGCGGCCAGCGCCGAGCCGTCGGGGCTGAAGGCCAGCGCCAGGTCGCCCGCGCCCTCGTACGCCTTGATGCGGCGGCCCTCGCGTACGTCCCACGTCTCCAGGGTCCGGCCGCGCGCGGTGGCCAGCGTACGGCCGTCGGGGGAGAGCGCCACCGCCGGCACGTCGCCGCCCGCCTCGATCGCGGCGACCTGCCGCCCGGAGGCCACCTCCCACACGGTCACCGGGTCGCCCGCCACGGCCAGCAGCCGGCCGGCCGCGTCGAAGGCCAGGTCGCCGGCGGCGGCGATGCGGCCGAGCTTCCTGCGCTGCTCGGTGTCGGTCAGCTCGATCGTGTCGCCGACCTCCTTGGCGGCCACCCGCCCGTTGCCGGAGAAGGCGGCGACGTGGCCGTCGTCGGCCGGGGCGGGCAGGCCGGACACGTCGAGCGTGACGACGGAGCCGATGCCGCTGAGGTAGCGCAGCGCCCGGCCGTCGGCGGAGAAGGACAGGCCGTGACCGGGGTCGGAGAGGTGGTAGGAGCCGAGGAAGCGGCGCTCGGCCACGTTCCAGACCCGTACCTCGCCGTCGCCGGGCAGGGCCAGCAGCCGGCCGTCGGGGCTGAACGCGGGCGGGCCGGTCGACGAGGTCAGGGTGGTCTCCAGGCCGTTCATGACCTCGACCCCCCACCCCGGGTTCCGCCCGACCAGGGGGGTGCCGCCGTCGGCGCGCGCCGCCTTGTCGTCGCCGGTGCCCGGCCGCGCCTGCGCGGTCGTGTCCCGCTTCGTGTCCGCCGCGACGCCGGGGCTGCTGGAGGCGGCCGGGTCGCTGAACGTGCCGGGGGTGGCGCCCGCGCCGGGGGAGGCCACGGTACCGGGGACGCCGGACGCGGTCGGCGTCGGCAGGGCGGCCACGCCGGAGCCGGGGGAGGCGACGGGAGCCGGTGGCGGGGGCGTGTCGCGCGGGGCGGCGGGCGCCGCCTGAGCGCTGGACGTCTCCCCGTTCCGAGGGGTGGCAGGGGCGGCCAGCGTGCCGAGGTCCTCCGTGTTGTTGGGGACGGCGTCGTTGGGGACGGTGTCGTCGGGGACGGCTCTGGTGCCCAGCGGCTGCGCGGGCCCCGCCGGGGGGTTCACCGCGCCCTTCGGCCCGACGAGCGTGATCCCGTCGCGGCCCGCCACCGCCAGCGTGGCCCCGTCGGGGCTGAAGGACAGGGCAGGGGCCGCCGCGTCCGCGCCCGTGAGCGGCGCGACCTCCACGACCCCCGTACGGACCCGGCGCGGCGTCAGCTCCCACAGCTCCACCCGCCCGTTGAGCCCGGAGACGGCCGCCCGCGTCCCGTCGGGGGACAGCGCCACCTTCCTGTCGGTCACCTCGAACAACACCCGGGACCCACGGTAGACCCGCGTCTGGTTGCCCCGGCTGATGGCGTAGACCCCAGAGGCGGGCGCCCGCCCGGTGGTCACGTCGAACGGCAGCCCCGACGCCCCCTCCGCAAAACGCCCGTCGTCGCTCATCGCCATGCTCCCCGGCGGCAGCGCGTACGAGGCCACCCGCCGCCCCTCGGCCACGTCCCAGACGGTGACGGCGCCGGTGTCCCATCTGACCAGTTCGTCGCCGCGCAGCAGGTAGCGGGCCCGCGCGTCGGCGTCAGGATCGGTGAACACCCCCAGCTCCGGCTGCACCAGCGACGCCTGCAGCGCGGCCCGCGCCTCGAAGACCGGCGACAGCCGCCACGCGGCCACGCTCAGCCGCATCGCCGTGCGCGGATCGGACGTACGCAGCGCCTCGGCCCGCGCCGCCACCGCCCGCGCGTCGGCCTCGATGAGGCGCTCGCGCAGGTCGTTCTGCCCGTGCACGGAGACCACGGTCATCGTCACCGCGACCGCCAGCACCGCCGCCACCGTCGTCAGCACGGGCGTCAGGAGTTTCCTGCGCTGCTTCGACAGGGTCACGCTGTCGTTGATGAAGTCGCGTTCGAGCTGGTTGAGTCGTACGTGGCGGCGCTTGGTCGCGGCCCAGCCGAGCGCGGAGTCCAGCTCGTGGCCGCGCAGGAGGTGGCTCCTGCCGCGCCGGTGCTCCGACCAGTGCCTGGCCGCCTCGCGGATGCGCCGGTGCACCACCATGCCGTCGCGTTCGTCGGCCATCCAGCGGCGCAGCCGGGGCCAGGCCCGGTAGAGCGCCGCGCTCGCCGGTACCACCCGATCGTCGCTGACGGCCACCAGCTTGCCCACGGCGGTCTCGGCGGGCGGAACGCGTACGCTGCGGCGTACCAGCAGGCCGGCCTCCATGAGCGGGCCGAGCACGCCGCCCTCGTCGTGCGGGCTGTCGCCGTCGAGCAGGCGCAGCAGCAGCCCGGGCACCTCCTCCTGCTGACCGGGCGTGAGCGCCTGGTAGGCCCGCTCGGCCACCTCGCCGAGCGACGGCGTCCGTACGTACGCCTCCGGCGGGCGCAGCTCGACCTCGCCCGTGACAGGCAGCTCGGCCGCCGACGGCCGGTCGCCGGGCTCCTTGGCCAGCGCCCGCCCCACCGGCTCGCGCAGCGGCTCGGGCAGGCAGCTCAGGTCGGGGTCGAAGGTGAGCAGCCGGTGCATGACCGCGCCAGGACTCTCACCGTGGAACGGGTCGCGCCCCGTGGCCGCGAACAGCACGACCGCGCCCCACGCGAACACGTCGGCCGTGGGATCGGCCGCCTGCCCGGTCGTCAGGACCTCGGGCGCCTGGTACGTGCACGTGCCGCCCACCGGGCTCCTCGACGGCAGCCCGACCTCGATCACCTTGGGCCCGTCGTCGGCCAGCAGCACGCTCTCGGGGTTGAGCCCCGAATGCGTCAGCCCGGCCTCGTGCAGCGCGCCGAGCGCCACCGCCAGCGCCCCGGCCAGCGCGACCAGCTCGCCACCCGCGTAGGGGCCGTGCAGCTCGACGCACTGCCGCAGGTCGGGCCCGCCGACGAACTGGCTCACCACATAGGGGACGCCCTCGTCGGAGCCGACGGCCACCACCTCGGCCAGATGGCGACAGGTCACCCGCTCGAATCGGTGTGCGACCTCACCCCGTGGCACGGTGACCGCGAACCTGCGACCCTCGTCGTCGTAGGCGTCGTAGACGACGCCGCGTCCGCCCGCGCCGAGCCTGGCCGCCAGCCAATGGCCGCCAAGCCTCTCGGGGTCACCGGGCACCAAGCGCATCGTCACTGATGCTTAGATGCACGACACCGCCCAATGGTTGTCCGGAAGACGCCACAGGCCCCCCGCGCGCCTCGGGGGACCCATGCGTCATGATCATTATGCCAGGCTTCCGGCTCGCGCCTGCCACTCCGGCCGGAGTATCGCCATGAGCACCGCGTCGTGCCATTTTCCCTCCCACAGCAGGGCGTCGCGCTCGACGCCCTCCTCGATGAAGCCGACCTTCTCGTACACGTGTCGCGCCCGCCCGTTGAAGTCGAAGACGCCGAGCCTGATCCGGTGCAGCGGCGTCGTACGGAACGCGTGGCCGAGCACCAGCTCGATCGCCTCGGTGCCGTAGCCTCTGCCGACGGCGCGCGGGCCGAGCATGATGCGCAGATTGCAGGACAGGTTGGCGGCGTCCAGCTCGTTGAGCACGACCTCGCCGACGAACCCGCCGTCCGCCGTGATGGCCAGGTCGAGTCGGTCGGTCTGGGCGGCGCGGGTGGCGTACCACAGGCGCAGGCGCTCCTCGTCGAACTCGCCGTGCGAGCCCGTCAGCCGGCGCACCTCCGGGTCGGAGATTACCGGCAGCAGGTCTTCGACGTGCTCGAGGCCGACCGGGCACAGCGTCACCCGCTCGCCCTTCAGCGTGGGTTTCTCGGCGAACATCCCTTTTGGCTATCAGTCTCGACCGGTTTCGGGCAATCCCATTCCGCGCAAAACCTCGTCGCGCACCTGCTCAGGGCTCAGCGTACCGACGTCGCAGACCAGATCCGCGACCTCGCGGAAGAACCGCTCGCGACGGGCCCGCATGGCCGCCGGGTCGTAGTCGGGGCGGTGGTCGCTGGTGCGCATGCGCTCGGCCAGCACCTCGTCGGGGGCGTCCACCCAGACCACGAACGCCGCGCGCAGCGCCGCGCGCACCTCGGGGTGCTCCAGCGTGCTGGCCGCCGCCGCGACCACCTGGGGCGGTCCCGCGAGCGACTCCAGCACGTGCTCGGCCTCGTAGCGGTGCAGCGCCTCCTTTCCCTCGCGGGCCGCGATCGGCGCGGAGGTGGCGCCGTGCCGGTCACGGAGGTACTGGTCGCTGTCGGTGAAGGGCAGCCCGAGCGCCTCGGCGACCAAGCGGCCCGAGGTCGTCTTGCCCGAGCCCATGAGCCCGATCATCACGACGGGTTTGATTCTCGACATGGGGATAGAAGTTCTTTCGTGTCAAGGAGGTAAATCTGATGACCGTCGCCGGAAGCATCATCCTCATCATGCTCGGTGCGATCCTCACCTGGGCCGTCGAGGTCGACCTCGCCGGCCTCGACCTCAATGTGGTGGGCGTCATCCTCATGCTCGGCGGTCTGGCCGGACTCCTGTTCGGCATCTACAGGATCCGGGTCACCCGCAGGGCGGTCGGTCCCATCGGCGAACCGGTGCACGGCAGCGAGGAGCCCGTGGCCCGCCGGACCACCGTCCACGAGGAACGACGCCACTACGACGAACCACCGCTGTAGGAGGTGAATCGACATGCCAGCCGTTCAAGAGCTGCCGTCGACCATCAAACGTTCGCCGAAGAGGGCCCAGAACATGTGGATCAAGGCCCACGACTCGGCCGTCAAGGAGTACGGCGAGGGGCGGCGTGCGCACATGACCGCGTTCGCCGCGCTCAAGGGCTCCTTCGAGAAGGTCGGCGACCACTGGGAGCCGAAGACCCAGAAGGGCCCCACCGGCAGGGGCGCCACCGCCCGCACCGCCACCGCCCGCACCGCCACCGCCCGCACCGGCACTAGCCGGATGACCGCGGCCGTGGACGCCAGCGCCAGCAAGGAGCACCTGCAGAAGGTGGCCGCCAAGCTGGGCGTGGTCGGCCGCTCGAAGATGAGCAAGCAGGAGCTCCTGAGTGCCATCAAGAAGGCCGGCAAGAAGGTCATGCCGAAGGCCGGCATGGGCACCAAGGCCGGTATGGGCACCAAGGCCACCATGGGGACCACGAAGTCCCGCATGGGGACGAAGTCCGCTGTAGGGACCACGAAAACCCGCACGGGGACGAAGGCCGGCATGGGGACCACCAAGTCCCGAATGGCGTCCAAGACCGGCATGGGCACCAAAGCCGGTATGGGCACCAAGGCCGGTATGGGGACCACCAAGTCTCGCATGGGGACCACGAAGTCCCGCATGGGGACGAAGAAGTCCCGGTGACCCACGTGACCCACTCATGAACGCCAGGACCCGCTCATCGGGCCCTCGTTCATGAGTGGGTCACTTCATGCGTGCCCCGGGTGCTCACAGCAGGCTCTTGACGGCCCCGGCGATGGCGTGTCGGTCGATGCCGGCGTCGGCGAGCTGCTCCCGCGGCGTCGCCGACCCGGGCAGCCCCGTCACGGCCAGCTTCACCACCCGCGGCCCCAGTTCGCTCACCGCGTCCATCACCGCGTCGCCCAGGCCGCCCTCCAGCCGGTGGTCCTCGACCGTGATCAGGTTGCCGGTGGTGGTGGCCGCCTCGGTCAGCGCCGCCGCGTCGACCGGTTTGACCGAGTACAGGTCGATCACTCCCACGGGGATGCCCGACTCGCGCAGGTCGTCGGCCGCCGCCAGGGCCTCGTGCACGGTCACGCCCGCCGCCACGATCGTGGCCCGGTCGCCGGGCGTGTGCCGCAGCACCCGTGAGCCGCCCACCGGGAAGCGTTCGCCCGGCTCGTAGATCACCGGCGTGTCGCCCCGCGTGGTCCGCAGGTAGGACACGCCCTCCAGCCCGGCCATCTCGGCGACCAGGGCCGCCGCCTGGTTCGCGTCGCACGGGTAGAGCACGGTGCTGCCGTACACGGTGCGCAGCATGGCCAGGTCCTCCAGGCCCATCTGGGACGGGCCGTCCTCGCCGATCGCCACGCCCGCGTGCGAGCCCACCAGCCGGATCGAGGCCCGGCTCACCCCCGCCATCCTGATGAAGTCGTACGCCCTGGTCAGGAAGGCCGCGAACGTGGCCGCGTACGGCTTCCAGCCCCGCACCTGCAACCCCACCGCCGCCGCCACGAGCTGCTGCTCGGCGATGTACATCTCGAAGAACCGCTCGGGGAACTCCTTGGCGAACGCCTCGGTCCTGGTCGAGTCGGCCACCTCGCCGTCCAGCGCCACGACGTCCCCGTGGGCGGCGCCGAGCGCGGCCAGCGCCTGCCCGTACGCGGTCCGCGTCGCGACCCGCTCGCCCACCGCGTACGCGGGCAGCTCCAGCCCGTCGGACTCGAACCGGAACGGCGCCGCCTTCACCGCTGGCTCGTGCACCGCGACGCGTACGTTCCTGAGCCCGCCCAGCTCCTTCACGGCCTTGTCCGGGTCCTTGAGCGGCTTGCCGTGGGCCCCCTCGCGGTTCTCGACCTCGTGCGCGCCTTCGCCCTTGCGGGTCTTGGCCAGGATCGCGGTCGGGCGGCGGCGGGTGTTGCAGGCGTCGCCGAGCGCGTAGTCGATCTGTCCGGGGTCGTGGCCGTCGATCTCGATCGTGTGCCAGCCGAACGCCCCGAACCTGCGCGCGTACGCCCCGGTGTCCCACCCGTGCCTGGTCGGGCCGCGCTGTCCGAGCCGGTTGACGTCCACGATCGCGGTCAGGTTGGCCAGCCCCTCGCAGCCGGCGTGCTCGGCGGCCTCCCAGATGGAGCCCTCGGCCAGTTCGCTGTCGCCGCACAACACCCAGACCCGGTACGGCACCCGCTCCAGCCGTCCGGCCATCGCCACGCCCACCCCGACGGGCAGCCCTTGGCCGAGTGAGCCGGTGGCGACGTCCACCCAGGGCAGGCGGGGGGTCGGATGCCCCTCCATGCGGCTGCCCCGCCGCCGGAACGACAGCAGCTCCTCGTCGGTGATCGCGCCCGCCGCCTTGTAGAGGGAGTAGAGCAGCGGTGAGGCGTGGCCCTTGGAGAAGATCAAGTGGTCGTTGGCCGGGTTGTCCGGGTCGTCGAAGTCGTAGCGGAGGTAGCAGGCGAACAACACGGCCATCAGGTCGGCGGCGGACATGGACGAGGTCGGATGGCCGGAACCGGCTTCGGCCGCGGCGCGTACGGAGTCGACGCGGAGCTGCGCCGCCAGCTCGGCCAGGTACTGAAGATCGCGTTCAGGCATGAAGACCTCCTGGAGTACGGTTCCTGTGACGCGAGCCCCGACGTCACCACGTCCACCCGTCCGCGCGGTGGCGTCGTGCCGCGCTCAGCCCGCCTCTCCGTTGTGCCGCCGCTTCTGCTTCTTCACGGCCAGGATCATGTCGACCACCGTGGCGACGGCCACCAGGACCGCGATGCCCGCCAGGACCCACGCCCTGGTGAGGATCCCCAGCACCGTGAACGCGAACAGGAAGACCAGCAGGTACGAGCCCACCCTGATGTGCACCACGTCGCGGGGCGTGGCCGGGACCATGGCATGACCTCGTTGGTCCCGCTCTTCATGCCACTTTCCGTTGTCCGACATGCCGCTCACCTGCCCGCCCCGTTTGCGGCCTAACGTCCGGGGGTAGCCCCGCCCGGCGTACCAGTGGAAAGGGAGCTTTTTACCTGATTAATACAGTTTGAGGTGTTGATGCCTGGGCATGCGGCGACAGAAGAGGGAGGCGAGCGATGGAAGCTCCGCAGTACGTCGCGGCCCGTGTCCAGCAGGCGCTGGCCGAGGACGGACGCACGCACGAGCTCGGAATCCGCGTCGACATCAGAGGCGACCAGCTCTTCCTGCGCGGCCAGGTGAGCGGGGCCGCACAGCGCGAGAGGCTCGGCCAGGTGGCGCACGAGGCCGCGCCCGAGTTCCATCTGCACAACGAGATCAACGTCGTTGAGGCCACCGAGCCAGGGGAGGATGAGCGTCTTGACTGACCTGCGCATAGCCGCCGTGGGTGACATCCACCTGGGCGAGGACGGCAGAGGCCAGTACCGCAAGAGACTGGAGGGCATCGAGGACCGCGCCGACGTGTTCATGCTGGCGGGCGACCTGACCAGGCACGGCACGATGGAGGAGGGCCACGTGGTCGCCGACGAGCTGCGCGGGCTGCCCATCCCGGCCGTCGCGGTGCTCGGCAACCACGACTACCACTCCGACCTCCAGTACGAGATCGCCAACGAGCTGCGCGAGGCCGGGGTGATGGTGCTGGACGACGACGGCGCGGTGATCCAGTGCGGTGACAAGAAGGTGGGCGTGGTCGGCGGCAAGGGGTTCGGCGGCGGGTTCGCGGGAAAGTGCGCGAGCGAGTTCGGCGAGCGCGAGATCAAGAACTTCGTCTCCCACACCCGCAACATCGCCGAGGCGTGGAAGGTGGCGCTCAAGGAGATCGTGGCCGACCACCGCGTCGTGCTGTCGCACTACTCCCCGATCAAGGAGACGCTGGAGGGCGAACCGCACGAGATCTACCCCTTCCTCGGCAGCTACCTGCTGGCCGAGGCGGTCGACACGGCGGGCGCCGACCTCATCCTGCACGGTCACGCGCACAAGGGCAGCGAGAAGGGCATGACGCCGGGCGGGATCAGGGTGCGTAACGTGGCCCTGCCGGTGCTCAACCGGGCGTACGCCGTCTACTGCCTGAGCTGCGACGAGGGCCTGCAGCCCGTGGCCTGACCCCTCAACGGCCCGCCCCTGACGTCGAAGCCGCCGGCCCCGCCGGGAGCCCGCCGACGACGAGAACGATCCCCGGAGCAGGTCATGGCGCCCCACGCCTACTTGACGATCGTTTGGGTAGCCCGCTCACATGAGCAGCCACGGGCACGCGGTCACCGACGCCATCCTCGACACGCTCAAACGGGCCAGCTCGGGGTTGAAGGACGCCGGGGTGAAGTTCGCGCTGGCCGGTGGCTGTGCGGCGTACGCCCGTGGCGCGGCCCCCTCCCTGCACGACGTGGACTTCGTGCTCACCGAGCACGACGTGCCCGCCGCGCTGGAGGCGCTGCGCGGCCTGGGCTTCCAGACGGCCAAGCCGCCGGAGGACTGGCTGGTCAAGGCGTACGACGAGGGGCGGCTGGTGGACCTGATCTACCGGGTGTCCGACCTGCCGATCACCGACGAGCTGCTCGACCGAGCCGAGCCGTTGAAGGCGTCCGCGGTGATCGTGCCCGTGCTGGAGGCCACCGACCTGGTGATCACGTGGCTGCTGCCGCTGTCGGAGCACGCCTGCGACTACGGCGCGCTGCTGGCCCAGGTGCGCGCGCTGCGCGAGCAGGTGGACTGGCCGCGCGTGGCGGCGGTCGTGTCGGACTCGCCGTACGCGATCACGTTCGTCACCCTGCTGGAGCGGCTGGCCGTGCTCGACGGCCCGGTGGTGCCGTCGGGCGACTCGAAGTGGCCCTGACCGGCCGCTGACCAGCCGCTGACCAGCCGCTGATCAGCCGCGCCGCGTCGCGGCGGTGACCCGCTTGAGAATCCGGTCCCACTCGGTGCCGAACGGGTTGTCCTGCACGAGGTACGTCCACGTGGCCGTGGGCCGCTTCAGATCGGGCTCCGGCGCCTCGAACGACTCCAGCGACCGCTTCTCCACCTCCGCCAGCAGCGACTTGTACTCGGCCACCGCCTCCCGGTGGAACTCGTCGACCGGGCTCATCCGGCCCAGTGCCCGCAGGTGGATGCCCTCGCGCAGGTCGGTCAGGAACGCCAGGTGCTCGGTCCAGCAGCGGTCGATCGCGTGCAGCACGATCTGCCGGGCCTTCTCGTCGCGGGTTTCTTCCGGCAGGTCCTCCCACCGCCCGGAGTCGGCCTCGGCCAGCGCCTTGGCGGCGGCGTCGCCGTGCAGCACCTTGTCGCGCCATTCGAGGATCAGCTCGCGCTGGCGCTCGAGCAGCCGGGTGTAGCGCCACGTGTTGCGGTGGATCTCCAGGTTGACGCCCTCGGCGACGCGCTGCGCGTGCCCCACGAGGTACGCGCCGCGCCGGTGGCGCACCACCCCGTCGGCGTCGGCGGCGGGCGGACGCTCGTCGGGCACGAACTGGGTGATCAGATCATCCTTCATGCTGACGAAGAACACCGAGCCGCCCGGGTCGCCCTGCCGCCCGGCCCGCCCGCGAAGCTGGTCGTCGAGGCGGCTGCTGGCGTGCCGGCCCGAGCCGATCACGTAGAGGCCGCCCAGCTCGGCCACGCCCTCCCCGAGGCGGATGTCGGTGCCGCGCCCGGCCATCTGGGTGGAGACGGTGATGGCGTCGCGCTCGCCCGCCCTGGCGATGATCGCGGCCTCTTCCGCGTCGTTCTTGGCGTTGAGCACGACCGGCTCCAGGTCGCGCCGCTGCAGCAGCTTGGCGAGGTTTTCCGACTCGGCCACGTCGAGCGTGCCGATGAGGATGGGCCTGCCGGTCTCATGGACCGCCTGGATCTCCTCGACCAGCGCCGCGTCCTTGTCGGGAACGGTCGGGTAGATGCGGTCGAGCTCGTCGACCCGCACGCACGGCCGGTTGGGCGGGATCACCGCGACCTTGAGCCCGTAGAACTCGCCGAGCTGCTCGCTGACGGCCACGGCCGTGCCGGTCATGCCGCAGATCTGCGGATAGCGGCGGATCAGGCCCTGGACGGTGATCGAGTCGAGGATCTCGCCCTTCTCGCTCGGCGGCAGCGCCTCCTTGGCCTCCACGGCCGCCTGCAGGCCGTCGGGCCAGCGCTGCAACAGCGCCACCCGGCCGCGCGAGGGGTTGATGAGCTGCACCTTGCCGTCGCGCACGATGTAGTCGACGTCGCGCGCGAGCAGCGAGTGGGCGTGCAGGGCCAGGTTGAGCTCGATGAGCGTGCCTGGCTCGTGCTCGTCGTAGAGCTCGACGCCGAGGAGGTTCTCCACGCTGTCGGCGCCCTTGGGGGTGAGGTAGACGTTGCGGGCCTGCTCGTCGATCTCGTAGTGGTAGCCGCGTACGAGCTGCCTGACCAGCGCGGCCATCTCCGGTACCGCGCTGCCCGGGTCGGCCGCCCCGGCCATGACCAGCGGCACGCGGGCCTCGTCGACCAGCACGGAGTCGGCCTCGTCGATCAGGGCCACCTCGGGAGCGGGCACGATGATCTCGCCCGCGTCGGTACGCAGCCGGTCGCGCAGCACGTCGAACCCGATCTCGCTGACGGGCCCGTAGGTGACGCTCTTCGCGTACGCCTCGCGCCGCTCGGCGGGCGAGGAGTTTTGCCCGATCCAGCCCACCGTGACGCCGAGCGCCTCGTAGAAGGGGCCCATCCACTCGGCGTCGCGCCTGGCCAGGTAGTCGTTGACCGAGATGACGTGCACCCGCTTGCCCTGCAGGGCGTAGCCGGCCGCCGCCATGGCCCCCGAGAGGGTCTTGCCCTCACCGGTGGCCATCTCGGCGACCTTGCCGTCGAGCAGGGCCAGCGTCCCCAGGAGCTGCACGTCGTACGGGCGCAGCCCGAGCGTCCGGTCGGCGGCCTCGCGCGCGACCGCGCAGAACTCGGCCAGGTCCTTCATGTCGGGCACGGGAAGCTCGTCGAGCCCGCGCACCCGCTCGGCGCGCGCGTCGGCCGCCTTGACGGTCTTCTGGTAAGGCGTCAGGGGGACGCCTCCTGGACGATCCAGGAGGTTCCTCAGTATTCCCTTGATCGAGGCCACAGTTCCTCCAACGCGCGCTGCGCCGACACCGTTCCCCCGGCCGGGGCGGAGAGCGGAGCGACGATTCGGCAAGCGCCGCCGTACCGGACCTTAACTCATCCGAGGGCTGAGACCGTCACATCACGCCGTATCGGCCCGTGCGGTCAGCACCACGACGGCGGCCAGCAGCAACGCGCAGCCGCACCACGCCGCCGGCGTGAGCCGTTCGCCGAACACCACGACGCCCAGCAGCGCCGCGCCCACCGCCTCGCCGAGCGAGATGATCGACACGGTGGTGGCCCGCAGGGCGGTCAGCGCACGGAAGAACAGCCCGTACGCCAGCGCCGTCGGCACCGCCCCCAAGTAGACGAGCAGGGCGACCGTCTCCCAGGTCAGCACCGGCACCACCCCTTCGGCCAGCGCGAACGGCGCCAGGCACACCGCCCCGACCACGAACCCGCCGACCGCCACGGTCGCGGGGTCGTCGCCGTTGTGGCGCCTGGACAGGAGCGTGACCCCGGCGTACCCGGCGGCCGAGGTGAGGGCGAAGGCGACGCCGAGCGCCGAGGAGGCCCCGGCCTGCACCGCCGCCTCGCCCGTGAGCAGGACGAGCCCGGCCAGCGCGGCGGCCAGGGCGACGAGCCCGACCCGGCCGAGCCGCTCGCGCAGCAGGAAGCGGCTGCCCAGGGCGGTGAAGACGGGAGTGGCGCCCATCGTCACCACGGTCGCCACGGCGACGCCTGAGTGGGCGATCGCGGCGAAGTACGCGGTCTGGTAGACGGCCATCCCGGCGCCGACGACCAGGAGACGCCCGTTGAGAGGCCCGTTGAGCAGCCCGCCGACGCGGGCCCGGCGGGCCAGGACGAGGAGGAAGGCGGCGCCGAGCAGGTAGCGCCACAGGGAGACGCCGACGGGGCCGAGGCCGCCGGTCTCGAAGAGCAGGGATCCGGCGGCGCCGCCGGTGCCCCAGGCGGTCGCGGCCACGGACACGTAAAAGGTGCCCCGCCGGGCGGAGACATGGGTCATGACAGGGGTTCTCCGGGTGGAGTGGTCGGTATGGGCCCGGTGTGCGGGCAGCAACCACCCCCGGATCGGTCAGACCCGGAATGTCAGGAAACGCCGCCGCCCGCTAGCGGGCCGGCGGCGGGGAGCAGATGAGGCGCCGATGCATGGGCCCACCTTAGCCGGGCCACCCCGTGTCCTGCCGACCTGGGGCGAGCGGCGGGTGGGGATCGTCATACCTGACAGAAGATGGCAGGTACGGCTGGCAGGCTCCCCGGCATGACGACGAAAGCAAACCTCCTCGCCTTCTCCATCGACTGCGCCGATCCCCGGGCACTGGCCGCCTTCTACCACGAGGTCACCGGAATGGAGATCACGTACGCCGAGGACGAGTACGCCGCCCTCACCGACGGCACCGTCAGCATCTACTTCGGCCGCGTCGCCGACCGTGAGCCGGTCGTGTGGCCGAGCCCCGACAAGCAGTTCCACCTCGACTTCCGGGTGCCCGACATGGAGCGGGCGGCCGAGGAGTACGTCGCCCTGGGGGCCACCAGGCCCGAGTTCCAGCCGGGGATCACCGAGGAGGGCACCCGCTGGATCGTCCTGCAGGACCCGCAGGGCCACCTCTTCTGCCTCTGCCCCCTCCAGTCGTAGCCCGACGTTCGACAAGGACGACAAGGACGGCACAGGTGTGGGTTCGAGGATGGCCATATGTTCGTGCAGGTCGCGACTGATTTAGTCTGATGTTTCCGACCAAAGGATGACCCTCGGGCCTGCCCGGACTCTTAAGCTGGAGCAATGCTGCTGAACGTACCCCTGCTCCTGCGCGGGCCGCGATGACCTGGGTCGGCATGCTGATCGCGCTGGCAGGGGCGCTGGGCTACGCCCTCGGCGCCGCCCTGCAACAGTACGAGGTCGTCGCCGAGGGCGCCTCGCTGAGCCTGGTGAGACGCCCCCGCTGGTGGGTCGGCGGCATCATCTCCTTCACCGGCGCCTGCCTGCACGCCGTGGCGCTGAGCTTCGCGCCGCTGGTCGCCGTCCAGCCGATCAGCGTCGCCACGCTGGTGTTCGCCGTGCCGCTGGCCGCGTTCATGTACGGGCGCAGGCCGTACCGGGCCGAGATCCTGGGCTCGATCGCCGTGGCCGTGGGCCTGCTCTGGCTCATGCTGCTGGTGCCCACGCACAACGTGACGCCCAGGCTGGGCAATGCGGCGGCGCTCGGGTTCATCGCCGTGATCGGGGTGATCGCGCTGGTCACCCAGGTGGCCGCGGGCAGGGTGCACGGGGCGTCCAGGGCGTTGCTGCTGTCGGTGGGGGCCGGGGCCGTCACCGCGAGCGTGTCCACGTTCGTGCGGGTGGTGGGCGGCGGGATGCAGGGCGACTGGGGGCGGCTGGTCCACTGGTTCAGCCTGGCCGTGCCCGTGCTGCTGGTGTGCGCCGTGGTGCTGCTCCAGCGTTCGTACGCGGTGGGCTACTTCGGCATCGCCTACGCCGGGGTCCAGGTGGTCGATCCCATCACCTCGGTGCTGGCCGGGGCGATCCTCCTCGGTGAGCCGCTGCCCACCTCGCCCTCGACGGCCGTCCCCGCCCTGATGGCCGCCGCGCTGACCGTCGGCGGCACGATCACGCTGGGCCGGCTCACCCCTGACCATCACGGCAAACCCAGCACGTCGCCGCCCGTCGCCGTCCCAGGGCCCGTCGCGCCGCGACTCGAGCGCGCGGTCCCCGTCCACTCCGCGCCGGTGGACGCGACCTCCCGTCCCTCGCCCGCGACCTCCGAACTGGGCTGAGCGTCAGCACACCTCCCGGTACGCCACCTCCGGCAGGTGCCGCGCCCATTCCGCGGGCGTGAGCGGGCCGTACCGCCCGCACACCCACGCGCCCCGATCAGCCGGGACGCCCGGTGGCGCCAGGTCGATGGTGAGCACCGTGCCGCGTCCCGCCAGCACCCGCAGCCACCTGCCGTCGCCGGACAGCGCCGCCCGCGCGGGCCGGTCGGCCGAGGCCGGTAGTTGCCGCTCGGCCAGCAGGGTCCCGTCGGCGAGCCGCCACACCCGTACCCGGTCGCTGTCGGTGCTGACCAGGAGCCGCCCGTCCGGGCTGAAACGCAGGAGGCCGGGGGAGGGGCGCAGGCGGGTGTGCCGCGCGGGGACGCCGTCGAGCCCGTAGACCTGGATGCCGCTCTCCTCGGCGATGGCCACCCGCTCCCCGTCGGGCGCGAACGTCGTGTACTCCCACGGCATCCGCTCCAGCCACGGCGCGGGCGACGCCCGGCCCGCGCGCCTGACCTGCGACTCCCGCCCGTCGAACACCAGCGCCACCCCGTCCTGGGGGCCGACCACGGCGTACCGGCCCACGTACGCGGCCCGCTCCGCCCGCAGGTCCCACGCCCACCGCTCACCCGACTGCCGGGCCGCCGCGAACAGCAGCCCGCCTCCCGGGCTGAACCACGCCATCTGCTCACCGGGCGCGCCGAGCCCGCGGCCGAAGGGCGGGCCCACGGTCCCGGTACGCAGGTCGTACAGGTAGGAGCGGTCGACGCCGACGAGCGCCAGGGTGCGGCCGTCCGGGGCCCAGGCCATCGCGCGGACGCTCTGCGCCGGCCCCGCCGTCGTGGCGACCGTACGGCCCGAGGCCAGGTCGTACAGGCGCAGCAGGCCCTCCTCCAAGGCGGCCAGCGTGGCCCCGTCGTCGCTGATGGCGTGCAGCGTGCGCGGCCCCGCGTACGGGTCGGCGAACACCCCCACCGCCACGTCCCCGGCCTCCAGCGCCCGCCGCGCCTCCGGGATCGGGGCCAGCCGCCAGGCGGCCAGGCTCAGCTTGCGCGCGGTCACCGGATCGGCCACCCGCAGCGCCTCCGCCCGCGAGGCCGCCACCCTGGCCATGGCCTCGTCCAGCCGCTCGTCGGCGACGCCGCGCTGCCAGAGGGCGAGCAGCGCGGCCACCAGCGCCACCGTCACCAGCCCCGCCGTGGCCGCCCGCCGCCCGCGTCCGCGCCGCCGCAGCCGGGCGAGCCCCGCGTCGAGGAACGTCTGCTCGCCCGCGCTCAACGTCATCCGCCGCCGTCCACCGGCCGCCCAGGCCACCGCCCGGTCCAGCGGTTCCCCCCGGAAGAGCAGCGCCGCCCGCCGCCCGCCCGCCTCCCACTGCCGTGCGGCCTCCGCCAGCTCGCGGTGCACGGCCAGCCCCGCCCGTTCGCCGTCCAGCCATTCGCGCAGCCGCGGCCAGGCCCGCAGCAGCGCCGCGTGCGCGATCGCCACCGTCGCTGGGGGCGGCGAGGTCTCCAGGGGCTCCGGGGTCGCCGTCCGCGCCTCCCCGTACGCCCCGGCCTCGCGCTCGACCAGGCCCGCCGCCCCGTACGCCGCCAGCACTCCCTCGATCGCCGCGACCTCGTCCGCGTCGCGCCCGGCCACCAGCTCGTCCCTGGCGGCGGTGACGACGGTGTCGGCGCCGTCGGCGTCGAGCCCCACCAGCCGCAGGAGCACGTCGGGCACCAGCTCCTGCTCGGCCGGGCTGAGCTTGAGATAGACGGTCTCGGCGCGGGCCCCGAGCGGCGGGTCGTCGACGGGCTCGGGCGGCAGCAGGCGGCCCTGCTGGGACTGGGGCGCGTCGAGGAGGGACATCAGGAGCTGGCGGGCGCCGGGGCGGCGTTCCGGGTCGCGGTCGAGGGCGGCGGCCACGAGCCCGCGAAGGGGCCGGTCGAGGCGTTCGCCGCCGCGTAATCGTTCGCCGGGGCCGTAGGCGGCGTAGACCAGCAGCCGTCCCCAGGCCAGCACGTCGGCGGGCGGCCCGCCGCCGTCGGCCGCCAGGCCGAGCCCGACCAGCCGGGGACCGTCCGCGCCCAGGACGACCTTGGCGGGGGTGAGGGCCCCGTGGCACGCGCCCGCCTCGTGCACGGCGGCCAGCGCGGTGGCGGTGGCCGTGGCCAGCCGGTAGAGGTCGTCGCCCGCGTAGGGGCCGTGGCGGTCGACGACCTGGCGCAGGGTGGGGCCCGCGACGTACTCGCTGACCAGGTAGGGGTGCTCGCCGTCGAGCCGCGCCTCGGTCAGCTCGGCGACCGACAGCGAGCGCACCTGCCGGGCGGCCGCGGCCGAGGCGGCGAGCCCGGCCCTGGCCTCGTCGTCCGGCGGGCGGGGCAGGCCGAGGGCGTGGCGGGCGCCCGACTCGTCGTACGCCTCGTGCACGGCGACGTGCCCGCCGCCGTCGAGCCGGGCACCGAGCCAGTAGCCCCCAAACCGATCACTCATGCGGGATCAGAGCCGCCCTTCCGCGAAAGGTCCGAGCGGGCCCTGACGCGGTGCTACGAGAGGTGCAGGCGGGCCCTCAAGCGGTCGCGGTGCTGCGGCCACTCCTCTTCGAGGATGCCGAAACAGGCGGTGTCGCGCCAGGTGCCGTCCGGCCTCTTGCGGTGGCGGCGCAGGGTGCCCTCGTGCACGCCGCCGATGCGCCTGATGGCCTCCTGCGACCTGAGGTTGAGGTGGTCGGTCTTGAGCAGCACGCGGTTGTGGCCGAGCGCGAACGCGTGGTCGATGAGCAGCAGCTTGCAGCTCGTGTTCACGGCCGTGCGCCAGACCTCGCGGCCGTACCAGGTCCAGCCGATCTCCACGCTGGCGTCGAAGCCGGGCACGTCGCCGTACGTGGTCCAGCCCACGGCCCGCCCGTCCTCCTTGCGTACGACGGCGAGCGGGACGTGCCCGCCGTCCTCGATCAGCCCCAGGGCCGCCTTGCCCAGCTCCTCCTCCGAGCGCGGGGTGTCGATCGGCAGCCAGCGCCAGACGTCGTCGTCCCCGCCTCCGGCGGCGAACAGGTCGGGGATATGCCCCATGGTGAGGGGTTCGAGCCGGACGACGTCGTTCTCGAGCACCACCGGCGCGGGTAGCTTCGCGGTCATGGCGGCAACCTTACGAGTCCCGTCCCGTCACGCTCATGGCCACCTGGCGGCTTTTGCCGGGAACCACCTGTCGACACTCATACCGGCCGGTCGGTAGGCTCGCAGCATGGACTTCGCCTTCGACACCGTCACCGAGGACCTGCGCGAGCGACTGCTCCGCTTCATGGACGAGTGCGTCCATCCCGCCGAGCCCGCCTACGAGGAGCAGGCGCGGACCAGCGGCTGGGCCCCGCCGCCGCTGATCGAGGACCTGAAGGACGAGGCCAGGAAGCGCGGCCTGTGGAACCTGTTCCTGCCCGGCGAGCACGGCGCCGGCCTGACGAACCTCCAGTACGCGCCCCTGGCGGAGATCATGGGCCGCAGCCCCGTCCTCGCCCCCACGGCCACCAACTGCGCCGCGCCCGACACGGGCAACATGGAGGTGCTGTCGATGTTCGGCAGCGCCTGGCAGCGCGAGGAGTGGCTGCGCCCGCTGCTCGACGGTGAGATCCGCTCGGCGTTCGCGATGACCGAGCCCGACGTGGCCTCCTCCGACGCCACGAACATCGCCACGTCCATCGCCCGCGACGGCGACGAGTACGTCATCAACGGCCGCAAGTGGTTCATCTCCGGCGCGATGAACCCCAACTGCAGGATCTTCATTGTCATGGGCAAGACGAACCCCGACGCGCCCAAGCACCGGCAGCAGAGCATGATCCTGGTGCCCCGCGACACGCCCGGCGTGCGGATCGAACGCGGCATGCACGTCTTCGGCTACACCGACGCCGACCACGGCGGGCACGCCGAGATCGTGTTCGAGGACGTACGCGTCCCGGCCGCCAACCTCGTCGGCGAGGAGGGCGGCGGCTTCGCCATCGCCCAGGCCAGGCTGGGGCCCGGCCGCATCCACCACTGCATGCGCCTGATCGGCATGGCCGAGCGCGCGGTCGAGTTGATGTGCCGGCGGGCGCTGGCCAGGACCACGTTCGGCAAGCCGATCGCCCAGCAGGGCGTGGTCCAGGACTGGATCGCCGAGTCCCGCATCAGGATCGAGCAGGCCCGCCTGCTCGTGCTCAAGACGGCCTGGCTGATGGACACGGTGGGCAACCAGGGCGCCCACACCGAGATCCAGGCCATCAAGATCTCCACCCCCGTCACCGTGGAGTGGATCCTCGACAAGGCCGTCCAGGTGCACGGGGCGGGCGGCGTCTCCCAGGACTTCCCGCTGGCCGGGCTCTGGGCGGGGGCCCGCTCGCTGCGCCTGGCCGACGGCCCCGACGAGGTGCACAAGCGGTCGCTGGCCTATCGCGAGCTGAAGAGGTGGATGTGAACGAGGCGGAGATCAGGGAGCGCGTGGCGGCGTTCCTCGGCGAGCACGACCCGGGCGGCGACCGGCCGGCGTTCCTGCGGGCCAGGTTCGACGCCGGGCTGGCCTGGGTGTGGTTCCCTGAAGGGCTCGGCGGGCTGGGCGCCTCCCGGGAGCTGCAGCAGGTCGTGGAGGGTGAGCTGGCCGGCACGCCGCAGCTCAACAGCGGGCTCCAGGGCATCGGCCTGGGCATGGCGGCGCCGACGATCCTGGCGTTCGGGAACGAGGAGCAGCGGCGCCGCTTCCTGCGTCCGCTGTGGACGGGGGAGGAGATCTGGTGCCAGCTCTTCAGCGAGCCGGGCGCAGGCTCCGACCTGGCCACCCTGGCCACCAGGGCGGTCATGGACGGCGGCGAGTGGGTGGTGGACGGCCAGAAGGTCTGGACGTCCGGCGCCCACCACGCCCGGTGGGCCATCCTCGTCGCGCGTACCGACCCCGGCGTGCCCAAGCACCGCGGCCTGACGTACTTCGTCTGCGACATGCGCGCCCCCGGCGTCGAGGTCCGGCCGCTGCGGCAGATCACCGGGGAGGCCGAGTTCAACGAGGTGTTCCTGACCGGGGTGCGGCTCTCCGACGACCTGCGGCTGGGTGAGGTCGGCGACGGCTGGCGGGTCGCGCAGACCACGCTGATGAACGAGCGGGTGGCCATCGGCGGCGCCCCCACCCGGCGGGGTGGAGGGGCGATGGCCGCCGTGCTGGACGCCTGGCGCGAGCGGCCCGAGCTGCGTACCCACGAGCTGCACCAGCGGTTGCTGGCGCTGTGGGTGGAGGCCGAGGTCACCCGCCTGTCCGGGGCGCGGCTGCGCGAACAGCTCGCCGCCGGGCAGCCAGGGCCGGAGGGGTCGGGCATGAAGCTCTCGTTCGCCCGGCTCAACCAGGCGCTGACCGGGCTCGACCTGGAGTTCCGGCGCGACCTGGGCTACGACGACTGGACGTTCCGCCGCTCGGAGGACGTCGACTTCTACGGCCGCGGCCCCGGCTACCGCTATCTGCGGGCCAAGGGCAACTCCATCGAGGGCGGCACCTCCGAGATCCTGCGCAACATCATCTCCGAACGGGTGCTCGGCCTGCCCTCAGAACCCCGTGTCGACAAGGACGTGCCCTGGAAGGACCTGCCGCGATGACGCTGCTCTACTCCGAGGTCGAGGAGGAGCTGAGAGCCTCCGTACGCGGTCTGCTGGCCGACCGCTGCCCGCACTCGGCCGTGCTCGGGCGCGTCGAGTCCGAGCCGTACGACCTGGGCCTGTGGAAGACGCTGGCCGGCGAGATCGGGGTGGCCGGGCTGCTGGTGCCCGAGGAGCTGGGCGGGGCCGGGGCGTCGGCCAGGGAGGCGGCCGTGGTGCTGGAGGAGCTGGGCCGGGCCGTGGCGCCGGTGCCGTTCCTCACCAGCGCGGTGCTGGCCACGCGGGCGCTGCTGCCGACCCGTGACGCGCTGCTCGCGGAGCTGGCGGAGGGGCGTGCCACCGCCGCGCTCGCCGTGTCGTTCGTCGCGTCGCCGTACCGGCCCGAGCGGGGCTCGTCCGTGAGCGTGGACGGTGACGGGCGGCTGTCAGGGACGGTCACCGGCGTGGCCGGGGCCGACGTGGCGGACGTGCTGCTGGTGCCGGTGGACGGCGACCTGTACGCGGCCGAGGGCGTCCCGGTGGCGGCCGGGCCCTCGCTCGACCTGACCAGGCCGGTGGCCACCGTCACGTTCGACCGTGCCGAGGCCAGGCGCGTGGGCACGTGCGACCTCGCCGCGGTGCTGCGCTTCGGGGCCGGGCTGCTGGCCTCCGAGCAGCTCGGCGTGGCGGAGTGGTGCCTGGAGACGACGCTGGCCCACGTCAAGGAGCGTCACCAGTTCGCCCGGCCGGTCGGCTCCTTCCAGGCGATCAAGCACCGGCTGGCCGACCTGTGGCTCGACGTGGTCAGGGCCAGGGCCGCCGCCAGAGCCGCCGCCGTAGACGCTGCTGGAGCCGCCGCTGGAGACGCAGCCGGGGCGGCCGACGCGGAACTGCCGGTCTCCGCGGCCGTGGCGCAGGCGTGGAACGCGGTCGTGGCCGTGCGCGCGGCCGAGGAGGCACTCCAGCTCCACGGCGGCATCGGGATGACGTGGGAGCACCCCGTCCATCTCTATCTCAAGCGCGCCAAGGCCACGGAGATCGCGCTGGGCACGCCCGGCGACCACCGCGCGGCGCTGGCCTCACTCGTCGGGGTGCCCGGCCCCGAGTGAGGCGAGCAGCAGGTCGGCGAAGTGCCTGCCCACCTGGGCGCCGGTCAGCGGGCCTTCGGCATGGAACCACGTGCCCAGGTGGTGCACCGAGCCGAAGAAGTAGTCGACGACCAGCTCCGCCGGGACGCGGTCGCTGAAGAGGCCGGCGCGCTGGCCTTCGGCCACGAGCGCGCGGAAGCGTTCGTGGTAGCGGCGGCGCTCGGCGCGCACGGTCTTCTGCGTCTCGGGCGCGAGCAGGTGGTTGGACCGGAAGAAGATCTTCGAGTCGTCGAGGTTGGCGGCGGTGGTCTCCACGACGTCGGCGGCCGCCCTGTGCAGGCGCTCCCGCGCCGTGCCCGGTCCGTCGGCGATCTGCGTCAGCCGGTCCGTCTGCATGCGCAGCACCCGGGCGTAGATCTCGTGCAGCAGGTCGTCCTTGGAGTCGAAGTAGTGGTACATGGCGCCCTTGGTCACCCCCGCCGCCACCACGATCTCCTGCACCGAGGTGCTCTCGAACCCGCGCGCGGCGAACAGCCTGGTCGCCTCGGCGAGCAGGCGCTGTCTGACCGGTTCCTCTTTCACATGGCCCCCCTTGGTCACCGCCCCAGCATACCGACTGGTCGGTTGTTGGTCTTGCGGGTACTAATTACGTCACCTTAGGCTCGCCTTGGTCGCGAATTGGGTATCCCTTGACCGGCGAGGGATCTTCGGCGTGGCAGATCCTGCACAACTACTCATTCGGGGAGTTTGCCGTGCCCGGTGGCTCTATCTACGTGCAGCCCAACGAGAAGTACACAGGCTCTTCCCCGCAGTGGTGGTACGAGAAGTTCTGGCGTGAGGACGCCGCGAACCGGCGCAAGTACCGGTATGCCAAGGCCGCTGTGGGATTCGTCATCGGCGTGGCCCTGGGGCTGAGGTTCGGGCTCGAAGGCGCCTCCGCGCTGACCGGCCTGCTGCTGGCCGGGGCCGTGGCCGGCGGCGACTGGCTCGTCTACTGGTACTCATTCCACAAGACGGCGGTGTGGCGCGGGGCGCGACGCGGCGAGACGATCACGGGGCGCGCCCTGCGCCGATCGCTCGGCCGCTCCGGCTACCGCGTCCTCGACGGACGGGCGATCCGCGGCCAGGCGTCCATCGACCACCTCGTGATCGGGCCCGGCGGCGTGTGGATCGTCGACAACGAGTCCTGGAGCCCCGACACCGAGATCGCCTGCTACGCGGGGCGGCTCTTCTTCGGCGAGAAGTACGGCAGCAAGGTCGCCAAGGCCCTGGTCGAGCGGGCCGAGGCGTTCGCCGAGCTGCTGACGCGCGAGACCGGCGTCCCGGTGACCATCACGCCCGTGATGGCGGTGCACTGCGGCCTGATGCCCAAGGGCGGCGTGGTGATGGCCGAGGGTCTCACGCTGCTCCGGCCGAAGCTGGCGGCCAGGCTGATCAGGGCGGCCGACGGCGACGTGCTCGACGACGCCCAGATCGAGCTGCTGACCCGCACCGCGGCCCGCGAGCTGCAACGCGTCTGAGCCCAGGGGCTCAGGCCAGCGTCTCGATGAACGCGGTGAGCTGGGCGACGTTGCGGCACTCGTACATGGGGACGACGGCGCCGTAATCACCGGCCACCGAGTCGCCGGTGTCCCACTGGGGCCGCGGCTCGGGGTTGAGCCAGTACGCGTGGCGGGCCCTGGAGACGAGCGACGCGAGCACGTCCAGCGCGGGCGGCTGGTAGTTGGAGCGGGCGTCGCCCAGGATCAGCAGCGACGTCTTCGGGCCGATCGCGTCGCCGTACCGCTCGGCGAAGCGCTCCAGGGAGTGCCCGTAGTTCGTCCGCCCGAACCGGACCAGGTCGGCCTCGTTCGCCAGCCTGGCCATGGCCTCGACCACGTCGGAGCCCGGCAGGAAGAACCGGGTGATCTCGTCCACGGTGTCCACGAACCCGAACGCCCGCACCTTCGTGAACTGCTCGCGCAGCGCGTACGTGAGCAGCAGCGTGAAGTGGGCGAACGACGAGACCGAGTCGCTGGTGTCGCAGAGCACGACCAGCTCCGGCCGGTGCGGGCGCGGCGGCCTGAAGTGGGTGTCCAGCGGCACCCCGCCGCTCTGCAGCGAGGCTCGCATGGTCCGGCGGAAGTCGAGGCGGCCCCGCCTGCCCTTCCTGTGCCTGATGGTCAGGCGCGCGGCCAGCCGCCGGGCCAGCGGGTGCACCTCCCTGCGCAGCCTGGCCAGGTCGGCCCTGGTGGCGCGCAGGAAGTCGACCTGGTCGAGCGGGGGACGGACGGCCGAGCGGGCGATGCGTTCGATCCCGGAGTCCTCGGCGATGCGGCGGCGTACGTCGGTGGCCACGGCGTCCTCGAAGCGCCGCAGGTTGGCGTGGACGCGGCGGCGTACGTTCTGCTCCGCCAGCCCGCCGCGCTCACCGCCCCGCAGCACCTCGCGCAGGATGCCGGCCATCAGCGTCTCGGGCGAGAGGGCGCGCAGCACGCTGTAGGAGAACCAGTTCTGGCGGCCGGGCCCGGCCTCCTGCCTGCCGAACCGCGCCACCACGGCCTGGACGAACTCGCGCAGTTCCTGGTCGGTCGAGCCGATCAGCAGCCCCGCGAGGTGCTCGCGCAGCTCCTCGACCTCGGCCGTCGCCAGGTCCGTACGGGGTGACGCGGGCCGGAGGCCGCTCATGGCGGCCGGGAACCACAGGTCGAACAGCACGTCGAACCCCGGCCGGTAGGCCGGCTTCTTGACCAGCGTGGCCGCGTAGGCGGCGCGCAGCGACTCGCGGTCGGCCAGCTCGATCACCCGCAGCGCGTTGGCCGCGTCGAGCCCCTCGGCGACCGACACCGGCAGCCCGGCCGCGCGCAGCGCGTGCACGAAGCCGACGTGCCGGTCGACCAGCGACCCGCCCGTGGCCGTCTCAGGCATCGGGCAGCCCCAGTTCCTTGACCGCCCGGGTGTGGTCGGAGGCGTGCTTGAGCACCACGCCCAGCGTGCCGGCGACGGTCGCCTCGTCCAGCTCGTCCCGTCCGAGTGCCAGCAGGGTGTTGGCCCAGTCCACGGTCTCGGCCACGGAGGGGGCCTTCTTCAGCTCCAGCGCCCGCAGCGTCGCCACGGTCCTGACGAGCTGCTCGGCCAGGTCGGCACGGAAGCCCGGCACCTGGGCCAGCACGATGTCCCGTTCGCGCTCGGGGGTGGGGTATCCGAGGTGCAGGTAGAGGCAGCGCCGCTTGAGCGCCTCCGACAGCTCGCGGGTCGCGTTCGAGGTCAGCACCACGTACGGCCTGCGCGTGGCGACGATCGTGCCCAGCTCGGGGATGGTCACCTGGAAGTCGGACAGCAGCTCCAGCAGCAGCCCCTCGACCTCGACATCGGCCTTGTCGGTCTCGTCGATGAGCAGCACGGTCGGCCCCTCGGCCCTGATGGCCTTGAGCAGGGGCCGCTCCAGCAGGAACTCCTCGCCGAAGATGTCGTCGTCGGCGCTGGTGGCCTGGATCCGCAGGAGCTGCTTCTTGTAGTTCCACTCGTACAGGGCCCTGGCCTCGTCGAGGCCCTCGTAGCACTGGAGGCGGACGAGGCCGGCCCCGGTCGCCTGGGCCACGGCCTTGGCGAGCTGGGTCTTGCCCACCCCGGCCGGCCCTTCGACCAGCAGCGGCTTGCCCAGCGCGGCGGCCAGGAACACCGAGGTGGAGATGGCGTCGTCGGAGAGGTAGCCCACAGCGGCGAGCCGTTCCGTCACGTCGGCGGGCGAGTCGAACATCGCTGATCCTGTCTGCCGGTGGCGTGCCGAGCTTTATTCTAGCGGTTGGATGTCCGCCTGATTCCGATTCGACCAGGATCCTGATCGCCGGTATATTCCTTTGTGCCAGCGCCGCTAGCTCAGTTGGTTAGAGCAGCTGACTCTTAATCAGCGGGTCCGGGGTTCGAGTCCCTGGCGGCGCACCGCACAGAAACCCCAGGTCAGTTCGCTGATCTGGGGTTTTGTCGCTTCGCTGGTCCTAACCAGTGACGATCGCCCGATCGGTGTCGGCCAGGGACTGGTTCGGCGCGGTGATGACGGCTTGCCGGGCGAACGGCGGGAGTCCGTCCAGGCGCTCCCAAGCTGTACGAGACCCCCCGGGTAACATCTGTCGTGGCAGCCGCCGACATTCCTGCTGGTCATGGAGGGCTAACGGTGCACAGCGCAAGTGATCCCGAAGCCGACATCCGGGCTCGGCTCCAACAGCACTGGGAGGCCTCCGAACGCGGGGACGTCGACGCTGAGCACGCGATCTACGCTGCCGACGCGATCCTGGACTACCCGCAGTCGGGCGAGCGCTTCAGGGGCCGGTCAAGGATCCAGGCGCAACGCGGCAGGCACCCGGCCGAACGCCACTTCGCCATCCGCCGGATCCTGGGCGGCGGCGACCTTTGGGTGAGCGAGTGCGTGATCACCTATGACGGCGTGCCCACGTACTCGCTCAGCGTCATGGAGATCACCGACGGTCTCGTGACGCACGAGACCCAGTACTTCGCCGACCCCTTCCCCGCGCCTCCCGAGCGCGCTGCGCTGGCTGAGCCCATTCCAGCCCGCGACAGATAAGCCGATTGGGCTGTCCAGCCAGTGGACGCCATCGACCAGACCTTGCCCGAGACCGACGCAGCGAGTGGGGTGGACCTGTCCCGGATGGCCGGACAGCCCGTGGGCCGTGAGCGCGGCGGCGGGACGAGAACCGACCGGGGGAAGGCCGGCTGCTGCCTGCCGATCTCGCGGCGAGGGCTCTCCCGTACGTGGTCAAGAGAGCGTTGGGGGTCGGCGTAGGGGCCTCGAGCGACCGGAACTCCTACCCTCGCTCAATGCCGGTGGCGCCGTGGGTGAGGCGGTAGGCCGGGTTTCAGTTGGCGGAGGGTGTAGCCGTCGCCCGCCGGGTCCAGGGATCTGGTGGCCTGCTTGAAGAGGTACTGGGCCCGTTCGTAGGACAGGCGGCGACGGCCGGTCTCCGGGCACAGGTCGGCGGGAGCCGGCGTGCGGGCCGGGCCGGGACGGCGGTCGGCGAGGAACACCGGGCCCCGGGTACGGCCGGCCACGAGCCGGGGGAGGAGCCGGGCGGTCTCGGAACGCCAGCTCACCCAGGTGCCGCCGACGCGGGCCCGCCGGTCGTCCAGGTCCAGGTCCTCCACGTTCATTGACAGGACGGTGCTCACCCCGGCGGCGGACTCGTGCAGGAGCCGCCACAGGGTGCGTTCGCGCAGGGGCAGGCCGGGACGGTTCCACAGCGCGTCGAGCCGATCCGCACCGATCGTCTCCGTCCTGGGCCGGGTCTCGCCCCGCCGGTCGAGGCCCGCCGCGAGGTCGTCCAGGGCCGCCCACGCGCCGAAGGAGCGGACGGCGGCCCGATGCCGGTTCCACGTCGCGGGCGCCGCCCCGCCCCAGGTCGTCGCGAACACCTGCGTCACCTGGTCGGCGGTCAGAGAGGCCAGCGGCAGGTGACCGCCCAGGGACCGGCACAGGCGTCCCAGGGTCTGCCCGTACGAACGGACCGTTCCGGCGTCGAGGTCGTCGCGAGCGAGGAAGTCGCTGGCGGCCTGGGCGAGGGTGACCTCCGGCTGACCGGGGACGGCGATCTCGTCGGCGCGGCGGCGCAGGAAGTCGCGTTCCGCCGCATTCCTGGTCAGGGCCGCGGCCCGTGCGAACTCCAGCCGGGCCTCGTCGTGCCGTCCCAGCCGGGCGAGGAGATCGCCCCGGACACCGGGCAACAGGTGGTAGTCGCGCAGCGCGGGCTCGTCGGTCAACGTGTCGACCAGGGTGAGCCCCGCCTGCGGCCCCTGCGCCATCCCGACCGCCACCGCCCGGTTGAGCTGCACGATCGGCGTCGGCAGTAGCCGGACCAGCGCGGCGTACAGGGCCGCGATCCGCGCCCAGTCGGTGTCCTCGGGGGTCCGGGCCTGCGCGTGGCACACGGCGATCGCGGCCTGCAGCGCGTACGGGCCGGGCGAGCCGCCGCTCTCCCGCACCCGCAGCATGGCGGTGAAGCCGCGCCGGATGAGCAGTTGGTCCCAGCGCCCCCGGTTCTGCTCGTGCAGCGGGACGGGCTCGCCCGCCGACCCGATACGCGCGGCCGTACGGGACGCCTGAATCTCCATCAGCGCGACCAGCCCGTGCACCTCCGACTCGTGCGGTGCCAGCCCGGCCAGCAACCGGCCCAGCCGCAGCGCCTCCAGGCAGAGGCCCGGCCGCATCAGATCGTCCCCGGACGTGGCCGCGTACCCTTCGTTGAAGATCAGGTAGATGACCTCCAGCACCGACGACAGGCGCTCGGCCAGGGCGGACCCCTCCGGCAGTTCGAACGGGACCCGTTCCTCGGCCAGCCTCCGTTTCGCCGCGGCGATGCGCCGGGCGACGGTCGGCTCGTCGACCAGGAACGCCCGCGCGATCTCCGCGGCCGTCAGGCCGCCGAGCAGTCGGAGCGTCAGCGCGACCCGCGCCTCGGTGGGCAGCACCGGGTGGCAGGAGATGAACATCAGCCGCAGGACGTCGTCCTGCTCCGAGGAGTCCTGCTCCGAGGCGTCCTGGCGTTCGTCGAGTTCGCGGGCGAGCTGCTCGTGTCTGCGTTCCCTGCGCTGGGAGCGCCGGAGGTGGTCGATCGCCCGCCGTTTGGCGGTCGTCATGAGCCAAGCGCCGGGGTTGTCCGGGATGCCCGACTCGGGCCACTGTTCGAGTGCGGCGACGAGCGCGTCCTGGGCGAGTTCCTCGGCGAGGCCGACGTCGTGCACCATGCGGGTGAGCGCTGCGATGATCTTGGCAGACTCGAATTTCCAGACCGCGTCGACGGTGCGATGGGCGGCGGTCACGATGTCGATGACAGCACCAACCCCGGCCCGATCGCAAGCCGGGGCGGCGCCATCCGGGGTCAGGGGCCGAAGACCTGCTGGATGACGCTCTCCCCGTCGCCGACTATCTTGCGGAAGCGCCGGCCCAGCTCGATCGCCTCCTCCCTGGACCGGACCTCGACCAGCGCGAAGCCGACCACGGCCTCCTTGGCCTCGGCGAACGGGCCGTCCGTCACCGTGATCTCGTCGCCGGAGGACGTCATCCGGATCCCGCCCGGCTCAAGGCCGCCGGTGGCCAGCAGCACGCCCGCCGCGGTCATCTCCTCGACGAACTTGGCCATCTCCGCGTACAGGGTCTCGTCGGGGGCGGTGTCCGCGGACTTGGACATCATCAGGTAGCGCATGAGGGGTTCTCCTCGTCTTCCATGCCGTTGTCGTAGCTCTGCCAAGCGTCGAGCAACTGTATGTGACAGGGAATGTCGGCGTTCCCTGTCACATCGGTGGGTCGACGTGTGGGTGAGAACCACGTCGACGTGTGGGAGAGAACCACACAGACCAACCGAAAGGCACCGGCAATGACCGCCACCCAGACCCGCGCCGCCGACACCACCGCCTCCTCCGCCTCGGCCGCCACCCGGTCCCTGCTCACCTGCGCGGCCGTCGCGGCACCCCTGTGGGCCGTCGTCTCCCTGGCCCAGGCGGCCACCCGGGAGGGCTTCGACCTCACCCGCCACCCGCTGAGCCTGCTGAGCAACGGCTCTCTCGGCTGGCTGCAGATCGCCAACTTCGTGATCGCCGGCATCCTCACCATCGCCGGAGCGGCCGGGCTGCGCCGAGCGCTGCGAGGCACCCCCGGAGGCACGTGGGCGCCGCGACTGGTCCTCGTCAACGGCATCGGAATGATCGTCGCCGGAGTCCTCGTCATGGACCCGGGCAACGGCTTCCCCGCGGGCTTCGACGCGGTGCCCACGTCTCTGTCCTGGCACGGCTACGGCCACTTGGCCGCCGGGTCGATCTCGTTCGCCGCCCTGATCGCCGCCTGCTACGTGCTGGGCCGCCACTTCGGCCGGTCAGGCAACCGCGGCCACGCCGTCGCCTCCCGCGTCGCCGGCACCGCGCTGCTGATCGGCAACGGCTGGTCGATGGGCGGCGGTGCGGCCGGATCCCTGGTGCTGGCCGTGGGCACCCTCACCGCCATGCTCTGGGTCGCCCTCGTCGCCGCCCGTTACCGCCACAGCCTCTGAACCTCCGCCGCCGGCTCACCCACCAGGAAGGACACTGACATGACCAAGTTCGCGACGGTGCAGGACTACCTTGCCGTCCTGCCCGAGTCCCAGCGCCGGATCGCCGGCGAACTCCTGCCGATCATCGAGGCGGCGCTGCCCGGAGCCGGGGCCGTCTGGCACGGGCACCCGGTGTGGAGCCTCGGCGACAAGCCCGGCGTGTCCCCGGTCTGCTACCTCAAGGCGTACGCCGCGTACGTGAGCTTCGGATTCTGGCGAGGGCAGGAGCTGTCCGACCCGTCCGGCCGTCTCGAACCCGGCGCCAGGGCCATGGCCGGGGTGAAACTTCGCGAACCTGCCGACCTCGACCCCGACCTGTTCGCCGCCTGGCTCCACGAAGCCCGCGGTCTGGAAGGTGCCTGACCAGAGGCTGCCGGGCCAGGACGAATGCCTGGATGGGGCAGCAGATCAACCGGATGAAACAGTGTGAAGACTTGACATTATGTTGGGTTTTTACAATATTTTGTTCATGAGTCCGGTGAGGCGTGACAACGCGCTCCCCATCTACAACCGGCTGCAGGTGCTCCGCGCCGAGCGGAACATGAGCCGCGCGGCGTTGGCGGAGGCCGTCGAGGTCAACCCGCAGACGATCGGCGCGCTGGAGCGGGGCGACCACTACCCGAGCCTTGACCTGGCGTTCCGGATCTGCGCCGTGTTCGATCTGCCGGTGGAGACCGTCTTCAGCCGCAAGCCGTTCACCCCACTGTCCACACAGCTCTACCGGGAGTAAGAGATGCTCAGCAACGCACTGCCGCGAACCAGGGCCCGCCGCCGCCAGGTGGCGATGTCGGTGCTCGCCGGTTTCGCACTGCTGATCGCCGGGGCGGCGCTGTTCCGGGAGCCGACCCTGGAGGTGTCCGCCGTGCTGATGGTGGCGGGCCTGCTGCTGGGCGTCGGCGGGCTGTACGTTCTCCGGTCCCTCACGGGACGGCTGACGGGGGACGGCCGGGATCTGGACGAGCGCGAGACCGAACTTCGCAACAACGCGCACTACCGGAGCTACCAGATGTTCGCCTTGCTGATGCTGGTCGACCTCGCCTACGGCCTGGCGGTCGCCGGGCGGCCGGACGGAGGATCGCTGACCTCCAGCATGACCGCGGCATTGCTCCTTCTCGGCCTGGCCATGCCCACGCTGAAACTGGCGTGGTCGCTGCCCGACGACGATCCCGAGGACTTCGTCACGACCGCTTGAGCGCGATGACGCCGACGGGCGCATTTCGATCGCGCTGCTTTTGTGGATGCCTGTTCGCGCCGGATTTATCGGCCGTTCATTGCCGCATGGCGGGATTCGGAACTCGTGGTGAACGCATTGGCGATTGCCGCCGTCATTAGGAGCGGGGATCGCCCAACAACCGGTCACCGTTCAACTCCGGAGAGTATGACGGGCAGCCTGACGCGCGGAAGCCGTCGAGGTAAATGCGGTTCGGCGTACGACGCCCTGTGGTCGGGCGGAGCGGTTCGATCAAGGTCAACGGCCGTGTCCGTCGCCGAAACACAAAGAGCAAGTGATCTTCGTCACAGATCAACATCTTTTCGGATTTACGGTCACCCTATACAGTGCTGGATTGTTGCCCCATTTTCTGGGGGCGGGACGCGGTATGCGAAAGGTTGTGAGGCCGCGGGTCATTGAAGAAGGCTTGGTAATGGCAGTCGATCCTATCCGGCATATTTTCTGGCAGTGAATATTCGAAAAGGAGAAAGTCATGAGCCGTCTCATTGATCGAATGATCGAGCGGATCGCCCCCAAGGCGACCGCGTCCGCCTGCAGCGGCAGCTACTTCTGCAACGCCGCCGGCCACCCGGGCTACTGGTACCGCTTCTGCTGCCCGCAGACCGGCTGCCAGTGGACCAAGGTCGGCAACTGCTGACCTGACCGTCAGGCGCCGGGCGGTGGCGCACGCCGCCGTCCGGCGCTGACCCCGATCGCCTCCTTCGACGACATCATCGACCTGTTCGCGAGGACTTCCTGATGCCCTATCTTGTCGCCGCCGTGGTGCTGCTCGGTGTGCTGTGCCTGCTGAACCTGCTGCTCACGTTCGGAATCCTGCGCCGGATGAGGGCGCAGGCCGACCAGGCGGGATGGCATCCCGGGCCCGTGTTTGCGCTCGGTCCCGGCTCCGCCGTCGGGGAGTTCGCCGTCGTGACGACCACCGGCGAGCCGGTGTCCCACGACAGCCTGACCGGCCTGGTCGGATTCTTCTCCGCAGGCTGCGTGGCCTGCCACGAGCTGCTTCCGCGTTTCGTCGAGCACGCGCGGGAGTCGGGTCGTGAGGACGTGCTGGCGGTGGTCGGCGGCGATGACGCCGAGCTGGTCCAGGCGCTCACTCCGGTCGCCCGGGTCGTCGTGGCCGACCTCGACGGCGGACCGGTGGCTCGGGCGTTGCGGAACACCTGGACCCCGGCGCTGTACCTGGTCGGGGATGATCACAGGATCGTCGCCACGGGATCCAAGATCGAGGAACTGCCGCCTCCGAAGCTCGGGCACGACCGCGTCGCCGGCAAGGGGTGAGCGGTGAGCGCTGCCCCGAAGGGGGACCTGCGGATCCGCGCGCGGGATCTGCGCGCCTCCGCAGCCGAGGCGGTCTCACTCATCTGGCGGGCGGCCTCAGCGAACGTGACGGTGTTCCTGCTGGCGACTCTGGCCGGGGCCGCGGCGCCGATCGCGACCGCGTGGGCGACCAAACTGGTGATCGATCGGTTGACGACTCCGCACGGCGCGGTCGGCGGGCTGGCGCTCGCACTGGTCGCCACCGGACTGGGCGCCGCCGTCCTGCCCGTCCTGGTCCACTACCTGAGGGCCCAGATCGGGCGGTCGGCGGGCCTGACCGCGACCGAACGGCTGTTCGCCGCGGCCGAGCGCCAGGTGGGCCTGCGTAACTTCGAGGATCCGACCTTCCAGGACCGGCTTCGACTCGCGCAGGAGGGCATCGGCCGCATCTCCGAGATCGTGGACGGCATCGGCAGCGCTCTCGGTGGCGCGCTTGCCCTCACCGGCTTCATCGCGTCCCTGCTGATCCTCAGCCCGGCCATGACGGTCATGGTGCTCGTGGCCGCCATCCCGGCGCTCGTCGCCGAGATCCTCCTCTCCCGGCGCCGGTCGGCCATGGAGTGGAGCATCGAACAGTTCCACCGGCGCGAGTTCTTCTACAGCCAGTTGCTCACCGGAGTCGCCGCGGCCACGGAGATCCGCCTGTTCGGCATCGGGGCGTTCCTGCGTGCCCGGATGATGGACGAACGGCGAAGCTCCGATGCGGCCGGTCGGCGGATGGACCTCCGTGAACTCCGCGTGCAGGGCGGACTGACGGTGTTGAGCGCGACGGTGGCAGGCGTCGGCCTGTGGTGGGCGATCACGGCGGCGCGGGGCGGCGCGCTCAGCGTCGGAGACGTCGCCATGTTCCTCGCGGCCGTCATCGGCGTGCAGTCCGCCCTTGCGACCCTGACCGCGGCGATCTCCGGCGGGCAGGCGCGGCTGCTGGCCTTCACCCACTATGTCGCCGTGGTCCGGGCCGAACCCGATCTCCCACGGGCGCAGCACGGGAACGCCCCGCGGTTGCGGCGGAGCATCGAACTGCGGGACGTGTGGTTCCGCTACAGCGACGACCATCCCTGGGTCCTGCGCGGGGTGAACCTGACGATCCCGTACGGATGCGCCGTCGCGCTCGTCGGCCTGAACGGCGCGGGAAAGAGCACGCTCGTCAAGCTGCTGTGCCGGATGTACGACCCGACCCGAGGACAGATCCTCTGGGACGGAGTGGATCTACGTGACATCCCTCCGGCGAGGCTGCGTGAGCGGATCAGCGCCGTTTTCCAGGACCATATGAACTACGACATGACGGCCGGGGAGAACATCGCCCTCGGTGACCTGAGCACACTGGCTGAGCCAGGGCGGATCCGGGAGGCGGCCGGCCGCGCGGGCATCCACGACAAGCTCGCCGCGCTGCCGCGAGGTTACGACACACCACTGACCCGCATCTTCGTGGTCGGAACGGACAAGGACGACCCGGTGACCGGCGTCGTCCTGTCCGGCGGGCAGTGGCAACGCCTCGCGCTGGCCCGAGCCTTCGTGCGCGACGACAGCGACCTGATGATCCTCGACGAGCCCAGCTCCGGCCTGGACCCCGAGGCGGAGCACGAGATCCACACCGTGATGCGGGAGCACCGCGAGGGCCGGACGAGCCTGCTGATCTCCCATCGGCTCAGCGCCGTCCGCGACGCCGACCACATCGCGGTCCTGGACGACGGCCGGATCACCGAGCACGGGTCGCACGACACGCTGCTGGCCGCCGACGGCAGCTATGCCAGACTCTTTCGGCTCCAGGCCGCCGGATACCAGGAGGCTCTGTGACACTCGCTCTTCCGGCCGCCGTGGTGCTGCTGGCCGCCGGTCTGCTGGTGCTGTCGGTCCGCCGTGGTTTCCTGGTCACCGTCGTCGACGGCACGAGCATGGAACCGGCGCTGCGATCCGGCGACCGCCTGCTGGTACGCAGGACCAGACGGATCCGCGTGGGGCAGATCGTCGTCGTGGAGTTCCCCGACCTCCCGGGCGTCCCGGGCGTCCCGGGCGGGAGGGCGTCGGCGACCAAGCGCGGCCGGCAACTGCTCGTCAAGCGGGCCGTGGCCGTGCAGGGCGATCGGCTGCCCACCGAGTGGGAGTACCCGGACGTCGACGGGATAGCCGGCACGGTCGTGCCGCCCGGGTCCGTCGTGGTGCTCGGCGACAACCGCGCGACGAGCTGGGACTCCCGCCACTACGGCTTCGTGCGCCGCGAGCGGTTGGTGGGCGTAATGCTCCGGCACCTGCCCGGATCGGGCGAGCCCGAGGCCGAGGACGCCCGACAAGCCCGCTCCCATGATCGCGAACCGACCTGACCTCGGGGCGACCCTCGAATGTTGGCGAAGAGCAACCACATGAGGCCAAGAAGTCGAGCCGTTGTGGGCGCTGGGGCTTCTTCGATCTCGGGTGACTTCGGCGCCGCGGGCGTGGGGAGCAGGCCCTAGGAACGGTCGAGCAGGCGGGCCGCGATCCTGTTCGCCGCCCGCCACGCGAGCGCGACGGTGGTGAGCGTCGGGTTGGCGGCGGTCGAGGTGGGGATGACGCCGTTGCCGCCGACGTACAGGTTGTCGACGCCCCAGACCTTCAGGTACTGGTCGCAGACCGAGGTCCCGTCGTCGGCGGCGCCCATGCGGACCGTGCCCTGGTAGTGGAGCGACGACCCGCCCGCGGCCAGCTCGGGCTCCTCGGCCAGGGCGCCGATGCGGTCGGCGCCGCGGCGGGCGTTCTCCTTCAACCGCTGGATGGTGAGCAGGTCCTGGTCCGTGTGGGAGTAGTGGACGGTCATCTTCGGCATGCCGTAGAAGTCGGTCTCGGTCTCGCTGAACTCCACCCGGTCGCGGAACTGGATGTCCTTGGCGCCGTACCACGCGAACGCCACGAGCCGGGACGCGAGGGCCTCGTCGTCGATGCCCAGGCTGTAGGGGGAGTTCAGCAACGCGATGATCCCGCCCTGCATCGGGCGGGCGTCGGAGAAGGGGACGAGCACGTAGCCGAGGCGCTCGGGGTCGCTGTCGTGGCGGGCCGGGTCGAAGGCGTCGTTCAGGTGGCCGAAGGCGCCGACCTGGAAGTGCTCGTTCAGGTGGTGCCCGAGCGCGGCGGGGCGGACGCCGGACGCGAACAGCACCTGGGGCGTACGCAGCCCGTCGGCGCACACCACGACGTGCCGGGCGCGTACCTCGCGGAGATCGCCCGTCCCGCGATCCTCCAGAAGGGCGCCGACGGCGACGCCGTTCTCGACGACGACCCGCTTGGCGAGGGTCCCGGCGCGCAGCTCGAATCCGGGGACGGTGGCCTCCAGGTCGCCCAGGATGACGCCGGTGCCGGAGAAGTGCGCCTGACCGTCCTTCCACTGGATGGCGCTGGGCATGAAACCGACCGGGGTCAGGCCGGGGCCGTCGAACTCGTCCGCCATCTCCCGCCGGATGGCCTCCGCCAGCCCCGTCCCCGGCACGTCCCACTTGGTGACGCCGAGGAGCTGTTCGGCGTGGTCGAGGGCGGCGTCCAGCTCGTCGGCGGGGATGAACGGGATCCGCTCCGACTGGTGCGGCCGTGGCGAGGAGGTGCCCCAGTGGATGCCCATTCCGCCGACCCCGCTGGCCATGCTGGCCGCCGAGAGCCCGACCTCGCCCTCGGCGAGCTTCGGACGGGGGTCGAGGAAGAACAGTCCGGGCAGGATCGTCTGCCGGAACTCGAGGCTCGGGTCGAGCCCGTCCGCGATGTCGGCGAGGGCCTTGGCGCGCTCGACGCCGGTCTCGGGCCCCTGGGTGAGCAACTGCGCGGCGACGCGGGCCTCTTCGCCCATGTTCTGGGTGTGCGCGCCGCGGACGCCGGGGATGTGCGGCCCGACCTCGACCATGAGGATGCGCGCCGTGGGCACGGCGTCGCCGATGGTACGGGCGTAGGTCGAACCGGCGGGGCCTGAGCCGATGATGAGAACGTCGACCTGCTCGGTCATGTTTCGTCTCCCTGAGGGTGGGGTGGTCGGGGATCAGCGGTTCCGGAGATCCGGGGCGATGGGCGGGCGGGCGGCGGTCATTCGGTCGGCCCGTCGACGGCGGTCCAGGCTCCCGACGCCGCCGAGTCGAGGACGGCCTCGACGATCCCGACGGAACGCACTCCGTCCGCCAGGGTCGGCAGCCCGTCCGGCGGGTCACCGGCGATCGCGGCGTAGGTGCCGGCGACGAAGGCGTGGAAGCAGTCCTGGTAGCCCTGGGCGTGGCCGCCGGGCAGGTAGGACAGGCGGCGCTGGCCGCCGGAGGCCCGGCCCGCGCCGCGGGCGATCACGGTCGCGCCGTCCGGCGTGCCGATCCAGGCGGTCTCCGGGCTCTCCTGGTCGAACACGGCCGAGGCGACCGCGCCGTCCAGCTCGAACCAGAGCCGGTTGCGCCGCCCGGCGGCGACCTGGGACACGACGACGTTCGCCGGGACGCCGGAGGCGGTGGTGAGGGTGACGATCGCGAGGTCGTCGGTCGTCACCGTCCCGGCCGGGGCGCCCCCGGCGGCCAGCCCCTCGGCCTCGGAGACGGAGGTCGCGACCGGCTTCTCGCAGACCATGCCTGCCCGCCCTGAGCACGGCGGTCGCGTAGGAGGCGTGGGTCGAGTTGGGCGTGCACACGTGGACGACGTCGATCTCGGCGGCGAGGAGGGCGTCGAGATCGGGGAACGCGGCGACGTCCCAGTCGGCGGCGATCTGGGCGGAGCGTTCCCGCCTCGATCCGAGCACGCCGACGACCACGCCACCGGCCGCGTGGACGGCGCGGCGGTGGATGGCCGCGACCATGCCCCCGCCCACGATCGCCGCGCGCACGGGGCCGCCGCGGGTGGATCCGGTCATGTCGGTCATGTCAGGGCGCTTCCGTGGCCGGGGCGCCGGACCGGTCGAGAACGGATCGGGTGAGGTCGAGGACGCGGGCGCTCTTGGCCCAGGGGTCGCCGCCGTTGCCCTCGTACTCGACCGAGAGGGGGCCGGTGTAGCCGTGGGCGGTGAGGATCCGGAGCGCGCGTTCGAGGTCGACCGGGCCGACGACGCCGTCCTCGGAGACGTGGTGGGCCTTGAGGCTGACCAGTTCGGCGTGGCCGGCCAGGGCCTCGACGCCGTCGTAGAGCGGGGTCAGGTCGAGGCCCGCGAACACCTCGTCCGGGTCGCTCTCGCCGCCGAAGAGGACGGCCATCGCGGGGGCCATCAGCACGTCGAAGTTGCCCAGGTCGAGCAGCAGGCCGCAGGCGTCGCGCCCGACGGCGTCCAGCAGGTGCCGCATCCACGCCGGGTCGCTGCTCGGCCCGCCGTGGTTCTCCACGAGCAGCCGGGCGCCCCGCTCCTCCGCGTACGAGCCGAGCCCGCCCAGGGCGTCGACCAGGTGGGCGGGCGGCGTGGCACCGTGGTGCGGGCTGAACGGCGAGCCGGGGTTGACCCGGACGAACCGCGTCCCCATCGCGGTGAACCGGTCGATCCACTGCTTGATGAGCGCGACGTCGGCGGCGCGCCTGTCGTCGTCGGCCTCCAGCAGGTCGCCGACGTCGATCGCGACGTTGAGCAGCCGCACGCCGGACGAGCCGAGCGCGGCGGCGAACAGGTCGAGCTCCGGGTCCGCCAGCCCGTCGAACTGGAAGGCCACCGTCTCGACGGCGTCGACGCCGAAGGCGTCCCTGGCGCGCGCGGGGAACTCCGACAGGCGCAGCAGCTTCGGGTAGGGCAGGTCGATGTGCACGTCGTTGCCCTGGGGGTCGACGAAGTCGAAGACGACCGGGCCGAGCTGCTCGCGGACGCTGTAGGAGGACACGGACAGGGCGTTCATGGGATCTCTCTTCCGGTCGGACGGGTCGGGCAAGTCGGAGGGGTTCGAGGGGGTTCGAGGGGTCAACTGACGGTGGCGGGGGCCTGCGCGGCGTCCGGGCGGGTGATGGGGGCCCAGCGCGGGTCGCCCTCGCGGCCGATCTCCGGCAGCCGGAGCACGGCGAGGGCTCCGAGTACGCCGCAGACGGCGAGCGTGAGGTAGAGCGCGGGGAAGCCGCCGAGGCCGAGCAGGAACGGGGCGGCGAACGGCACGATCGACTGCGGGAGCGTGTTGGCCAGGTTGATGATCGCGAAGTCCTTGCCGGCGTTCTCGCTGCTGGGCAGCACCCGGACGCACAGCGCGCCGTCGATCGAGAGGAACAGGCCGACGCCGAGGCCGAGCAGGGTCACGGCGACGTACACGACCCCGAGGGTCGGGGCGGTCGCCTGGAGCACCAGCGCGGCGGCGGCTATGACGCCTCCGGCGATGACGAAGGGCTTCTGCCGCCGCATCCGGTCGGAGACCAGGCCGGAGACCGCGCTGGTGATCGCGAGCACCGCGACGTTCAGCAGCGACATCACCAGGACGACGCCGCTGACCGACTCCGGGGTGATGTCGAAGCGTTCCATGACGAAGATGGCGTTGTAGGTGCCGCTCGCGAAGCCACAGGTGATCAGGAAGCGCACCAGCCACGCCCAGCCGAAGGCGGGGTGCCGCCACGGATTCAGCCAGTACGACTTCAGCAGCTCCACCAGGCCCAGGCCCGGCTGCCCGGCGGCCCGCGGGTGCTGCGGGTCGCGCAGCAGGACGACGGCGAGGACGCCGAGGAGCGCCGCGACGACGGCGACGACGCCCCACTGCACGACCAGTTGGGAACTGGCGCTGACGGCCGCGATGCCGATGAGCGGCCCGACCGCGGCGGCGAGCCCGATGAATCCGGAGACCGTTCCGCGCCGGCCCGCCGGAACCTGGTCGGCGAGCAGCGCGCTGGTGGCGGCGAGCTGGAAGTTGAAGATCGTCTGCGTGGCGCACCAGACGACCGCGACCTGCCACACCTCGGTCGTGAACGCGTGCGCGAACACGACCAGCGCCCCGGCGAGAGCGCCGCTGAGCATCCAGGTGCGACGGCGGCCGAACCGGGCCGCGGTGCGGTCGCTGATGCGGCCCGCGAGCGGGTTGGCCACGAGCGCGAACAGCGCGCCGAAGCCGGTGATCACGCCGAACGCGCCGGCGGTCCCGTCGCCGGCGATCCGGGTGACCTGGAGGGTCAGCAGGAGTTGGAGGGGAGTGAGGAGCGCGACGAGTGCTCCGACGTTCGAGCTGGTCATGGCCAGGATCAGCCGGGGAAGTGGGGTGGCGGGGGCGGCGGGTTCGTTCGCCGCGGCGGCGTCGGAGCGACTGGACATCTGACACGTTCCTTCTTGCGTAACGCCCCCGAAACGGTAGTGACACCCATTATGTACATTCACCCGAACGGGTTTCAATACCAATCCGGAGTGACCGATATGATCCAGACCATGGGATTGCGCGAGCTCAAGGCCACCCGGACCCGGCGGCAGATCGTCGACGTGGCGCTCGACCTGTTCATCGAGCAGGGATACGACGCGACGACCATGGAGCAGATCGCCGAGCGGGCCGAGGTCGGCAGCACGACGCTGTACCGCTACTTTCCGAGCAAGGATCTGCTGATCCTCGACGGGTTCACCCGGTCGATGGACCTAGGGGCGCGGCTGCGCGAGCGTCCGGCAGAGGAGCCGCTGAACGTCGCGCTCGGAGCCGCGATCCATGAGTCGTTCGCGGCCTTCGACATCGGCGACGGACGCCTCGCGGCGGTGCGCCGCATCGTCGACAACGCGCCGGTGCCCAGGGCTCGGCTCTGGGACCTGGTCGCCCGGTCGCAGAGCGACCTGGAGTCCGCGATCGCCGACCGCGCCCGCCGCCCCGCCGGCGACCTGCTGGTCGCGATGACCGCGCACCTCACGTTCGCCGTCTACCAGATCGCCGCGGAGACCTGGTGGGCAGGCGACCACCAGGTCTCACCCACCGGGGTCGTCGACGACCTCCTCCACACCCTCAGCACGCTCGACCTGGTGATCCCCACCCCGCCCCCCAGCCAACGATCCTGAGGGTCGGTGGCCGTCGGCGCCTGCGTCACGTGACGGCCTTCTTGGGTGAAACCGGGGCGAGGGTGCCGTGAAACCCGGGGCGGCGACAGTGAAGGCCATGAGCATCACTGAACTCGACAACGCGGGGGTCACGCCGGCCGCCCCACGTGATACGGACCTGGCCGTCCAGGCGGAAGGGCTGGTCAAGGTCTTCGGCGAGCACCGGGCCGTCGACGAGATCGACCTGGCGGTACGCCCCGGCGAGATCTTCGGCGTCCTCGGGCCCAACGGCGCGGGCAAGACCACCACCTTGCGGATGCTGGCCACCCTGCTGCGGATCGACGTAGGACGCGCCTCGATCTTCGGCGTCGACGTCGCCGGCAACCCGCACGTGATCAGGCAACTGGTCGGCGTCACCGGGCAGTACGCGTCCGTCGACGAGAACCTGACCGCCAGGGAGAACCTCTGGCTGTTCGGCCGGTTGCAGGGGGTCGCCTCGTCGCGCGCGCGGCGGATCGCCGTCGACCTGCTCGACCGGTTCGGCCTGGAGGAGGCCGCCGACAGGCCGATCGCACAGTTCTCCGGCGGGATGCGGCGGCGGCTCGACCTGGCCGCCAGCCTGATCACCAGACCCCCGCTGATCTTCCTCGACGAGCCGACCACCGGCCTGGACCCGCGTACCAGGGGCCAGATGTGGGACACCATCCGCGGCCTGGTCGCCGGGGGCTGCACCGTGTTGCTGACCACGCAGTACCTGGACGAGGCCGACCAGCTCGCCGACCGGATCGCGGTGATCGACCACGGTCGCAAGGTGGCCGAGGGCACCCCCGACGAGCTGAAGACCATGGTCGGCAACTCGACCCTGCAACTGCTGCTGGACGAGCCGGGCGAGGTGCCCGTCGCCGCGGAGGTCGTACGGCGGGTGCTCGGGGCCGAGCCGGTGCTCAGCCCGGAGCGCGGGCGGCTCAACGTCGCGCTGGAGCAGGCCGACCAGGCCGCCGACGTGCTGATCGCGCTGCGTACCGCGGGGGTGTCGATCTCCTCGGTGAGCGTCGCCAAACCCAGCCTCGACGAGGTGTTCCTCGCCCTGACCGGCCACGGGACGGACGAGAAGGAAACGGAGGACCGATGAGCGCCACCATGGTCGAACCCGTCCACGAGACCGTCAGGGCCGCCGAACGGGTGGCCGCCGCCCGGCGGCACGTCACCGTGGGCGAGACCCTGGCCCAGACGCTGACGATGGCCTGGCGGGCGCTCAAGAAGATGCGCCGCAACCCCGAGCAGTTCTTCGACGTGGCGCTGCAGCCGATCCTGTTCACCGCGATGTTCGCGTACATCTTCGGCGGCGCCATCGCCGGCGACGTGAACAGCTACCTGCCGCTGATGATCCCCGGCATCCTCGCCCAGACCGTGCTGACCACGTGCATGGCCACGGGGACGCAACTGCGGGAGGACATGGAGAAGGGGGTGTTCGACAGGTTCAAGTCGCTGCCGATCGCCAGGATCGCGCCGCTCGCCGGGCCGATGGTGGCCGACCTGCTGCGTTACACGATCGCGGCGACGCTGACCTTCGGGAGCGGCCTGCTGATGGGTTACCGGCCGGGCGGCGGGGTGTTCGGGGTGCTGGCCGCGATCCTGCTGGCGATCTTCACCGGCTGGTCGCTGGCGTGGGTCTTCACCTGGGTCGGCACGATCGCCCGGAGCGCCCAGGCCGTGCAGGGCATCTCGATGATGATCCTCTTCCCGCTGACCTTCCTGTCGAACGCGTTCGTCCCGGTTGAGACGCTGCCCGGGTGGCTCGCCGCGTTCGTCCGGTTCAACCCGGTGTCGCACCTGGTCACGGCCGCCCGCGACCTGGCCAACAGCGCCGTGCTCAGCGGCGCGGTGGCCTGGACGCTAGTGGCCGGCGTGGTGGTCATCGCGGTCTTCGCCCCGTTGTCGGTACGCAGTTACCGCCGGCACATGTGACCGCGGGCCGAAGACCCTCTCGACGAGGTTCCTGGCCTCGTCGAGAAGCTCCGGGCCGTGCTGCCCGCCGTAGTCCGCGCGCAGCTCGGCGATGGCCCCGGGCACGGCGGCCTCGGCGTGCGGCTCGATGCGCGCGAAGGCCGTACTGGGCATGGTGCGGTTGTAGGAGAACCGCTCGGCCAGCACCAGGAAGCCGACCGCGTCCCGCGGCGCCATGGCCGCGCGGAGCAGCCCCCACGTGCCGAGCGCGAAGAGCGTCAATCCGTACGCCGGGTAGTCGAGGTGCGGAGCACTCTCGGACAGCGCCCGGTGCAGTCGGGTGACGGACCAGTCGTGGAACAGCCCTTCGCCGTAACCCAGGTCTTCTGGCCCGGCGTGGTGGGCGTGCGCGATCAGGGCGATCGACTCGGTCGTGACCACCCAGGGCTCAAGGCCGCTCTGCGACAGGCCGGGGAAGCGCAGGTCGCGGGCCAGGCGTACGCTCTGCCGGTAGTGGGCCAGGGCGGCGGCCACCTCGCCGCGGGCCATGGACAGCTCGGCGGCGGACAGGGGGAGCACCATGTGCCCGCCGATGGTCGCCCCGAGGTCGCCGAACCTGGCGATCTCCGCGAACTCCGCCTCCGCGGCCGCCAGGTCGCCCTCGCCGAGCGCGGCGCACAGCAGCAGCGAGCGAATCTGCGCCGCGTCGCCGATGGCGCCGAGCCGGACCAGGATCGGCAGGGCCGCCCGCGCGTGACCGATCGCCTTCCCCCGCTGGCCCAACTGCATGCGCAGTTGAGCCATCACGGTGTGCAGGACCGCCGTGAGCCACGGCCCGTCGTCCTCGGTGACCAGCTTCAGGGCGCGTTCGCCCGCCGTGATGGCCCCCGCGAGGTCGCCGGCGTTCTCCAGGACGTGGCTGCACATTTGCGAGGCCATCAGCGCCACGTCGCGATCGTCGCTCCGGCTCAGCTCCGTGAGGCGGCCCGCGGCGCGTTCCGGCGGATCGGACGCGAGCAGGACCGTGGTCATCGCCACCAGCCGGGGATCGCTCGTTTCCCGGACGGGCAGCCGGCCGAGCAGGTCGGCCAGGCCCGCGCTGCTGCTGTCGGTGGTGATCACGATGTTCATCAGCGTGATCAACGCGGCGGACCGGGTGGTGTCCTCGAGCTCGCGCGGCGGGTCCCAGCCGGTGAGTGCCTGCGCGATCGCGTCGCCGAGCACGATGAGCCGTGGATGGTCGCCTCGTACGGACCACAGCCCGCCGATCCCGACCAGCAACCGCACCACCGCCGCGCGGTCGGGCTCGGCCACGGCCTGACGGAGCAGCTCGGACAGGTTGCCCTCCTCGGCGCTCAGCGCGTCGACCGCCGCGAACTGGGTGCGGCCGAGCAGCACGGAAGAGTGCGCCATGGTGTAGTCGGTCGCCCACGCCCGCTGCGCCGCCCGAGCCTCGGGCTCCTCACCGGCCTCCGCCAGCCGCATCAGGCCGAACTCGCGTACGGTCTCCAGCATCCGGTAGCGAAGCCCGTGATCGGTCTCCCGTACGCTCAGCAGCGACTGCTCGGCCAGCGCCTGCACGGCGGGCAGCGCATCGGGCCCGAGCACGTGCTCGGCCGCGGCCAGCGTGAAGCCGTCACCGAAGAGCGCCAACCGGCGCAGGGCCCGGCGCTGCGGCTCGTCCAGCAGGTTCCACGACCAGTCGATGACCGAGAGCAGCGTCTGGTGCCGGTCGGGGGCGCTGCGGTCGCCGCCGCGCAGCAACGCGAACCGGTCCGCCAGGCGACGCCCGATCTCCTCCACCGACATCACCCGGACCTTGGCCGCCGCCAGCTCGATCGCGAGAGGCAGCCCGTCGAGCCGGGTGACGATCTCGGCGACCGGACGTTCGGCGGCCCTGACCCCGGGGCGGGCGGCCCTGGCCCGTTGCAGGAACAGCGCCACCGCGTCGGTCGTGTCCAGCTCGGCGAGCGGGTAGACCTGCTCGGCGGCGATCGCCAGCGGGGCGCGGGAGGTGGTGAGCACCCGCAGGTCCCTGGTGGTCGCGGTGAGGAACGCGACCAGATCGGCGACGGCGCCGATCACGTGCTCGCAGTTGTCCAGGATCAGCAGGGACGGGGCCTGGCCGAGGTGCTGGGCGATCCGGGCGCGGATGTCGGTGCGCTGCTCGGGGGCGAGCGCCCGGCGCCCGCTGACGGAGTCGCGGACCCCGAGCGCCGACCCCACCTCGCCGACGACGCCGTCGGGTGAGGAGACGCCCACGAGTTCGACGAAGTGCGCGACGGGCTGCGTGGCGTCGCGGCCGACGACGTGCGCCAGCCGGGTCTTGCCCAGCCCGCCGGGACCGATGATCGAGACCACCCGGCTCGTCTCCAGCAGCGCGCGGACCGCGCGGATGTCGTCGTCGCGGCCGAGCAGCGAGGAACCGTCGAAGAGGAGGCCCTCGCGCACCGGCCGGTCGGCCGCCAGCAGCCCGGCGTGCACCCGGGCCAGCTCTGGGCCGGGGTCGGCGCCGAGGTGATCGGCCAGGTCGGCGCGGTAGCGCTCGTATCGTTCGAGCGCTGCGCCGACCCCGCGTACGGCGGCCTCGCTGCGCAGCAGGCACGCGAGCAGCTCCTCGTCGTGCGCCCGCGCGGCGGCGGCCTCCTCCAGCAGCGGCAGCGCGCTCTCGTGATCGCCGCCCAGGCTGCGCGCCATGGCCAGCACGCGACGCGCCACGGCCAGTCGCCCGGCCGCCTCGGCGCGCAGCGCGGCCAGCGGGCCGACGGCCGTGGCCAGGCCGTTCGCCGCGAGGCCGAGCGCGTCGTCCGCGTGCCGCCGGGCCTCGGCGATCTCTCCCTCGCCCAGCGCCGCCCGCGCCCGCTCCACCAGGGTGGCGAGCCGGAGCGCGTCGACCTCCTCGGCGGGCAGGCCCAGGCGGTAGCCGCGCGGCGTGCGTACGAGCGCGTCGGGGTAGGTCGCCGCGCGGGTCCTGGAGACGACCACCTGCAGCGCCTTCGTGGGGTTGGCCGGTGGCCGCGCCTCCCACAGCCCTTCGACGAGCTGCTCGTCGGTCGCGCCTGACCGGCCGTGCATCGCGAGCAGCGCCAGCAGGGACTGCGCGCGTTCACCGATCACGCGCGCGCCCCGCCAGCGTACGTCGTCGAGCAGAGTCAACACGAGAGGCACACCGCCAGCCTACGGTGACCGGCCAAGCCCGCAGCCGCCGTCTTTCACCGGGACCGGGCCGGCCGCGGCGGGCGCGATGCGGTTCGCATCGCCGGCGCATAGCGAATGTATCGATCCGGACCCGCATTCTGGTTCTCGTCAGCACGACAACGCCTCAAAGGGAGCGGAACGATGGCCACGAAGACCACCAGGAGCAGCGCCGCGAAGACGTTCGAGGGCTTCTCCGACGAGGAGCGCGCCGCGATGAAGGAGCACGCGAAGGAGCTGAAGACGGCCGCGCGGCGCGGGCCCAAGGCGGACGGGGAGAGTGACGTGCTCGCGAAGATCGCCGAGCTGGAGGAGGCGGACCGCGTCCTCGCCGAACGGGTCCACGCCGTCGTCAGGGCGGCCGCGCCGAGCCTGAAGCCGAAGCTCTGGTACGGCATGCCCGCCTACGCCAACGCCGACGGCAAGATCGTCTGCTTCTTCCAGCCCGCGCCGAAGTTCAAGGCCAGGTACGCCACGCTCGGCTTCAACGACGTCGCCAACCTCGATGAGGGCACCATGTGGCCGACCGCGTACGCGCTGACCACCCTGACCGCCGCCGACGAGGCGCGGATCGCCGCCCTGCTGAAGCAGGCGGTGAGCTGACCGCCACCGATCCGGGGCTGGCGTGGCGTGGGCGAGAGATGGGATGATCGGGTGACTTGACCTTTATGGTGGAAATTGTCCGACGGTGGAGAGGGTCTGCTACGTGAGTCCATCCCCCAAGTACCTGCCGACGATGGGGTTCTCGCTCGCCGCGCTCGGCGTCGCCGGCGTGGTCATGCGGATGCTGTCCGTCGTGTACCCCGACGGCGACCCGGCCAAGGCGCGTGAGGCCGCCCGGTTGCTGCGCCAACTGGCCGACCGGGTGGACGTCAGCCTGGCCGACGTGGAGGAGATCGCGGGCGGGGTGTGGCGACCGCCCAACTCCGGCGCGGGCGTCGACGCCTTCAGGACGTACTTCACCGAGGACCTCGCGCCCTATCCGCCGCTGGTGTCGGCGTACGTCCGGGGGCTGGCCGACGCGGTGGAGGACTACGCCGAGTTGCTGGAGCAGGTGCAGCACTCCCTCAAGACGATGGCCATCATCCAGTGGCTCGAGCTGATGGCGTTCTTCTGCTGGCCGGCGATCGACAAGAAGGTCCAGACGCTGATCAACTGGCAGATGCGCCGGCAGCAGGCGGGGCTGCTGCTCAGGATGTTCAACCACGCCGTGGGCAAGCGGTTCATCTACGCCGTCGGGGGCAGCCTCGCCTACACCCTCGCCGATCAGGCGATCATCGACGGGGTCAAGCTCGCGAGGGGCGAGGACATGGGGTCGTGGGGCGACCGGGCCGAGTACGCGGCGAAGAACTTCGCGGCGGCCCTGGTCTTCTACCACGTCGATCCCGCCAACTTCGGAAAGGCCGCGAACGTGCTGCCGAAGAACGAGGCGGCCTCGAACGCCATCGTGTTCCTGACCGGGTCCACCGTCTTCACCACGACGGCGAACGTGCTCAACCGGCCGGGCGACGTGGTCGACGATCCGGTCAGCCTGCTGCCCACCTGGGACCAGATGCTCGCCAAGCTGGGTGTCGCCGCGGGCCAGGACCAGTTCCGGCGCATGACCCGATAGCGGCTGCCGGTGGGCATGCGGTCAGCGGTCTCGGGTGAAGCGCCCGGTCACGTCGGTGACCGGGGGCAGGCCGTCCGCGAGCATCCCGGCCATCCGCGCGGCCACGTCCGCGGCGGCCTCGCCGGCGGCGGCGAGCACCGCCTCGGCCAGCGCCTCCACGCCGAGCCGCTGGGCCCGCGGGTCGATGCGCAGGCCGCTGAGCGCGCCGTTCGGCAACGTCTCGGCCCGCACCAGGCCGCCGGCCGCCTCGCCGTGGCCGCGGAGGGCGTTCAGGCTCTCCTGCAGCTCCTCCAGCGGCTCGGTCTCGGCCTGGAACTCGGTGAAGAGGCGGCGCATCTCCGCGTCGAGAAAGGAGGCGTCGTCGTCGGGTGCGGGCATCAGGTCTCCTGGGATTCGGGGATGAACTTTCGGTCCGACTTCGAGTACTCGGGCGGGTCGGAGACTCTCGGCAGGGATGCGATGCTCGCCCAGTTCGCGACGTCGAAGCTGGTCCTCATGCCGGCCAGCCGGTCGGCGATCGCGGGGTAGGCGTCGCACTGCGCGGTGACGTACGTCTCGGTCTTCGCCAGCGCGCCGGTGTAGCCCTGGCGGAACGTGTTCCCGGTCTCGTCCGTGCCGGCGAAGTCGCCCAGGGCGGCGATGGCGTCGAGGATCCGGCGGGTGCCCCCGGCCAGGTCCTCGTGCTCGACGATGAGCTCGTCGGCCGCCCTTGTGAAGATGCTCCCGTGGACCTCGGTGATCGGATTCATCGCGGGCATGACGCCTCCTCACTAATTCATGCAATACCTACTCTACCTATAGGATTAATTTACTTTATGGTCGGGGGAAGGGCGTACGGCGGCTCGGGTGCGATGGCCTGCGGTTGAGGCTTTTCGTCCGTTCGATCAGGTGAACGCGGTGAAACCTTCACTGGGCACGTCAATGACACCATTGACATGACCAAGTGAGGGGAGCAGCCGCGTGGACGCCACCGCCATGACCCGCTACATCAGCGAGACCTTCGACCAGGCCCGCAGCACCGAGAGCGCCGGGGACACGTTCTTCACCTATGGCCCGCAGGGCGACCAGTGGCTGCTGTTCGCCACGGTCGTGACCGGCGACACCTACGACTCGGTCTCGGACCTGAGCCGGGAGGGCGCGTACCGGCTCAACCTCGGCCTGACCAAGGCCACCTACACCGCCAGGTTCGGCCGTCCCCCGACGGGGCGGGACGAGCACGGTGTGCTGGAGACGGGCCACGACCACGCCCGCCGCGACACGGTGATGCCGCATCCGCACTACGCCTCCCAGCACTGGGTGTGCGTGGTCGAGCCCTCCGGCACCCTCGACGACGTGCGGGAGCTGCTGGGGGAGGCGTACCGGTTCGCCGAGCGCAAGCACGCCAACCGGGCCTTGCGGGGGTGACCACCCTCGGCGGTTCGGGAGCGTACGGGATGGGGCCGGGAGAACGGCTCTTCCTACCGTGACCGTATGACTCCACGGACTCGCCTGCTCCTGCTCGCCTCCGGCGCCCTCCTCTCCCCCATGGCCGTGCACGGCCGGTGGGAGGTGGCCGGGGCCGCCTGGATCAACCTCATCCTGCTGTTACGGTTCGCCCGGGTCAGCCGGGCCCTGCCCGGCCTGGCCGGAGTGACGCTCGTCACCATGGCGGCCACCACGTACTGGCTCCACGAGAGCGGGCCGGCAACATCGTCAGCTCGCTGGCCGCCACCCAGCACGACAACCTCCCGCTGCTCCAGATCGCCTCCGTGACCGGCGGGTACGGCGTCAGCTTCCTCATCGCCTGGTTCGCCGCCGTCTGCAACCACCTCTGGCAGGACGGGCTCGCCTGGCGGCGGGTGGCGCCCTTCGGGACCGCGCTGGCACTGGTGCTCGTCTTCGGCAGCGTGCGGCTGGCGGTCGCGCCCGTCAACGACTCCCTGCCGGCGGCCACGGAACGGGAGGCGGCCGCCGGGGCCGAGCTGGTGGTGTGGCCGGAGGCGGGCGGCGCGGCGCGGGAGGCGGACAGGCAGCGGCTGATCGACGGGGTCGCCGCCGTCGTGAACGCCGGGATGGTGGTGATCACGAGCGCGCCGCCGTACCTGCGCAACGAGACCGTGCTCGTGGATCCCCGGGGAAAGGCGCTCTGGACGTACGAGAAGGCGCGGCCGGTGCCGGGCATGGACCAGCTCGATCCGGGGGACGGGCGGGTGCCGACCGCCGACACGCCGCTCGGCCGCCTGGCCAACGTCATCTGCTTCGACGCCGACTTCCCCGTCCTCATGCGTCAGGCCGCCGACGTGGACGTGATGACGGACTGGTACGGCTTCGGCGCCGCCCACACCGAGAAGGCCGCCCTGCGCGCCGTGGAGAACGGCTACTCGCTGGTCCGCCAGGCCACCAACGGCCTGTCCGCCGTCTTCGACCCGCAGGGCCGCTCGCTCGCCTCGGCCGGCTACTTCACCACCGGGCAGCAGACCGTGACCGCGTACGTGCCGGTCGCCGGTTCCCCGACCCCGTACGCGCGGGCCGGCGACGTCTTCGCCTGGCTCTGCCTCGGCGGGCCGGCCGCCCTCGCGGCCCTGGCCGGGCGCTCCGGGCGGCGGACGGGCGACCCCTCGACCACCCCGGCCAGGCCCGCCCACCGGGTCGCGATCTAGGCCCTGGGCCGGGGGCGGCGGAGTCCGCGCAGGCGCAGGCGCAGGCCGGTGACCGCGGCGAGCGCGATGACCAGGCCGGTCGCCATCACCGCCCGGCCGTCGGGGCCGGCCAGCCCGCCGGCCCCCGTGTCGACCCCGCCGGACGGCGTCTCCGTGGTGGTGGTCGTGACCGTGGAAGCGGGGTCGTCCGTGGTGCCGGCGTCCTGCGTGCTGTCGTCCGCGTCCTCGGTGGTGTCGTCCGAGGAGTCGTCGGGGGAGGGGCTGGACGAGCCGCCGTCGCCGACGGTGAGGGGGTAGCGGGTCAGGCCGCTCTCGTCCTTGATCTCGCACTCGATCAGCGGTTCCTGGGGACGCAGGCCGAAGTTGACGGCGGCGGCGCGCACCGTGCCGGTGCCGTCCTTCGTGGGCGTGGTCTTCAGGTCGACGGTCGTCTCGGGGATGGGGATGGGCTCGCCGGGGATGACCGTGCCGATGGGGGCGACCCCCGTGGCGGAGGTCAGGCCGGTGATGCCGCTGATGCCCGCGTAGGCGTACATGGTGATGTCGCCCTCCATGCCCGTGGCCGGGGCGATCAGCTCGGCTCCCGTCGAGTACGAGCCGCGCCACCCGATCGTCATCTGCGTCCCCACCGCCGCCTGGCTCGGCACGGTGAGTTCGACGTCGATGCTGACGTCCTGCCTCTCGTTCGTCTCCTTGACCGTGCACTCGTACGCGACGACGGCGGCGGAGACGGCGTGCGCCACGGGGATGGGCACGCACGACAGGACGACAGCGGAGGCTAAGACTGCCAGCGGGACACGCACGACGGCTCTCCTTGGGACGGACGGGGCACAAGAGGAGACGGGGGAGAGGGGTCGCCGGTTGACACCTTCGTCCGGACGATTCGATCAACCCCCGCGGTTCTCGGGGACATGGGCGGCGGTCGAAAATAAGGTATCGGTATGTCCTTCATCGTCACCACGGGCGCGACCGGGCGGCTCGGCGGCCGGATCGCCGCGTTGCTCGACGCCGCAGGAGTGGAGCAGCGGCTCGTCTCACGGCGTGCCGCCGAGCACGCTCCACGGCTCGCCCACGCGGTCGCGGTCAGCGCCGACTACGGAGACCACGCGGCGATGTGCGGGGCACTTCACGGGGCCTCGACCGTGTTGTTCGTGTCGGCCGCCGAGAGCCCCGACCGCCTCGACCGGCACCGCGCCTTCGTCGACGCGGCCCGCGAGGCAGGCGTCACGCACCTCGTGTACGTCTCCTTCCACGGCGCCGCCCCCATGGCCACGTTCACGCTGGCCCGCGACCACTGGGCGACCGAGCAGCACATCCGCGACAGCGGCCTGCCCTTCACGTTCCTGCGCGACAACCTGTACGCCGACTTCCTGCCCGCGCTGGCCGGCGACGACGGCGTGATCCGCGGCCCGGCCGGTCAGGGGAGGGTGGCGGCCGTCGCCCAGGACGACATCGCCGAGGCGGCGGTGGCCGTGCTGCTGCGGCCGGAGGAGCACGTGGGGGCGACGTACGACCTGACCGGGCCGCAGGCGCTGACGCTCGACCAGGTCGCCGCCACGCTGAGCGCGGCGACGGGACGCACGATCACCTACCACCCCGAGACCCTCCAGGAGGCGTACGCGTCCCGCGAACGGTACGGCGCGCCGGAGTGGCAGGTGGAGGCGTGGGTGTCGACCTATCTCGCGATCGCGGCGGGGGAGCTGGAAAAGGTCAGCGACGACATCCCCCGTCTCACCGGGCACCCGGCCACCAGCCTGGCGGAGCTGATCGCGAAAGAGCGGGGATGACGGGCCGGGTGGCCCGGCGGGGTTGAGTCCACGGCGGCGTCACCGGCCCGCGCCGGAGCCGCCGCTCGTCCGGCTCTCGCCGGGGCGGTTCTGTCGGTGAGGTCTGGCAGGGTGGTCGACCTGACCTCTCCGGCTCGCCCACAGCCTCTTGAGCCCGAGCGGCACAGGGTCCACCGAGACCGGGGCAGCGGGCAGGAAAGGGGGTCGGGCCGCCGTGTTCGCGCCGCTCGCCATCCGCGACTTCCGTCGCTACTACCTGGGCCAGACGGCCTCGGCGTTCGGTGACGCGATGACGCCGGTGGCGATGGCGTTCGCGGTCCTGCAGCTCACCGGGTCGGCGGTGGATCTCGGCATCGTCGTGCTCAGCACCCGCCTGCCCATCATCGTGCTCACGCTGGTGGGCGGCGCGGTGGGCGACCTCTTCTCGCGACGCACGGTCATGATCGTGGCCGACCTGGCCCGCTTCTGCGCCCACGGCGCCACGGCGGTGCTGCTGCTCACGGGCACCGCGCAGATCTGGACGCTGGTCGTGCTGCAACTGGTGGCCGGCGCCGGGTCGGCGTTCTTCAACCCGGCGGCCACCGGGCTGGTCCAGTCGCTGGCGGGCAGGCGGCACCTGCAGGAGGCCAACTCGCTGATCTCGCTCTCCAGGAGCGCCGCCTCGATCGTGGCGCTGGGCGCGGCCGGTGCGCTGGTGGCGCTGGTCGGCTCCGGCTGGGCCGTGCTGATCGACGCGCTGACGTTCCTGGTGAGCGCGGCCTGCCTCCGCCTCCTGCCCCGGGGCGTCGCCGACGAGCGGTCACGGGCGAGCGGCGGCCTGCTGGCGAGCATCGGCGGCGGCATCGCCGAGGTGCGCAGACGTTCGTGGCTGTGGGTGTGGATCATCCAGGTGGCCCTCACCAACCTGATCGTGATCTCCCCGATGCTGGTCCTCGGGCCCTACGTGGCCGAACGCCGGCTCGGCGGGGCGCCGGCCTGGGCGGCGATCGGCATCGCGTACGCGGTCGGCGGCCTGGCCGGAGGTCTGCTCGGGGCCCGGTGGCGGCCGAGGCGGCCGATGGTCGCGGCCCTGCTGTTCTTCCTCCTGATGGCGCCGCTGCCCGCGCTGCTCGCCGTGCCCGCCGCGCTGTGGCTGCTGGTGCTCGCGGGGGCGGCGGCGGGCATGCAGCTCGTCGTCCACAACGTCCTCCAGACCACCGTCATCCAGCAGCACGTGCCCGAGCGGTTCGTGGCACGGGTGACGTCGGTGATGATGCTGGGCTCGCTGGTGGCCGCGCCGCTCGGAATGGGGCTTGCCGGTCCGGCGGCGGCGGTGTTCGGGCCGGGGCCCGTCCTGGTCGGGTGTGCCGCCTTCACGGTGCTGTCAACCCTGGTGACGCTGCTGGCGCCGCCGGTGTGGCGCGTCCGCGCCCCCCTCGCCGGGCACGACGCGAGCCCCGCGCAGGACGACACCACCCCGCCGGATCCCGGGCCCACGTCGACCGCCCCGGGTGAGCCGCCCCGCGTGAGTCGGCCCGACCACCACTGAGCACCCCTCTATATACGTGCCCTCACTGGAGGGGAGCGCGCGGTAGCGCCACGGCCACGATGAGGCCGCCGCCCTCACGGGGCCGCGCCCTGACGTCCCCGCCGTGCGCCACCGCCACCGACCGTACGATCGACAGCCCCAGCCCGGCGCTCGTCCCCGTGACCGTCCGCGCGCTCGCCTGCCGGTGGAACGGCTTGAACAGCAGCGGCACGTCGTACGGCGGCACGGGCGGCCCGGTGTTGCTGACCTCCACCTCGACCGTCTCCCCTGACACGATCCGGCTGACGATCCGCACCCATCCGCCGCCGTCGTCGACGTTGTAGCGGATGCCGTTCTCCACCAGGTTGTGCACGAGCCGTTCGAGCAGCAGTGCGTCCCCGGTGGTCGGGGCGGGGCCGGCGACCTCGTACACGGTGACCTTGGCGGCCTCGGCGGGGTCGGCGGACTGCGCGGCCACGTGCGTCACCACGTCGGCCAGGTCGACCGGCGAGCGGTCCGCGATCTCCTGCTCGGACCTGGCCAGCAGCAGCAGGCCGCCGATGAGGCGTTCGTGGCGGGTGTTGATCTCCAGCAGGCTCTCGCCCAGCTCTTTGACGTCGGACGAGGCCGTACGGCGGTGCATGGCCAGCTCGACCAGCGCCCGGTTGAGCGTCAGCGGCGTACGCAGCTCGTGGGAGGCGTTGGCCACGAACCGGCGCTGGCCGTCGAAGGAGTGGTCGAGCCGTTCGACCATGGTGTCGAAGGTGTCGGCCAGGACCTTGACCTCGTCGGCCGGCCCGTTCAGCGCGATGCGTTCGTGCAGCCCGCGCTCGGCCATGGGGGCGGCGGCGATCCTGCGCGCGGTCTCGGTGACCCGGTGCAGCGGCGTCAGCACCCGTCCGGCCACCACCCAGCCCAGCGCCACGGCCCCGCCGCCGACCATGACCAGCGCGATCGCGCCCTGCGTGAGCAGCGAGGTGGTGGCGGCGCCGCGCAGCTCCATCTCCTGCTGCCGCACCCACTCGACGGCCTCTTTCCCGTAGACCGTGACGCCGTCCCGCTGCAGGAAGATCTGCTTGGTCATGCCGGGCTCCGAGCCGAACCGGTCCTCGAAGGTCCGGTTGAGCTGCTGGTTGAACAGCACGTACGTGACCCCGAGCAGCGTCAGGCCCGCGACGAAGAACAGCGCGCCGTACACGAGGGTGAGCCGTAGCCGCAGCGTGGGCCGCGGCCGTCGGAGGAGCGACGGCGACGGGAGTCTCATGTGATCCGGTATCCCACGCCCGCCACGGTCTCCACAACCGGCGGGTCGGCGAGCTTGCGGCGCAGCTTGAGGATGGTGAGCCGGACCACGCCCGTGAACGGGTCCGCGTGCTCGTCCCACGCCTTCTCCAGGAGCTGCTCGGCCGAGACGACGTTGCCGTCCGCCCGCATCAGCTCCGTCAGCACCGCGAACTCCTTCTTCGACAGCGGTACGAACCGCCCGTTCCTGAACACCTCCCTGCGCGCCGGGTCGAGCGTGATCCCGGCCCGCCGCAGCACGGGCGGCACAGCCGGACGTGAGCGCCGGCCCAGCGCCAGCACCCGGGCGGCCAGCTCGGGGAAGTGGAACGGCTTCGGCAGGTAGTCGTCGGCCCCCAGCGACAGGCCGGTCACCCGGTCGTCGGGCTGGGCGGCGGCCGTGAGCATCAGCACCCGCGCGTCGCACGCCGAGGCGACCAGCTCGCGGCACACCTCGTCGCCGTGTACGCGCGGCAGGTCCCGGTCCAGGACGACCACGTCGTAGTCGTTCACCGCGATCCGTTCCAGCGCGGCCGCCCCGTCGTGCGCCAGGTCGACCGCGTGGGTCTCCTCGCGCAGCCACTCGGCGATCGCGCCGGCGAGCATCGGCTCGTCCTCAACCACCAGCACCCGCATGGCGTATCTCAGGCCCTTCCATCCGCTTGTAGAGCCGAGTCTGACCGAGAAGACATTCGCTCCGAATAAACCGCGGACGGAAACGCTGAGGAAACACCCGGCCCTATTGCATCTCACCTCGAACGACCCGAACGGCTCGAACGACGTTCATTCGACGGAGGAGAACACCCATGCGAGGACGAGTCCTCAGCGCGCTGGTCACGACACCGATCGCGCTCACTCTGTTCCTGACCGGCTGCGGCGCGGACGGCGGGGGCGGGGCAGACGTCGCCTCGGTCAGCGGCGGCGGCACCCAGGCCGCGGCCAGCGCCAAGCCGAGCGTGGACCCGAAGGAGCAGTCACTCAAGTTCGCCCAGTGCATGCGCGAGAACGGGGTGGAGGTGCCCGACCCCGACCCGAACGGCAGGGTGATGATGAAGTTCGACGGCAGCGTGCCGCGGGAGAAGGTCGAGGCGGCCCAGGCCGCGTGCAAGGAGTTCGCCCCGAGCGGCCAGATGCAGGGCGGGGGCGACCCCAAGATGGCCGAGAACATGCGCAAGCTCGCCCAGTGCATGCGTGACAACGGCGTCGAGAGCTACCCCGACCCCGAGGGCGGCGTGATGCGCATCACCGGCGACGTCGGCAACGACCCCGACTTCGAGGCCGCGCAGGCGAAGTGCCAGAAGGAGTCCGCTGAGGCCGGTATGGGAGGTTCTTGATGGGGATGGCCACCCTCGACGGAAAGGCGGAGCCGGGGGCCACACCGCCCCGGCAGCGCCGCCGCCGTGGCCGGGGGAAGCTGGTGGCCGGGCTTCTGGTCGTGGTGGCCGCGGCGGGTGGCGCGCTGGTCGCGGTGAACAGCGCGGGCCTGCTCGACGGGAGCGCCGGGCCGACCCAGTCGGCCAGCGCCCTGCCCCCGGCCACGACGCCAGTGACCAGGCAGACACTGAACGAGACCAGGGACGCCGACGGCGAGCTGGGCTACGGCCCGGTGACCACGGCCACGAGCCGGCAGCCCGGCACGATCACCTGGCTGCCCGAGAGCGGCGCGAAGATCACGCGTGGCAAGTCGCTGTACCGGCTGGACAACAAGCCGGTCATGCTCCTGTACGGCGACACGCCCGCCTACCGTGACCTCAAGGTCGGGGTGGAGGGCAAGGACGTCGAGAACCTGGAGCGGAACCTCAGCAAGCTCGGCTACGACGGTTTCACGGTGGACGAGGAGTTCACCTATGACACCGCCGAGGCCGTCATGGAATGGCAGGAGGACCGTGGCCTGGACGAGACCGGTGTGGTCGAGCTGGGCCGGGTGGTCTTCGCCTCGGGTGAGGTCCGGGTGGAGAGCCTCGACTCCGAGAAGGGCCAGCCGGCGCAGCCGGGCCAGAAGGTGCTGACCTACACGGGCACGGCCAAGGTCGTCACCGTGCAGTTGGCGGCCGAGGACCAGCGGGTGGCCAAGAAGGGCGCGAAGGTCGACGTCACGCTGCCGGACGGCAAGAGCGTGAAGGGCAAGGTCACCGAGGTGGCCACGGTCATCGTGCCGGGCGAGGCCCAGAACGCCGACCCGGAGACGCGGGTCGAGGCGCTGGTCTCGATCGGCGACGCCAAGGCGGCCCGTGGGCTGGACAAGGCGTCGGTGGACGTGACGTTCACGGCCTCGCAGCGCAAGGACGTGCTGACCGTGCCGGTCGCGGCGCTGGTGGCGCTGCAGGAGGGCGGGTTCGGCCTGGAGGTCATCGAGGGCGGCAGGTCCCGGTACGTCGCCGTCGAGACGGGGATGTTCTCCGGAGGGCGGGTCGAGGTCTCGGGGGACGGGCTCAGCGAGGGCATGACCGTGGGGATGCCGAAGTGACGTATCCCATGATCGCTCTGTCGGGCGTGTCCAGGACGTACCCGGGTGGGGTGGCGGCGCTGAAGTCGGTGTCGCTGCGCATCGCCCACGGTGAGCTGGTCGCCATCGTGGGCCCGTCCGGGTCGGGCAAGTCGACCATGCTCAACGTGGTCGGCACTCTCGACCGGCCGTCCACCGGCAGCATCCACATCGACGGGTACGACGTCTCGAAGTTGTCCGACAACCAGCTCTCGGCGCTGCGCGCGACCACGATCGGGTTCGTCTTCCAGTCCTTCCATCTCGCGGCGAAGGTCCCGGCGCTGGACAACGTGGCCGACGGCCTCGTCTACACGGGTCTGAGCAGGGCCGAGCGCCGTCGCCGCGCCGCCGCCGCGCTCGAACGGGTGGGCCTGGGGCACCGCATGGACCATGAGCCGCACGAGCTGTCCGGTGGAGAGCGGCAGCGGGTGGCCATCGCCAGGGCGGTGGCGGGCGACCCGCCGCTGCTGCTGGCCGACGAGCCCACCGGCGCCCTCGACTCGGTCTCGGGCACCGGTGTGATGGAGCTGCTGCACGAGCTGAACGCGGCGGGCACGACCATCGTGATCATCACGCACGACCGGGAGATCGCCGCCAGCCTGCCCCGGCAGGTACGCATGCGCGACGGCCAGATCATCTCCGACTCCGCCCTCAGCGAGGAGCCCGAACCCGCGGAGCCCGTGGAATCCGGGGTGGCCTGATGGCGGCCATCGAGGTGCGGCGGCCGAAGCTGTCCCCGGCCAGGATGCGTGCGGGCGACGTGATGCGGGTCGGCGCGGTCGGCCTGCGTACCCGGCCGCTGCGGGCGTTCCTGTCGGCGCTGGGCATCGCCATCGGCATCGCGGCCATGGTCGGCGTGGTCGGGCTCTCGTCGTCCTCGGGCGCCGAGCTGGACCGCCAGCTCTCCGCGCTGGGCACGAACCTGCTCACCGTCGGCTCGGGCACGACGATCCTGGGCGAGGCGGCCAAGATGCCGGTGGACGCCGAGTCGATGATCGAGCGGATCGGGCCCGTCGAGTCGGTCTCGTCGATCGGGAGGGTGGCCGACGCGAAGGTCTACCGCTCCGAGCAGATCCCCGAGGCGCAGACCGGCGGCCTCGTCGCCTACGCCGCCCGCGTCGACCTGCCGGCCACGGTCGGGGCGACCCTCAGCAGCGGCACGTGGCTCAACGCGGCCACCGAACGCTATCCCGCCGCCGTGCTCGGCTGGGCCGCCGCCCAGAGGCTGGGCATCGGGTCGGCGAGCCCCGACACCCAGGTCGTCATCGGCGGCCTCCGTTTCACGGTCGTCGGCGTGCTGAACCCGGTGGCGCTGGCCACGGACCTGGACAGCGGGGTCATGGTGGGCTGGCCGGTGGCTGAGGAACGACTGGGCTTCGACGGGCATCCGACCACGCTGTACACGCGCTCGGAGGAGGCCAAGCTGGAGTCGGTACGCCAGGTGCTGGCCGGCACGGCCAACCCCGAGGCCCCGAACGAGGTGGACGTCTCCCGTCCGTCCGACGCCCTGGCCGCCAAGCAGGCGAGCAGCCAGGCGTTCGCCGGCCTGCTCCTGGGCGTGGGCGCGGTGGCCCTGCTCGTGGGCGGGGTCGGCGTGGCCAACACGATGGTCATCTCGGTCCTGGAACGCCGGGCGGAGATCGGCCTGCGCCGTTCGCTGGGGGCCACCAGGGGGCAGGTCAGGACGCAGTTCCTGGCGGAGTCGCTGCTGCTGTCGGCGATCGGCGGGACCGGCGGCATCCTGCTCGGGTCGGGGGTCACGATGGGGTACGCGTTCTACAGCGGCTGGCCCTCGGTCGTCCCGGTCTGGGCCACGGCGGGCGGCCTGGCGGCGACCCTGGCCATCGGCGCCATCGCCGGACTCTACCCGGCTGTCCGCGCCTCGCGCCTGTCACCGACGGAAGCCCTCTCCACGCCGTGACCGCGAGGCCGGGGGGCGGGCCCGGCCTCACCGGCCTCACCGGCCTCACCCGGAGGCGGCCTCACCGGCGGCCTCACTGGGGGACTCGCCGAGGAGCTGGGCGGCCAGCGTGCGGCCCGCCCACTCCTCGAACCGTTCCTGCGACCACCCCCGCTCCCGCACCAGCAGCAGGTACAGCTCGGGGCTGAGCAGTCCGTAGAGCACGTCGGCGGCCAGCTCCGGCGAGACGTCCCGCCGCGCTCCCGGCTTGGCCATGAGGGAGCCGGCCGCCGCGCTCTGCACCACGTGGCGCGGGTCGGTGTCGCTCGGCCAGAGCGCCGCCACCTCGGGGTCCATGGCCACGGCCGTGTCGAGCACCTTGGCGATCGGGGCGACCCGGGCGAGCACGGCCCGGGTGCCGCGTACGTGCGCCCGCAGGTGCTCTGCGGCCGTCCGCGCCGCCATCGCCTCCTTGAACCAGTCTCGTTCCATGGTCGCCACCGGCTCGTCGTCGCCCGCGACCGTGACGTCGACCAGCTCCTTCAGCAGCGTGCGCTTGTTGCCGAAGACGAAGTAGATCGTCTGCACGGCCACGCCCGCCAGCTCGGCGACGTCCTGCAGGTTCGTGGCGCCGTAGCCGTCGCGGACGAACAGCTCCCCGGCCGCCTTCAGGATCTTCGCCCGGGTCTCCCTGGCCTTCAGCGCGCGCTTGCCCGCCCTCTTGACGTCGCTCATGGTTGTAGTTTAACTCTAGTTAAGGAAGCTAGAAGTCAACTCTAGAGAAGGACTCCAGTCATGGCCTTTCTCCGTGTCGTCCGCTTCACCGCCGACCCCGCCGACGCCGAGCAGGTGCTCGTCCGGCGCGCGGCGCTCATCGACGCCGTACGCGGCCGGTTCCCCGGTCTCACGCAGACCCGGCTGGCCAGGGTCGACGAGAGCACCTGGGTGGACTCCTGGTGCTGGGACTCGCCGGACACCCTGGCGGCCGCCGTCGCCGTCGCGCACGACCTGCCCGAGTCGGGGCCGGCGTTCGCGCTGGTCAAGGACGCGACGAGCGAGGAGGGAGAGATCGTGGACGAGCGCTGAGCCCGGCGGGCGCACAGGCCCTGGAGCGGCCCGCCCCTCCCAGGGCCGCCCCTCCTACGGCCGCCCCTCCTAGGGACGCCAGCGGCGCAGGTTCGTCTCCCGCTCGTACGCCTGCGGGTCCGGATACGTCACCAGCTCCACCGTCGCGCCCCAGGGCGTGCGGCAGTAGACGTACCTGTTGCGCCCGCCCGCTGTGTCGGCCCCTGGGCCCGCCTCCGGTCCCGGCGCGGACACCGGCTCCGACAGCGACGTCCCGCCCGCCTCGATCACCCTCCGCAGCGCCTCGTCCAGGTCGTCCACGTACACGGCGACGTGCTGCCAGCCCAGATCGCACGGCACCACCGCCGGGGCCTGCCGCGGGCCGCCGAACTCGAACAGCTCGATCCCCGGGCCGTTCGGCAGTCGCAGCATGCGTACGGCCACCTCCACCGTCCCCTGCGGCACCCCGAGCCGCCGCTCGGTCGCCCAGCCGCCCTTGGGCCCGTGCTCGCGGGGCAGGGTGTCGTAGAGCACCTCGGCCCCGAAGGCACGGGCGAAGAACTCGGTGGCCGCGTCGAGATCGGGAACGGTCACCCCGACATGGTCGATGCCACGGACGTTCGCGGGCACAGTCGGGGGCACGGCCGGGCGCACACGCCTGGGGCCGGTCGTGGGCAGGGGAGTGAGAGGGGCGGTGGGCGCGGTCATGGGAACGGTGATGGGCGCGGTCATGGGTCGCCTCCTGTTCTGGCCGACGGGGTCGAGCCGGTCACGGGCGGACCGTCGAACGGCAGGTCGCCGGGGCCGACGGTCAGCCTGGCCGATGGTCAGAGGTCACGCGCGTGGTGTCGGTCCCGATGGCCAGGTCCGCGTGCCGGTCCCTGGTGCGGAACGGGTCGTCGCTCATGTACGCCCGCCCCGGATCCTCCCGATCAGTCCAAGTTCGTCCACGCACCGGCCGAGCCCGAGCGCCACGGCCTCCAACGGGCGTTCCGCGCGGCGTACGGGCATGCAGAGGGCCTCGCGCAGCCGGTGCCCGAGCCCGCGCAGCAGGGCCCCGCCGCCGACCAGCACCGCGCCCCGCTCGCCGAGGTCGGCGGCCAGCTCGGCCGGGCAGCGTTCGACCGTCTCCATGGCCGTCCGCGCGATCGAGTCCACCGGTTGCCGGGCCGCCTCGAAGATCCGTCCCACGGGCAGGACCAGCTCGTGTTCGCCGCCGGTGTCGGGGTCGCGGGCCGTGACCACGATCTCCGCGTCGTCACCGCCCGCGCGCCGCTTGGCCGACTCCGCCTCCGCGTCGTCGAGCAGCAGCCCGTGCTCGTGCTCGACGTAGCGGGCGATGGCCCTGTTCACCGCGCGCCCGCCGTACGGGACGGAGCCCGTCGCCACCACCGACTCGCCGGAGAGCACGGCGATGCGGGCGGCGTCGGTGCCGATGTCGATGACCATGTAACCGGTGCGGTCCGTGAGCGTCAGGCCCGACCCGAGGCCCGCGGCGAGCGCGTGCGGGACGAGGTGCACCGTCCTGGCATCCGACTCGTACGCGATGTCGCGCAGCGCCGCGCGGTCGATCGGGGTGGAGTCGCCGGGCAGCGCCATGACCACGCGCGGCCGGGCGTACGGGTGCCAGTGCACCTTGCGCAGGAAGTGGCGGATCATGCGCCGGGCCAGCTCGGCGTCGGCCGGCAGCCCCTCACGGACCGGCCAGCACGTGCGGCCGCCCGCCTCGGGGGCGGCGGCCTCCGAGCCGTACCGGATGACCTTGCCTGTGCGATCATCGCACATGACTGCGGAGGGTTCGTCGAGCACGATGCCCTTGCGCTTGAGATAGATGCGCGTGCTCGCCGCCCCCAGATCCATCGCCAGGTCGCGACCGAGAATACTCATCGCGGGGTTCATTTCCTGACGTGCTCCAACACAACACCACGAACTGAACCGCTCCCCTTTACCCGCCCTCTGCCGCCCGGTCGCCCGGCGACTTCGTCCGCGAGGGCGGGTGGGGCTGCTCCGGACCTCGCCGCGTGCCAGGTGACACGAACACCACGACGTCCGAGTCCTCGCCGGCTCGCAGCCAGCCGGACCGCTCGTACAGCCGGACGGCGTCCTGGGCGCTCGGTGCGGTCAGCAGCCAGCTACGCCGCTGTCCGCACAGCAGGTCGAGAATCCGCCCCGCCAGCCCCTGCCCGCGCGCGTGCGGGGCGACCGCCAGTTCGTCCACCTCCAGCGCGCCGACGAGAAGCTCGGCCGTCCGGCCGGGGCCGAGTGCCGCGAGCACCTTGCCGTAGGCGCGCCCGGTGGGGAACGGCGAGGCGGTCGGCCACGCCGTACCGAAGCCGCAGGGTTGACCGCCCTCGGTGGCCAGGATCGCCCGGAACCCCGGCCTTGCTGTGTCGGCGGTGAGCCGGTCGCGGAAGGCGACGACCGCGTCCTCGCTCTCATGCCACGGCGGGCCGGTGAACGCCGCACGGTAGACGCTCACCAGCTCGGCCCGTCGTGCGAGCGTCTGCGGGCCGGTCAGCGGATCGAGTCTCATGCCGGCGCCGGCACCTTCCCGATGCCCAGCGTGCTGGTCATCGGCAGCAGGCCGGACTCGAAGACGGCGCCCAGCAACGGGAGGTTGAGCTGGGCCAGCCGTTCGGCGCGCTCGGCGCCCAGCGCCCGCCACGGACCGGCGGCGAGGTGGTCGGTCATCCGCTCCACCTGGTCGCGCAGGTCCCGCCCGCGCTCGGTGGCCTGCCCGTCGGCATCGACCAGCCCGCGGCGAGCCAGCCGGTCGTGCGCCGCGGCCCACTCCTGCTCGTCCCAGCCGCGTCCGGCGAAGTTCGCCACGGGAGCCGCGCCGATCGCGGCGAAGGAGACCAGCGCCTCGCAGCCGTCGAGGTCGGCGGCCCTCAGCGCCGTCAGGTGCCCGTCGCCTCGATGCTCGCGCAGCACCGTGTACGCCTGCCAGAGCACGAGATGCGGCTCGTCGGGCCAGGGCAGGTCGAGGTTGGCGGCGGCCAGCGGCCGGTGCTCCACGCTCACGCTCTCCGCCGCCCGCCTGGCCAGCTCCGCCGCCTCGGCGACGTCAGGACCGTCGAGCCGGTCGCCGAGCAGGGCGCGACAGGTACGGTCGACCGCGCGCATCCGGGCGTCCAGGACCTTCTCGGGGGCGGCCGTCGCCCAGATCGCCGGAACGTACCCGGCGACCATGGCCGGGCTGAAGCTGTAGGCGGTGGCGGTGACCAGCCGCGGACCGGCGGCCCCCAGTGTCGCCCAGCGCCAGGCGAAGTAGCTCGGCCACCTCGACCCGACGTCGTGACCGAGTCGCGCCGCCTCCTCGAACGCCTGGGGCGAGAAGTACAGCATCGCGTGCACCGGCTCGATCTGGTGCCACATCCTACGAGAGAGGCCCGCGTGTTCCGACATCAATACCTCACTGTCTAGATAAACTACGCCAGTGACGGTAGACCCATGGCGCATCACTGGTCAATCGCAAATAGACAGTTATGTCGAGCGGCATGTGCAGCGCGCCGTCCTTCTGGTGAACGAGTTGGCCGTCGACCGGGCGTACGGGCGGCGGGTCGCGCCGCCGACCACGGGGCCCGACCGCCGGGCGGCGATCCAGGAGGCGCTCGCGGCGGCCGGGTCGGCACGGAGCGAGTCGCTCACCCCCGCCGACGCCGAGGTGCTCGCGGCCGTCGCGGCTCAGCTACGACCCGCCTTCGGCGCGGGAGAGCGGGCCGAGTCCGTGATCGAAGGTCTCAATCGGCTGCTCGTGCGGCATGCGGCCGTCCCCAACCTGCACGGCCGACCGGACGGGCCCCCCGTCCTGGCCTTCCATCGCGCGGACGCGAGCCTGGTCGACGCCTGGGTCGCGGACGCGGCCACCGCCCTGGCCATGGTGATCGGAGTCGGTCAGGGGGCGAGACTCCGGTCCTGCGAGGCCGCGAACTGCGAGCGGGTCTTCCTCGACAGCACGCGCAACGCCTCCCGCAGGTTCTGTGGCCTGTCGTGCCAGAATCGCGCCAAGGCGAGCGCCTACCGCCTTCGCCGCGCGGCGAAGGCCGACTGAGTCGCGACTGCCCTGACCCCCGTCCGCACAGGCGCCGCGCGGCAAAGGTGTGGAGTAAGGCGCCGTCGGCGGGGCTACTGGTGGTCTTTGAGGTCGGCCAGGGTTTCCTCGGCCCACCGGATGCCGGTGCGGGCCTGGGCGAGGCCCAGGTCGAGGGCGTACCGGCCGAAGCGGTCGCGCGGCTCGCAGTCCAGCGTCTCCAGCCGCGCCTCGAACTCCGCCTTGATCCGCTCGACCACCCCGACCGCCTGGTCCCGCGCCATCAGCGGCAGCAGGAACGCCTGAAGCGCGATCTCGCTGCGGACCGCCCTCGCGGGCGCGTGCTCGACCATCCACGTACGCAACTCGTGCTCACCCTCGGCGGTGACCGTGTAGATCTTGCGCCCTCTCGCCCCCTCCGCCTCGACCGCCACGAGCCCGTCGGCGGCCATCTTCACCAGCTCCGGATAGATCTGCGTGTGCCCGGCCTGCCAGACGTGGTTGAGCGAGCGCTCGAACTTCTTGGCCAGGTCATAGCCGCTCGCGGGGCCGACGGCCGAGAGCAGCCCGAGCAGGGCGATCCGTAGGGACATGCCCGCCAGCATATCGAAAAGTTGACATGTCAAGACTTACCTATCACTCTTCACAGGTGAAAACTGACAGCAAGGGCAATGGCCTCATCTTGCTCGCCGTGCTCGGCGGGATGTTCCTGGCGATGCTGGACCAGACGATCGTGGGCACGGCGCTGCCGCGCATCACGTCCGAACTGGCCCGTCCACGGTCTGGCGGCCGCGCACGCCTCCGCGGCCGCGGTGGTCATCCCCGCGCTCGGGGTGGCGGGCGCGGTGATCGCCCTGGTGGCGCTGGTGGCGCTGCCGAACAACCGGCTGCGTACGCCCGCCACGCCACACTCCAAGGTCGAGGCCGGTTTCGCGTCGTGAGCGGTGCCGTGCGAAGCTGTGACTTGTCCCCAATACCTTGGAGGTCCTCATGGCGGATACACCGGAGCCGGAAGTCAGCGAAACTCCCGAGGACGAGATGAAGCGCAAGTTCCGCGAGGCGCTGGAGCGCAAGCGCGGCCAGCACGCGGGCTCGGGCGCGGGTGGCAGGGGCGGCGACCCATCGAAGATCCACGGGGCGCACGGTCCGGCTGCGAGTAAAAGATCATTCAGGCGCAAGAGCGGCGGCTGAGGCTGGAGTTCTCCGGGGGTACGGGATGCCGTGCCCCCTTTTTCTTCCCGGTCAAAGGTAGATCTTTTGTCCGATTCATGATGAAACGTTGGCAATGTCCGGTTCCGTCATTACAGTAATCGCCATTACCAGCCGGTGACCTAGTCCTTACCCAGAAGGGCAGCCGGCCGGCGCCGAATCCCGAACCCCCTCGGGAGCCGGGGAACCACCTCTTGGGGCGAATCCGGCCTGTGCCGGTAGGGCATCTCCACGCCCGAACCCGTCAGCTAACCCGGTAGGCGTGATGGAGAGGACATACCCCATGCACCAGCGCGTCGTACCCCCAGACCGCTTGCTGACGGCCGCCAACTGAACGGCCCCCTTCCTCAGGTACGCATCGTGCGCTCCGCGTAGTCAACGCCCAGCGCTGTGCCCCGCTGTGCCGTTTTGCGGGCGCAACCTCCCTGTCCCCCCGTGAAGGGTGTTGCTGTTCCATGATTGCCTGTTTTGGTCTGCGTTCCCTCGCCATCCTCACCGCCATCGCAGTCGGCGCGCTCGTCCTGGTCGGCACCGCCGCCCACGCCGACTCGGCCGACAACGAGAAGATCCTGCTCAAAGGGTCGACCACGGCCTCGTACTTCTGGGACGACTCCTCCGGCCGCGCCGGCGACACGGGCCTGCCCGCCAGCGGCAAACCCATGCAGAAGGGCCTGGCCGCGAGCCCGAGCTGGCCGCTCCTGACCGAGGGCTACGTGGTCTACAAGGGCAAGAAGGCGCCCTTCTTCGTGGGCGACCGCGGGCCGGGCGAACCGTCGAACCGCGGGATCATGCTGGACCTCGACGCCAAGACGTTCGCCGACCTGACCGGCGGCAGCTTCAACGCCGACACCCTCGGCGTGGACGGCGTCGGCGGCCAGGGCCACATCGAGCTCGACTACGTGATCACCAAGTGGGGCGACGGGGTGGGCAAGAAGAACCACCCGGTGCCGTTCTCGACCGGCGCCTGGTCCGAGCGCGACAACAACCCGGCCACCCCTCCGGCCGACCAGGAGCCCCCGGCGGTCGACGGCGACGCGGCCGGTGACGGGGTGGAGAACCAGGGCGGTTCCGTGAGCACCGTGCTGGTGGCCGGCACCCTGACCGCCGCGGGCGCCGCGCTGCTCGGCAGCGACCGCCTCCGTCCCCTCCTCGTGCGCTGAGACTCCTCCCATCGTGAGCGCGGGCCCTGCTTTACGCCGCCCGAACCAGAATGACATTCTGGTCTCCGTGACGAACCGCGTAGCCGCGAACGGCATCGACCTCGCCTACGAGAGCTTCGGCTCTCCAGAAGGACGCCCGCTGCTCCTGATCATGGGCCTCGGCGCCCAGCTCATCCAGTGGGACGAAGCGCTCTGCGAACTCCTGGTGGAGCAGGGACACCACGTCGTGCGGTTCGACAACCGCGACGCGGGCCTGTCCACGCACCTCCACGACCTGGGCGTCCCCTCGGCGGGGGCGCCCGCGCCGTACCTGCTGGACGACCTGGCCGACGACACCGCCGCGCTCATGGACGCCCTCGGCCTGCCCGCCGCCCACGTGGTCGGGGCCTCGATGGGCGGCATGGTCGCCCAGACGCTGGCCATCCGGCACCCCGGGCGGGTGCTGACCCTGACCTCGATCATGTCCACGCCCGGCCCCTCCGTGGCCCCGCCCACCGAGGCCGCGGCGGCCGTCCTGATGAGCCGGCCGCCCGCCGATCGCGCGGCGGTGCTGGAGCAGGCCGTACGCACCTGGTCGACGATCGGCTCACCCGGCTACGAGCTGGACCGGGAGAAGATCGTCGCGCGGGCCGGGCTGGCCTACGACCGTTGCTTCGACCCGGCGGGGACGGCGCGGCAACTGGCCGCCATCATGGCCTCGGGCGACCGTACGGAGCTGCTGGCCGGGGTACGGGTGCCCACGCTCGTGCTGCACGGGGAGGCCGACCCGCTCGTCCCGCCGGCCGGCGGCCGGGCCACGGCGGCGGCGATCCCGGGGGCGCGGCTGGTGACGTACCCGGGGATGGGGCACGACCTGCCGCCGGCCCTGTGGCCCGCCATCGTCGCCGAGATCACCAAGCTGACCTCCGCCTGACCCGGCGCCCTCCCCAGCCGGGCTACGGGGCGGGCTCGTCGGGCAGCAGCGCCTGCTCGTCGCGCTTGTGCACCAGGATGTTGCCCACGTACGACGTCACCGCCGTGGTCAGCCCGACGTCGGAGCCCGCCTGCTCCGACAGGTACCAGCGGTGGTCGAGGATCTCGTGGAAGAGCTGCGCGGGCTCCAGCTTGCCGCGCAGCTCGACGGGGATGGCCTCGACCGTCGGCTGGAACACCTCCGCCAGCCACCGGTGCGCCACGATGGCCTCGTCCTCGTGGCGCAGCCCCTTGGCCACCCGGAACCCGTCGAGATCGTTGAGCAGCCGCCGGGCCTGGTTCTCCTCGACGTCGAGACCGGTCAGCCGGAGCAGCCGCCGCTGGTGGTGGCCGGCGTCCACGACCTTGGGCCGGACGATCAGCCGTCCGGTGCCGACCTTGCGCCGGACCATCATCTCGGCCACGTCGAAGCCCAGCAGGTTGAGCCGCCGGATGCGGTGCTCGACGCGGTGCCAGTCGACCTCGTCGATGATCTCGCTCTCGTTGATCTCGTTCCACAGGCGGTGGTAGCGGGCGACGACGTCCTCGGCCGTCTCCATGGGGTCGATCGACGGGTGCAGCAGCCCGCCGGCCTCCAGGTCGAGCATCTCGCCGAAGATGTTCGTGTGCGCGGTGTCGATGTCGCCCAGCCGCTGCCCCTCGCTGATCATCGGGTGCATCTCACCGGTCTCCGCGTCCACCAGGTACGCCGCGAACGCTCCCGCGTCACGCCGGAACAACGTGTTGGACAACGAGCAGTCGCCCCAGAAGAAGCCGTTCAGGTGCAGCCGCACCAGCAGCACGGCCAGCGCGTCGAGCAGCCGGGTGAGCGTGTCGGGGCGCAGGGTGCCCGACATGACCGCGCGGTAGGGGAGCGAGAACTGCAGGTGCCTGGTGATCAGCGCGGCGTCGAGCCCGTCCTCGCGGCCGGTGACGTACGCGACCGGCTCCACGGCGGGCGCGTCGAGCCTGGCCAGGTCCCACAGGAGCTGATACTCCCGCCTGGCGTACCGCTCGCTGATCTCCTTGATCGCGTAGACCTTGCCCGACAGCCGGGCGAAGCGCACCACGTGCCGGGAGATGCCGCGTGGCAGGTCCACCAGATGGTGCTGTGGCCAGTCTTGCAGGGGGACCTCCCAGGGGAGGCGGATAAGGTCAGGATCGCCTAGCGCTCCGGTCATCTGCAGGGGCATTGGCCCAGGATATTGTGCATCGGTGGACGAGTTTCTTAAGTGGTACTTTTCTTCCCGTCCCGTCGTCGCCGCCTCGCTGGGCGCCGACGGCTACGATCACACACTCGGCGATCTCACCGCCTCCGGATGGCAGGCCCAGGAGCGCGAACAGGTGCTCTGGCTCGAACGCCTCTCGGCCACCGAGGCCCCCACGCCGGACGACGCGATCGACAGAGACCTCGTTCTGTCGGAGCTGAGGGGCTCGATCGCGCTCGCGTCCTGGCCCCACTGGCGGCGCGACCCGGCCGCCTACCTCTCCGCGATCTTCACCTCGATGTACGCCCCCTTCCAGCGCCGCCTCAAGCCCGAGCACGAACTGGTGGCCTCGGCCCTGTCGCGCCTGGCCGAGGTGCCCGGCGTGCTCGCGGCCTGCCGGGAGAACCTCGACCCCGACCTCGCCGCCCCGCTGCTGGTGAAGCGGGGCCTGGGCCAGGCGCGCACCGGCCGCAACCTGCTGACCCGCACCATCCCCGGCATGGTCGAGGACGAGGCCCTGCGCGCGAAGCTGGCCGAGGCCGCCGAGCCGGCCGCGCAGGCGTTCGACTCGCTCGTGACGTTCCTCGAAGGCTTCGAGTGCGGCGGCACCTGGCGGATGGGGGAGCGGCTCTACTCCACGCTGCTGCGCGAGCGCGAGCTGCTCGGCTACGGCGCCGCCGAGCTGCATCAGAAGGGCCGGGCCGCCTGGGCGGAGCTGGACGCCCGCATGCGCGAGGTGGCACTCCAGGTCAACGGCACCCAGGACTGGCGGGCGGCCATGGAGTCGCTCATGGACGACCACCCGCCCACCCTGGCCGACATGCGGGCCGAGTACGAGGCGGAGACCCGGCGGGCCCGCGACTTCGTCCGCGAGCGCGACCTCGTCACCTTCGCCGAGGGCGAGGAGTGCCTGGTGCTGCCGTCGGCCGAGTACACCCGGCCGGTCCTGTCCGTGGCCCACTACCTGGCCCCGCCGCCGCTCACGGTCTCGCGGACCGGCATCTTCTTCGTGCCGTACACGCCCGACGACTTCACCCCCGAGCAGGTGCGCCAGCGCCTGCGGACGAACTCGCGGGCCCAGATGCCCTCGATCGCCGTGCACGAGGCGTACCCCGGGCACCACTGGCACCTGTCGTACATGGCGGGCAACCCCCGTACGGTCAGGAAGGTCTTCAGGACGCCGTACTTCACCGAGGGCTGGGCCCTGTACGTCGAGAAGCTCCTGCACGAGCAGGGCTACTTCGACACCCCCGCCACCGAGCTGGCGCACCTCGACTGCCGGATCTTCCGCGCCGCCCGGATGGTCGTGGACACCGCGCTGCACTGCGAGGACCTGCCGATCGAGGAGGCCGAGACGTTCATGGCCACCAAGGCGTCGCTGTCGCCGGGCACGGCGCAGGGCGAGGTGAACCGCTACTGCGCCTGGCCCACGCAGGCGCCCTCCTATCTCACGGGGGCCATCGAGATCGACCGCATCAGGGAGTCGTTCCGCGGCTCGCCGAAGGAGTTCCACGACCGCATCGCCGGGTCGGGCGGGCTGCCGCTCGGTCTGGCCGAGCAGGTCGCGCTCGGGTAGGGCCGCTCACCGGCGGGGGAAGTCGGGAGGGTTCAGCGCGCGCTCGACCACGGCGGCGAGCTGCTCGTCCGTCAGGATGGCCGGTCTGCCGACGCCGAGGCCGCGGACGTAGACCTCGCAGAGCCACTCCAGCAGCCGGGTGGCCTCGAACGCCTCCTCCAGCGTCGCCCCGATGGTCACCCCGCCGTGGTTGGCCATCAGGGCGGCGCGCTTGCCCTCCAGCGCGCGGCGGACGTTCGCGGCCAGCTCCGGTGTCCCGTACGTGGCGTATCCGGCGACCTCGATCACGCCGCCGAGCAGCAGCGCGTTGTAGTGCACGGGCGGCAGCTCGGTCATCGTGGTGGCCACCACCGTGCCGAAGACCGAGTGGGTGTGCACGACGGCCAGGGCGTCGGTGGACTCGTAGATCGCCAGGTGCATGGGCGTCTCGCTGGACGGGCGCAGGTCGCCCTCCACCAGGTGGCCCGACATGTCCACGATCGGGCACATCTCCGGTGTCAGCCGGTCGAGCGCGACGCCCGACGGCGTGACCGCGACCCTGTCGCCCTCGCGCGCGCTGAGGTTGCCGGAGGTGCCGATGACCAGGCCCAGCTCGACGGCCCGGCGGCCGTAGTCGCACAACTGCTCGCGGAGGCTCATGCGGTGGGAATCTAGCCTCTCGCCCGGTGCGCGGCAATCGACCGGTCCGTCGCGTCCCTCCCCGGCGTGCAGAGCGCGTCCTTCCCCGGCGTTCAGAGGCGGTCGAGGGCTCGCAGCATCAGCCGCTCGGCGTCGGCGCGGGTCAGCCTGCCGGGGTAGAGGAGCAGGTGCAGGCTGAGGCCGTCCACCAGGGCGAGCAGGTGCTCGGTGAGGTCGTCGAGGTCGTCGAGGTCGGCCCCCGTCTGTGACTCGTCCTGTGGCTTCGTCCGGGGCTCCTTCTGTGGCTCCGTTCGCAGCTCGCCGTCCGCCCGCGCCTGCTCCAGCAGCCCGCGTACGGCCGCGCGCAGCTCGCCCGCCTCCGCCTCCTGCACCTCCGCCAGCCGCTCCGAGGCCAGGCTGCGGCTCCAGAAGCTGACCTCCAACCGCGTCTCCTGCGAGCGCTCGGCGTCCAGCGGCAGATTGTCCAGCAGCAGCTCCCGCAGCGCCGCCAGCCCCGTCGCGTCCCCCACCTTGCGCGTCAGCCGGGCCCGGATGCGCTCGTGCGACTGGCGCAGCGCCGACAGCAGGATCTCGTCCTTGTCGGCGAAGTAGTGCGCCAGCACCCCGTTCGAGTAGCCGGCCTCCTTGGCGATGGCGCGGGTGGTGGCGGCGTCGATGCCGTCCCTGACGATCACCCGGCGGGCCGCTGACATGACCTCGCGCCTGCGCTCGTCGTGATCGACGATCTTCGGCATCGGCCGCCTCCCCAGACACGTTGACTTTTTATTCGGACGTCTGTCTATTTAGACTATGACCGTCGCCACCGTCGGCGTCCACATCGTCGACATCCTCGCCCGGCCCGTCGAACACATCCCCGAGGGCCAGGACACCGTGCTGGTCGACCAGATCCGCCTCACCGCCGCGGGCGCCGCCGCGGGCACGGCGGTCGACCTGGTCAAACTGGGCAACGACGTGGTCACCATGGGCGCCATCGGCGACGACGAGCTGGGCGACCTCCTGCTGCTCGTGCTGGCCAAGCGCGGCGTCGACGCCTCCCGCCTGGTGCGCAGGTCGGGGGAGCAGACGGCCGCCTCGATCCTGCCCATCAGGCCCGACGGTGGGCGGCCCAGCTTCCACGTGCCCGGGGCGAACCTCGGCGTGACCCCGGCCGACGTGGAGGCCGACGTGCTGCGCGGCGCGCGGGCGATCCACCTCGGCGGGATGGACGTCACGTTCGGTCTGGGCGATCCGGCCTTCTTCGCCCTCCTGGACGAGGCGCGCGCGGCCGGGGCCGTCGTCACGATGGACCTGCTGTCCGAGATGGCCGACCTCCTGGTCATGGCCCGCGCCTTCCTCCCGCACGTGGACTACGTGCTGCCGAACGAGACGCAGGCCCTGCTCATGACCGGCGCCCCCGACGTCGAATCCGCCGCAGGGGCGCTGCTCGCCGACGGCCCCCGGGGCGTGCTGGTCACGCTGGGGGCGGCGGGCAGCCTCGTCGTGACGGCCGGCGGCACGCAGCACGTCCCGGCGCTCAAGACGGAGGTGTCCGACACCACGGGGTGCGGCGACGCGTACTGCGCGGGTTTCCTCACCGGGCTCCTGCACGGCCAGGACGTGCCCACCGCCGCCCGCTGGGGCACGGCCGCCGCCGCCAGGGTGGCCACCGGTCTCGGCTCCGACGCCGGTCTCACCGACCTCGACTCCCTCCTCAGCCTGCTCTAAGGACCCCAGATGAAAGACGCCGATCTGCGCCGGCGCGCCGCGAAAGTCGTCCCGGGCGGCATGTACGGCCACCTCAACGCCGCCCTCTTCGCCCCCGGCTACCCCCAGTTCTTCGAGCGCGGCGAGGGCTGCCGCCAGTGGGACGTGGACGGCCGCGCCTACCTCGACTTCATGTGCAGTTGGGGGCCCGTCGTGCTCGGGCACCGGCACCCGCGCGTGGAGGAGGCCGCCGCCCGCCAGGCCGCGCTCGGCGACTGCCTCAACGGCCCCGGGCCGATCATGGTGGAGCTGGCGGAGCTGCTGGTGGACACCGTGCCGAGCGCCGACTGGGCGATGTTCTCCAAGAACGGCACCGACGCCACCACCCAGGCGCTCATGGTCGCCAGGGCCGCGACAGGCCGGACCAAGGTGCTGATGGCGCACGGGGCGTACCACGGTGCGGACCCGTGGTGCACGCCGTCCCTCGCCGGCACGACGCCCAATGAGCGGGCCGACCTCGTGGAGTTCACCTACAACTCCCTGGAGTCGCTGGAGGCCGCCGCGGCCACCGTCGAGGGTGACGTGGCGGCGATCATCGTCACGCCCTTCAAGCACGACTCGTTCGAGGACCAGGAGCTGGTGGAGCCGGTCTTCGCGCGGGGCGCCAGGGCGCTGGCCGACCGGCTCGGCGCGGCGCTGGTGATCGACGACGTGCGGGCGGGGTTCCGGATCGACCTGCGGGGGTCGTGGGAGCCGTACGGCGTGCGTCCCGACCTGACGGCCTGGTCGAAGGCGATGGCCAACGGCTACCCGATCGCCGCGGTGACCGGCGCCGACGCGCTGCGCGGGCCCGCGCAGACGCTCTACTCGACCGGGTCGTTCTGGTTCTCCGCGGTGGCGATGGCGGCGGCCAAGGCGACCATCGAGACCCTGCGCGACACCGACGGCATCGCGGCCATGGGACGAGCCGGCGCCCAGCTCAGGGAGGGGCTCTACGCGCAGGCCAAGTCGCACGGGTTCGCCGTGAACCAGACCGGGCCGGTGACGATCCCGTGGCTCAGCTTCGACGGGGACGCCGACCTGTCGGTGGCGATGTACTGGAGCGACGCCTGCCTGCGGCACGGCGTGTACGTGCACCCGTGGCACAACTGGTTCATGTCGGCCGCCCACACGGAGGACGACGTGGCGCTCGCCCTGGAGGGCACCGACCAGGCGTTCGCGGAGACCCGCGCCCACTTCGGCTGAACGTCAACGGGATCCTCCCCGTAATGCTCGGAAATTTCCGGACATGGGGTTGGGTGTTGACACGCCCAAGTGAGGAGCCCCAGTGGGAGTCGATCCCGAAAGCCGGTTCGAGGAGATCTACGGATCCTCGTACCGGCCGCTGCTCGGGTACGCGCTGCGCCGCTGCCCGGACCCGGACGACGCGGCCGACGTCGTGGCCGAGACCTTCCTGACCGCCTGGCGCCGCATCGAGGAGGTCCCCCACGGGGACGAGGCCAGGCTGTGGCTCTACGGCGTGGCCAGGAACGTGCTGGCCAACCACCGGCGCGGCGAGCGGCGGCACGAACGCCGCACCGAGGCCCTGCGCGCGCAACTGGCCGCCTCGCCGACGGCCGCGGAACGGCCCGCCGAGGACCTCTCCCGGATCGGACAGGTCTTCCGCGCCCTGCCCGAGGACGACAGGGAACTGCTCGCGCTGGTCGCGTGGGAGCGGCTGAACCCCGGCCAGATCGCCAAGATCGTCGGTGTGTCCGCCAACACCGTACGGGTCAGGCTCTACCGCGCCCGCAGGCGCTTCGCCCGTGGCCTGGCCGCCGCGGGAATCGACCACTCGCGCGCCGTCGCGATCGAAGGGAGCGCAGGATGAACATCGCCGATCTCGCCCGCGTGCGTGACGAGGACCTGGCAGGAGAGCCGGTGGGACAGGCGTCCGGCGCGGGGGCGCGGGCGCTGAAGGAGTCGATCATGGCCGAGGGGCGCGAGCCCGCGGGCGATGTTCTCCCGGCGCGGCCCAGGCGCTTCACCGTGCGACGCGGCCTGGGGCGCGGTCTGGGGCTCGGCGTGCCGGTCGCCGCGCTGACCGCCGCCCTCGTGCTCTGGGCACCCTTCGGCGGCCCCGCCACCGAGTACGCCAACGCCGCCGTCTCACTCGAGAGCCGCGCCAACGTCCTCATCATCGCCGTCAACGACCCGGAGGCCGACGCCGCCACGTTCACCCAGGCGTTCCAGGCCGTGGGACTCGCCGCCGAGGTGCGCAAGGCCCCGGTGGCGCCCGAGGACGTCGGCAAGCTCATCAGCCCGGTCGCCGACGGAAACTTCCCCCAGGGTGCAGTCGTCACCGTCAGCACCTGGACAGAGGGCTGCCGTTCGGCCTGGTGCGGCGAGATCTCCCTGCCCACCGGCCTCACCGGCAGGATCGTCTTCGGCATCGGCCGGCCCGCCGAGCCCGGCGAGCCTTACGCCACCCCCGTCCAGATGGACGAGTACTCCTCCCGCGACCTGCCGGTCAAGGAGGTCAGGGCCGAGCTGGAACGGGCCGGGACCAAGATCAGCTACAACGTGATCCGGCCCGATCCGTCCACCGGAGTCGCCGAGAGCTACGCCGTCGCGGCCGAGCACGTCGGGGCCGACTGGACCGTGGAGACCGTCTCCAGGACCGCGTCCGACGCCGCTGCCATCAGCGTCACGCCCCCGGCGGACGTGCCCGCGAGCTCACTGCCGCGGTCCACCCCGCCGCCCGGATCCGACTGGTGGAGGAACTGACGGGCTCATGAGCGCCGCCCAGGTCCGGCGGACGTATGCGGTGCACGGCCGCGTCGTCCGGGGCCGCCAGGGCGGCCATTTCCGCGAGCTGCCCCGCCAGCCGCCCGTCACCCTCGGAAAGGGCCTTGAGCGCGGCGTCGGCGAGCACCGACGGGCCGCCCGCGAGTTCCGCCACCGATTTCGCCGGAACGGCGTCGGGCGCGGGTTTGAGATGGGCCGGATTGCCGTCGTACCGGGCGCGCAGACTGGTTGTCGCGTACGTCCGCGTGCAGCCGGGCGGCGGAGAACGGGCTGCCGGTGTCGAAGAGCGCCAGTTCGCCCCCGCTCTCGAAGGTGACGACGTTGCCGAATCCCGGCTACCAGCCCAGCCCGTCGGCGACCGTCAGAACGCCTTTGCCTTCCATGCCGGCGTCCACGATGCTGTCGTCTGATTGTCCGTGCCACACACGGTCCGCGTACTCCGCAATCATGTGACCCACCTTGCTTCTAGAACCTCATTCTAGGCGTGGCGTCACGGCATGGTCACGTCTCGATTGCGGCCTCTTGACGCGCGTCGTGGGCCGTTCATACGTTGCGGGCAATCGTTTAGGAAACTTTCCTAATTGAGGAGCCCCCCATGACCCACCCGGGCGAGATCTCCCGGCGTCAGCTCATCCGCCGGATCGGCATGACCGCGTTCGTCGCCGGCCCAGGCGCGGGCCTGCTGAGCGCGTGCGCCACCGCAGGCACGGGAGGCGAGCCCGCGGCCGCCCCCTCCACCTCGATCCCCGTCTCCGCGGACCCGAAGAACCCCTTCGGCGTGGACGCCAAGACGCCGCTCGAAGTCGTCATCTTCAGCGGCGGCTACGGCGACGCGTACGCCAAGGAACTGCACGAGGAGCTGTACAAGAAGGCGTTCCCCGGCGTCACCATCAAGCACACCGCCACCCAGCAGATCGGCACCCAGCTCCGCCCCCGCTTCGTCGCCGGCGACGCGCCCGACGTGCTCAACAACTCGGGCCCCGAGTCGATGGACCTGGCCGCGCTGGCCGCCGAGGGACACCTCGCCGACCTGGCCCCGCTGTTCGACGCGCCCTCGATCGACGACCCGGCCAAGAAGGTGCGCGACACGCTCACCCCGGCCGTGGTCGACAACGCCAAGATCAACGGCAGGGACCTGGTGCTCAACTACACGGTGTCCCACCGCAGCCTGTGGTACAACGCCAAGCTGTTCCAGTCGAAGGGCTGGTCGCTGCCGACGACCTGGGCGGAGTTCGCGGCACTGGGGGAGGAGGCCAAGGGGGAGGGCATCCTGCTCTTCGCGTACCCGGGGCAGAAGGGGCCGTACTACCAGCTCTGGAACGTCCTCTACACCGCCGCCAAGATCGGCGGCAACCAGGCCATCATCGACATCGACAACCTCGTGGACAACGCCTGGAACTCCGAGGCGATGCGGCAGGCCATCACCGCGTGGGTGGACATCCAGACGAAGTACGGCGACAAGGCGTACTTCGGCCTCGACCACACCCAGACCCAGATCAAGCAACTGCAGAACGAGGTGCTCTTCTACCCCACCGGCTCGTGGGTCGAGAACGAGATGGCCAAGGACAAGCCGGACAACTTCGAGTACGCCATCGCCCCCATCCCCGACGTCACCGCCGCCGACGCGATGCCGTACGGCGCCATCCAGGTCGGCGTGGGCGAGAACTTCGTGGTCGGCGCCAAGGGCAAGAACCCGCAGGGCGGCCTCGCGTACCTGCGCCTGATGCTCTCCAAGGAAGGCGCGCGCGGCTTCACGGAGAAGACGCAGAACCTCACGGTCGTGAACGGCGCCGCCGAGGGCGTCAACCTGCCCGCCGGCCTCATGAGCGCCGCCCGAGCCCAGGACAAGGCCGGCCAGAACATCATCACCGAGGCCCGCTTCGAAGGCTGGTACAAGGAGCTGTTCGACTACGGCAGCGAGCAGATCAACGTGGTCATGGCCGGCCGGATCACGCCGGCGAAGTTCCTGGCCAACATGCAGAAGAAGGCCGACGACGTCAAGAAGGACGACGCGGTCACCAAGCAGACCCGGAGCCAGTGACCCATGGAGCGGTTGCGCTCGTACGGATTCGCGGCCGGGTTCCTCGCCGTGCCCCTCGTGCTCTACACGGTCTTCGTCATCAGCCCGTACGTCCAGGCGTTCCAGCTCTCCCTGACGAGCTGGAACGGATACAGCTCGGTCGTGCGTTACGTGGGGCTGGACAACTTCGGCCGGCTGCTGGCGGACGAGGTGTTCTGGCGGGCCCTGCGCAACCACGGGATTCTGCTGCTGGTGCTGCCGCTCACCACGATCGTCATCGCGCTCTTCCTGGCCTTCCTGCTGAACCTGGGCGGCGGCACTCGCGGGGCCGGCATGAAAGGGGTCTGGGGGTCGAGGTTCTACCGGGTGGTGTTCTTCTTCCCCCAGGTGCTGGCCGTGGCCGTGGTCGGGGTGCTGTTCCAGGCCGTCTACCGGCCCGACGAGGACGGCGTCGCCAACGGCGTGCTGGCCCGCTTCGGGGTCGAGCCCGTCGGCTGGCTCATCGAGCCGGACCTGGCCCTGTGGTCGGTGCTCGCGGTGATGGTCTGGCAGGCGGTCGGCTTCTACGTGGTGCTGTTCTCGGCGGGCATGGCCGCCATCCCGAAGGACTACTTCGAGGCGGCGGCGCTCGACGGGGCCAACCGGATCAGGCTGTTCTTCTCGATCACGCTGCCGCTGCTGCGCGACACCGTCCAGGTCGGCTGGATCTACCTGGGCATCGCGGCCTTCGACGGGTTCGCGCTGATCCAGGTGCTGGCCGGCAGCAAGGGCGAGCCCGACGGGGCCACCACGATCCTGCCGATCACCATCTACAACACCGCCTTCTCCTACCAGAAGGTCGGCTACGCGTCCGCGATGGGCGTGGCGCTGTTCTTCCTCACCGTGACGTTCGCGGTGCTGACGTTGCGTACGACCCGGCGCGAGGAGGTTGAGCTGTAGTCATGGCCACGCGGACAACGGACAGGTTCAGGCCCGGCGTGCTGGGCGCGCTCTCCCACGTGGCGCTGGCCGTCTGGGCACTGCTGATCATCGCGCCGCTGCTGTGGACGTTCCTGGCCTCGTTCAAGAACAACACCGAGATCTTCGGCGACCCGCTGCAACTGCCGGGCGCGCTGCGGCTGGACGCGTGGGGGCGGGCCTGGGACACGGCGCACATCGGGCAGTACATGCTCAACACCGTCCTCGTCGTGCTCTTCGGCACGGCGGGCACGATGGTGTTCGGCTCGATGGCGGCGTACGTGCTGGCGCGCTTCCGCTTCCCCGGCAGCCGGCTGATCTACTACTACTTCGTGGCCGGGCTGGCCTTCCCGGTCTTCCTGGCGCTCGGGCCGCTGTTCTTCGTGGTCAGGCAGTTCGGGCTGCTCAACTCGCACGTCGGGCTCGTGCTGGTGTACATCGCCTACTCGCTGCCGTTCACGGTGTTCTTCCTGGCGGCGTTCTTCCGTACGCTGCCGACGGCCGTCGCCGAGGCCGCGCTGATCGACGGCGCGTCGCACACTCGTACGTTCTTCCAGATCATGGTCCCGATGGCCCGGCCGGGCCTGGTCAGCATCACGATCTTCAACGTGCTCGGGCAGTGGAACCAGTACCTCCTGCCCCTCGTGCTGCTGGCCGGCGACCCGGACAAATGGGTGCTCACCCAGGGCATCGCCGGGATCTCCACGCTGGCCGGGTACGAAGCCGACTGGCCGGGGCTGTTCGCCGCCCTGTCCATCACCATCCTTCCGGTAATGATCGTCTACATCATCTTCCAGCGGCAGATCCAGTCCGGGCTCGGCTCGGGGGCGCTGAAGTAGCGTGAGGTCAGGGCACCGTACACGGGAGGTCTCATGGACATCGAGAGCAGGCTCGACGACCTGCCCGCCTGGCGGCGGGAGGGCGGCGCGATCAGGCGCACGGTCACCGCGCCCGACTTCCCCGCCGCCATCCGCATCGTCGACGAGATCGCGGTCCGGGCCGAGGAGCTGAACCACCACCCCGACATCGACATCCGCTGGCGCACGCTCCACCTGACCCTCACCACCCACGACCGGGGCGGCCTGACCGACCTCGACTTCACGCTCGCTGCAATGATCGACGACATCGCGGCAAAACACGGCGCCCAAGGAGGATGACCGTACGTATCGGGCCGATCACTCGTTAGAGTGGTGGCCTCTCGGAGCCCTCATGCCGGAGGGGCTCCAACCGTGGGGGGTCTCATGCGCGTGCCCGCATTCCTGCTCATCCTGCTGACGGCGGCCTCGGCGACGGCCTGTTCCGCCCCGCCGGTCCCGCTCCAGAACGCCAAGACGGCGCCCGAGGCGGTCACCAACCTCAACTCCTCCGGGGAGTTCTTCGCCGACGACACCGCCGCCATCGCCTACGACCGCAAGCTCGCTCCCGAGGGGGCGCAGGCCAGCCTCAGCATCGAGTCGTCGGCCGGTCAGACCCGCACCTCGCTCGTCGTCGAAGGGCTGCTGCCCGACCGCGCGTACGGCGCGCACCTGCACACCAAGCCGTGCGGCAAGAAGCCCGACGAGGCCGGCCCCCACTTCCAGCACGATCAGGGCGTGATCAGCCCCGAGAGCGAGGTCTGGCTCGACTTCACCACCGACGCCGAGGGCGCCGCGCGGTCGAGCGTCCGCAACGACTGGGCGTTCGACGGCGCCCAACTGCCCGGCTCGCTCGTCATCCACGCCCTGCCGACCGAGACCTCGGGCCCGCAGGTCGGCCAGGCCGGCTCCCGCGTCGCCTGCCTCACTCTTCGCTGACGCCGCACACACAGTAGGCCCCTGGACTCCTCCAGGGGCCACGACCGGATTCAACCGGTCAACCGCGCCCGTCGCCGATCCAGTCGAACAGCCACCGTTGACGGTCGTGGCCGGAGTACGGCCCGTTGAGGACCGGGGTGAGGTTGCCGGACTGTGTCCCGTAGGCGTCCATCATGTTCAGGGCGCCGCCGAGTTCCACCGAGATCTCCCAGGTGCCCGTCTCGCTGCGGAGGTACGGCCAGAATCTCTGGCCACGACTGTCGACGTAGTCGTATATCCCGTACTGCCAGAGGTTGGCGCCGTTCGACCTGGCCGGGTAGTCGAGCGAACGGTTCCACTGGTAGTTGATGAATCTGTAGCGGTAGAGGCTCGAACCGCCCACGTCGTAGACGTTCCACGCCAGTGTCGGACCGCCGTTGCACTGCCACAACCCGACCGGGGAATTGGGGGCGCCTTGGCCCCCAGCGTGGGCGTCAAGGCAGTAGGCGTGGCCGTCGTGGGTGTAGGAGTTGACGATGTAGGCGGTGCCGACGTACGTCATTCCGTTGAGCACCGCGGGCGGCTCCTTGAAGGCGAAGCTCGGTGGGGAGACCTTCCCGGGAAGAGTTCCCCGGAAGTCTCTGATGTCGTACTCGGGCTGCGGTCTCTTGTCCCCTGCCGGCGGTTCGCGATCCGCCGCCGCCGTGCTCGCCAGGCTGCCCAGCATCGCCGTCACGAGGAGTGCGACGACCACCGACCGTCTTGACGCAGACCTTTTTCGCATCTCACACCATTCTTGAGGGGAATACTCCTGGGTGGATCGACCGAAGAGGGGCTTGCTCTCCGGTCCACGCCGTGAGTTGCGCGCTCGTCGCCGAGCTTAGGAAGGCTGCCTGTCGTTCTCGTGTCGTCCGCCTGTCGAGGTCGCTCGCCGGCGCTCGGGGTGTGTCGTCAGCGTGCCGCGCGTCGGGGCGCGGTGAGGGCGTCGAGGAGGCCGGGGAACGCCTCGTCCATCTCGGCGCGGCGCAGGGTGTTCATGCGCGAGGTGCCGGCGTAGTGCTGCCGGATCAGGCCCGCCTCGCGCAGCACCTTGAAGTGGTGGGTGGCGGTCGACTTGCTGACGGACAGGTCGAACGCGCCGCAGGCGATGTCCGCGCCGGCGGCGTCGAGTTGCGTGACGATGCTCCGGCGCACCGGATCGACGAGGGCCTCCAGCACCTTCTGGAGGTCGAACTCGGAGACCTCCGGGTGGGACGGTGTGCGTTCCATGCCCGCCATAGTACGACCCTCATCAAAGTTTGACCGCGATCGTACTTTCCTGGCACAGTGGGGGCGGCGTCACCCCGCGAGCGAAAGACGGTGCCATGGCGAGGACAGTGCGGTTCCACGAGATCGGCGGGCCCGAGGTGCTGCGCCTGGAGGACCTGGAGACCGGCGAGCCGGGGCCGGGCGAGGTACGCATCCGGGTGGACGCGATCGGGCTCAACAGGGCGGAGGCGCTGTTCCGCAGCGGCCGGTACATCGAGCAGGTCAAGCGGTTGCCCTCAGGGCTCGGCAACGAGGCGGCCGGTGTGATCGAGGCCGTCGGCCCCGGCGTGGCCGGGTTCGAGGAGGGCCAGGCGGTCAGCGTCGTGCCGAGCTTCTCGCACAACGACTACGGCGTGTACGCCGAGCGGGCGATCGTGCCGGCGGGCGCGCTCCTGCTGCGTCCCGACGGGGTGGACGCCGTGAGCGGCGCCGCGGTCTGGATGCCCCACCTCACGGCCTTCGGCGCGATGGTCGAGGTGGGCGGGATGCGGGCGGGCGACGTGGCGGTGGTGACCGCGGCCTCCAGCAGCGTCGGCCTGGCCGCGATCCAGACCGCCAACCGGGTGGGCGCCACGCCGGTGGCCGTGACCCGCACCCGGGACAAGCGGCGGCGGCTGCTGGAGGAGGGGGCGGCCGAGGTGATCGTCTCCGACGAGGAGGACGTGCCTGGCCGCCTGCTGGAGCTGACCGGCGGCCGAGGCGCCGAGTTCGTCTTCGACGCCGTCGCCGGGCCCGGCGTGCTCGGCCTGGCCCGCGCGGTGGCCGCCGGCGGCACCGTCTTCCTGTGGGGGGCGCAGAGCGGGCAGCCCACGCCCTATCCCGGGTTCGACCTGGGCATGCCCGCGCTGAACCTGCGCACGTACACGATGCTGGAGATCACCAGGGATCCCGGGCGGATGCGCCGCGCCACGGCGTTCGTCACCTCGGGCCTGCGCGCCGGGTTCCTGCGGCCGGTGGTGGACCGCCTCTTCCCGCTGGACGAGATCGTACGGGCCCACCGGCACATGGAGTCCAACACCCAGTTCGGCAAGATCGTGGTCACCGTGGCGCACTGACCAGGAGGTCAGGAGCCCCCGGCCCGCCCGCGCCCGGCACCGGAGGGTGGCCGCCGTGCTGGCCTACCTCGGCCCCGACGCGTCCTGACCGGAGCGCCGCCGCCGGACCAGACGGCGCAGCAGGATCTCGGCCGGGCCCCGGTACCCCACCCGCCGCATGGCGTCGGCGAGGAACAGCGACACCACCCACGTGCCCGCCGCCACGGCCGTGGCGCCCGCGAGGCCGAGGTCGTCCTGCAGCGCGAGCCCGTACGGGTAGAAGAGCACGACGAACGCGAGGGACTGGAAGAGGTACAGGCTCAGCGAACGCTGCCCGAGAGCCTCGACCATCGTGGTGAGCCGGCCACGCCGCCGGGCCGCCCGGATGGCGACCAGGGCCACGATGCCCGCCAGGCCGATGCCGCCGGCGTACCCGGTGAGCGGCTGCGCCGCCGCCACCGCCCAGAGTGCCGCGGGTGAGGGATCGTGCCACACCCCGGCCTGGACCAGCCCGGCGGGGACGGCCCCGGCGACCGACAGGACCGTGGTGATCACGGCGGCGCGGACCAGGAAGCGGCGGTGCCGTACGGGCTCCTCCAGGAAGCCCCGCCGCGCCGCCCACATGCCCAGCGCCACCGCAGGGAGCACGATGATCGCGAACAGGAGCAGCCCGATCGGCCAGGCGGTGACCCGATCGACGAGCAGCGCACCGAAGCCCCGGTCGCCCGCGGCCATGCTGCCCGCCGTGAACGTGGAGGTGCCCTCCGACAGCGGATACCACATCCCGAACGCGACCGCCGCGGTGGCGGGCCCCAGGGAGATCCCCGCCGTCCACAGCAGGGCCGCGTCCCGCCGTCGCAGCAGGCCGACCAGCACCAGGGCGGTCAGCCCGTAGACGCTCAGGATGTCGATCGGGGCGAACACCACGGTGTGCGCGAACCCGAGCACCACCAGCCACCAGCCCCGGCGGCGCAGCAGCTTGCGGGCGCTCACCCAGTCGGAGCCCCGGTCGATCTCCCGGTTGAGCAGTTGCACCAGCGCGTAGCCGAACAGGAAGGCGAACATCGGGCGCGCGTGGTTGCTGACGAAGACGAGATGGAAGAATTCGGTGATCGTGTTGAGCACGGCCGGGCCGCGGTCGACGGCGGTCACGAACAGCGGCGCGTGCGCGAACGCGATGGCCAGCAGCATCGCGCCCCGGGCCAGGTCGGGGGCGAGCGCCCGCTCGCCGGTCCGCGAAGGGGCGGGCGTCGCCCGCGTTAACGTGGTCATGATGATCTTCCCCATGGGTGTCGTCGGTCAGCCGCCCCCGTCGGCGGCCGCGTGGCGGTCCGCGTCCACGGCCTTGCGCAGCGCGGTGGCGATCGGCTCGACGGGTGCCGCGAGCCGCTCGATGCGTTCCTTGTACTGGCGGGCGTCGCGTCCCGACACGACCGTCCTGAGGCGGGCCGCCGCGGCCAGGCCCGCCAGCACGCGCAGGTCCGGCTCGACGCGCCCGACCGGCCGCCCGCCGCGCACGACCTGCCCGATGCGCTCCACGAGCCTGCGCGACAGGTACGCCTTGCGCGGCACGATCCGCTCGACCGGGAACACCAGCACCCGGTGCCGCTCCACCCGCACCAGCCGGTCGGCGGCCAGCTCGTCGCGGACGACGCGAACCGCCCGCGCCTGGTCCTTACGGATCCACCGCCGCCAGGAACGCGGCGGCGAGCCGGAGACCTGCTCCCAGACGAGCGCCCGCAGCGACCCGCGAGGGGCGTCGGCGGGGGCGGTGACGGCCCGGGCCTTGCCCGACTCGTCGGCCAGGTTGCCCGCCAGCAGCAACTCGGCCAGGGCCGCCGCGCGCAGCAGGTAGCCCAGCTCGCCCCGGTTGGCCAGCCGCTGCTTACGCAGGTCGAAGGCCAGCAGGAAGGCCGACCGCGTCAGCGACTCGCCGCCCCCCGGGGACTCGCCCTTCATCACCGGACTCACCCTCCTCCGTCTGTGTCCTCATCCGCTCGCTCCTCGTCCTTCCTCCGGTCGGCGGCCGGGTCGTCCTCTCCGCCGTCCTCCTCGGCGCCGTCCTCTTCTGCGCCGTCCTCTTCCGGGGCCTTCCTGGGCCGTCCGCGCGGTCGCATGCGCCCCACTCCGTCGGGCAGGCGTCCGGCCTCGGACAGGGCCCGGCGCAGGAGGAACTCGATCTGGGAGTTCGTACTGCGCAACTCGTCGGACGCCCACCTGGACAGCGCGTCGTGCACCACCGGGTCGAGCCGCAGAAGGATCTTCTTCCGTTCCACGGTTGTTACTGGTAGAGCGTGCCGGTGTTGACCACGGGCTGCGTGTCGCGGTCACCGACCAGCACCACGAGCAGGTTGCTCACCATGGCCGCCTTGCGCTCCTCGTCCAGCTCGACCACATCGTGCTCGGCGAGCTTGGCCAGCGCCATCTCCACCATGCCGACCGCCCCCTCGACGATCCGCTGCCGGGCCGCCACCACCGCGCCGGCCTGCTGGCGGCGCAGCATCGCGTGGGCGATCTCGGGCGCGTACGCCAGGTGCACGATGCGCGACTCGATGATCTTCACTCCGGCGGAGAGCACCCGGGCCGCGATCTCGGTGGACAGTTGCTCGTTGATCTCGTCGGCGTTGTCGCGCAGGGAGAGCCGCGGCTCGCCGTGGGCGTCGTACGGGTAGCTGCCCGCGATGTGCCGCACGGCCGTCTCCGCCTGGATGGCCACGAACTCCACGAAGTCGTCCACCTCGAACACCGCCTGCGCGGTGTCCTCGACCTGCCAGACCACCACGGTCGCGATCTGGATCGGGTTGCCGTCGGCGTCGTTGACCTTGGTCACGTCGGTCTCGTGGTTGCGGATCCGGGTGGACACCCGCCGCCGCGAGGTGAACGGGTTGACCCACTGGAAGCCGGGGGTGCGCAGGGTGCCGACGTACCGGCCGAGCAACTGCACCACCCTGGCCTCGCCGGGCGCCACGGCGGTGAGCCCGAAGCTCATCGTGAACCCGGCCAGGATCGCCAGGCTGCTCACGATGACCAGCCAGAGACCGCCCTGCCCGGCCCCCGAGGCGAGCAGCGCGATCCCCACGATCAGCAGCACGATCCCGGCCAGGACCAGCACCGTCGCCACGGCCGCCATCCCGAACCCGTTGGCCGCCCGCACGGAACGCTCGCTGGTGTGCGGCGCGGGCATCTCCACCACGCTCCCCTGGGGCGCGATCGCGCCCGATGTGTCCGCCATCGTCTGTGCCCTTCCCTGTGTGACTTCACCTTGCTAGCAAAGTGATATCACTTTTTCCGTGCGTGGGGAAGCCCGCGGCGGACTTCTCCCGGCCGCGCGGCCGTTCCCACGCAGAAAAGGGAAGCGGGAAAGGGAAGCAGGAAAGGGAAACGGGCGGCCCGAGAAGTGGACCGCCCGTGGTGTGGACTCGGCTCTTAGCCGAAGACGGCAGGCGGGGGGACGGGGGCGAGGACCGGGTCGCCGTCCCTGATCACGGCGGCTCCCGCGATGAAGTTGGTCAGCCCCTCGCCGTACACGCACCGCGCCTGCGTGAGCCCTCCGGCCGCCCGCCGCGTCAGCAGGTCCACCGGCAGGCCGGTACGCGACGCGGCCACGATGAGGTTGCCGAACCGGCGACCGCGCATGATGCCCGGCTCCGCCATCAGCGCCACGTGCCGGAACGTGCTCGTCACCGTGGCCAGCAGCCGCCGGGCGAAGGCCAGGCCCTTGCCGTCGGCCAGGTTGATCAGGAGGGTGCCGTCGGAGCCGAGGATCCGCGCGATGTCGCCCATGTACTCGGCCGTCGCGAGCTCCACCGGCATCGTCGCCGCCGTGAACGCGTCGAGGACCACCAGGTCGGCCGAGGCGTCCCAGACCTTGGCCGTGCCCTCTCGGCCGCCCGCGACGATGACCTTGAGCCGGGGCACCGACCGGAGGTCGAGCTGCTCGCGGACGAGGTTGACGAGCAGTCCGTCGGGCTCGATCACGATGTGCCGGGAGCCGGGACGGGTGGCGGAGACGTAGCGGGGGATCGTGCACGCGCCGCCGCCCACGTGTACGCAGCTCAGCGGCCCGTCCGCGAGAAGGTCGATCACATCCGCCATGAGCCGTACATACTCAAATTCCAGAAATGTCGGGTCTTGTAGATCTACATACGACTGAGGTACGCCATCCTTGGACAGCATCCAGCCGTCCTGCCTGTCCAGGTCCCGGAGAAGCTCGATCTCACCGAACGTCACCGGGTACCGGCCGGGCATCGGCTCCCGCTGTCCTCGTGCCACGTCTGATTCCCTCCTGGGAGAACCGTATGCGACGACGAAGGATGATTGTGCTCGTTATCGCGCTTGTGGCGTTGGTCGGGGCGGGAGGTTTCGCCTTCTGGTCGTCGAACCAGGTCAAGGGCAGCGCCGCCCAGGCGGCCGACGCGTACTTCGAAGCCTGGCGCGAGGGTGACGTCATGGCCATGGAACGGCTGGTGCACCTGCCGCCGGCCGACTTCGTCGTACGGCATCGGACGCTGAGCGAGGAGCTCCACGTCGAGTCGCTGCAGCTCACGCCCGGCGCCCTGCGGAGCACGGGGGAGGAGAGCGCCGAGGTGGCGTTCGCGGGGGTGCGGCAGCTCGCCGAGTTCGGGGCCTGGCCGTTCGACAGCACCTTACGCCTGGCCGTGTTCGATCGCTCCTGGAAGGTGCTGTGGGCCCCCGAGACCCTGCACCCGCTGCTCAAGGACGGCGGCACGCTGGAACTGGGCGAGATCGACGCCGCCGCCGCCGAACTGGTCACCAGCGAGGGCGACAAGATCCCGAACGACAGTTACGCCGAGGCGTACCTCGATCCGCTCAAGCCCGAGTTCGTCCGGGCCGGCAAGGGATGGGCGCTGGTGTCCAAGGCGCCGGGCCGTCCCGACCGGCAGTTGATGACCCGCGTCCCCGAGCCGGACGTCGAGCGGACCACCCTCTCGCGCCCCGTCCAGGCGGCGGCCGCGCGGGCGCTGGACGGCGTGGAGGACTCCACGATCATCGTCATCCGCCCGAGCACCGGCGAGATCCTCGCCCTGGCCGACCGGCTCAAGGACAACTACAGCGCCGTACGGGACTTCTTCCCGCCCGGCTCCATCTTCAAGACGATCACCACGGCGGCCCTGCTCGAGAAGGGCCTCGACCCGGCGGCCCAGGTCGCCTGCCCCGGCACGTACCAGATCCCCCTGCACCGGTCCTTCCAGAACGACGACGAGACGCTGGACCGCGGCCTGATCACCTTCACCGACGCGTTCGCCCACTCCTGCAACACCACCTTCGTCGAACAGGCCACCACCCGGCTCACCGCGCAGGACCTGCGCGAGACGGCGGACGAGTGGGGCTTCGGCCGGGCCATCGCGACCGGCATCGGCGGCGCCTGCGGCGACGTGCCGGACACCGCGGACCTCGACATGCTCGCCGCCGACGCCATCGGACAGGGCCAGGTCATCACCACCCCGCTGTGCATGGCCGCGCTCGCCGCGGCCGTCGAGAGCGGCACCTGGCGCTCGCCCCGGCTGCTGTCGGAGGAGCAGGTACGCCGCATCGACGGCACCCCGCACGAGGACGTCCGGATGGACGAGGGGACCGTGGCGGTGCTCAGGAACATGATGACGGCCGTGGTCGACTACGGGACGGCCAGCGGCGCGGGCCTGCCCGGCGACGTCTCGGGCAAGACCGGCACGGCCGAGGCCGGCGACGGGACCTCGCACGCGTGGTTCATCGGTTACCGGGACGACCTGGCCTTCTGCGTCTTCGTCCGGCACGGGGGGTCGGGCGGGGCGACCGCGGCCCCCATCGCGGCCCGCTTCCTCAACGGCCTCTGACGTCACCGGCGTCACGGGCGCGACGCCACCGGCGTCACGGGCGCGGCCGAAGGAGGGTGGCCCGCTTTCACAGGCACCGATATGTAGGAGATTCCCAACCTACGGTACCGTAGGTTACATGACGACCATCACCGTTAAGCCCAGGCTGCGAGGCTGGTTGCACGCCGGAGCGCTGCCCGTGACGCTGGTCGCCGGGTTCGTGCTTGTGGCACTCGGCCCGACCCTGCAGGCGCGTCTGGCCTCCGCCGTCTACGCGATCACCTCGGCGTTGTTGTTCGGCATCTCCGCCACCTACCACCGCAGCACGCTCGGCCCCCGGCTGGCGGAGTTCCTGCGCAGGATCGATCATGCCAACATCTATTTGATCATCGCCGGGACCTACACCCCGTTCGCCCTGCTGGCCCTGGAGGGGGCGGCACGGCTGGCGGTGGTCTCCGTCATCTGGGGCGGGGCCCTGGCCGGGGTGTTGTTCCGGATGTTCTGGATGAACGCGCCCCGCTGGCTCTACACGGTCCTCTACCTGGCGCTGGGCTGGACCGCGATCTTCGTCATGCCGCAGCTCCTCGAGGGCGCGGGCGTGGCCGCCGTGGTGCTGGTGGCCGTCGGGGGCGTGTTCTACTCGGCCGGAGCCGTCGTGTACGGCCTGCGCCGCCCCGACCCCTCGCCCCGCTGGTTCGGTTTCCACGAGGTCTTCCACGCGTGCACGGTCGCCGCGTACCTGGTGCAGTACATCGCGGTGTCGATCGTGGTCTACTCCCATGTGTGAACCTCGGCGCGGAGCAGTACATCTCGGTGACCACCTACCGCAGGGACGGCACCCCCGTCGCGACCCCGCTCTGGGTGGCGCAGGACGGTGACGCGGTGGTCGTCTGGACCGTCGCCGACTCGGGGAAGGTCAAGCGGATCCGGAACAACCCCGAGGTCAGCGTGGCCGGGTGCGGCCTGCGCGGCGACCTCACCACAGAGCCGGTCGGGGGCCGCGCCGAGCTTCTCGACGCGGCCGGCACCGAGCGCGTACGCGACCTGCTGCGCCGCAAATACGGCCTGATCGGCCGCGTCACGCTGTTCGGCAGCCGCCTGCGCCGGGGCAGCGCGGGCACGATCGGCATCCGGATCACCGACCTCTGACCGTCGCGAGCCCGGCGTTCTCACCGGGCCGGCCGGGCGCCGGATCAACGACATTTGACCTCCCGCTGGTCTCTTTCCGGGGACGTACTGGAAAACAGACCAACATGGGGGATATTTCGCAATCGTGGTGGCTGCTGCTTATTCGCGGCATCGCAGCGGTCATCTTCGGTATCCTGGCACTCATCTGGCCCGGGATCACTCTGCTCGTCCTGGTGATCTTCTTCGGCGCGTACGCCCTCGTCAGCGGCGTGTCCGCGCTGTTCGCCGGGTTCCGGCACGGCGAACGGTCGCGGGCCTGGCTGATCATCTCCGGAATCCTCGGCATTCTGGCCGGCATCGTGGCGTTTGTCTGGCCGGGGATCACCTCGCTCGCCCTCCTTTACGTCGTGGCGTTCTGGGCGATCCTGACGGGGATCGCGGAGATCGTGGCCGGCGTCCACCTCCGCAAGGTCATCGACAACGAGTGGATGTTCATCGTCGGCGGCGTCCTGTCGGTGATCTTCGGTCTCCTGCTCCTCATCTGGCCCGCTGCGGGCCTGCTGAGCCTCGTCTGGCTCGTCGGCGTCTTCGCGATCCTGTACGGCATCGCCATGATCTCTCTGGCACTACGGGTGAAGAACTTCACTTCGAGGGCAGGTATGCCGTAAATTTTACGTACATACCCGTGTCCTTCGAGAGGAATATCCAATCCGCTGTGGAGGCGCCATGGACGTACACGCCCGCCTTGCCCGCCACCTGCTCATCGACGGATACCGTCTCGTGCTCGACCTCGAACTCAGCCGGGGCTCCTGGCTGGTCGACGCCCGCAACGGCCGCCGTTACCTGGACTTCTACACCTTCTTCGCCTCGGCCCCGCTGGGCGTGAACCCGCCCTTCGACCCCGACTTCGCCCAGCTCCTCGGCCAGGTGGCCCGTAACAAGCCGGCCAACCCCGACATCTACACCGAGCATCTGGCCGACTTCGTCGACACGTTCGCCCGGGTGCTCGGCGACCCCGAACTGCCGCACCTGTTCTTCGTCGAGGGCGGCGCCCTGGCCGTCGAGAACGCGCTCAAGACCGCGTTCGACTGGAAGAGCCGCCGCAACGAGGCCGCGGGCCGCCCGCGCGATCTCGGCACCAAGGTCATGCACCTGACCAGGGCCTTCCACGGCCGCAGCGGCTACACGCTGAGCCTGACCAACACCGAGCCGGCCAAGACCGACCGCTTCCCCACCTTCGACTGGCCGCGCATCGACGTGCCCGCCATCCACTTCGGCGACGTCGAGGCCGCCGAGCAGCGGGCGCTGGCGCAGGCCCGCGCGGCGTTCGAGCGCGACCCGCACGACATCGCCTGCTTCATCGCCGAGCCCATCCAGGGGGAGGGCGGCGACAACCACATGCGTCCCGAGTTCCTGCGCGCCATGCAGGACCTGTGCCACGAGCACGACGCCCTGTTCGTCCTCGACGAGGTGCAGACCGGCGGCGGCACCACCGGTACGGCGTGGGCCTACCAGCAGCTCGGGCTCGAACCCGACGTCGTGGCCTTCGCCAAGAAGGTCCAGGTGGGCGGGATCATGGCGGGCCGCAGGGTGGACCTGGTGCCCGACAACGTGTTCCAGCAGAGCGGCCGCATCAACTCGACGTGGGGCGGCGGCCTGGTGGACATGGTGCGCAGCCGCGGCATCCTGGAGATCATCGAGCGCGACGGGCTGATCGAGCGCGCCGCCGTCGTGGGCAGGGACCTGCTCGAACGCCTCACCAAGCTGGAGGCCGAGCGCCCCGAGTCGATGTCGAGCGTACGGGGCCGCGGCCTGATGTGCGCCTTCGACCTGCCCGACCAGGCCGCCCGCGACGCCCTGGTGACCCGGCTCAGGGAGGAGCACGGCGTGCTGGTGCTGCCCTGCGGACCCAGGTCCGTACGCCTGCGCCCGGCGCTCAACATCCCCGAGCCCGACCTCGACCTCGGCCTCGCCGCGCTGAAGGCCGCCCTGTAGAGCCGCCCTGTAGAGCGGCCCTGGAAGACACTGGAGGACTACTGCGTGACGCTGGCCCTGCTGCGGTGGGGCCCGGCGTAACGCCAGAAGAAGTTGAGCAGCACGCTCATCCGGTTGCGCCCGCCCAGCAGGTGCGCCACGTGCACGAAGATCCACAGCAGCCAGGCGGGCAGCCCGCGCATCGTCAGCCCGTTGGCGAGCTGCAACACGGCCTCGGCCCGGCCGACGCTCGCCATGATCCCCGGATCACGGTAGGAGAAGGGCCGCGCCGCCCGCCCCCGTGCCGCCGCGGCGATCTGCCGGGCGGCGTGCTCGCCCATCTGGATCGCCGGCTGCGCGAGCTGCGGCAGCGGACGGGGCGGCCCGGCCAGGTCGCCGACCACGAAGATCTCGGGATGCTCGGGCACGTTCAGCGCCTCGGTGAGCGTGATCCGCCCGCCCTTGCCCTGCGGCAGGCCCCAGGCACTCGCCTCCGGGGGAGCGGTGACGCCCAGCGCCCACACGGTCAGGTCGCTCGGCACCCGAGTCCCGTCCGCCAGCAGCACCGCGTCGGGCTCCACGGCGGCCACGGTGGCGCCCAGCCGCAGCTCCACCCCGCGCCTGCGGAGCGCGTCGGCCGCCGAGTCCCGCAGCCGCGGCCGGTACGGCGCCAGCACGAAGCCGAACCGCTCAACCAGCGTCACGCTCGTCTGGTCGGGCCGCACCTCGGGATGGGTCAGCGGGATCGTGTACCGGCGCAGCTCGGCCAGCGTGCCGGCCATCTCCACCCCGGTCGCCCCGCCGCCCACCACCACGACGTGCATGCTCCGGCGCCGCCCGGCGGCGGTGTCCTCCAGGTAGTCCTGCATCCGCCGCCGCAGCCTGGCGGCGTCGCCGAGCGAGTAGATCGGCAGCGCGTTCTCCCGTGCGCCCGTCACGTTCAGCCAGTTGGTGGTGACGCCGGTGGCCAGCACCAGGTAGTCGTAGCCGAGCGCGGTGCCGTCCTCGAACTCCACCCGGCGCTCGCCGGCGTGCACCTTGCTCAGCGCGGCCCGCCGCGCCCGTACGCTGGGCCACCGGGCGGCGAAGGCCCTGACCGGGTAGGAGACGTCCGACGAGCCCATCCCGGCCGTGGCCACCTGGTAGAGGAGGGGTTGGAAGGTCGCGTACGCGTTGCGGTCGACGAGCGTCACCAGCGCGCCGTGCCTGGCCAGCTCCCGCGTCGCGGCCAGCCCGGCGAACCCCGCACCCACGACCACGACCCGCGGCTTCCTGCCCATGACCTGGTCCTCCGTCCTCCCCCTCAGGTCCTTTCCCCTTCGCGCACGTCATGGATGCCAACACCGCATCCAACGTCTGCCAAACCATTCGACCGGGAGTGCGCCGGGGCCCTGCCTGGCGGCATGCCGAAGGGCCTTCCCGCCGCTGGGGGAGACGAGAAGGCCGCTGTCCGAGGCGCCTACTCCTGGCGTGACTGCCACAGCCCGATGGCCGTGACCCGGGAGTCGACGCCGAGCTTGGCGTAGATGCGGTTGACGTGGTTCTTGACCGTTTTCTCGCTGAGGAACAGCCGCTGGGCGATCTGCCCGTTGGACTGGCCTGTCGCGATCAGGTCCATGACCTCGGCCTCGCGTTTGCTCAAGGAGGTGAACACGCTCTCGAACGCTGCGTCGTCGACTCTCATCCGGCCTCCGGGGGCGCGCAGACGGTCAGATCGTCGCCGATGGCCCCCGTGCTTCCGGCGTTAGCGGTAGACAGCGAGCATAACCCGCATTGTCATGTTTTGGGGCCGTTGCCGGAAAAAACGCCAACGGCCGGTCCCGAAGGACCGGCCGTGCACTGGGGTGAGTGAAGGGACTTGAACCCTCGACATCCAGGACCACAACCTGGCGCTCTGCCAACTGAGCTACACCCACCATGGCCACCCGTTATCGTGGCGGCACAGGAAAAGTGTAGCGGGGATCGGGAGTCTTTTCGCCACTCTTTTAGCCGCTGACACGCTCCGCGAGTGCTCGCGCGGTCGTCGAGTCGGGCCCGGGCTGGCCCACGAAGACGGCCGCGCGGTAGTAGCGCAACTCCCTGATGCTCTCCGTGATGTCCGCCAGAGCACGGTGTCCGCCCTGCTTTTCCGGCGCGGCGAAGTAGACCCGGGGATACCACCGGCGCACCAGTTCCTTGATCGACGAAACGTCGATCATCCGGTAGTGCAAATAGCCATCGACCCCGGGCATGTCGCGCGCGATGAACGTGCGGTCGGTGCCGATCGAGTTGCCGCACAGCGGCGCCTTCTTCGGCTCGGGCACGTGCCGCCGGATGTAGTCGAACACGAGCGACTCCGCCTCCGCCAGCGTCACCCCGCCCGCCAACTCCGGCAACAGGCCGGAGGCGGTGTGCATCTCGCGTACGACCTGCGACATCTGCTCCAGCGACTCGGGGGGCGGCTTGATGACCACGTCGACACCCTCGTCCAGTTGGTTGAGCTCGCTGTCGGTGATGACGCACGCCACCTCGACCAGCGCGTCGCGACTCAGGTCGAGCCCGGTCATCTCGCAGTCGATCCAGACCATCAAGTCACTCATACGATCTCCTCGCCCAGCGGCTCGGAGCGATCCGCCCGCTTGTACCCCACCAGCCTAGTGCCACCGATCAGGCGGGCTTGAGCGAGTCGATGACCTGGCTCACCACGTCGGTCCCCAGATTGTCGGGAACGGAGACGTAGACGATGGCCGGGCTCTGGCCCGCACCGCGGTCCATGAGCACGATCGCCCCGTTCTCCTTCTTCCACTTGAAGCCCTGCTCCTCGGAGATCTTGGTGAAGTCGAGCTCGAACTGCAACACCCACGCGTCCCGGTCGCCGATCTTCATGGCCTTGTCCGCCACGACCTTGCTCTCGTGGGCCAGCGCGTAGTAGCGGGTGGTGAAGTCCACGAAGACGGCCTTGGCGGTGTCACCCAGGCCCGAGGCGCCGGAGTAGGGGTAGAGCTCGTTGAGCTGCCCCGTGAAGACGTTGCCGATCCAGTCGGACTCGCCGTCGTACTTCTCCTGCGAGACGGCCGTCACCCCGGCCGTCCACTGCTGCGTGGTCGGGTTGCCGTTGTTGACCTCGTTGAACGGCGGCACCTTCCAGTCCTCCGGCACCTGGAACGAGACGCCGGCCCGCTCGTCGCTCACCCGCTCGCCCGACGGCTGCGGGAGTTCGCCGCCCTGGTTGGGCAGCGGCTGCTGGGGCGGCGGCTCCTCGGTGGGCGGCTGCCGCGGCTCGTACCTGTCGGACGGCGTCGGCGGCGCGGCGGTCGGCGTGCTGTCGCGGTTGATGAGGAAGATCCCGGCCACCACGATCAGCGCGACCACGACCAGCGCCGCCAGCCCGCCGAACACCCACGGCATCGGGTTGCCCTGCTTGCGCGGCGGCGGTCCGTAGCCGGGGCCCACGGGACCGCCAGGGCCGCCGGGTCCGGGCAACGGCGTGCCGCCCCACTGCGGTGACTGCTGGGGCGACTGCTGGGTGGGCGGGGTGGCCGTGGGGGCGCCGTACGCGCCCTGCCCGGCCGTGGGCGAGCCGAACTGGAGGGTGGGGTTGGCGGGCGTCGCCGACCAGCCGGGGCCCGGCTGCGACTGCGGCTGCGGCTGCTGGGGGTCGGGCTGGAGGTTCGGCTGCGACGGGGGCTGTTGGGGCGAGGGCTGGAACTGGGGCTGGGAGTTCGGCTGCGCGGAGAACGGGGGCTGAGGCTGGGGTCCGGAGGACGGCTGGGGCTGGGCCGGCCCCGGCTCCTGGGCGTGAGTGGCGTCGGTCCACTGGTTGCCGTCCCACCAGCGGAGCTGCGGCTCGCCGTAGGGGTCCGGATACCAGCCCGCGGGGGTCTGCGTGGTCATGTTCGCCAGATTAGTAAGAAGAGCTGAGAGATGCATGGGCGCGTGATGATCAACACCTGTACGTGAACGTCGCCTTGTCGGCGCGCTCCGGCCCCGGGGAGAGGATCCGGAGCGTGGCGGTGGCCTTGACGTCGCTCTTCCCGCGCAGGGTCCACCGCAGCGGCACGGCGTACGACGTCTGGCCGGACGTCGTGCGCAACGCGCCCCGCACGATTTCCTTGTCCAAGTTTTTACGCCATTCGTAGGTGATCTCGCCCGGTGCCCCGTTGGTGATGACCGTGGCCGTGATCACGACCGCGCTGTCGCAGCCCTGGGTCTTCTTCGGCGCGACCACGTCGATCGACCTGACCTCCAGGTCCGGCACGTCGCCCAGCGTGAACCAGGCCAGCACCGCCCCCGCCATGATCACCGCGAAGACGGCCGTGGACAGGATCGTCCGCCGTCGCGCGGCCCGGGTCGCGCGCCCGCCGGACCGGTGCGGCGCGGACGTCTGGTCGCGTCCGGCCCGCCAGATCTGCTCGGCCGGGGTCTCGGGCCGCTGCGCCCGCGTGCCGAGGTCCTGTCCTGGACGGGTTCCGGCAGGGGCGTCCGGGTGGGTGCCGACCCCGGGCCCGAAGTGGACGGGACCCGCCGTGCCGCCGGGCACGTGCAGGAGCGTGACGATGTCGCCCTCGTCGCCGGCCCCGTCGTCGGCCCCGCCCTGCGGCCCCGCGTACGGCGGCGGCTGCGCGAAGGCCGACCGGCCGCGCGCCGCCCTGGCCAGCCCCTCCCTGGTGATCCGGCCGCCGGGCAGCCTGCCCCGCTCGTTGACCAGCAGGTCCCTGGCCGGGCCCAGGCCCAGCGTGGTGGCGGCGGAGGCGACCCGTTCGAACAGTTCGGCCACCTCGGGAGCGCTCCGCCCGAAGGAGGCGGCCAGGCCGCGGGCCAGCGACGCCCACCCGGCCGCGTCCCGCTCGCGCGGCGACACCTGGGCGCGGATGGCGTCGGCCAGGCCGCGTTCCGACAGCAGCGAGACGCCCTCCGCCGTGATCACCACCGTGCCCGGGTGCACCGAGCCGTGCGTGACCCCGGCGGCGTGCAGCGCCTGCAGGGTCTGGGCGGTCTCCACCAGGGAGGAGGCGGCCCCGTTCGGGTCGATCGGCCCGGCCGCGAGCAGGTCGGCCAGGGTGGGGCTGACCGCCTGCGCGGTGAGCAGCCACACCTGGTCGCCCGCGGCGACCACGTCCGCCACCGGGATCAGCCCGGTCAGCCCGCCCAGCACCAGCCGCTGGTCGGTCATGACGGCCTGCACGACCCGGTCGCGGACGCCGGGTAAGCCGATGATCTTGGGATCGAACAGCAGCGCCCCGGCCCTGCGGCCGTCGGGCGAGATGGCGTCGATCCAGTTGCCGAGTTCGGTCATCCAGGTGTGTTCGGTGAGCCGGAATCCGGCGACACCGCTCGCAGGGTTGTTCATCGCCGTCGCCCCCCGGCGCGTCTAGCGCTTTCTTCTGTGGCGTCCCGCCGTACGGCGTTTCACCGCAAGTGTGACCGGAATCGCGCCCGTCGTCACCAGGCCCAGCCCGAGCAGCGCGGTCACCGTCCGTTCGGCGGGCTCCACCCGGGGCTGCTGCGGCGACGGGTCCCCGCTCCCGCCGGTCGGCTGCTCGGCGGTGGGGCTCTGCGGGGGCGTGCTGGTGGACTGCGTCGGGGACGGCTCCGGCGGCCGGGACGTGCGCGTGGGCGACGGGGCGGGGGTGGACGGCGGCCGGTCGCCATCGGGCCGGTCGACGTTGCCGCTCAGCGTGGGCTCGGTGGACGGCGACGGGGTCGGCGTCCTGGTCGGCGCGGGCTTCCTGGTCCTGGGCGGTGTCCGTGCCGGGGTGGGCGTGGGCGTGCCGGTGGCGCTCGGGGTCGCGGTCGGCCGGACCGGCGGGAGCGTGTCGCCCGCCGTGGCCGTCGGGGTGGGCGTCGGGGTGTTCTCCTGGGGGCCCGTCTCCTCCGGCGTCGCCTCGTCCAGCGTGGGCGGCGGTTCGTCGGTGTCGGCGGGCTCGGGGGTGGCGGCCTCCGCCGTGGTCGGCGTGACCTGGCTCGTCTGCGCCTGCAGGACGGGCTCGGCCGAGCCCGCGCTGACCAGGATCGCCACGGTCGCGACCAGCACGCAGGCGCCGACCACACCGACGGCGATCTTGGCGGGCAGCCTGCTCAGGATGCTGCGCGACGGCACGCGGAAGCGGGTCTCGGCGAGCGAGGTCTCGGTCTCCGCCGGTTCGTCGAGCGTGGTCGGGAACAGCAGCACCAGCATGCCCGCGAGCGCGGCCAGGCGGCGACGGCCGCGCTGCTCCCAGTCCGGCCCGTAAGCACGGGCCGCGATGGCCTCCAGTTCGGTCAGGAACGCCTCCGCCGACGGCGGGCGTACGGCGGGGTTCTTGGCCAGGCCGCGCTCGACCAGGCTCCGCAGCGGCTCCGGGATCTCCTCGAGCGGCGGGGGCGCGCTCTGGTGCTGGTGGGCCAGGGCCGCGAGGTTCGTCGCCCGGTAGGGCCGGCTGCCCGTCAGGCACTCGAAGAACACGACGGTGGCCGCGTACACGTCGGTCGCGGGGCCCGCCGCCCTGCCCGACCACTGCTCGGGCGCCATGTACGGCGGCGTCCCCGCGCCGCTCGCGCCCTCGCCGGTCCTGACCGCGATGCCGAAGTCCACGAGCTTGCTGGTGCCGTCGCCCTGGACCATGACGTTCTCGGGCTTGAAGTCGCGGTGCACGACGCCGATCGCGTGGGCCGAGGCCAGGCCCTTGAGCGAGCCCTTGAGCACGGTCAGCGCCGCCTCCGGGCCGGTGGGCCCCTTGGAGCGCAGCAGCTCGCGCAGCGAGACCCCGTTGATCAGCTCCATGATGATCGCCGCGCCCGGCCCGGACTCGACGTAGTCGATCAGCCGGGCGTGGTACGCGCTCTGCAACGTGGCCAGCAACCGCGCCTCGTGCCGGAACCGGGCCACGAACCCGACGTCGGACCTCAGCTCGTCGCTGAGGTATTTGATGGCCACCTCGACGCCGTCGTAGTCGCGCCTGGCCAGGACCACCCTACCGGCCGCACCCGAGCCCAGCTCGCGTATCTCGGTGTAGCCGGGGACCCCCCATGGCCCATCACCGTACATAACGGTTTCCTCCGGAGTTTGTTGGGCCCCACCCGCATCAACCGGCCGTAGCTTAACCGGAAGGCACCGCTTTCCCGCTACCGATATCCACACAAGCGGTTAAATGTCACTCTGCGGGGCTTGGCGAGTCGTCGGTCCTCGAGGCCGGGCGCGGGGTCTCCGTGGGCGGTTCCTCCTCCCCGGGCTCCTCGGGGCAGGCCGGAGTGACGCCGCCGCGGCTGTCGCTCCCGCCGTCCGCCGCCGGGTCGGTCGCGGCCGTCACCGACCACCTCGTACCGCACGGCACCTTCCCCTGGTAGGTGAAGCTCCGGCTGTAGGAGGTCCGGCCCGACAGGGTGACCGTCTGCGTGTCCCCGCCCTCGCCGGCGGCGAACCTGACGGTGAGGCGTACCGGCTGGGTGTTCGCCGTGGTGACCCGTACCTGCGCGTTGATCGCGGCGCCCGCGCCCGCCTCGACGATCGCCACCTGCCGCACCTGCGGCGGGCAGGGCACCGAGGTGCGCGCGGTGTCGGTCCTGTCACCCGCGCGCACCCGCACCGACAGCGTCGCGCCGCACGGCCGGGACCTGAAGGCGTGGGTGAACGTCTCGCTGTAGGAGGTCCGGCCCGACAGGCTCGCGGTACGCGTGCCGACCGCCTCACCGTCGACCGAGAACGTGGCCTGCACCGGGATCTCCCCGGTGCCGCTCGCGGTGAGCTCGACCCGGGCCGTGGCGGTGCGGCCGGGCGCCTCGGCCAGGCCGAGGTCCACGCTCAGTCCGCGCACCGTGACCGGGCAGGGCGGCACGGACAGCGAGGCCGTCCTGGGGCCGCCGGCGGGCGCGGGGGAGGTGGTGACGGTCAGCGTGACCGTCCTGCCGCACGGGCGTTCGCCCATCGGCCAGGTGAGCGTGCGGGTGTAGCTCCTGGCGCCGCTCAGGTGTACGCGCTGGGTGCGGCCGTCCTCGCCGGAGGCCGTCCAGGCGGCGGTGGCGGTCACGGCGCCGGTGCCGTTCGCCCGGAGGGTGAGCGGGGCGGAGGCGACCGCGTCCGCGTCGATCGTGATCTCGCCCACGCTCACCGCCAGCACCGAGGTGACCGGTGGCGGCGGCTCGTCCGTGACGGCCCGCGTGGGCGTCGGGGTGGGCGTGCGGGTAAGGGCGGGCGTGCGGGTCGAGGAGACGGTGGCCGACGGGGACGGAGGCCGCGAGTCCGTGAGGCTCGGTTCGGGCGTCTCGGGCGTGTCCTGCGGCACGACCTGCGGCGTGGGATCCGGATCTGGCGCGTCCTCCGTCGAGTCGTCCGTGGGCTCGGGGGTGACGGACGTGTCCGGCGGGCCGGAGACCGGCGCCGTGGTGACCTCGCTCGGCGGTACGGCCGCCGCCGCGCCCACCGCCTGCTCCTGCGGCGGCTGCCTGCTGACCAGCACGACCGCCACCGCCACGGTCGCCGCCGCGGCCACCGCGCCGCCCATCGCCAGCCGCCGCACGTTGGCGCGCATGCTCCTGAAGACCGTCCTGGCCAGTGACGTGGCCGCCTCGGGAGGCGGCTGCTGGGCCCGCGGCAGCAGCAGGGCGAGCAGGGCCACGAGCGCGGCCAGCCGCCGCTTGCCCCGCTCCTCCCAGTCGTCCCCGTACGCCGCCCGCGCCACGGCCTCCAGCTCCGCCACGAACTCCAGCGCCCCGGCCGGCCGCAGCCCCGGCTCCTTGGCCAGCCCGCGCCGCACCAGCTCGCGGACGGGCTCGGGCGCGTCGTGGACGGGCACCGGTGCGTGCACGTGCTGGTAGCCCAGGACGCCCGGCTCGGTCGACCGGTAGGGCCGGTGCCCGGTCAGGCACTCGAAGAACACGGCCGTGGCCGCGTACACGTCGGTGGCGGGCGAGGCGGGCCGCCCCTCCCACAGCTCCGGCGCCATGTACGGCGGCGTGCCCTCCGGATGGGCGGCCGTGCCCTGGCGCACCGCGATGCCGAAGTCGACCAGCTTGCTGACCCCGTCGTCGCGGACGAGCACGTTCTCCGGCTTGTAGTCACGGTGCACCAGCCCGAGCGCGTGGGCCTTGGCCAGGCCCAGCAGCGAGCCCTTCAGCACGACCAGCGCCGCCTCCGGCTCGGTCGTGCCGTTCTCGCGTAACAGCGCGCGTAACGAGACGCCGTTGACCAGCTCCATCACGATGGCGGCGCCGCCGACGTCCTGGATGTACTCCCACATCGTGGCGATGTTGGGGTCGCGCAGCGTGGTCAGCAGCCGGGCCTCCGACCGGAACCGCGCCAGGGCCGCGGGGTCGCGCAGCAGGTGCGCGGACAGGTACTTGATCGCGACCTCGAGCCCGGTCTCGTCGTGCACGGCCAGCGCGACGCGCCCGCCGCCGCCCGCGCCGAGCTGCTTGATCTCTGTGTAACCGGGAGCGCTCCACTCCATATGCCTCTCCCATCAGGAGCCGGCCCACCTGATGAGACGCGTGATCTAGGAGCCGGGTTTGCCAGGTGGTTCCGGATTCATGGAACTACTCCCGATGGAGGATGTGAACAGGTGCGCCGATACCTTCTGGGAGTACCGAATCCGGCTCGGGTTCGCCCCACGACGTGACCAGGGGCAGCACCCCGGCCCATACCGGAAGGTCATAGTCCGCCGGCTCGTCCTTCGGCCCGCCGCGCCGGATCTTGACCGACGCCTCCTCCAGCGACAGCGCCAGCACGGCCGTGGCGGCCAACTCCTTGCGGGAGGGATGGCGCGCGTAGTCCCACTGGCCCGGCGCGAGCCGCTCCGACAGGGCCCGCAGCCCCTCCAGGTGCTCGTCCGGGTCCGTGACCAGCCGGGCCGTGCCGTAGACGATGGCCGAGCGGTAGTTGACGGAGTGGTTGAAGATCGAGCGGGCCAGCACGACGCCGTCCAGATGCGTGACCGTGACGCAGACCTCAGCGCCGTCACTCGCCCGCAGCGACTTCGCGCCGGTGGAGCCGTGCAGGTAGAGGGTCTCGCCGATGCGCCCGTAGCCGGTGGGCACGACCATCGGGTGGCCGTTCACGACCACGCCGAGGTGGCAGATCAGACCGGTGTCGAGCACCTCGTGGAGGTCGTTCCTGTCGGTGCTGCCGCGCTGCTTCTCGCGGCCCAGCGTGGTGCGGGGAGTGGTGGAGAGCATGATTCGACCGTAACGACGTAGTGGACCTACGCTGTAGGGCCACTATCAGCGCCTTCGTAGAGACCACTTGCATGAGAACCCACGTTGACCTGCCCATCTCCCTGTCGCGTGAGTCGGCCGAGCCGCTCACCGCCCAGCTCGCCCACTGGCTGCGCCGCGCCATGATGGACGGCGCGCTGGCCTCTGGGGAGCGGTTGCCGTCCACGCGGGCCCTGGCCGTCCAGCTCGCGGTGAGCAGGACCGTGGTGACGGAGGCGTACCAGCAGCTCTACGCGGAGGGCTGGCTGGACGGGCGGCACGGCTCAGGGACGTTCGTGGCCGACATGGAGGCGCGCATCGAGCACGTGCCCGCGCCCGCGTCCGGGGAGAGCGCCCACGTGCCTGGCCCGCCCCCGGCCGACCGGATCGACCTCACGCCCGGCGCGCCCTGGGTGCGCGACTACGACCGCGCCGCCTGGAAGCGCGCGTGGCGCAAGGCGGCCGACCTGCCGCCCGGGGCCTCGCCCGACCCGTACGGCCTGCCGCGCCTGCGCGCGCTGCTCGCCGACCATCTCAGACGCGCCAGAGGCATGGCCGTCGGCCCGGAGAACATCCTGGTCACCCGAGGCACCGGCAACGGGCTCGACCTGTGCGCGCTGGCCCTGCTCGGCCCCGGCGTCAGGGCGGGGGTGGAGGACCCCGGCTACCACGTGGCGCGTACGGTGCTCGCGGCCAGGGGCGCCGAGGTGGTGCCGTGCCCCGTGGACGAGGACGGCGTGATCGTCGACGGCCTCCCCGGCGACCTGCGCCTGCTCTACACCACGCCCGCCCACCAGTACCCGCTGGGCGGCCGGCTGCCGATCCCGCGCCGCGAGCGGCTGCTGGCCTGGGCCAGGCGCACGGGGGCGATGGTCGTGGAGGACGACTACGACGCCGAGTTCCGCTACGACGTCGCCCCGCTGCCCGCGCTCTACGGCCTCGACCCCTCGCGGGTCGTGCTGCTCGGCACGCTGTCCAAGACCCTCGCCCCCGACGTGGGCGTCGGCTGGCTGGTGGGCGCGCCCGAGCTGGTCGCCAGGATCGCCGGGCTGCGCGGGTCGGTGGCCGACCGCACCAGCGGCCCCGTCCAGCAGGCCGTGGCGACGCTGCTGGAACGGGGCGACCTCGACCGGCACCTGCGCCGCATGCGCCTGGAGTACGCCAGACGCCGCGCCGCCGTCGTGGAGATCCTCGGTCCCGTCTGCCGCCTGCGCGGTGACACGGCCGGGCTGCACGTCCTGGCCGAGCTGCCAGCGGCCGTGGTGCCCGCGGTGGTCGCGCGGGCCGGGGAGTGCGGGATCCTGCTCGACTCCACCGAGCGCCACCACCACGGCGGCCCGCGCCTGCACGGCCTGGTCATCGGGTACGGCTCCGCCTCGCTGGCCGACGTCCGGCGCGGCTGCCGCATCCTGGCCGGGCTCATCCGCGCGGGCCGCTCGTAGGGGGCTCCAGGCGGCGCAGGACGGGCAGCGAACGGGCGGCGTACATCGGGTCGACGGGCAGGACGTGTCTGGCCCACCAGCGCGCCGGGCCCGGGTCGGGGGAGGGCGTGGTGAGGCCGGGGGCGTAGTCGTCGTACGGGGGGTCGTACAGGTAGCCGGTGGAGACGCCGCGCCGCTCCAGCTCGGCGATGGCCGCGTCACGGTCGCGCACCAGCAGCGGCACCCGGAAGAGCGGCCGCGACAGGTCGTCGAGCACGGCCGGCGCGACCGTGGGCAACTCGGCCAGGCTGCGCACGCCCGCCAGCCGCCGCGCCCGGCCGCCGGGCACCTTGGCCAGGCGCCTGCCCTGGTACCAGCGGACCAGGCGGCCCCGGCGGGCGCGGTAGTCGTGCAGGTCGGCGCGTACCCAGGGGTCGAAGGGCGGCAGCGCGGGCGCCTGGCCGAGCGCCCGGCCCAGGTGCTCGGCGGCGAGCGCGATGCGGAAGCCCTCGCGCGGCTCCTCCAGGCCGAGGCCGCGGGCGAGCGCGAGCGCGGGACGGACGAGGCCGAGCGCGAGCGCCGCGTGGCGGGCCATGGAGGTGGCCACGCTCATCACGTCGGACCGCGGGGAGCCGGGGGTCAGCAGCTCGTCGCGCGCGCGGGTCAGCGCTCTGAGGTCTGATTCGTCCGCGACGGCCAGGACGCCGCCCGAGCCCGCGCCCGGGTGCTTGGACAGGCTGAACACCCCCGCCCGGCCGAAGGTGCCCAGCGGGCGACCGCTGACGTCGGTCTCCATCGCGTGGGCCACGTCCTCGACGAGCACCTTCCCGGTGAACGCGGTGACGTCGTCGGGCAGGCCGTACAGGTTGGTCGTCAGGACGGCGTCGACCGCGCCGAGGTCCACCCGCGAGGCGTCGATGTTGCCGTCACGGGGCGACAGCGGGGCCATCACCGGGCGCAACCCGGCCGCCAGCACGAGGAAGAGGATCTCGTCGGCGGAGACCGGCGACATGAGCAGCCGCTGGCCAGGCGCGCACCAGTGCCGCAGCGCCAGGTAGAGGCCGAGCCGGTTGGAGGGGAGCGGCAGGCAGTGACGGCCCGTGCGCTCCGCGATGTGCTTCACCCTGGTAGGACAGTACGCAGTCGCCCGTAGGTTTTCAACGCCTTGTCGGCCGTCCTGAGGAGGATCGGGTTGGCCATCACCGTGGCGCGCGTCTTGCGCACCGGCACCCGCATCAGCCAGTGGAGGCCCGCCGCCGGGCCGAGCCTGGCCACCCGGCCCTCGGCCACCTCCAGCTCGCCGGTCTTGAGCTTGTCCTTGTACTCCTTCTGGCCCCGGCCCATGTCGATGACCTCGATGCCGGAGCCCGCGGCCTGCTCGGCCATCGCGAGGTGGTGGATGAGGCCGGGGGAGTATTTCGCGAAATGGGGATCGTAGGCGGGAAACCAGCCCACCAACGTCTTCCGCGTACGCAGCCCGAAATGTCCGGCCATCGGGCGGCCGTCCACGTAGACCATGTCGAGGACCCCGGCGAAGCTCTCTGACTGGGTGGCCAGCAGCCGCTCGACCAGCTCGACGATCCACTTGTGCGCGAACCTGTCGGTCCGGCCGGTACGGCGGTACTGGTCGGTCTTCCAGCCCAGCAGCGTGCGCAGGGGCTCCAGGTCGGTGGTGGCGTAGTCGTGGCGGATCGGCCCGGCGTCGCGCTGGAGCTTGCGCGACTTGGCCAGCGTCGACTTGTACGTCTTGCCCGACTGCAGCTTGAGCGCGTCGGTGTAGTGCGCCCAGCCGTCGCGCAGGTCGATGATCGGCGACGGGTGCCGCTCGTGCCGCCCGCTGAGCAGCGGCTGGCCGGACACCAGATGGTCGAACTCGTACACCGACAGCCCGCAGTCCTTGATCAGCCGTAGCGGGTCGATCTCCACGCCCTGGGCGTGCACCAGCCCCTGCGCGTCGGTGAGACCCGCGGCGACCGGCTTGCCGATGCCCAGGGGGTATCGCTCGAAGGGGAAGAAACCCACGATCTCCGGGCCGTCGTGGATGACGGCGACTCGTACGACATCGCGTAGCTCACCCACCGTCAGGGTGAATTCTGGTGACAAGAAGGGATTGTCGAAGCAGGGGGCGGCCTCTTGCAGGGCACGCCAACGACTCAGCTCTGGTCGGCCCAGCTCGCGGGGTAGGGCAAGGGTGACGCGCATGAGCTCCCACTGTCGGCACGCACTCGCTGTCCAGCATGCTGCGAGGGGTATTCCCAGGATAAGAGATCTCACCGCATCTATCCCGCCCGGCTTCGGAACGTTACACAACTGCCAGCTAGCGCCCGGCCACCGAGTGACGTTCTAATGTGGGTCCATGACCGTACCTGGCATCGACCACCCCCGCCTGGTCGCGTGGATGGGCCGGAACGTGCCCGACGCCGGCGAGCCCCGGTCCGTCTCGCTGATCTCGGGCGGCAGGTCCAACCTGACCTACCTGGTCGAGGCCGGGGAGCGCCGGCTGGTGCTGCGCCGGCCGCCGCTCGGTCACGTGCTGCCCACCGCCCACGACATGCGCAGGGAGTGGCGGGTCATCTCGGCGCTCGCGCCGACGCCCGTGCCGGTGCCCGAGCCGGTCGCCTTCTGCGACGACGAGGACGTGATCGGGGCGCCGTTCTACCTCATGGGGTACGTGGCGGGCGCGGCCGTACGGACGAGGGAGCAACTCGGCGACCCGGCGCCCGAGCGGACCCGGCGGCTGTCAGAACGGCTGGCCGAGGTGCTGGCCGAGATCCACGCCGTAGACTACCGGGAGGTGGGGCTGGCCGACTTCGGGCGACCCGAGGGGTACCTGGCCAGGCAGCTCGACCGGTGGTGCCAGCAGTGGGAGCGCTCGAAGACGGCCGACCTGCCGGACTACGACCGGCTGGTCCGGCGGCTGCGCGAACGCCTGCCCGCCGAGGCCGCGGGGACGCTGGTGCACGGGGACTACCGGCTCGACAACACGCTGCTGCGGCTCGGTGACCTGGAGATCGCGGCGGTGGTGGACTGGGAGATGTCCACGCTCGGCGACCCGCTGGCCGATCTGGGGCTCACGCTGACGTACTGGCACGATCGCGGTGACGAGGAGCGGGCGCGGATCCCGGTGGCGGGTGACGTGACGGTGGCGCCCGGGTTCATGAGCGCCGCCGAGTTCGCCGGCCACTACGCGAAGGTGTCGGGTCGCGAAATTTCCGACCTTGGGTTCTATGTGGCTTTCGGGAACTTCAAGCTCGCGGTCATCGTGGAGGGTATCCACGCCCGCTTTCGGCAGGGTAAGACCGTTGGAGAGGGGTTCGATCGCATCGGCGCGGCCGTGCCCACGCTGATCTCCCGCGCGCACCGCATGCTCGACCAGCACTGACCGCCTCGACCGCGGGCCCGGCCCCGCTAGGAGCGCCATGAGCACTGTTGCACTGATCACCGGAGCGGCGAGCGGCATCGGGGCCGCCGTGGCCCGGCGCCTGTCGGCGGGCGGCGTCAAATGCGTTCTCGTCGACCTCGACGGCGAGGGCGCCGAGCGGCTGGCCAAGGAGGTGGACGGCGTCTGGCTGGCCGCCGACGTCAGCGCCGAGGAGTCCTCGCTGGAGGCCGTGGCGCTGGCCGAGCGCCGCTACGGCCGGCTCGACCTGGTCCATCTCAACGCCGGCATCGCCGGCCGGGTCGACCTCGCGAACTTCGACCTCGACCGCTACCGCGAGGTCGTCGGGGTCAACGTGGACGGCGTGGTCTTCGGCGTACGCGCGAGCCTGCCGCTGCTCAAGCGCTCGGGCGGCGGCGCGATCGTGGTGACGGCGTCGCTGGCCGGGCTCGTCGGGTTCGCCGGCGACCCCGTCTACACGATGACCAAGCACGCCGTCGTGGGGCTGGTCAGGGCGCTGGCCGAGCCGCTGGCGGCCGACAACATCCGCATCGGCGCGGTCTGCCCGGGGTTCACCGACACGCCGCTCGTGGCCGAGGCGCGGGAGATGTTCGTCAACGCGGGCTTCCCCCTGCTCACCGCCCAGGACGTGGCCGCCGCCGTCGAGACCGCCTTCTACGCCGAGACGCCCGGCACTCTTCTCATCGTCCAGCCGGGACGGCAGCCGGTGCCGTACCGTTATGCCGGAGTGCCCGGTCCAGCGGGCGGTCAGCGGCCGCCGCACGCACAATGACGGCAAGTGGCTCGCAAGCCGGACGCCTACCGTCATGAAAGGGCTGGGCTGTCGCCCGGCCCTCGCACGTTGGCGAGCCTTGTAGCTTCGTGATCCCCCGTTCACGACCCGCGAGGATGAGGAGCGTTCAGTGATTCCGACCGACGGCCGGCACTCGCGCCGACGACCGCCCTGGCCGATCGCACTGGGAGCGGGCATCCTCGCGGTCGTGCTGGTGGCGGGCATCATGTTCTACGCCGCGGGCCGCACCAGGGAACGCGGCGCGTTCCAGGGCAGCGAGCCGGCCACGCCCGTGGCCACCACGCCCGCGCCCGCGCTCGCCGCGCCGCCCGCCCTGGAGGACTGGCCGCGCTGGGGCGTCACGCACACCCAGTACAGCGCGGACAACGAGTCGTACGGCGTCGTCGACCAGGCCAAGGGCCTCCTCGGCCGGGTGCCGATGGTGCAGAACCAGCACATCATGGGGTGGGGCGTGGGCAACCCCGAGCCGAGCCCCGGGCAGTACAACTTCCGCGATCTCGACCGGCGGCTGACGTTGATGGCGTCGTCGCGGGCGGTGCCGGTGATCACCCTGTGCTGCGCGCCCGACTGGATGAAGGGCGGGCCGGCCGGGCGTACCGACTGGAGCAAGAACCACACCGTCGCGCCCGAGAAGGAGCACTTCGACGACTACGCCAAGCTCGCCGCGCGGGTGGCCAGGCAGTACCCGACGGTCAAGCACTACATGGTGTGGAACGAGTTCAAGGGCTTCTGGGACCCGACCACCAACCGGTGGGACGCGGAGGGCTACACCGAGCTGTACAACAAGGTCTACACGGCGCTGAAGGACGTCAACGAGGACATCCAGGTCGGCGGGCCGTACATGTCGATGGAGAGCAACTCCGGCGGAGGGCCGTCGGAGTTGAGCGGGCCCTGGGGGACGGTCGACCAGCGGGCCCTCGACGCCGTGCGCTACTGGATCGACAACAAGAAGGGCGCCGACTTCATCGTCATCGACGGGGCCTCGATGACCAAGGACAAGGGCAACGTGCCCGACGACTTCGGCGCCCTGGCCAAGTTCGGCGCGGTCACGACCTGGGTGCGCCAGCAGAGCGGCGACCTGCCGGTGTGGTGGGCCGAGTGGTACGTCGAGCCGGAGAACTCCCAGTGGAGCGAGGACCGGCGGACGGCCGTGCAGGCGGTGGCGCTGATGGAGTTCGCCATGAGCGGGGTGACCACCGCCCTGTACTGGAACCCCCAGGCGAAGGACGAGGGCGAGTGCCCCGGCTGCCTGTGGGCGCCCAAGGCCGGCGCCGAGATGCCGATGGCGGGGCTGCTGAGCGGCTTCAGCCGGTGGTTCCCGTCGGGGGCGCGGGTCCAGGCGGTGCCGTCGTCCGATCCGAAGGTGCGGGCGCTGGGGCAGGAGCGGCAGGTCGTGATGGTCAACACCTCCGACCGTGACGTCACTGCCACCGTGGACGGGCGGCAGGTCTCCCTGCGGCCGTACGAGATCAGGTGGTCGGGCCGTGGCGGCGCCTGACCCGCCCGGTCGTGGGGCGTCCTGACGGGAAGGCCGTGCAGCAGAGCGCCAGGGCCGCGCCGAACACCGGCAGCCAGGCGAGCCGGGCCAGGACCCACGCGGCCGAGTCCGGCGTGGTGTGCAGGCCCGGCAGGGGACGGTCGGCGAGCAGGCCCAGGGCCGTGACGGCGATCATGGCGGTCTGGTGCCAGAGGAAGATCGTGATCGCGGAGAGGTTGGCCACCGCCACGGCGGCCCACGCAGCGGGCCGCCGCAGTGCCCGGCGCAGCGGCTCGAGCAGCAGCCGGGCCGCGCCGCACTGGGCCAGGCCGAAGGTGACGGCGGCGAGTGTGGGCGGGTCGAGGTTGGAGACCGCGGCCCCCGGCACGCCCACCATGGCCGCCGGGTAACCGGCCCACAGCACGAGCCCCGCCGTGGCCGCGGCGCCGCCCAGCAGCAACGCCCACCCGGTACGCCTGCCGGGCAACCCACGGGCCCAGGAAAGACCCACACAGTACGGCACCAGCCACCCGGCCACGACGTTCACCCAGCCGAGCCAGGAGGGGCCGTCCAGGCCGTACCGGACGAGGTCGACGAGCGCGACGACCGCCACCGGCCACGCCGGGGCCAGTCGGGCGGCCAGCGGGGTCGCCGCCGTCAGCACGGCGAGGACCGCCAGGAACCACAGGGGCGACCACACGAGCTTGGCCAGCGTGCGCACGGTGTCCAGGCCGACCCCCGAGGCGAGCGTCGCGCCCGCGACCACCGTCCACACGAGGACGACGGTGACCACCGGCCGGGACAGCCGCGCCATCCGCCCCCGCAACCACACCCCATAGGGCTCGCGCGCGTCCCAGCCACGGCCCACCGTCTCGCCGCCACCGCCACCGCCACCGCCACCGCCACCGCCACCGCCACCGCCACCGCCACCGCCACCGCCACCGCCACCACCGCCGCCGCCGCCGACTGACCGGCTGCGGCCCGCCACCATTCCTCCCGCCAGGAAGAACACCGCCAGCGTCTGGAACAGCCACGACACCGGGGCGAGCTGTGGGAACGCCCGCAGCGGGCTGGCGCCGTGAACCGTGCCGCTGTCGGCCACCAGCGCCGTCACCAGCCAGTGACCGAGCACCACGCCGAGGATGGCCAGCGCGCGCAGCCCGTCGATCCCGCGGTCCCTGGCGCCGGGCGTGGCCGACTCGATGCGCTCACGCACGGCCGGTCACGGTCCCGGCCACGATCCCGGCGACGGTGTGCAGCGACGGGGAGCCCGGCCGCAGGTAGTCGCTGTGACGGCCGCCGCCCGCCGGGAAGACCCGGGTCCCCGCCCCGGGCGACATCGGGTCGAGGCCGAGCCCCAGCGTGCCGAAGGGCAGGCTGAACTGCGCGTGGGGCACGGCGGCGATCCAGTCGCCGGTGGCGCGGGCGGCCCAGACGGGGGCGGACGTACGCAGGGGAGCGGTGCTGCCGGTGCCGGGCGCGCCGTACAGGACGATGTTCGCCACGCCGCCCAGCCCGGGGGCGGCCCGGCCGCACACGACGGCCCCGTACGAGTGGCACAGGAGGGACACCCGGGCGGGGCCCAGCTCCCGTACGAGGGCCTGGAGGGCGGGGGCGGCCTCGTCGGCCCGGTCCGTGGTGAGCAGGGCGGTGCTGAGCGTGCCGGGCGTCCGGTAGCCCAGCCAGGCGATCACCGCGGCTCGGTCGCCCAGCTCCCGCTGGAGGGCCAGCGCGTCGGCGCGGAGCCGGCCGTACCTGTCGAGGCTGGTGTCGGTGCCGGGCACGAGTACGGCGACGCGCCCGGCGGCGGTCAGGTCGCCGAACACCTCCGCGCTCCGGCCCCCGTCGCGCCCGTCGAAGAACAGGAACCGCCGCGCGGGGTCCGCCATCGCGCGCAGCGCCTCCGAGCGGCGCGTGTGGCCGTGTTCGGCGGCCGTGCGCCCGGCGGCCAGGAGGTTCTGCCGGGCGACGGCGTACCGGGCCTCGGGCGGCCCGGCGGGCGGCCGGACCGGTACGGGGGCGGGCACCTCCGAGCCGGCCAGCGGCGCGGCCACGGAGGTGGCCAGGGCGGCGACCGCGGTCGCGGACAGCAGGGGGCGGAGCAGGCGGGAGAGCATGCGCAGAACGTACGAATCACCCCGTGTCGTCCGCGTCCCACCGGAGAGTGGATCTGCGGCCTACCCCTGGAGTACTACGGGGTCTCCCCGAGCGGGCGCGCTCGGCCGCTCGGGGACGTCCGCCCGGCCCGCGCCGGACACCCGGACGGTGTTTCTGGGGGATTTAGCTGTTTTGCGCGATGTGGATGAATCGCTCGATGATCACCACCAGGGCCACCGTGAACGCCGGTATCGCCAGGAACAGCAGGCGTCTGCGGGCCCGCGGGGCCCGGTTCGGGCCGTTCAGGCGGATGATCTCGTACGCGAAGAACGCGGCCCACGTCACCCCCAGCGCCCCGATGCCCACCGGAGTCCACGGGGAGGTGGGGTCGCCGCGGCCCTGGTAGGGGTTCGGTTCGGGGATCTCGGTGCCCCTGACGAACTTCTTCCAGGTGTAGAGCGCCGCGTCCTCGTTGGAGAACACCCGCTTGAGGTCGGGCGACTTGTCGAGCGCCGCGCGGAAGCGCTCGCCCCAGTCCGCGGGGAAGCCCTCGTTCAGCTCCAGGTAGCTCACCTGGCCGCGGCTCACCAGCAGGTACGAGTTCCGTGGTTGCGCCTTGAGCTTCTGGACGGCCTCCGCGATCCGCGTCGGGTCCTTGAACACCCGCGCCTGCGTGCCGAAGCTCACCCGCTCGACGTCGCGCTCACCCCACGGCAGCGTCGGGGTGACCTCGGGGCCCTCCTTGGGCACCAGGTAGAGCACCCGCGCGCTCGGCTCGTCGTGGTCGTAGACGTAGTGCAGGGCGGCCACCTCGCCGCTGGTGACCCGCTCGAACTTCTCGTTGCCGTACCTGGCCAGCAGGAACGCCATCGCGAACAGGACCGCGAAGCACGCGGCGAGCACCAGCGAGACCCTCTTCGTCACTTCGGGGTTGAAGCGCACCTTCCGCCCGCGCAGCGGCACGGTCTCCTCGCGCACGTCGGCGCTGTCGGCCGGCAGGTTGGGGAAGAACGCGTACGCGGCCAGCAGGCAGGCCCCGGGCAGCGCGAACATGTAGATCCGCAGCCCGATCTCGCCGCCGTAGCTCTGCAGCGCCAGCGCCAGCACCGGCACGCACAGCAGGATCAGCGCCGAGCGGTCGAAGACGCCGCGCCGCAGCCGCCGGAACAGCCCGGTCGCCGCGCAGCAAAGGATCACCGCGAGGATGCCCAGCCGGGACTGCAGCACCAGCGCGTGCGCGGGATCGGCACCCTCGATGCGGTCACCGGTGTTGGTGCGGAGGTTCTGTAGGATGTTGCCCAGGCTGCCGAAGATCGTGTCGATCTGGCTGGCCCAGAAGCCCACCGTCATGTAGCTGATCCAGGCCAGCACCACCATCCCGAGGAAGAACGGCAGCGCCCAGGTCAGCGTGGTCCGCTTGAAGATCAGGAACGCCGTCACCACGCCGAGCATCATGAACGGCGTGATCTGGTGCGAGGCCACCGACGCCACGAACAGCGCCACCAGCAGGACCAGCATGAGCAGCTTGTCGGCACGGAACGTGCCGGTGTTGGCCAGCTCGCCCGGCGTCATCGCGTCCAGCCTGCCGATCAGCCTGCGCAGGCCCTTGGCCGGGATCGGCTTCGTCCGCGGCTCCACCCGTCCGAACCAGCGCAGCAGGATCGCCACGAACGCCAGATAGAGGGCGAAGGTGAAGCCCTGGGGCGAGAAGTAGTCCTGCCCGATCCACTGCACCAGCACGAACAGCAGAGCCGCGAACCACCGCGCCCGCGTGGTCGCCACGACCTGGCGCAGGATCAGCACGAACGGCAGCAGGTAGAGCAGGTTGGACAGCAGCGGCGTCCACTGCAGGATCGTCGTCAGGTCGGTGATGCCCGCGGCCCTCGTCACGAACGCGAACAACGCGAAGAAGCCCGGCCAGCCCATGCGGGCGTCGATGTTGATCGCGCTCTCGCCGGTCCTGCCGATGAACTCCACGAACCCGGCGTGGATGTACGCGGTCGGGAAGCGCGGCTCGTCGGCCACCAGCGCGCCCGCGCCGTGCAGGGCGAAGGTGATGGCGGCGATCTGGAACAGCAGCAGGAACTTGCGGTCGGTGCTCTGCGTGACCGTGATGAAGAACGACACGATCATGATCAGGATGGCGGCGAACGCGGTGGCGGGCAGCGCCGAGATCAGCCCGAGGCCGTCCACGTCGGCCGGGTCCACGCCGCGCAGCGGCCCGGGGGGCACCTTGAGGGCCAGGACGTACATGACCAGGCCCTCGACGACCAGGAGCACGGGGAGCCACTGGGGCGCGCTCGCGACGAGCGCACCCAGCCGCGCCCGCACCCCGCCCCGGGGCTCGGCCCCGCCCGCCTCTCGTGGCAGGGGCCGGGGGGCGTCGGCCGGGGCGGGCTGCACGAGGCTCGCGAGGCTCTGCGCCTTTGGCCCCGGCTTGGCGAGGGTCGCGGCGGGCTTCGTGTCAGCGGTGTCGGGGTGGGACTCGGGACGGGCGTCGGGCTGGGCGTCGGGGTGGGCTGCCGCGGGCCGGGCCACGGTGGGCCGCTGGGGACGCAGGGCGGGGTTCGTGGCGGCGGTGTCCGGATAGTCGTCCTCGTCGGGCGATCCGGCCTTTTCATCCGCGTCTTCGTCCGCGTCCGGGTCCACGTCCTCACCCGCGGGCGAGGTCGCGGGCTCGAACGTCAGCTTCGGGATGACCCCCGTGGCGTCCGGGTCGAAGGGCGTGTCGGACTCCTCCTCGTCCGCACGCACGTCCGAAGAATCGGTGGTCCCCTTTGTCATGCCATTGCCGTCCCGTTGGCTCACGTTGACCATCATGAAGCCCCGGCCGGCCCCTGGATGACAGCCGACTGAGGGGTTTCGTGGAAGTTGAGAATTTTGCGGAGATTTCCAAGGATCAAAAGTGCGACGAGTACTTCGCTGAGAAGCAGTCCGTACCCCACCGCGTTCACCCCGAGGGCGGGAAAGAGCGCCAGGGTCGACATCAGGACGAGCACCGCCAGCCCGATCTGGACGACCGCCAGCGCCCGCGCCCTGCTCTGCGCCCGCAACGCGCTCAGATAGACCTCGATCAGCACCCGCGGCAGCACCGCCAGCGCCATCAGCCGCAGCAGCAGCGTGCCCTCCTCGGCGAACTGGGCGCCGAAGACGCGCAGGATCAGCGGCGCCCCGAGGATCGCCACCGTGATGATCGGGGTGACGATGACGAACGCCCGCCGCAGCGCGTGCCTGCAGTTCTCGGCCAGCCTGGCACGGTCGAAGGAGCCCTCGACGGTCAGCGACACCGCCATGTTCATCGCCAGCAGCTCGATCATGCTGGCCAGCGTGTGCGCCATCGAGAAGCGTCCGAACGTGGCCTCGCCCACCTGCGTGGCGATCACCACGGGCACCAGGTAGACGATCGCCAGGATCGACAGCGTCCCGGGGAAGTCGCCGGCCAGGAACCTGCCGATCTCGCGCACCCTGGGCGGCTCCTGGGCGGGGTCGGCCTGCCTGACGTGCCGGGGCACGACGAGGCCGAAGATCAGCCAGTTGACCGGGATCAGCGCCAGCGCGGTCGGGATCACCCACGAGACGAAGATCCCGCCCGCGGGCAGCGCTCCCGCCAGCGCCACCAGCAGGCCCATCTTGACCAGGCCGAAGACGAGGTTGTTCAGCGGCACGAACGCGGCCTGGCGCAGCCCGGTCAGCACGACGTCCTGGAGCGTGAAGACGGCCCACACCACCACGGACGCCAGGAAGAACAGCCCCGGCCCGAACCCGGCCAGCACCGAGTACGTCTGCCCCCACATCGGCAGCGTCAGCAGGAAGCCGAGCGCGGCGACCCCGCCCGTGGCGGCGGCCAGCCCGTAGCCGCGCAGGATGACGTCGGGCGTGCGCCGGCCCGCCACCGGCAGGAAGCGGGCCAGGGCGCCCACGAACGCCAGCGCGGTCAGCGACGCGAACAGCCGCATCGCCGTGATCACCGCCTGCCCGCGGCCGAACTCCTCCTCGGTGTAGAAGTGGGCGGCCAGCAGCCAGTAGCCCATGCCGAGCACGCCGGTGACGACGGTGTTCGCCATGAGCGCGTAACCCTGGCGGAAAAGCGGGTTGTTCAGATCGGTACGGACCTTCGCCCAGACCCTAGACATTGCCGCGCACCCGCCGCAGCCCGTACCTCGTCCTGCGCACGACCGCGTACCCCTTGGTGAGGATGCGTTCGCGCAGGTAGATGAGGGGTACGGCGGTGCCTTCGACGGCGCGCCTGAACATGTTGATGGTCGTGCCCCTGCCGACCGTCAGCCGGGGGATGGCGAGCAGGTCGTGACGGTCGGCGGCGATCGTGTTGCTCACGGCGCAGGCGGCGAAGTATCCGGCCTTGCGCACTTCGCGGCGTACGCGGGCGCTGGAGTACCCGTAGGGGTAGGCCATGGTGGCGACCGGGGAGCCGATCCTCTCCTCCAGCAGGCCCTTGTTCCTGCGCAGCTCCTGCCGGAGGTCCTCGGTGCCGAGCTGGTCGAGCTGGGGATGGCTGTGGCTGTGGCCGCCGATCTCGATGCCGGTACGGGCCGCCTCGCGGGCCTGGCCCCACGACAGCATCGCGTCGAGCGGCCGGCCCGCGGCGTCCTTGCCCGCGTCGGACACCCAGCCGCTGGTCAGGAAGACCGTGGCGGGGAAGTCGTAGCGTTCGAGCAGCGGCAGCGCCTGGCTGTGGAAGTCGGCGTACCCGTCGTCGAACGTCACCACGACCGGCTTGTCGGGCAGGGAGCGGCCGTAGTTGTGGTTGAGCGAGGCCACCAGGTCGCCGAGCGTGAGCGGGGTGAACCCGCTCTCCGACAGGTAGGCGAGCTGCTCGGCCAGGTCGGACGGCCGCACAGAGTGGGGCCTGGTGTCGTCGTTGGGCCGGTCGGTGACCGAGTGGTACATCAGGATCGGTACGCGGATCATGACCGGGCCACCTTCAACCGTACGGAACCGACGACGTAACCCCAGCTCGTCCAGGTCAGCCCGACGACGATGGCGGCGGCCCGGCCGAGCCCGCCCAGGTCGCCCCGCAGGGCCTCGCCGACCCCGCGGAGCGCGCCGAGCGGCAGCGTCTTCAGCGCGTGCGCCCGCTCGCTGGACAGCCCGTCCTGGGCGCCGACCTCCTGCGTGACCAGGGCCTTCGACAGCCCTTCCGCATAGCATCTCGACCTGAAGTAGGCGAACCGCTCGCGCTGCCCGGACACCTTGTGCCCGATCACCGCGCGCGGTTCGAACAGCATGACCGAGCCCGGCCTGCGCTGGCTCAGCCTGATGCAGAACTCGGTCTCCTCGCACCCCAGCGGGCGCGACCTGCGGCCTTGCACGCTGCGCCCGATGCCGCTGTGGAAACCGCCCACCTCGGACACGACGTCGCGCAGGAAGGCGGCGTTGCCGCCCATGACGTTGCGGATCGGCGACCTGACCGCGGGCATGCCGCGGTAGGAGCAGCCGACCGTCCAGTCGAACTCGTACGGGAACCACCGCGGCCGGCCGCCCGACGCCCACAGCGGGTCGGTACGGCCCCCCACGCCCACCACGCCGGATTCCTGGAAGCCCTCCTCCAAAGCCTCCAGCCATCCGGGCTCGGCCACGGCGTCGTCGTCGAGGAACGCGACGATCTCGCCGCCGGCCGTTTCCACGCCGGTGTTCTTGCCGCCGGACAGCCCCTGCTCGTGCGTGTTCTCCACCACGATGGCCCGCGGGTACTCGCGCTTGAGCTTGAGGTGCAGGCCGGGGTTGTGGTCGACCACCAGGATCAGCTCGTGTGCCGGGCGGGTCTGGTTCTCGACCGACGCGACTGCCTGCCTGATGTCCTCCCACCGCTCTTCGGTGTAGACGCAGATGACGACAGACGTGTTCACAACGGTCCCTCTTGTGCGAGTTATGCGACGCCTCGGTCAGCGGCGGGGGTGGCGGTGGGCTCGGGCTGCGGCGGAGCGGGCCGGCGACGCCATTCCCTCAGGATGGTCCTGAGCACGCGCAGGCCGTCGCGGACGACGTGCAGGTTGCTCTCGCCGTGGATGCGGTTGCGCTCGTGGCTCGGCACCTCGTGCACCTTCAGCCCCGCCCTGGCGGCGCGTACGTTCATCAGCGTCTCCACCTCGAAGCCGTCGCAGTCAAGGGCGAGCGCGTCGAGGTGGCGGGCCCAGAAGGCGTTGTAGCCGTAACACAGGTCGGTGTACTGGGTGCGGTACATGACGTTGACGATCCCGGTGAGGATCTTGTTGCCCAGACGCCGGTTGAGCGTCAGGTCGTCGCTGCGGCCACCGGCGGCGTAGCGCGAGCCCTTGACGAAGTCGGCCCCCGTCACCAGCGCGCCCACGAAGTTGACGATCTCGCGGCCGTCGGTGGAGCCGTCAGCGTCGATCATCACGATGATGTCGCTGGTGCACGCGGCGAATCCGGCGGCCAGGGCGTCGCCCTTGCCCTTGCCCGTCTGCGTCACCACCTTGAGGCTGGGCCGCAGCCTCCTGGCGACGGCCACCGTGTCGTCGACGGAGTTGCCGTCGACGAGCACGATCTCGTCGATCCACTGCGGGATGGTGGCGAAGACGTGCGGCAGGTTCTCCGCCTCGTTCATCGCCGGCACGACCACGCTGACCGTCGGGGAGATGGCCAGGTGCGGGGTGATCGGGGTGAAGTGCGACGGCGGCGGCATCGGCCGCAGGGGTGAGGGGTGAACCTTGCCGTTGTGCTGGCTTGTGTCGGGACTCATGGCCAGGGAGATCCTTCCGGGACCCAGCTCCGCGCGCCGGGCGACACCACCCCCGGGTGCTGTGGGAATGGCGAAACCGGCGAACCGAGCATTGAAGGGTCCTGTGGAGTGTGAGGGTGTTGATGCCGAGCGGGGTATTGCCCGAGAGCGTCTAACGTGCTCCCGTTGGTTCCTGACTTACCGCATTGGGTGGCTCTTGCTGCTGCATCGAGGTGCGCACTCGACCGAAGCCCTTGAGCACACGGTCGGCCGCTCTATAGAGAGACGGCCGATCCATGACAATTGTTCGGGCCTTGTTGAAAGGAGTTCGGCCCATCCAGTGAACCGCCGCCGCCGCGGACGGACGCGAGATGCGGCCTTCGGCGACGTACAGGACCCCGCTCTTGAGCCAGTCCTTGTACTCTTTGCCGCCTTTGCCCATGTCCACCATGTGCAGCCCCGCGTTCGCGGCGGCCTCGGCCATCTGGAGATGGTGCACGATGCCCGGCGAATAGCGGCCGAACTCGGTGTCATAAGCGGGGAACCACCCTACAAGCGTCGTCGCCGTACGGAGGCCGAAATGCCCCGCGATTGGCACGTCACCGGCATAAAGCATGGTCAGGACACCCGCGAAGTCCGATGAGTTTTCGGCATGCATCATGTCCGTCAATTCCACGATCCACGGCTGCGCGAATCTGTCCACGCGGCCAGTTCTCCGATACTGATCCGATTTCCAGGCCAGCAGCACGCGCAGCACCCCTGGATCGGCCGAGGCCCACTCGAAACGCAGCCCGCCCTGCTCGCGCCCGAGCTTGCGCTCCTTGTAGCGGACGGTCTTGAGGTTCTTCGGCGAGTTGGCCTTGATCTGTTCGAGCCAGGCGCCGAAGCCCGCCGTGAAGTCCATGACCGGCGCCGGCCGGACGTCGCTCTCGTACGGGGCGAACGTCGGCTGCCCCGCGACCAGGTGATCGAAGTCGAACACGCTGAGCCGGCAGGCCCGCAGCAGCGCCTTCGCGTCGAGCCGCAGCTCAGGGGAGGCGATCAGGCCGTGGCACGTGGTGAGGAAGCCACCGAGCGGCTTGCCGATGCCGAAGCTGTGCCGTTCGTAGGGGAAGAATCCCGCGATGCCGCTTGCGTCGGAGATGACCGCCACCCTCACGTAGTCGCGCAAGCGGTCCATCGCCACGGCGAATTCCACCGACAGGAACGGGTTGTCCAGACCCGGGTCGGCCCGCTGCAACTCCCGCCATCGGGCCCGCTCGGCCTCTTCCAGCTCTCCCGGCCGGACTACCTGGATGTTCACCTTGCCCTGGCCCCCTGTTCGGTCTGCATGCTCTTCCCCCGATACAAGACCCGGAGCACGTACATGAACCCGCCGAGCACGGCGACCGTCGCCACGCCGGCCCGGGGCGACCACGCGTTGAAGAGCAGCATGGCCTCGGCGAGAAGCACGTTGAGTACGAGGCTCGCCGCGGCTCCCACCGACAGCGCGGCGAGGGGGTCACGATCACGCAACAGTCCCACCACCGCCGCCCCAGGAACGACCAGAAGAAACAAAGAGATCAAAAACGGGCGCAGCGGAGTTTCGATATCGAACAGCGCGACGACCGCCCCCGCTATGCAGGCGAGCCCGATCAACCAGGCCAGCGCTCTGCGGTGCTGCTTGAGCATTCCTGCCTCTCCCGCTCCTCGCTGGTTCACAGCGCGATCGACCGCAATTCATGGGACCAATCGGAGCCCGGACACGTCAATGCCGACGCTTGACGAAGCGCCCCGGTTTACCGGCAGACGGAAAAATTCTCGTGCGACCTTCGACGAACGGTCAAGTGATCGCCGTTTCTGCCGCAGTCCCCAGCACATCAGAATGCCCTATGGGGCCAGAGTTTTTCGAGTCGAAGTCCGGTTTATGCCCGCTTGTCGGCCAATTCTGTAGATCTACTGGGAGTTGACCTTGGATTCAGCTCAGCGGACCGGTTTCCGTCCCGTGCGCGGACGACGTGGCCACCCCGGAAGTGGGCGTCGCGGCCGGCTCCTCGGTGGGCCGCGGCTCCTCGGTCGGGTTCCCCGACGGGCTCTCCGCGTGCCAGGTCAGCGAGCAGGACGCGGTGCCGCCGTTCGAGGTGAACGAGACCCGGCCGCTGCCCGAGCCGCTCGGGTCGACGACCGTCACCCAGACGAACGACGAGGCTCCGGCCTTGACGGAACCGCTCGCCGGATAGACGTCGAGCCCCTGCGAGGCCGTCGCCACCCAGGAGACCGCCGCGTTGCGGGCGCGCAGCCCGATCTTCCCCAGGCCGTCGACCGACTGCGGGCACGAGACGCTGAACCGGGCGCCGGGCGCGGCGCTGCTGCGGGTGGGCTTGGGAGCGGTGCTCCGCCCGGTGGCGGGGCGGGTCCGCGGGCGCGAGGCGCGGGGTCGCGCGCTCGGCGTGGTCGTGGCCGACGGCGTACGGCTCGGGCTCGGGGACGTGGTCGGCTCGTCGGTCTCGCCCGTCTCGTCGGCCGCGTCGGTCTCGTCCTCCTCGACCACCTGTTCCGGCGTGGCGCTCTCCTCCTCGGCCGGCGGCGTCGGGGAGGTGACCGGCCGCAGCGTCGTGGTGTTGGCGGCGTCCCGTCCGTTGAGCACGACCATCGCGCCCGTCGCGGTCAGCAGGCACGCGACGGCCAGCACCAACGGCGTCAGCCGGCGCGGACGGCGACGGCGCGAGCGGCGCTCGACCGCCACCGGGAACCCGCTGCGGTCGAAGCTGTCGCCGCGATCGGTGATCAGCACGCGGGTCTGGTCCAGCTCGGGGTTGACGCACGTGTCGATCACCCGGCGGCGCAGCGAGATCCCCGGGTACGCCACCGGCACCAGGTCCAGCAGCCGCCCGGCCGAGACCTGCCGGTGCCGCCCCTCGGTGCACACCTCGCACCCGCTGATGTGCCCCGACAACCGCCGCCGCAGCAACGGGGTGAGCGGACCCTCCCAGGAGTCGACCATCGCCGACAGGTCGGGGCAGTGCGCCCGGCCGGTCCTGGCCAGCACCACCGCCGCGGCTGCGTTCTCCAGGTGGTCGCGGGCCCGGCCGAGCCTGGCCGCCGCCTGCCGGGAGGTCAGCCCGAGCACCGCGCCGACCTCGGCGGGGGTCAGGCGGTGGCGCAGCGACAGCTCCAGCACCTCTCGCTCGCCCTTGCTCAGCTCGCCCAGCGTCTCGTGGACGAGGTCGGCCAGCTCGGGGTCGTCGTAGGTGTCGAGGTCGGGCAGCGGCAGGCCGCCCGCGGGGGTGCCGGAGCGGCGGGACAGGCGGGCGCGTACCTGGAACCTGGTCAGCGCGTACAGCCAGGCGCGCAGCCGCAGCGGCTCCTTGAGCCTGTCCACGCAGCCCTGGGCGGTGACCAGCGCGTCGTGTACGGAGTCGGCGGCCACGTCCCCGTTGTCGTCCCCGCCGCCCGGCAGGGAGGCCGCCAGGGAGAAGGCGTAGTCGTGCAGCCGTTCGCCGTAGGAGTCGTAGAGCTTGGCGGGAGCATCGGTGTCCGCCCGACGCAGAGCCTCGACCAGCTCCTGATCGTCGGCTCGATCGATGGTCGGCCATCCAGGCACGGATTCCCTCCCCGCAGGTGGAACGGGCACAAGCCCCACGCGGAGAGGACGCGGTCTCGTTTGACCAGGTTCGCCCGTCATGCCCAATAGGCATGACGCCCGGCGTGTCCGCCGGCGGTCACCCGTCGCAGTCGGGCATGCAGAGGCGGCGTTCCATGCCCTGCAGGAAGAAGTCGCGGACCTGGAGGATGTTCTCGGCGATGTACGCCTCGCCGCCCGTGGCCTTGGCCAGGGCCTGCATCCGCTGCCTGCCCTTCTCCGCGTCCGGCCCGAACGCGATGAGCAGGATGCTGACCGGCCGCTTCGGGTCGTAGGTCTCCTTCAGGAACCGCAGCAGCTCGGCGTTGCCGACGCCGCCGTCCGGGTCGTCGTTGCCCGCGCCGTCGGTCAGGATCAGCAGGGTGTTGACCTTGTCCTGCTTGAAGTCCTCGGTGAGCTGGGTGTAGGCCGCCTTGACCGTGTCGTTCAGCCCGGTGTCGCCCGTGGCCTTGGCCTGGATCTGGGTGAACGTTTTGACCAGCAGTTCCTTGCGCAGGATCCCGTCGGTCGACTCGGTGAGCGGGCCGAGGGAGACGAGCTCCTTCCAGTCCTTGCCCTGTCCGTCCAGATGCGTGGAGAACGTCCACAGGCCCATCTCGGAGCCGGCCGGGAAGAGTTCGAGTCCCTCGGTGGCGATCTTGTTGATGGCCTGCATGCGGGTCATGCCCGTGCCGGGCACCGGCAGCGCCATCGTGCCGGAGACGTCGAGCAGGGTGAGCAGGCGGGTGCCCAGGTTCAGCCTGGTCCAGGTCTGCACCATGCGCGTCACGGTGGCGGCGTCCGGCGGGTCCAGCGCCGCGGGAGTCTCGGCGGCGAAGCCCTTCTCCTCCGACAGCGCGTCGCCCGCCAGGCCGTCCGTGCCGCGGAACCCGGCGTCCCGCAGGATCCTCTTGGCCGACTCGGAGGTGAGGTCCTGCTTGAAGTCCGTCGCCGCCTTCAGCACCTCGGGGTCCTTGGTCAGGATCGTCACCGGGTAGTCGAGGCTGAGCGTGCCCTCCTTGGGGTAGAGGGCGACGACCGGAGCCTCCGGCTTCCTGGTGTTGTGGGCGTAGATGGCCTGCTCGGAGGTGACGCCCACGGGCACCTTGGTGCCCGACTTGACGGTGAGGCTGGCCAGCAGCGCCGCCGAGTCGGACGCGAGCTGGCCCGACAGCTCCTTGAGCGCGCCGACCAGCGCCTTGTCCTCGCCCGACTCCTTGGCCGTGCCGGCCGCGGCCAGCAGCGCCGCCAGGCCGGCGGAGTTCTTCTGCGGGTCGAGGGCGAGGACGCGCACCTTCTTGCCCGGCCCGTCCACGTTGGCCACGTTCGCGGCCGAGATCATGGCCTGCCAGCTCGGCTGCAGCGCCCCGGACAGCTTCGACGCCGACGCCTTGGCCGCCGCCAGCACGACGGGGGAGGTCGCGATCGAGCCCTCCACCTGCGGCAGCGTCGGTCCCGACGGGTTGTCGCGCATGCTCTCCATGAGCAGGCTGGAGTCGGCCACCCAGAAGTCGGCGGCTGCCTTGCCGGCCGCCAGCGCGTTCGCGGTCCTGGCCGCGCTCTCCCCGGCCACCGTCACCTCGACGCACTTGCCGTCGATCGAGTGCATGGCCTTGTTGTAGTTGCCGGCGATCTTGTTGAGGGCGGGCTGGATGTCGGGGGTGGCGACGACGCGCAGGGGGAGCTTCCCGCCGGAGCAGTCGTGGTCGCGGTTGAAGATCACGAATGCGGCGACACCGAGGAGCACGGCCAGCGCGACGGCCCCGGCCAGCGGTACGAGCACCCGGCCGCGGCTGTTCCTGGACCGCCTGCGCGCCGGGGGTTCGCCGGCTCTGTACGCGCCGTCGAGATCGTCTGTGCGGTGTCGCCCCACGATGTCCTCTTGGTGTCCTCTTGAGTGTCGTCCTCTTGGTGTCCTCAGGACCTTCCGGAGACCCTAGCGGGAGAAGCTCCGCGATACTCCGGGAACGATACTCGGTGGGGTCTGTGTGGCAAAACACCTCTTTTGGTGCAACAACTACGCTGTGTCACGGCCATTTGTGGCCTGCGTGACCGGCGTTCCGCCTGTCAACGGCGGACGGCGGCAGCCGTCAACGTCACGGTCAACGTCACCTTCGGCCGCAGCCATCAGCGGCGTCAGTGGCAGCAGATGTGACCGCGCCAGGCGCGCGTGCCCTCCCGTACGGCGACCGCCGCCAGCGCCACCGCCATGACCGGATCCACCCACCACCAGCCCACGGTGTTGAGCCACAGCCCGGCCAGCACGCCCGCCGCCATGGCCGCGCAGATCAGGTTCTGCGTGCCCTCGCCCGACGTGGCCGCCGAGGCCAGCCGCGCCCCGAGCCGCCGCTTGGCCACGCCCAGCACCGGCATGCTGACCAGGCTGAACGTCGTCACCACGATCCCCAGCACGCTCGGCGTCGCCCGGTGCCCGGCATCCAGGTCGTGCGCGACGTGGATCACGAGGTAGGGCGCCAGCAGCCAGAAGCTCACCGCCACCGCCCGCCGGGCCGTGGTCTCGGCGCTGGGGGACGACGTGCGCGTACCGGTGAACCGCCACACCACGATCAGGCTGGCCGCCGCCTCCACCACCGCCGACAGCCCCCAGCCGATGAGCGCGACCGAATGCGCGGCCAGGCCCGCGGCCAGGCCGAGCGTGCTCTCCACGCCCAGCCAGACCAGCGTGACCACGGAGAGCGAACGCGCGGCGCGCGCGGCGCGCAGCCATTCGGCTGACGCGGCCGGATGCTCAAGAATCCGCTGATCAGGCACCATGAACCCCCGAACTCCCGGCTATCCGGCCGTCGACAGCGTTACGTACCGTACCCATCACGGACCGTGATCTGGTTGTGTGGCGACAAAGGCCGGCCAATCTTCGGTCGCATAATGAGCCTTGATCACGAGGGGGTCCCATGCCGTTCACGCCCAGCCACATCGCCGCCGTACTGCCACTGATCGGGTCGTCGTCCCGATTACGCCGGCATCTCGACCCTTGGGCGCTCGCGATGGGCGCGATGGTGCCCGACCTGGCGGTGTTCCTGCCGTTCCTGCCGTTTTTGCCGGACTACACCGTGTGGCACTCCTGGCTGGGCGTGGTCACGATCGACCCGCTGGCGGTGCTGATCCTGCTGCCGCTCTTCCACCTCGTCCTGCGTGACCCGTTGATCGCCCTGCTCCCGCCCTCGCTGGCCGGGCGGGCGGCCCTGCTGGCCCCCGAGCGGCTGCGCCTGCTCCCGATGGCCGCGGGAGCGGTCGTCGGGGCCGCCACCCACGTCCTGTGGGACTCCTTCACCCACTCCACCGGCCCGGCGGAGTGGGGGGCCTGGCTGTCCGTCTCCGTCTTCGGGGTGATCAGGCTGTTCCGCCTGCTGCAGTACGTCTCGTCCGCGATCGGGCTGGTCGTGGTGGTCTGGTGGGGGTGGCGGGCTTTGTCAGGGATGGCGGCGGCGACCGTGCCGTCGCGGCTGCGCATGTCCGTGCGCGCCCGCGGGGCGGTCCTGTCGGCCGCCGCCGTCGGCGTCGTGGCCGGCGCCCACCTGTGGCCCCTCGTGGACCGGCCGAACCCGAAGTTCGGCCTGGCGAGCGTGATCACCAAGACGGGCGCGGGCACGGTGATCGGCCTGTGCCTGGTCCTGGTCTGCTACGCGCTGGTCTGGCAGGTCAGGCGGCGCATGGCAGTATCGGAAGGTGCTTGAGTACCTGACCGACGCCGACGACCCCCGCCTGTCCGACTACACCCGGTTGAGGGACGTCGAGCTGCGCAAGAGCCTCGAGGCCGAGCGCGGCCTGTTCCTGGCCGAGGGGGAGAAGGTGATCAGGCGGGCCATCGGCGCCGGCCACCCGATCCGCTCGGTCCTGACCACCCGCCGCTGGCTGGCCTCACTGGAAGACGTGCTCGGCGACGCGACGGTCTACGTGGTGAGCGACGAGACCATGTCGGGCATCGCGGGCTTCCAGGTGCACCGGGGCGCCCTGGCCTCGATGGAGCGCCTCCCCCTGCCCGCCGTGGACACCCTGGTCAAAGGCGCTACCCGCCTGCTGGTGCTGGAGGACCTGGTCGACCACTCCAACGTCGGGGCGATCTTCCGGTCGGCCGCCGCGCTCGGCGTGGACGGCGTCGTGCTCTCACCCCGCTGCGCCGATCCGCTGTATCGGCGGGCGGTAAAGGTGTCGATGGGGGCGGTGTTCTCGATCCCGTACGCGCGGATGGACGACTGGTTCGAGGGCCTGGCCCGGCTGCGCGACGCGGGTTTCCAGACCCTGGCCCTGACCCCCGACCAGACGGTCACCCCGCTCGACCGGGTCCCGCCGACCGACCGGGTGGCGCTGCTGCTGGGCGCGGAGGGCGACGGGCTGTCGTCGCACTGGCTGGCGGAGGCCGACCTCGCGGTGTGCATCCCCATGAGCGCGACGGCCATGGCCACCGGGGTCGACTCGCTGAACGTGGTGGCCGCCGCGGCGATCGCCTGCCACGGGCTCATGCGCACGGCGGCCGGTTGATCGCCGGGCGCGCGTCGAGGTGCCTCGCGCCCGAGGGCGAGATCAGGGCTGTTCACCGGCGAGCCAGTCGGGATAGCCGTCGCCGTCGTGGACGACCGGCTCGCGGTCGATGGCCCGCTCGCCGCCGGTCTCCCTGATGTGCCTTTCCAGCGTGCGCACCTGCCGCTCCGTCGTGATCAGCGTGAGCTGCCAGGCGGTGCCGTCGGGGGTGGGGGCCGGGTGGGGGACTTCGGCGATGTCGATCGACGTGGCGAGGCCGGCGAGGAGGATGCCGTGCGCCAGCTCGGCCGCTCTCTCCTGACCCTCGATCGTCGCGCGGACCTCGAAGAATTCCGCCATGACGTTGTCCTTCGGGGAGGGGGGTGGCGCCTACCCTACCTGCGGCGATGAGAGCCGGGTGGATTTCGCGAGGAATTCACGGATTGTTGCGGATTACCTGGTCACGGGACGCCGGTGATCAGCCGTGCGGCACGGCCGTGGAGGCGCGTACGATCAGCTCGTACGGGAACAGCCGGCGCTCGGGAGCCGCCCCGGCCCCCGACAGGAGCAGCCGGCCCGCCGCCTCGCCCATCTCCTGCTTGGCCTGCCGGATCGTGGTGAGCCCCGCCTCCTCGGCCGCGCTGTCGGAGAACCCGACCACCGACAGGTCTCCCGGCACCTCCAGCCCCAGGTCGGCGGCGGCGTCGAGGACCCCGAGCGCCAGCACGTCGGTGTTGGTGAGGATCGCGGTCGGCCGTGGGTCGAGGCCGAGCAGCGCGTGCCCGGCCCGCCGCCCGGCCTCGCGCGAGTTGCGCGCCACCTCGTAGAACGGCACCCGCCCCCAGTCGAGGCCCGCCTCCTCGCAGGCCCGCTGGTAGCCGCTGCGCCGCCCCCGCATGGCCTCGAAGACCGCGCCCTCCTGCCGTTCGCCGTCGGCCCAGCCGGTGTGGCCGTCTTCGTGCAGCCCGGCCATGGCCACGCCCAGCCGCCGATGGCCGAGCTCCAGCACGTGCCGCGCCGCCGCCGCGGCCGCCGCCGGCTCGTCGATGCCGAGGAACGGGTGCCCCGGCACGTACGGCTCGTCGACCACCACCACCGGCAGCCGCCTGGCCAGCACCTCGGCCAGCGCCGGATGCCCATCGGGCAGCGACATCACGCAGAACGCGTCGACGACCGCGTCTCTCACCGTGTCGGTGCGCCGGTCGCCGTGGGGGAGGGGCAGGATCAGCAGGCCCACGCCGGCGTCCTCGGCCGCCGTGGCCAGGCCCTGGAAGAACCCGATCGCGTACGGGTCGGCGAACGCGTACGCCAGCGTCTCGCTGAACAGCAGCCCGAGCGCGCCCGCCCGCCCGAGCCGCAGTGAGCGCGCCGTCGGGTTGGGGCCGGCGTAGCCCAGTTCGTCGGCCACCTCCAGGATCCGCCGCCGCAGCCCGTCGCTGAGCTGGTCGGGGCGGGAGAAGGCGTAGGACACGGTGGCCCGCGACACGCCGAGGCGGTCGGCGATCGTCTGGAGCGTGACCTTGGCCATTCCCCAACCGTATCGGAGGACCTTGCCGCACCCTTCTTAATCAATTAAGCTCTTAATCAATTAAGCTCACTGGTGAAGGAGGGTCGACGATGGACGCCATGCAGGTCCTCGCCCACATGACGGCGATGGGGCATCGGGGGTCGCTGGGGGAGGCGCTGCCGGACGCGCCGCGGCGGCCGGACCGGGCGGAGGGTTCGGCGGGGGCGGTGGGGAGGGCGCGGGTGCGGCTGGCGTACTCGCTGCGGTGGACCGCCGACCGGCTCGACCCGGCCTGTCGCGCCGCCGGATGATGCACAATGTGAGCGGCCGATCGCTGACCGTCAGTGTGTCGTGCGGCCGGGAGGTGCCTGTGGACGTGACCTGGATCATCGCACTCGCCGCCACGGTCTCCCTGAGCCCGGCCCTGGCGCTGACACCGTCACTGACGCCGGCCCCGGCACTGACGCCTGCGTCCCACGACGCGACGACTCCCGGCTCCACGCCGGGCTCGGCCAGGATGGCTTCCACCTTGACGCCTGGCCCGGCGTGGGCGGCTCCCGGCGCGTCGCGGGCCGAACCCGCCGCGCTGACCTGTGCCGTCTCCACGCCCGCCGGGCGGCCGATGACGTTCGCGCCGAAGGTGGGCCTGACCCCGCGGCGGGTCGCGGCGCGGGCCAACCTGGAGCTCACCGGGTGCACCTCGCCCGACGGCTCGGCCGCGTTCCTGCGGTCGGGGTGGGCGGGGGTGCGCGCCACCGCGCAGGCGTCCTGCGCGGGTGCCCGTCACGTGCGCGGGACTGCCGTGATCACCTGGTTCGACGCGACGGCCCGCCCGGTCGGCACCTCCAGGCTGCGGGTACGTGCCGACCGCCTCGTGGCCCAGCACCCGGCCGACACGCTGCTCACCGGCACCGTCAGCGCCGGATGGCTGGTGGGCGAGCGGGTACGGGGCGGCATCACGCCCGCCACGGCCATCCTCGGCTGCGCCACCCGAGGCATGGCCGCCCTACCCGGCACCGGCCGCATCACCTTCGGCTGACCCACCCTGCAGGCACGACCCACCCTGCAGGCACGACCCACCCTGCGGGAACGACCCACCCTGCGGGAACGACCCACCCTGCGGGAACGACCCACCCTGCGGGAACGACCCACCCTGCGGGCACGACCCGCTCTCCGGCCGATGAACGCGCTCACTCACGCCTGGCCACCAGGCACGGGCCAACCCGACCACCAGGCCCGCCTCACAACCAGGCCCGCCTCACAACCAGGCCCGCCTCACAACCAGGCCCGCCTCGCAACCAGGCCCGCCTCGCAACCAGGCCCGCCTCGCAACCAGGCTCGCCTCGCAACCAGGCCCGCCCGGCCACCGGGCAGGCCCGCCGCCGGGCCCGCTCGACCGCCGGGCCCGCTTGACCGCCGGGCTCGCGCGACCACCGGGCCTGTCTACCGCTGGGCCTGCCCGGTCGGTGGGTCCGGGTGGCTGCTGTCAGCCGAGGGAGATCTGGTCGCCCGCGTAGTTCAGCAGCCGTTCGGCCGTGGTGAAGCGCCGCTCGTTCTGGTCGTCCAGCAGCACCCCCACGATCTGCACGCCGTTGCGCTCGCCCGCGAACAACAGGCAGTAGCCCGCCGCGCTCGTGAAGCCGGTCTTGACGCCCAGCACGTCGTCCGCCGACGTGAGCAGTTTGTTGGTGTTGCGCCAGGTGTGCGCCCGGTGCACGGCGGTCTTGGACACCTTGTGCACCGTGCTCCCCACCACGTCGGTGAAGACGCTGCTCTTCAGCGCCTCCTGCGCCAGCTTGGCCTGGTCGAAGGCCGTGGAGTAGCCGCCGTTGGCGGGCGTGGGCATGCCGTCGGCGTTGGTGTAGCGGGTGTCGGCGAGGCCGAGTTCGCGGGCGGTGCGGTTCATCTTGGCCACGAAGGCCGTCTTGCCGGGCCCGTAGTGCCTGGCCAGGGCGTTGGCGGCGTCGGCCCCCGAGGGCAGCATGAGGGCGTACAGCAGGTCCTTGACCGTGAAGCGTTCGCCCTTGCGCAGCCCGGCCGTGGCGGCGCCGCCGCGTGCGGCGTACTTGACGTCGGCCGCGCTGATCGTGATCACGTCGCTGGGCCGGGCCTCGCCCAGCACCACGTACGCCGTCATGATCTTGACCAGGCTGGCCACCGGCACCCGCCGGGTTTCCCGTTTGCCGTAGTGGACCGTGCCGTTCGAGTCGACGACGTACGCCTCCTTGGCCCCGACGCTCGGAGCGTCGGCGGCCATCGCCGGGGACGAGAACCCCACAACCAGCGCGACAACGGCAGAGCTAATCAAACCCCCAATTCGCATGCCAAACATGTTGGCAGGAGATCAAGGGTTCGTTTGCCTAACTCGGCCATGCGTCACCATCAGATAGGGGTAAATCATTGATAGATCCGATATGGCGGGGGGTGATGGGCATGGCCGGACGGTTCATCATCAGCGAGGACGGTCAGGGCGGATACCGTTTCGCGCTGGTGGCGAACAACGGGCAGACGCTGGCGGTGGGGGAGGGGTTCCCGTCCAAGGTGGCCTGTGTGAACGGCATCGAGACCGTACGCAGGAACGCTCCAGAGGCCGCCATCGACGACCAGTGCGCGCGTGAGCCCTAGGAGACCAGGGCCTCGTCCTCGGCGGCCCGCCGCCGGCGCCTGCGCCTGACCACGAGCGCGGCCACGACCGCCACGGCGAGCACGGCCACGGCCCCCGCCGTGACGGGCGAACGCGCGGCCAGCTCCAGCCAGCCCCACACGAGCGCCGTGAGCCCGAACCACCACATCGGCGCCCAGGTCAGGCAGCCCAGCGCGCTGGCGACCACGTACCAGGGATAGGACACGCGCAGTGCTCCGGCCACCCAGGGCAGCGTGTGACGCAGCACGGGCACCCAGAAGCAGCCGTAGACCGCCAGCGCCCCCCATCGCTCGACGACCTGCTCGATCTTGGCGATGCGCGCGCGGCCGAGCTTGACGCCGACGCGCGACTCGTAGAGCCTCTCGCCCAGCCTGCGCCCGACCCAGTAGTAGACCTGGAACGCCCCGAACAGGGCCAGGATCAGCACGGCCCCGACCAGCCAGTACGGCAGCCCCAGCCAGGACGACGACGTCGGAGCGGGAACGGCGACCATCGCATGCCGCATTCCGGCCCACCCCTCCACGATCCTTAGGACAGCCTTACCTTAGGTCAAGTCGTGCCCCAGTGCCATACCCGATTGCAAGCGAAGCCACAAAAGGTGCAACCAGCCGACAACCAGGACTCAACCACCCGGTCTCACTCTATGGGGGAACCGAAAGAGGTGGTGAAGGTGCCGACCAGAAGCGCAGCCGTCCTGACCAGTGGAACCGCCAACGCCGCCAAGCTGCTGGTCGCCGCGCTGGCGTTCACCGGCGCGTACGCCGGCTTCACCGCCTACGGCAACGCCACCTCCACGGCCCACCCCGCGACGCCCATCACGCTGTCGGCCCAGAAACTGCCCGTGACCGCCCCCGCCGAGCAGCGCGTCGCCCCGGCCACGGCCGGCCGGCTCACCCTGAGCGCCATGACCGGCGGCGGCCCCGGCTGCGCCAAGACCTACGCCGCCCGCACCCTGATCACCGACCCGGGCTTCTACCGCTGGCGGCTCGTCCGCTGGAGCCCCGCGGACAAGACCTGGCGCACGTACCTGTCCGTCCACGACGGTTTCGCCACCGGAGGGCGGACCGCCGAGTGGCGCCCCCGCGTCTCGGGCAACCCCGGGTGGTACCGCGTCGAGCTGACGGCCGACGGCGGCAGGACGGTCAGGAGCGACCGTTTCCAGGTGAGCTGCTGACCGACTGCCGGGCCGCCTCCACCCAGCGCGGCACGCCCACCCGTTCGGCCACCTCCAGGGCCTTCTCGTAGTGGGCGCGCGCGGCCTCGGGCTGCCCCAGCCGGACGGCCAGGTCGCCGAGCGTCAGCGCCACCGGCCACAGCGCGACCACGCCGGTGCCCGCCCCTGCCACCCGGTCGGCGAACGGCTTGAGCTTGTCGTAGCAGTCGACCATGCGCTCGCGGTCGTCGAGCAGCATCCCGGCCAGCGCCCGCCAGGTCATCGCCAGCTCGTACAGGAAGTCGGGGCGCACCGGCGGCCGGGCGGCGGCCACGGCCTTGGCGTCGTTGAGGTGCCCGGCCGAGGCCAGGGCCAGCGCGTAGGCGTCGAGGGTCCACTTGGCGCCGCGCAGGTGCTTCTCGGCGAGCAGGTCGACCATCTCGGACGCCCGGCCCGCCACCAGGTGCAGGCAGAACGTGGTGATCAACGGCAGGTCCTGGCGGCCCTCCAGCATGCCCGCCCGCGCGGTCATCCTGGCCGCCTCGCGGTAGGCCCGCTCGGCGCCCTCGTAGTCACCGGCGATCATCAGCCGCTGCCCGGAATACCAGACGACGACCGCGGCGGGCGCCGACAGGTCGTACTGCCTGGCCAGGAGGTCGGCCGCGGCCGCGTGCTCGTCGGCCGCGGTGAACTCGCCCCTCGCCGCCGCGCACTCCAGCAGCACCAGGTGGGCCAGCGCCTGCGTGGCCATCTGCCCGGAGCGCTGGGCCACCTCCAGCAGCTCTCTGCCGATGCTCTCGCGCGTGTCGACCGCCGGGATGTCGTACGACTGCCGCAGCCGCCCGCTCAGCGCCGCCGCGATCAGCGCCGGGTCGCCGCTCTCCCTGGCCAGCTCCAGCGCCTCCAGCGACGCCTGGCGACCGCGTTCGGGGGAGGAGGAGCCCTCCAGCTCCAGCGCCAGCGTGGTCAGCAGGCTCGCCCGCAGCCGCTGCTCACCCGCGGGCAGCTCAATGAGCGCCTTCTCGGTGACGTCGACGATCTCCCAGGCGGTGCGGGTGAAGTCGCGGGCCATGCCCTTGTGCGGGACGGCCAGCGACGCCGCCACCTTCGCGGTCAGCTCCAGGTCGCCCAGCGGCAGCGCGGCGTCCATGGCCTGGCGGCGCAGCACCCGGGCGGCCGACATGTCGCCGCACAGCGCCAGCGCCCTGATCAGGCGCAGCGTCAGCCGCAGCCGCTCCTTGGCCCGCTCGGGACGCTGCTCGCCGCTCTGCTCGTCGCCCCGCGAGCGGTCGAACGCGGCGATGGCCTGCTCCCACAGCGTGGCCGCCTCGCGGTGGGCGAAGCGCCGCTCGGCCTGCTCGGCCGCCAGCCCCGCGTAGTGGACCGCCTTGCCGGCGGCGTCGGCGAGGTAGTAGTGGTGGGCCAGCGCCGCCACGTCGGACGGCGTGCGCTGCTCGATGACCGCCGCCACGGCCGCGTGCAGCCGGGTGCGGCGCAGCCGGGAGGCGTCGGAGTAGATCGTGTCGCGCACCAGGTCGTGGTCGAACCTGAGCAGCCCGGGGCCCGGCTCGGTCACCAGCCCGGCCAGCAGCGCCGCCTCGACGGCCTCGATCACCGACTCCTCGTCGACCGCCACCGCGACCAGTACGTCGAGGTCGACGTCGCGGCCGATCACGGCGGCCTGCAGGAGGATCTGCTGCGCGCCCGCGGGCAGCCGCGAGATGCGCCGCCGCAGCACGTCGCGTACGCCGGAGGGCACCTGCGAGAGCACCTCGGTGGCGCTGGCGCGGTCGGCCGCGCCCTCGGAGTCGAGCAGGCGCACGGTCTCGCGGACGAAGAACGGGTTGCCCCCGGTGCGTTCGACGATCGACTCGACCGCGTCGTCGTCGATCTCGCGTACGCAGGTGGCCTTGACCAGCTCGGCCACGGCCTTCGGGTCGAGCCCCGACAGGCCCACGCGCACCGGGCCGAGCCGGGCCAGCGCGGCCAGCACGTCGGACTGGCGGTCGTCCAGCTCGCTCTCCCTGCAGGTCACCACGAGCAGCACCCGGCTGGTGGCCAGCAGGCTGGGCAGTGCGCGCAGCAGAGCCAGCGTCTGGTCGTCGGCCCAGTGCAGGTCTTCCAGCGTCAGCAGCACGGGGCCGCGCCGCGCCACCCCGGCCAGGTAGCCGCCGACCGCCCGGTGCAGCCGGAACCCGCCCGACACCTCGTCCTCTTCCGGGTCGGGGGCCGCGTCGTCGATCAGCGGCGCGAGGAGCTGCCCGTATTCGCCCGCGCCGGTCACGCCGATGAGCGTGCGCAGGATCTCCACCCAGGCCCAGCCGGGCGGGGTGGCGCTGGAGTCGGGGCAGGCTCCCGAGGCGGTGGTCCAGCCGTCGGCGCCGAGCCTGCCTTCGAGCTGGCGCAGCAGGGTGGTCTTGCCCGCGCCGGCCACCCCGGTCACGATCGCGACCTGGAACCGGCCCGTGCGCGAGGCGGCCGTGGTGAGCCTGGCCAGCTCGGCGTCGCGGCCCACGAACGGCTCTGGTTCGAGCGGGGGCGGCTCGACCGGGGTGGCCGGGCGCGGCGGCCAGGTGTCGGTGACCGGCGGGGCGGGTCTGGACGCGCGGGCGGGCGGCTCCAGCTCCAGCCCGGGCGCCTGGGCCAGGATGTCGGACTCCAGCTTGCGCAGCGCGGGCCCGGGGTCGATGCCCAGCTCGTCGGCGAGGATGTTGCGGGCCCGGCGCAGCGCGGCCAGCGCGTCGCCCTGCCGGCCGCAGCGGTAGAGGCCGAGCGCCAGCAGCCGCCAGCCTTCCTCGCGCAGCGGGTGCTCGGTGGTGAGCGCCTCGAGGTCGGGCACGGTCTCGGCGTGCAGGCCCAGTCGCAGCCCGGTGTCGGAGTGCCGCTCGCGCGAGACCAGGCGCAGCTCGGTCAGCCGGTTGACCTCGGCCTCGGCCCACGACTGGTCGGCGAAGTCGGAGTAGGGGGTGCCGCGCCACAGCCCGAGCGCCTTCTCCAGGCGGCCGCGGGCGGACTGCGGGTCGCCCTCCTCCAGGTGCTCCCCCGCGGCGCGGACGAGTTGCTCGAACCTGAGCGCGTCGACCTGCTCGGAGGCCACCCGCAGGGCGTAGCCGGAGGCGACCGTCACCAGCAGCCGGTTGGGGCCGCCGCGCGGGCGGCCGGGCTCCAGCACCCTGCGCAGGCGCGAGATGTAGACCTGGAGACCCGACTGGGCGCCCTTGGCCGCGTCGTCGTCCCACAGATCGTAAAGAAGCGTGTCAACAGGCACGACCTGGCCTCTGGCCACGAGAAGCCGGGCGAGGACGGCCCGCTGACGCAAGCCGCCGAGGTCGAGTTCGTCGTCGTGTTCGTACGCCTCGACTGGCCCCAGAACTCGGAAAGCCACCATGTCAGCCGCCACGCTATGCGGGCCTGGGAATCACGCACAAGGTCTTTGATGGGTTTGGGATTGTCACTGGGCGGCCTTCGAGATCGCGGACGGGGGCTCCGCGCCGGCGTTCCGGCCGTTGCGCCTGCGCAGCAGTGCCCACGCGCCCAGTGCCAGGCCGCCGAACGGGATCTCGATAGTGTAAGTCCAGAAGCCGAAGAGCAGTGCGGTGGCTATGGCCGGAGTGGCCGGCACACCGAACGCGATGAGCAGCGCGGCCACGCCGCTCTCCATGATGCCGGCGCCGCTGGGCGTGATCACGGCGCTGGTCAGCACCCGCGACAGGGCGAAGACGGCGATCGACTCGGCCAGGCCGGGCCAGGCGCCGGTGGCCCGCATGCAGACCGCCATGATCGCCCACTGGAGACCGAGGAAGAACAGCATGCCGAGCGACAACCCCGGCCACCGGCGGCGGACGACCCCCGCGGTGTCGGCGCGCAGCCGGTGGAAGGCGTCGGAGGCGTGGAAGCGCAGCCGCAGCAGCCGGGTGACCGCGTCGATCGCCCGGCCCAGCCAGCCGGCGGCCCGCTCCCAGTAGAGGGCAGCGGCCACGACCAGGCACAGCAGGAGGATGGAGACCGCGCCCGTCCAGCCCGCGTTGGCCACGGTCGCGTTGGGCGCCTTGCCCGCGATGAGCAGGGCGATGATGCCGACGGCCGGCAGGATGAACCTGAACAACGTGTTCCAGATGCCGCTGACCAGCGTCATGACCACGAACGCCCGGCTGCCGAACCCCCAGCCCCTGGTCATCGCGAACGACAGCGCCACCCCCACGGCCCCGCCGAACGGCAGCAGGTTGCTGACCGCGCTGCCCGCCGCGTTGAGCGTCAGGCCCTGCAGGTTGTTGAGCCCGGGCAGGGAGTTGGTCAGCACGAACGTGTACGCCAGCAGGCTGAGCAGCCACAGCCCGGTCATCAGCGCGATCTCGCCCCCGCCGAGCGTGCCGAACACCGCGCCGATCTCGCTCCAGGACACCGGCTTGCCGGTGAGCGCCCGCACGACCTGCGGCAGGTAGACCACGAGCAGCACGGCCAGCCCGAGCGACACCACCGAGAGGGAGATCTGCAGCCACTTGTTCTTCATCGCGTCCAGTCTGCCGGGTGGCGGTGGGCGGCGGCGTCAGACCTGAGTACTACTTGGGCCACCGCTCGAAGGGATGAGTGAGCCGGGTGCCGGGGGGCACGTCGCGGCGGACGTACCACTCGGTGCCGAAGACGAAGCGGTAGATCGGGCGGGGGACCTTGAGCATGACGGCGAGCGTGCGGTCGCTGTCGCCGCCGCTGGCCTGGGAGGCGTGCGCGGCCATGGAGGCCCGCTTCTGCCTGGTGAACCTCCGTACGTTGACCCGGTGGGTGATCGCCTCACCCGGCGAGTACGCGCTCTCGAACGTCCGCACGTCGAACTCCGGCGGGAACTTGTAGAACCTGCCCGCCACCCGCAGCAGCCGGAGCAGCGGGTCGCGGTTGACCGTCGCCTCCAGGACGATCTCCGTGCCCGCGATCTTGGCCGCCCGCTTGCCCACCCGGTGTACCTGCACGTGGTCGGGATGCCCGTAGCCGCCCGCCGGGTCGTAGATCGCCAGCAGGTCGGCCTGCTCCTCCTGCAGGATCGCGGCCAGCGCCTTGGCCGCCGCTTCCGTGTCGGCGTCGATGAAGGCGTTGTCGGGACGCTCTTCCGCGATGCCGCCCTTGGGGCTCAGCCCCGAGTCGCCGTAGCCGAGGCACTCGACGCGGGCGCAGCCCAGCAGCGCGGCCGAGGCGTACAGCTCTTCGAGCCGCGCCTGGCCCAGCTCCTCGCCGGGGGCCATCTCGGCCAGGCCGCGCTCGCCCGCGGTGGCGACCACGAGCACGACGCGGTGTCCCTCGGCCGCGAGCATCGCCATGGTGCCCGCCGTCAGCAGGGCCTCGTCGTCGGGGTGGGCATGGAAGAACACAGCGGTACGTGGAGGCACAGGCCCAGATTAGTCTGGGAGGGGTGCGGATCTTTCACGTGAGTGACTGTTACCTGCCGCGACTCGGGGGGATCGAGGTCCAGGTCGCCGATCTCGTACGCATGCAGCGGGCGGCCGGGCACGAGGTGTCCGTGGGCACGGCGACCAAGGGGGAGCCGCTGCCCGGCGTGCACCGGATCGTCGCCAGGATGCCGTTCGACCTGCCCGTGCACCCGTTCGGGGTGGGGCATCTCACGCGGCGCATCACCGCGGCGCGTCCCGACGTCGTGCACGTGCACGCGGGGGCGGTCTCGCCGTTCGCCTGGATGGGGGTGCGCGCCGCCTTCCGCGCGGGGGTGCCGTGCGTGGTGACTGTCCACAGCATGTGGGATCCGGTCACGCGGTGGGTCTACCGGCTGCTGCGGCTGGCGTACGGGTGGCAGCGCTGGCGGCTGGTGGCCACCACGGTCAGCAATGCCGCCGCGGTGCCTATCCGTGCCGTGGCCGGGCCGCTGGTGCCGGTGCGCGTGGTGTCCAACGGCCTCGACCTGTCGGGCTGGGCGCCGCCTCCCGGCACGCCGGAGCGCCGCCTCGACGGGCGGGCCGAGGTGCACATCGTGGCCGTGGGCCGGTTGGCCCCGCGCAAGCAGCCCGTACGCCTGCTGAGGCTGCTCCAGGCCGCCCGTGCCCGGGTGCCCGCGCGGATCCCCATGCGGGCCACGATCGTCGGCGACGGGCCGGCCAGGGGCCAGATGGAGCGGTTCCTGGCCAGGCACGGCATGAGCGAGTGGGTCTCCCTGCCGGGCCGCCACACCCGCGAGCAGATCGCCAAGGTGCTGGAGTCGGCCGACGTGTTCGTGGCGCCCGCGCCGCGCGAGTCGTTCGGCATCGCGGCGCTGGAGGCGCGGGCGGCGGGGGTGCCGGTGGTGGCCAGGGCGCAGAGCGGCGTGGCCGACTTCGTCGCGGACGGCACCGAGGGGCTGCTCGGTCGTACGCTGGGCGATCTGGCCAGGGCGGTGGCGCGCCTGTGCACCGACGCGGCGCTGCGCGGGTCGATCGCCGCCCACAACCGGGCCACGCCGCCCGCGGCGGGCTCGTGGGACACGGTGCTCGCGGGGTTCGACCGGGCCTACGAACAGGCCGGTGAACAGCGGCGGGCCGCCCGTCCCAGGCGCGGCACCGCGTAGTTCGGTACGGACGCGTAGTTCGGGACGGAGCGGCTGTGGCGCTCACCCCCTGTTCGCGCCACAGCCGTCTCTACTTGTCACGATCGGCAGACCCCGGAAACGGCCTGGTCAGTGTGCGACCGCCGATCCGCCCGCCGTCGGTCCGCCATCATTCGACGCGGTCGCCGCCGCCGGCCTGCCCCCCACAGGTGGCGGCGGCGACCGCGGGCCCGGTCAGGCGCAGGCGGCCGTGATCTTGGTGGTGAAGCCGTTGACCTTGGTGCCGAACTCGGTCGCGGCGGTCAGGTCGCCGCCCTTCATGGTGTCGAAGCCGTCGGCGAGGTCGTTCAGCGCGGCGGCGACGTCGCCGTCGTACTTGCCGGCCAGTTCCTTCGTCTTGGTGGCCGCGGTCTCCGAGGCCGTGCCGATGGCATCCGGGTTACTGATCGCTGAGCTCCACTCGGTGACGATCTTGGTGGCCTCGCCGGCCGCGGTGTTGCAGTCAACGGCCTGCCCGATCGCACCACAGGCGGTGGTGAGGCCGGCAAGAGTCAGCGTCGCGGCCACGACGGCCAGACGACGACGAGGGGGTTTCATGTTCCGTGCCCTTCGTAGGTTTAGCGAACGAAGGGAACATTATGGGCCCAAACTTGACTGTCACTTGCACCCCACTAGCACCAGAGGCATCAAGTGGGCGTAAAGCCGTGCAGCAGGACCTGCACGATCTCCGCCGGTTCCGGCAGCGGAAGATCCAGGAGCCCCCGGTAGGACACGAGTCCGGTGAACAGGTCCGTGAGCATCCACAGGTCGGCGTTCGGCGGCAGTTCGCCGCGCTCGATCGCGCGCTCGTACACGACCCATGAGCGCTCCATGCGGGTGCGCATCCCCGTACGGATGATCTCGGCCACCGCGGGGTCGCGGCCGGCCTCGCCGTAGATCTGCTTGGCCATGCGGGCGACGCCGGGTTGGTGCCAGAAGGTGAGCGTGTCGGAGACCACCACGCCCAGGTCGCCGGCGAGCGAGCCGGTGTCGGGGATGGCGACGTGCGTGTTCATCAGGCCGGTGATGGTTTCGAGCAGCATGTCGCGCTTGGTGGCGTAGCGCCGGAACACGCTCGCCCGGCCCACGCCCGCCGCCGCGGCGACGTCGTCCATGGTGAAGTCGAACCCCCGGGAGAGCACCAGCTCGGTCGCGGCCTGCCGGATGCGGTGGTCCACGGTCGGGTCGGGCTTGCGGCCGCGCGCAGACATTGTGATACTCCTAGTATCCGATATCGAGAGTCTCAGTCTCAGGGAACGTTATGAGAGTAATCATCGTCGGTGCGGGCGTCGCGGGGCTCGCCCTGGCCCGTGCCGTGCTCGCCGCGGGCCACGACGCCGAGGTGTACGAGGAGTCCCCCGAGCTGCGTACGGCCGGCGGCTCCGTCACGCTCTGGCCCGGCAGCACGGCGATCCTCCAGGAGCTCAGGGTCGACTACACCGGCATCGGGCGGCGGCTGGAGACCATGGAGTCGTGGGCCACGGACGGGCGGCGCCTGCTGACCGTGGACCTGACGGTGGCCGAGCGCCGCTTCGGCCATCCGGTCGTGCACGTGGCCCGCAGCGAGCTGGTCGGGCTGCTCGCCGAGGGCGTGCCGGTGACGTACGGCGCGCGGGCCGAGCGGGTGGTGCCGGAGCGGGCCGAGGTGCACCTGGCCGACGGCCGTACGGTGCGCGGCGACGTGCTGGTGGGCGCCGACGGCCGCCGTTCCGTGGTGCGCGCGGCGCTGTGGGGCGACGACCGGGCGCGGTTGAGGCCCTGGGTCACCTGGCAGGGGTTCACCACCGAGCCCACCGCGCTGACCGAGGCGCGCAGGGCGGTGATGATCGCCGGTGGGCGGGGCCTGTGCGGGCTGATGCCGGCGGGCGAGGGGCGGCTGCTCTGGTGGTTCGACGTCAAGGCGGCCCCTGGCGGGCCGTTCTGGGCCGACGACCCGCGGGTGGCCGAGCGGCTGCGCGAGCGGTTCGGCGGCTGGGCGGACCCGGTGCCCGCCGTCCTCGGCTCGCTCTCCGACCTCGACTTCTTCCCCCACCATCGCCAGCCCATCCCCGGCGTCTGGGGCAAGGGGCCGACCACGCTGGCCGGCGACGCCGCGCACACCATGCCGCCCACCATGGCCCAGGGCGCCAACCAAGCCTTGGAGGACGCCTGGCTGCTCGGCCGCTCGCTCGGCGACCTGCGCGCGTACGAGCGGGCCAGGTCGAAGGTGGTGCGCAGGCCCGCCAGGCTGGCCGGCACGGCGCTCACCGACATGCAGCGGTCATTCGTCGGGCTGCTGCCCGACGGGCCGGTGACCAGGATGTACACGTCCATGCTGCGCAGGTACAGCAGCTACCTCTTGACAGCCCACTGAGCCCGCCCGACGATGTCGCATATAGAGCAACTCGCTGCGTAATACGCAACAAGGGGTGTCGGTTGACCACCACGTCGAGCCTGATCTCCACGCTTCCCGGCCGCGCCTACACCGACCCCGAGATCTTCGCCGAGGAGCAGGCCAAGATCTTCGAGAACCTCTGGTTCTGCGCCGTCAGGGCCGGGGACCTGCCGAAGCCGGGCGCGTTCAGGACCGTGCAGGTGGGCAGGGAGAACGTGATCGTGGTGCGCGGGCGCGACGACCGGCTGCGGGCCTTCCTCAACGTCTGCCGGCACCGCGGCGCCCGCCTGTGCGCCGAGGAGTCGGGCGAGGTCAGGCGGACGATCAGGTGCGCCTACCACGCCTGGTCGTACGATCTCGACGGCCGCCTGGCCGCCGCCCCCAACCTGGCCAGGATGCCCGACGTCGACCGCGTCGAGTACGGGCTGGTGCCCGTGCACCTGCGCGAATGGCTCGGGTACGCCTGGGTGTGCCTGGCCGCCGAGCCGCCCTCGTTCGAGGAGCACGTCACGTACGCGGCCACCGAGCGGCTCGGCGACCCCGCCGCCATCGAGCGCTACCACGTCGAGGACCTGGCACTCGGCCGCCGCGTCGTCTACGACGTCAAGGCCAACTGGAAGCTCCTGGTCGAGAACTTCATGGAGTGCTACCACTGCGCCACCATCCACCCGGAGCTGACGGCGGTGCTGCCGGAGTTCGCCGGGGGTTACGCGGCGCAGTACTACGTCGGCCACGGCGCGGAGTTCGCCGAGCGGGCCGAGGGGTTCACGGTGGACGGCAGTCCCGGCTTCGGCAGGCTGCCCGACGTGTCACAGGACCAGGACCGCCGCTACTACGCGATCACGGTCAAGCCCCAGGTGTTCGTCAACCTGGTGCCCGACCACGTGATCCTGCACCGGATGTTCCCGATGGCCGCGGACCGGACCGTGGTGGAGTGCGACTGGCTCTACCACCCCGGCGTGGTGGAGTCGGGGGCCGACCTGTCGCTGTCGGTCGAGTTGTTCCACCGGGTCAACGAGCAGGACTTCGACGCCTGTGAGCGCGCCCAGCCCGGAATGTCGTCACGGGCGTACCGGGAGGGCGGCGTGCTGGTGCCCAGCGAGCACCACATCGCGCTCTTCCATCAGTGGGTGAACCAGCGCTTGCGCGGGTAGCGCACGGTGAGCCCGCCGTACTTCGCCCGGCCGCTGATCACCAGGTGGAGGGCGCCCGGCCGGGGTCTGCTCGGCACGTCCGAGGTCTTCGTGGCGCCCCAGTCGCTGTGGAAGCCGTCCACGTTCGCCACCGCGCCCTCGGGCAGGATGATCTTGGCGGAGCCGTAGGCGAGGTCCAGCTCGACGTCGACGACCGGGTGGGTGACGACGGCCTCGGAGAAGTCGAGCTCGACGCTGCCGTACTTGGAGGACACCCGCAGGCGGCGGGGGACCGCCCAGTCGCCTGAGCGCTTGAGGTTGCCGTTCTTCGGCTCCAGCTCGACCAGCTCGCCCACCCGTGGCTCGTCCGCGGGCAGGTCGCTGATCAGCTCCAGCAGGTCGCCGTACGTCTTCGCGGTGAAGGCCAGCTCGAGCCGGTCCTCGAGTTCCGGCTGCGTGAGGCGGCCCTCGGCGAAGGCGCGCTGCAACTGCTGCGCGGTGCGCTCCCGGTCCTCGTCGGAGACCCGCATCTGCAATTCCGACATGTCATGAGCATAGGTTCACGGCGCTCAGAACGGGAGCCGTCGGCCGGAAGGGGTGCGCAGATCGAGGGGGAGCTGCCGGGGGCCCGGCAAGGGACGGCGGATGACCTGGACTCTTTTCACAATCCTTTACATACCCAGAAGATTGCCCGTGAATTCATCGGCCTTGGGTACCGTGAGTGCTGTGTCGGCGGACCCGTTCGCGCATCCGGCGCTCTTCTACCGGGGTGACCGGGAATACACGGCTGCCACCACGGCCTTCGTCCGCGACGGGCTGGCCGCCGGCGACCCGGTCGCGGTCGCCGTCCCCGGCCCGCGTCTCGCGCTGATCGCCGCCGCGCTCGGCGCCGACGCCGGCGACGTGCTCATGCTCGACATGATCGAGGCCGGGCGCAATCCCGGGCGTCTCATCCCCGCCGTGCTGCGGGCCTTCGCCGACCGGCATCCCGACCGCCACGTGCGCATCGTGGGCGAGCCGGTCTGGCCGGGGCGCACGGCCGCGGAACACGCGGCGTGCGCCCAGCACGAGGCGCTGATCAACCTGGCGTTCACGGGGCGGCGGGCCACGATCCTGTGCCCGTACGACGTGGCCGGGCTGGACGCCGGCGTCATCGCCGACGCGGTGCGCACCCACCCCGTGCTGCGCGACGCCTCGGGGGAGTGGCGAAGCGCCGACTATGCGCCTGGGCAGGTGGTCGACGGGCACAACCGGCCGTTCTGCGAGCCGTGGAAGTACGTGTCCCTGTCCTTCGACCACACCAACCTGCCCGCGGCGCGGGAGCTGGCCGCCCAGGAGGCCGCCGCGGTGGGGGTCGCGAGCGACCGGCTCGACGACATCCGGCTGGTGGTGGCCGAGCTGGGCGCCAACAGCCTCGACCACGGCGGCGGCGGGGGCAGGCTCAGGGTGTGGACCGAGGACGGCCGGTTGGTGTGCGAGGTCAGCGACGCGGGCCACATCACCGATCCGCTGGCGGGCCGCAGGCCGGCCGACCCGCGCCACCCGGGCTCGCGCGGCCTGCTGATCGTCAACCTGCTGAGCGACCTCGTACGCGTGCACACCCGGGCCGGCGCGACCTCGACCCGCGTCTACTTCGACCCCGCCGTCGGCCCTGCCGCCGATCCCGCAGGCCCCGCTTCCTGGCCCGCCGTCTGAGCGGTCAGCGCTCGATGTCGGCCATGACGGCGTAGCGGTCGCCGCGTACGGCGTCCGCGGGCACGGCCTTCACCAGCGCGTCGAGCTGCTCGGGCGTCAGCGTGACGTCCGCCGCGGCGGCGTTCTCCTCCAGGTACGCCAGCCGCTTGGTGCCCGGGATGGGCACGACGTCCTCGCCCTGGGCCAGCAGCCAGGCCAGGGAGATCTGGGCCGCGGTCAGCCCGGCCGCGTCGGCGATCTTCTTCACCTCGGCCGCCAGCGCCCTGTTGTGCTCGGCGTTCTCGCCGGTGTTGCGCGGCATGCGCCGCCGGAAGTCGTCGGCGGACAGCTCGTCGGCGCCGGGCATCGCGGCCGACAGCAGGCCGCGGCTGATCGGCGAGTACGCCACCAGCCCGACCCCCAGCTCCCACGCCGTGGGCCGGATCTCCGTCTCCAGACCCCTGGTGAACAGCGAGTATTCGCTCTGCAGGGCCGCGATCGGGTGCACGGCGACGGCCCTTCGCAGGGTGTCGGCGCTCACCTCCGACAGCCCCAGGTGGCCCACCTTGCCCTGCTCGACCAGCTCGGCCATGGCCCCGACCGACTCCTCGACGGGCACGTCGGGGTTGCGGCGGTGCATGTAGTAGAGGTCGATGTGGTCGACGCCGAGGCGGCGCAGCGAGGCGTCGCACGCCGCCCTGATGTACTCGGGACTGTTGTCGATCGAGCGGCCGCCGCTCTCGTCGCGCCTGATGCCGAACTTGGTGGCCAGCACCACCTCGCCGCGCCGGTCCTTGATGGCCCGGCCGACCAGCTCCTCGTTGGCCCCGCTGCCGTACATGTCGGCGGTGTCCAGGAAGTTCAGGCCGAGGTCGAGCGCGCGGTGGATGACGGCGACGGACTCCCGTTCGTCGCCCCGGCCGTAGAACTCGGACATGCCCATGCAGCCGAGCCCGAGTGCCGAGACCCGCAGGCCGTCGCGGCCGAGGGTGCGCCTGTTCATTCCATCCCCCCATAAGAGTCGATCTTGTGATCCAGCACCTTCAGGTCCTGGGTCAGCTCCGCGATCCTGGCCCGAACGCGCTCCCTGTGCAGCTCCAGCATCTCCTTGCGCTCGCCGGAGGTGTTGCGGCCCATGCGCCGCAGCTCGGCGTACCGGCACATGTCGGAGATCGGCATGCCCGTCGTGCGCAGTTTGGTGAGGAAGTCCAGCCAGACGAGGTCGGCCTCCGCGTAGTCGCGGTGCCCGCTGCTGTTGCGGCCGACCGAGTGGATGAGCCCGATACGCTCGTAATAGCGCAGCGTGTGAGCGCTCAGCCCCGAGCGCGCCGCGGCCTCCTGGATCGTCATGCCTTCCAGGGTGGCCCTTGGAGCGCACTCGAAGTCAAATCGGGTGTCGCCGGGTACGGCCCACTGCCCCCACCCTGAGGGGGCAGGCCCTACCCAGGGTCACGTATGAGCAGGTCGGCGGCCCTCCTCAGGGGTCGATCCGACCAAGGTATTAAGGGATCGTTCAGGGCCGCTTCGGGCCGATCTCCGATGTCCGCGAAGCCCGCGTTCCACGAGCTTTGAGGCATGAAGGGATTGCTCGTCAGCGGGTTCGCGGCCATCGGCGCGGGAAGCGGCGCCATGCTCACCCTGCACGCGGGGTCGGACCTCGACCCGATGCACAGCGTGATCAGCGAGTACGTCTGGCAGTCGGCCGGCTGGCTGCTGCCCGCCTCGCTCACCCTGTTCGCCGTGGGCTCCGCGCTCATCGCCGAGGCGCTGCGCCGTGCCGGGATGAGCCGCTGGGTCGTCGCGCTGCTGGTGGCGTGGGGGGCGAGCATGTTCATGATCGGGGCCTTCCCGACCGACCGGCCGGGGGTGCCGCTGTCGCTGTCGGGAGGCATCCACCGCTACGCCGCCTTCGCCGCGTTCCTGGCGATGCCGGTGGCGGGGCTGCTGCTGGCCAGGGCCAGGATCCGGTACGCCAGGGCCGTGCGCGTGCTGAGCGGAGTGGCCCTGGGGGCGCTGCTGCTGGTCGTGATCCCGTACGTGGTGCGCATGTTCGGCATCCCGCTGTCCAACGACGACATCCCGGCGGGCCTGACCCAGCGGGTCGTGGTGGTCACCGAGCTGGGCGTGCTGGCGCTGGCCGGGCTGTCGATGCTCAGACCGGCGGCCAGGCGGGGCGTGTCGCCCATCATGGCCTGACGGCCGTCAGGCGTGAAGTCCGCCGAGAGGGAAAGAGGGAGGGCCCCGAACTCTTGAGGAAGTGGCGACATGACGATTCTGATCGCGTACGACGGGTCCGACGACGCCAAGGCCGCCATCGCCTTCGCGGGCGAGATGTTCCGCGGTGAGGAGGCGGTCGTGCTGACGGTGTGGGAACGGCTGGCGATGACCTCGGCCAGGGCCTCGGCGGGATTCCTGGTGGCGCTCGACCAGACCGGCGCCGAGGACGAGGCACTCGCGGAGGCGATGCGGGAGCTGGCCCGGCGCGGCGCCGAGCTGGCCCGCACGGCCGGACTGGACGCGAGCCCGCGCTGCGACGTGGACTCCGTGGCCGTCTGGTCGACCATCGTGGACGTGGCCGACGAACTGGACGCCAAGCTCATCGTGACCGGCACCAGAGGGCTGGGCGGGGTGCGTTCGCTGCTGCTCGGCAGCACGTCGGACCGGGTGCTGCACCACGCCCGCCGCCCGGTGCTGGTGGTCCCCGGGCCGGACAGGCACGGCTGAACGTTCACCCCCCGTTGCCGCGACCTGTCGGTGGGATACGGCAGAGTGGGTGCCCCCCGATGAGGACGTGAAGGAGGCGGGCACCTTGCCGGAAGCGCTGGCGCGGCGGCTCGGCACCGGCGACGCGGTCGTCGTTGGCCTGAGCGCGATGATCGGCGCGGGCGTGTTCGCCGCGTTCGCGCCCGCCGCCGCGGTCGCCGGCCCGTGGCTGCTGGTCTCGCTCGCCCTCGCCGCCGTGGTGGCCTACTGCAACGCCACCTCCTCGGCCCGGCTGGCGGCCCTCTACCCCGAGTCCGGCGGCACCTACGTCTACGGCAGGCGGCGCCTCGGCCCGCTGTGGGGCTATCTGGCGGGCTGGGGCTTCACGGTCGGCAAGACCGCGTCCTGCGCGGCCATGGCGCTCACGTTCGGCGCGTACGCGCTGCCCGGTCTCGAACGCCCGCTGGCCGTCCTCGCGGTGGCCGCGCTGACCGTGCTCAACCTGTTCGGCGTACAGCGCTCGGCGGGCGTGGCCCGGGTGCTCGTGGCGTTCGTCCTGGCCGTGCTCGTCGCCGTCATCGCGGCCGGGCTGTTCGGCGACGACGTGGCCACGTTCGGCTGGTTCGCCGACGTGCCCGCCCCCACGATCGACGTCTGGGGCGTGTCGCAGGGGGCCGGGCTGCTCTTCTTCGCCTTCGCCGGATACGCCAGGATCGCCACCCTCGGCGAGGAGGTGCGCGATCCCGCCCGCACCATCCCCCGCGCGGTCGGGATCGCGCTCGGCATCACGCTGGCCGTCTACGCGCTGGTCGCGGTGGCCGCGCTGCGCACGCTGAAGCCGGAGCTGCTCGCCGCCTCCCAGGCGCCGCTGGCCGACCTGGTGCGGGAGGCGGGGTTCGGCTGGCTGGCGCCCGTGGTGGGCGTGGGGGCCGCCGTGGCGGCGCTCGGCGCGCTGCTGGCGCTGTTGCTGGGCGTCTCGCGTACGGTGCTGGCCATGGCCCGCGAGCGCGACCTGCCGGGCGCCCTGGCCGCCGTCGACCCGGTGCGCCAGGTGCCGAGACGGGCGGAGCTGGCGGTGGGCGCCGCGGTGATCGTGCTGCTGCTGGTGGCCGACCTGCGCGGGGCGATCGGGTTCTCCTCGTTCGGCGTGCTGGTCTACTACGCGATCGCCAACGCGAGCGCGCTCACGCTCGGCCGCGACGAGGGCGCGCCGCCCCGCGTCGTCCCGGTGGTGGGGCTGGTGCTGTGCCTGGTGCTGGCGGCGACGCTGCCGCTGGTGTCGGTGCTGGCGGGGCTGGCGGTGCTCGCGGCCGGGCTGGTGATCTACCTGGCGCGGCGGGGGCGCACGACGCGCGCGTGACGGCGTGGTGGTCGACGGCGTAGTGGCTGACGGGGTGGTGGTTGACGGTGGTCGCGGGGCGGCCTACGGTGGCGCCACACCGACCAGCCGGTATGGAGGCGCCGCATGCCCACCGTCGAGACCCTTCGCGGCCCCGTGGACGTCGGAGAGCTGGGGCAGACGTTGATGCACGAGCACGTGTTCGTCGTGGCCACCGAGCACCTGGACAACTACGGCAAGGGCGCCTGGTGGGACGAGGAGTACCGGGTGGCGGACGCCGTCACCAAGCTCAACGCGGTGGCCACGAAGGGCGTGCGGACGATCGTCGACCCGACGGTGTGGGGGCTGGGCCGCTACATCCCGCGCGTCCAGCGCGTCGCCGAGCAGGTGCCCGGCCTGCACATCATCGCCGCCACCGGCATCTACTCCTACGAGGAACTGCCCCACCAGTACGAGCACCGCGGCCCCGGCCTGCTCTTCGACTGCCCGGACCCGATGATCGACGACTTCGTCCGCGACCTGACCGAGGGCATCGCCGACACCGGTGTGAAGGCGGCCTTCCTCAAGTGCGTGGTCGAGGCCAAAGGGCTCACGCCCGGCGTCGAGCGCATCTGCCGGGCCGTGGCACAGGCGCACGTACGCACCGGGGCGCCGATCACCGTCCACACCAACCCGTTCGCCCAGAGCGGGCTGATCGCGCTCGACCTGTTCGCCAAGGAAGGAGTCGACCTGCGGAAGGTGGTCGTCGGGCACTCGGGCGACAGCAACGACCTCGACTACCTCATGCGCCTGGCCGACACCGGCGCGATACTCGGGATGGACCGGTTCGGTCTCGACGTCTACAACCCGACCGCGCAGCGCGTGGCCACGATCGCGGCGCTCTGCCGGCGGGGATACGCCGACCGCATGGTCCTCAGCCACGACGCCGCGTGCTTCATGGACTATTTCGGCGGCGCCTGGGACGACACTCTCGGTACGCTGGCGCCGAACTGGCGCTACGATCACATTCACGACGACGTCTTGGCCGCGCTGCTTGGCTCGGGTGTGACCGATGACCAGATCGAGCAGATGCTGGTGTTCAACCCGATGCGCTACTTCTCGTAAAGTGGGGATCGGGAAAGCGACGCGGGTAGGTGGAGCTGGGTGACTTCGGAGCAGGCCTTGTCGATCAGCCTCGGACTCCAGGGACCCTGCGTCATCGCACGGCTCATGGGGGATTTCGACTTCGGCTCCGCGGCGGAGGTCCGCGACCGCGTCACCAAGGCACTCGATCTCGCTCAACCCCCGCTGCTCGTCATCGACATGGAGGCCGTCAGCGTCTGCGACTCCTCCGGCCTGTCGGTGCTGGTCTACCTGCACAAGGCGGTCACCGCCTCGGGCGGGCGGCTGTTGCTGTCGGGGCTCAACGGCAGGTGCAAGCACCTGTTCGCGATCACCGCGCTGGACAAGTTCTTCGACATCCGCAGCACGGCCGAGCTGGCCATCGCCGAACTCAACGACGCGGGCGACGCGCCGCCCTTCAACGAATAGTCCTGCGCGGGTGGTCCTGTGCGGGCAGGACTTTACGAGCGGGACTGTGCGGGTGCTCTCGCGCGGGCAGCGGAAAGGGGCCGGCCGGTGGTCGGCTCGGCCCCCTCGGGCTCACGCGGTGACGAGGAGTGCCACCCCGATCAGCACCACGACCGGGACGACCCACATCACGGCCTCCACGGCGAACTCCTTGAGCATCGCGTCAGTCTCCTTCGAAGTGAGGGCGGTGCCATGTCACTGCGCAGTGTAGCCGTCCGCACGGATTGTTCGATCCCTGGTCCCGGACCGTGACCGCCGCCTACAGACCGTGACCGTCAGGCCGTGACCGTCAGATCGTGACCGCGCCGTCGGAGGCGGAGGCGACCGTGGCCGCGTACTTGGTCAGCACCCCTCGTTCGACCACCCGTTCATGACGCCGCCAGGAGGCCCGGCGCGCGGCCAGTTCGGCCTCCGGCACCAGCAGGTCCAGGGTTCCGGCCGCGCTGTCGATCACCACCGGGTCGCCGTCGCGTACGAGGGCGATGGGCCCGCCCCGGTACGCCTCCGGCGCCACGTGCCCGATCACCAGCCCGTGCGAGACCCCGCTGAACCGGCCGTCGGTGACCAGCGTCACCGAGGTGCCCAGGCCGCGCCCGACCAGGGGCCCGGTGATCGAGAGCATCTCGCGCATGCCGGGGCCGCCCGCCGGGCCCTCGTACCGGACCACGACGACGTCGCCGGGTACGATCCGGCCCTCCTGGATGGCGGCGTAGCAGGCGTCCTCCGAGTCGAAGACCCGGGCGGGGCCCTCGTGGCGGAAGTCGTCCTTGCCGCCCAGTTTGAGCACGCAGCCGTCCGGCGCGAGCGAGCCGCGCAGGACGGCCAGCGCGCCGCGCCGCTTGAACGGCGCCGCCGCGCTCGCCACGACCCGCTGGCCCGGCGTCTCCCTGGCCTGCGCCGCGACCTCGGCCAGGGTGCGGCCGTCCACCAGCGTGACGTTCTCGCGCAGCAGGCCCGCCTCCAGCAGGCGGCGCACCACCAGCGAGGTGCCGCCCGCCCGCCACAGGTCGAGCGCCGTGTGCTCGCCGCCGCTGGGCTTGAGCCCCGTGATGATCGGGACCTCGCGGCAGACCTCGCCGATCCGGTCGATCGCCAGCGGCAGCCCCGCCTCGCGGGCGATGGCCAGCAGGTGCAGGACGGCGTTCGTGGAGCCGCCCATGGCGGCCACCGACACGATCGCGTTGTGCAGCGCGTCCGGGGTGAGCACGCGCGAGGGGCGGGCATCGCGCGCCAGCGCCTCCATGGCGATCTCCCCGACCCGGCGGGCCGCCGCGCCCTTCTCTTCGGCCACCGCCGGGATGTCGCCTGTCCCGAACGGCGCCAGGCCGAGGAAGTCGGCGACGGCGGCCATGGTGTTGGCGGTGTACTGGGCGGCGCAGGTGCCCGCCCCTGGACAGGCGTGCCTGGCCAGGTCGTCGAGGTCGGCCTGGTCCATCCGGCCGACCTCGCGCTCGCCGAGCGCCTCCCACAGGTCCTGGATGGTCACGTCGCGCCCCCGCCAGCGGCCGGGCATCATGCTGCCGCTGTAGAGGACGACCGACGGCACGTTCAGGCGGGCCAGCGCCATGATCGCGGCGGGAACGGTCTTGTCGCAGCCCACGATGGCCACCAGCGCGTCGAACCCGTGAGCCCGCCCCATCAGCTCGATCGAGTCGGCGATGACCTCCCGGCTGACCAGCGACGCGCGCATGCCCGGGGTGTGCATGGTGAGGTTGTCGGAGACCGCGACGGTGTTGAACTCCATCGGCAGGCCGCCCGCCGCGCGCACCCCGTCGGCCACCTGGGCGGCCAACTCGCGGTGGGTCAGGTTGCACGGCATGGTGCCGGTCCAGGTGGAGGCGATGCCCACCACGGGGCGGCGCAGTTCCTCGTCCGACACGCCCATGGCGTACAGGTGGGAGCGGGCCGGTGCGCGGTCGGGATCGTCGGCGATGCTCACGGGGCTACCTCCGAGGTACGGTTCGCGGCGCCTCAATGATCCCTCGCCCGGTTCCGCGAGGCTCTCCCTACTGCTCGCGCAGGCCCCACGGCGAGCCGTACTCGACGAGGAGGTCCAGGAACGGGCGCGGCTCGAACGCCTCGGGCCCCAGCACGCCCGCGCCCCGCCAGACCCCGCCCGCCAGCAGCTCCAGGGCGACCACCGGGTTGACCGCGGTCTGCCAGACGACGGCCTGGGAGCCGTACTCGCGCATCGACCACTGGTTGTCCACCACGTGGTAGAGGTACACCTCGCGCGCCCGTCCGTCCTTGACGCCCTTCACCCAGGTGCCGGCGCAGGTCTTGCCGTGCATGCGCTCGCCCAGTTCGGCCGGGTCGGGCAGCACGGCGGCGACCACGTCGCGCGGCGACACCCTGGCCGTGCCCTGGTCGGTCCTGACCGCGACCGGCTCGGTACGGTCCACGCCCAGCGCGTGCAGCGTCTTGAGGGTGCCGATGAACTCCTCGCCCAGGCCGTACTTGAACGTCACCCGCTGGGCCGGGATCCACCGGGGCACCAGGACGACCTCCTCGTGCTCGACGTTCACGCACTCCACGGGGCCGATCCCGTCGGGGAAGTCGAAGATCTCGGGCTCGCTGAACGGCTCGGTGGTGAACCAGCCGCGGTCCTTCTCGTAGATCAGCGGCGGGTTGAGGCACTCCTCGATCGTGGTCCAGATGGAGAAGGAGGGGGCGAAGTCGTAGCCCTCGACGGTCAGGTTGCCGCCGTCCCTGATGCCGATCTCCTCGATCTCGTCGAACAGCTCGTCGGCGGCGTAGCGGGCGAAGACGTCGGCCAGGCCGGGCTCGACGCCCATCCCGACCAGCGCCAGCCTGCCCTTCGCGGCCCACTCGGGCGCGCGGGCGAACTGCTCGTCGCCCAGCATGACCCCCACCTCCTCGTACGGGCGGTCGGGGTGCGGCCTGGACATCGACATGGCCATGTCGAGGTAGTCCGCCCCGGCGGCCAGCGCCGCCTCGAACAGCGGCAGCACGAAGCGCGGGTCGGTGGCGTTGAGCAGGACGTCGCAGCGGTGCTCGGTCAGCAGCGCGGTGACGGCGTTCACGTCGGCGGCGTCGATCCTGGCCGGGGTGAACCTGGTGGCGTCCTGGCCCAGGGCGGCGACGGCCGCCTTGGCGCGGGGGAGGTCGAAGTCGGCGACCACCATGTGGTCGAAGAACGGGCGGCGGGCGGCGATCCGGGTGATGGCGGTTCCCACGCCGCCGGCTCCCACAAGAAGGATACGCATGACGATAAATCCCCTTTTGAAATCTTTTGGGGGGTGTGTCGTTCATCCAACGCTTGTAGGGTCGTCAACGTCAATGGTGTTGGCGTAAGGAGCGCTGATGGCCAAGCGGGTGGTGCCGGAGGCGGGGCGCAGGCGGCGGCGTCCCACCAAGCAGGGGCAGGTGCTGTCGCACGGGCTCATCGTGGAGACGGCGCTGCGGATGCTGCGCGAGCACGGGGCCGCCGGGCTGACCGCCCGCCGCCTGGGCCTGGCGCTCGGGGCCGACGCCAGCACGATCTACCGCTACTTCCGTGGCATGGACGACCTCATCCTCGCGATCGCCGACGAACTGGTCGGCCACGCGATGGCCGACTGGCGGCCCACCGGCGACTGGCGGGCCGACCTGCGTGAGCTGGGGCTGCGCATCCATCACGCGTACCAGGCCCATCCGCAGGCCGCGGTGCTGACCGCCAGCCGGGTCACGGGGCGGCCCAACGAGGTGGCCAGCGACGAGACGATCCTCGGCATCCTGCGCGGGGCCGGGTTCGCGAACGGGGACGCGGTGCGGATCTATCACGCGTTCATCGACCAGAGCCTCGGCTTCGCCATCCTCGACGCCGCCACGCTGGCCCTGCCGACGGCGGCGCGGGAGGCGGACGAGGAGGTGTGGCGCGACACGTACGCGCGGCTGCCGGCGGGCACCCATCCCAACATCGCCGCCACGGCGCCGCTGCTGGTGGCGCGGATGAACGACAGCGCGTACCCGGCGGCCCTCGACATGCTCCTGTCGAGCGCGGCTGCCCAACTCGAAAAGTAACCACCCCGCCTTCGGCCCACCCCGCCTTCGGCCCACCCCGCCTTCGGCCCGGCCCGGCTGTCCCAGGGCGCGCCCGGTTGTCCCAGGGCGCGCCCGGTTGTCCCTCTCCGTCTCCTGGTCATTCCCGGCCTTGGGCTCTGCCTTGGGGAGGGGCCTGGGCGGAGGGCTGGCGAGGAGAACTTCGGGTCAGGGCTCCGGGGTCAGGGCTGGTTCTTCGCGAGGCGTTTGCCGAGTCCGGCCAGCGAGTCGTCGGCCATGAGCGCGGGCAGGCGGGGCGCGTCCGCGTCGATCTGGCGCAGTACGGCGGGCTGGTCGCCGCAGTGGCGGGTCCACGCCCGGACGACCTCCGGCATGGCCGCGACCGCCTCGTCCGACAGGAGCGCCTCGCGGGGCAGCCACGAGGTCAGGAACTGCGACACCCGCCCCGGGCTCCACCACAGCGGCCGGTCACCGACGAACTCGGCCAGCTTCCCGAACGCCTCCCGCGCCCCCGGCAGGTCGGGGACCGCCTGGAAGACCGCCACGGTGTCGTCGGAGGCGCCGCGTACGGGACCGGGCACGGACAGCGCACGGGCGACCGCCAGCGGGCGGACCGCGGCCAGCGTGTCGGCCACGGCCGCCCCCATGATCCGGTCACCCAGCTCGAACGCGTCGAGGACCCGGCCCGCGACCACCCCTGGGTCCGCCTCGCGCAGGCCCAGGTCGTCGAGGAACTTCCGCTCCTCGACCAGCGCGTCCACGGCGAGGCCGCCCTGGGGCTGGTCGATGCCGGTGACGACGATGTGGGGCTCCTTGCCGTTGTCGTACCGGAAGGCCAGGACCGCCAGGACCTGCTCGCCGTAGGGGTCGGCCTTGCCGTACCAGGCGCCGTCGCCGGTCACCCGGCCCATCCGCCGTGCCCAGCCGGGCAGGCCCTCGGCCACTGCGCCGCCGGCGGCCGTGAACGGCCTGTCGTCGCCCGCCGCCTCCGCAGGGCCGTTGACCGCCGCCAAGGCCGCCAGGGCCAGACGCGCCTCCTGGCCGCCGTCGTCCGCCGCGCGCCGCAGGAACTCCTCCGCCTGCCCCGCCGCCTCCAACTCGGACGTGAGCCGGGCGGCCCACAGCTCCGTACGCAGCGGGGAACGCCACCGGAGCAGGTCGCGGGCCTGGGTGATCGCCGTGTCGAACGCAGTGCTGCTCACCCTCAGACCGTATCGCCACACCCGCCCCACAGCGAAGGAACGGCTCCACGGGACCGGCCGCCCTTCCCCCGGAAGACGGCGGCCGTGGCGCGGGAGCCCGCGGTCAGCGGTTGTCGCCGCCCAGGCCCGCCTTTCGCAGAGCCTCGGCCATGGCGCCCGTGGGAGCCGGGCGGTCCTGGCGGCGCTGACCGCCCCGCTGGCCGTCTCCGCGCCCGCGCTGGCCACCGTCACCGTTGCCCCGGCCGCGCCCACCATCGCCACGCCCGTCACCGCGTCCATCGCGCCCGTCGCCGCGCCCGTCGCCACGGCCACTGCCGCCGCGCCCGCCGTCGCCGCGCCCGTCACTCCGTGCGCCGTCGCCGCGGCCGCCCTGGCCACGGGACTGCTGGCCGTCGCGGCGGGCGGTGTCCTGCGGACGGCCGGGGCCCTTGCGGGAGCTGTCGCCCTGCTGCTGGGCCGCGGTCTCGTCCTCCAGGCGCAGGGTCAGCGAGATGCGCTTGCGCGGGATGTCGACGTCGAGGACCTTCACCCGCACGATGTCACCGGGCTTGACCACGTCGCGCGGATCCTTGACGTAGGTGCGCGACATGGCCGACACGTGCACCAGGCCGTCCTGGTGCACGCCGATGTCGATGAACGCGCCGAACGCCGCCACGTTGGTGACCACGCCCTCCAGGATCATGCCGGACGTGAGGTCGGAGATCTTCTCCACGCCCTCCTTGAAGGTGGCCGTCTTGAAGGCGGGACGCGGGTCGCGCCCGGGCTTCTCCAGCTCGCGCAGGATGTCGGTGACCGTCGGCAGGCCGAACGACTCGTCGGTGAAGTCGTTCGGCTGGAGCGAGCGCAGCGCCGCCGTGTTGCCGATCAGCGTCTTGAGATCGGTCTGGGCGGAGGTCAGGATGCGCCGCACCACCGGATAGGACTCCGGGTGCACGCTGGACACATCGAGCGGGTCGTCGCCGCCCGGGATGCGCAGGAAGCCCGCACACTGCTCGAACGCCTTGGGCCCGAGCCGGGGCACGCTCTTCAGCGCCGAGCGGGTGCGGAACGGGCCGTTGGCGTCGCGGTGGCGCACGATGCCCTCGGCCAGCGTGGCGCCGATGCCCGACACGCGGGTGAGCAGCGGGGCGGAGGCCGTGTTGACGTCGACGCCCACGGCGTTGACGCAGTCTTCGACGACCGCGTCGAGCGAGCGGGAGAGCTTCGACTCGGCGAGGTCGTGCTGGTATTGGCCGACGCCGATCGACTTCGGGTCGATCTTGACCAGCTCGGCCAGCGGGTCCTGCAACCGGCGGGCGATGGAGACCGCGCCGCGCAGCGACACGTCGAGCTCGGGCAGCTCCTGCGACGCGTAGGGAGAGGCGGAGTAGACCGAGGCGCCCGCCTCCGAGACCACGATCTTGGTGATCGACGGCATGTGCTGCACCAGCTCGGTGGCCAGCTTGTCGGTCTCGCGGGAGGCCGTGCCGTTGCCGATGGCGATCAGCTCGACCCCGTGCCGCTGCGCGAGCGCGCCCAGCGCCGCCAGCGACTGCGCCCACTGCCGCTTGGGCTCGTGGGGGTAGATGGTCGTGGTGTCGACCACCTTGCCGGTGGTGTCGACCACGGCGACCTTCACCCCCGTACGCAGGCCGGGGTCGAGCCCCATCGTCGGCCGCGCCCCGGCCGGAGCGGCGAGCAGCAGGTCGCGCAGGTTGGTCGCGAACACCCGCACCGCCTCGTCCTCGGCCGCCTGCCACAGCCGCATGCGCAGGTCGATGCCCAGGTGCACGAGGATGCGGGTGCGCCAGGCCCAGCGGACGGTCTCGCCCAGCCACTTGTCGGCCGGGCGGCCCTGGTCGGAGACGCCGAACCGGGAGGCGATGCGCAGCTCGTAGTCGGGGCTGTCGTCGGGCTCGAGGGTGACGGAGAGCACCTCCTCCTTCTCGCCCCTGAACATGGCCAGGATCCGGTGGGAGGGCAGCTTCGGGAACGGCTCGCCGAACTCGAAGTAGTCGGAGAACTTGGCCCCCTCCTCTTCTTTGCCCTCGCGTACCTGCGACACCAGCCGGCCATGGCTCCAGAGCTGCTCGCGCAGGCCGCCGATGAGGTCGGCGTCTTCTGCGAAGCGCTCGATGAGGATCGCCCTGGCCCCTTCGAGCGCCGCGCCCGCGTCGGCCACGCCCTCGGTGACGAAGCCCTCGGCGGTGGCGGACGGGTCGAGCGTGGGGTCGGCGAGCAGCCGGTCGGCCAGCGGCTCGAGGCCCAGCTCGCGGGCGATCTGCGCCTTGGTGCGCCGCTTGGGCTTGTAGGGCAGGTAGATGTCCTCGAGCCTGGCCTTGGTCTCGGCGGCCATGATCTGCTCGCGCAGCTCGTCGTCGAGCTTGCCCTGGGACTCGATGGACTCCAGGATCGCCGCCCTGCGCTCCTCCAGCTCGCGCAGGTAGCGCAGCCGCTCCTCCAGCGTGCGCAACTGCACGTCGTCGAGGGCGCCGGTGGCCTCTTTGCGGTATCGCGCGATGAACGGCACGGTCGCGCCGCCGTCGAGCAGATCGACGGCCGCCTGCACCTGCCCGTCGCGTACGCCGAGCTCTGCCGCGATCCGCTGGTGAATAGAGAGCACTTGCCTGCCTTTCGATGGTCCCGCCGGTCAATTGTGCAGGACTACGCCGTCTTTCATGACCAGAGTGCGCGCAGGGTGAACGACCACCGCACTCCGCCGGGGCGGTGTGTCGGTCATGCCCAGCACCCTAAACGGCGGCGCCGACGATTTCCGTCGCTCCGCGGCGCCTGTTCCGAACCGAGGCGGGAAGTGAACTCAGACCGTACCCGGAACCCGGCCGGGGAAGAAGCAGGACCGCGGTCAGATCTCGGCGAGGTGGGAGACGTTGGCCACGTCGGCGGCGTCGGCGCTGGGCCGTCCGGCGAACCAGGCGTCGAGGATCTCGTCGAGCACCACGTCGGAGGTCAGGCGGAGGCTGAGGGCCAGGACGTTGGCGTCGTTCCACTTGCGGGCCCCGTCGGCGGTGTAGGCGTCGAGGCACAGGGCGGCGCGCACGCCGGGCACCTTGTTGGCCGCGATCGACGCGCCCGTGCCGGTCCAGCAGCACACGACCGCCTGGTCGGCGCGGCCCTCGGCGACGTCTTTGGCGGCCAGCTCGGAGGCCCACGCCCAGTCGTCGCGTTCGCCGTCGTTGAGCGCGCCGTGGGTGACGACCTCGTGGCCGCGCCCGCGCAGCTCCGACACGACCCGCTCGGCCACCCCGTCCTTGCTGTCGGCGGCCACCGAAATCCGCATGCGCCCTCCCGGTCTGCTCGGTCCACCCCACATCTACCACCGCGTACGGCCGACCGCAGCGGCGTGTGGGGTGGCGTAATGGGCTGGTATGTGCTTGGTTGTGGCGCCATATGAGTCATACGAGTATTGACGAGAACGACATCCCGCCCCTGGCACGGGGATGCGCCGTCCTGGGCACCGGCGGCGGGGGAGACGTGCGTACCGGCTCGCTCGCCGCGATCAGGGCCATCAGGACGTACGGCCCGGTGCCCCTGATCGCCCTCGGCGACCTGCCGGAGGACGCCCTGGTCGTGCCGCTGTCCGGGATCGGGGCCCCGACCGTCAGCCACGAGATGATCCACGGCGAGGACGAGCCCAAGCGCATCGTCGAGCAGGTCGAACGGATCTTCGGCCGCCCGCCTGCCGCGATCATGTCCTCCGAGATCGGCGGCTCGAACGGGATCGCCCCCGTCGCCTGGGCCGCCCAGCTCGGGGTGCCGCTGCTCGACGCCGACGGCATGGGACGGGCCTTCCCCGAGGTCCAGATGGTCTCCATGTACGTGGCGGGGCTCCCCACCGAACTCGTGATCATGTCCGACGTCGCGGGAAACGTGGTCACCATCCGCCCGGTCGACGGGCTGTGGTCCGAGCGCCTGGCCCGCGCGGTCTGCGTGGCCGCGGGCTCGCACGCGCTCATGGCCGACTACGTCCTCACCGCCGGACGGGCCAGGGGCGCGGTCATCGAGGGCACGGTCACGCGCGCCCTGGAGGTCGGCCGGGCCACGGAGGGCGCCGCCGACCCGCTCCGCGCACTCCAGGACCGCCTCGGGGCCGCCAGGCTGGTCACCGGCAAGCTGACCGACGTGGAACGGCGGACGACGGGCGGGTTCGTCCGCGGCACGGCCACGATCGAGGGCACCGGCGCCGACCGCGGCCGCCGCCTCACGCTGGAGCTGCAGAACGAGAACCTGGTCGCGATCGAGGACGGCCGGGTCCGCGCCATGGTCCCCGACCTCATCACCGTCGTGGACACCGAGACCGCCGCCGCGATCCAGACCGAGGCGCTCAGGTACGGCCGGCGCGTCACGGTGCTCGCCTGGCCCTGCGACCCGCTCTGGCGCACCCCCAAGGGCCTGGAGACGGCCGGGCCGAGGGCGTTCGGATACGACCTGGACTACGTCCGTGTGGAGGACCTGGTGACGCATGCCTGACAAGGGCCCTGACCAGCCGACCGCTCACGACTCCGGCCGCGACCTGCGCGTCGGGATCGACGTGGGCGGCACCAACACCGACGCCGTGGTCCTCGACGCGGACGGCCGGGTGATCGCCAAGGCCAAGCGTCCGACCACCCCCGAGGTGACCGACGGCCTGCGGGCCGCCCTGGACGCCGTGCTCGCCCAGGTGGAGCGGCGCGGCGACGTCACCCGCGTCATGCTCGGCACCACGCACGCCACGAACGCCATCCTGGAGCGGCGCGGCCTCGGCCGGGTGGCCGTGCTGCGGCTCGGCGCCCCCGCCACCACCGCCGTGCCCCCGCTGTCCGACTGGCCCGACGACCTGCGCAAGGCCGTCTCGGCGGGTGAGGCGATCGTGCCCGGCGGCCATTACGTGGACGGCCGCGAGATCAGCCCGCTCGACCTGGACGCCGTCCGCCGCTTCCTCGACGGCGTACGAGCCGACGCCGTGGCGGTGACCAGCGTGTTCAGCCCGGCGGACGACGGCCACGAGCGCCGGGTCGCGGAACTGATCGGCGCCGAGTACGGCCTGCCCGTCTCGCTGAGCCACGAGCTGGGCTCGCTCGGCCTGCTCGAACGCGAGAACGCGACGGTGCTGAACGCCGCACTGTACGGCGTCGCCGCCCACGTCACCGACGCCCTCGTCACGGCGCTGGCAGAACGCGGCATGAGCGCCCGCCCCTACCTCGCGCAGAACGACGGCACGCTCATGACCCTGGAGCACGCGGCCCGGCTGCCGGTCTCCACGATCGGGTCGGGCCCGGCCAACTCGCTGCGCGGGGCCGCGTACCTGTCGGGGGTGGCGGACGCGATCGTGGTGGACGTGGGCGGCACCTCCACCGACCTGGGCGTGCTGGCCGGGGGCTTCCCGAGGGAGTCGGCGGCGGCGGTGGAGATCGGCGGCGTCCTGACCAACTTCCGGATGCCCGACATCCTGGCCATCGCGCTGGGCGGCGGCACCGTGGTGCGCGGCGACGGGGTCGGCCCGGACTCGGTCGGCTACCGGATCACCGAGCGGGCCCTGGTCTTCGGCGGGCCGACGGCGACGATGACGGACGCGGCGGTGGCGGCGGGCCGGGTCCCGCGCGAGGCCGAGGGCTGGCGCGAGCGGCTGCGAGCGGCCATCCTGGCGCACGACTGGCCCACTCCGCAGGAAGCGGGTGACATGTCGGAAAGAATCGACGACATTCTGGAAAGCGCGGTCGCCCGAGCCGACGAGAAGGTCGTCGACGCCGTGGACCGCATGGCGCTCGGCCGGACCGATCGGCCCCTGGTGGCGGTGGGGGGCGGGGCGTTCCTGCTGCCCGACGTCATCCCCGGCGTGAGCCGGGTGATCCGCCCCGAGCACGCCGAGGTGGCCAACGCCGTGGGGGCCGCCATCGCACTCGCGAGCGGCAGAGTCGATACGATCTTGCCAGCGGGAGAAAGCCGGTCACGGGCGATCGAAGGCGCCAAGGAGGAGGCGCGGGCGCGAGCCGTGGCGGCGGGGGCCGACCCCTCCGCGGTCGACATCGTGGACCTCATCGAGGTGCCGCTGAGCTATCTCTCCGAGCCCGCCGTGCGGGTGCACGTCAAAGCAGCCGGACCCCTCGCCCGGTGAACATCGAAAGGATCCCCCCACCATGCGCTGGCACAAGCGTCTGCTCGTCGCCGGGGTAGCCGGTGTCCTCGTCCTGACCGCCTCCGCGTGCGCGGGCGGCCAGGTGCGCGGCGCCGGCGGCACACCCGGCCCTCAGGCGAGCGGCGGCACTCCGGCCGCGCAGGCCAACGACCGCACGTTCGTCTACGCGCCGAACCAGGACGTGGTCACCGACTGGGACCCGGCGACCTCCTACTCCAACGAGATCATCGCCCTTTCCAACATCTACGAGGGCCTGACCAGGTACGACTCCGCGACCAAGGAGGCCACGCCACGCCTGGCCACCGAGTGGACGTCGTCCGACGACGGCAAGGAGTGGACGTTCAAGCTGCGGCAGGGCGTGAAGTTCCACTCCGGCGCCACCATGGACGCCGAGGCCGTCAAGAAGGCCGTCGAGCGCACGATCGAGAAGAAGGGCGGCGCGGCCTACATCTGGGACCCGGTCGACGGGATCGAGGCCGTCGACGCGGGCACGGTGAAGTTCACCCTCAAGTACGCCGCCCCGCTCGACCTGGTCGCCTCCTCCGGCTACGCCGCCTGGATCTACGACGTTGACGCCGTCGACACCGAAGGGAAGAAGACCGCGGGCACCGGGCCGTACACCGTCGACTCCTGGCAGAAGGGCAAGGAGACCGAGCTGACGCTGAAGGCGTTCGAGGGTTACTGGGGCGGCTGGAAGCCGGAGCAGTACAAGAAGGTCGCCTTCCGCGTCACGCCCGAGATCACCACCGCCTGGCAGCTCCTGCAGAGCGGCGAGGTGAGCTTCGTCGACCGCCTCAACCCGCAGCTCTTCGCCCAGGCCGGCACCACGGAGACCGTGCAGACCGCGCAGTCGCCGTCGTTCCAGAACCTGCTGGTGCTCTTCAACACCGCCGACGGCCCGACGAAGGACGTCAAGGTGCGGCAGGCGCTGCAGGCCGCGATCGACTACGACGGCCTGGCGGCGTCGCTGGACGGCGCGGGCAGCAAGGGCAGCGGGCTGGTGCCGCAGGGCCTGCTCGGCCACGCCGCGGGCATGGAGCCCAAGCAGGACCTGGCCAGGGCGCAGGCACTGCTCACCGAGGCCGGGTACGGCCCCGACAATCCCGAGCTGAAGCTCAGCCTCACCTACGGCATCGGCGACGAGGACCAGAAGCTGCTGGTCACGTTGCTCAGCTCGGCGCTGAAGCAGCTCAACGTGACGCTCGAGGCCAAGCCCATGAACTGGAGCGCCCAGTGGGACCTGGGCAAGAAGGGGGGCCAGGACATCTTCGTCATGTACTGGTACCCGGACTATCCGGACGCCTACTCCTGGTTCCTCAACGTGTTCAAGAGCGCCGACCAGCCGCAGTTCAACCTCTCCTACCTCGACGACGGCGAGATCGACGCGGCCATCGACAAGCTGCCCGAGCTGACGGCCACCGACAAGCTGGCCGCCAGTCAGCAGTACGCGGAGCTGCAGAACAAGATCATCCAGGAGCAGGCGGCGGTGGCGGTGCCGTACGTGCAGACGTACCAGCGCGCGCTGTCCTCCGAGGTCCAGGGATACGCGGACAATCCCGCCTATCCCAACGTGGTCTTCTTCTACGACCTCACGCGCGCCGGCTGACCATGCTGCGCCATCTGGCCCGCCGGCTCGGCCAGGCCCTCCTGGTCGTGGCCGGCGTGGTCGTGCTCACGTTCGCGGTCATGCGGCTGGTGCCCGGCGACCCGGCGGTGGCCTTCGCCGGGCCGAAGGCCACGCCCGAGCAGCTCGCCGAGGCCCGCGCGCGGTTCGGGCTGGACGACCCGCTGCCCGTGCAGCTCCTGACCTACGTGCGCGACCTGGTCACCGGCGACTGGGGCGTCAGCCTGCGGACCAGGCAGCCCGTCCGCGACGACCTCTACCTCGCCTTCCCCGCCTCGCTCGAGCTGGTCGGGGCGGCCCTGCTGCTCGCGGTCGTCGCGGGCATCCCGCTCGGCGTGCTCGCCGCCCGCCACAAGACCCGGCTCCCCGACTTCGGGGTACGGCTCGGCAGCATGCTGGCCGTCTCCGTACCGGTCTTCTGGCTGGCCCTGGCCCTGCAGACGGTCTTCGCCGGCAACCTCGGCTGGTTCCCCATCGCCGGCGAGTACGACTCCTCCCTCGACACCACCAGCCCCCTCACCCTCTGGACGAACATCACCGTCGTCGACGCCCTCATCACCGGCAACTGGCCCATCTTCACCAGCACCCTCCATCACCTGGTGCTGCCCGCGCTCGTCGTGGCCGCCTACCCCACGGGCGTCATCGCCCAGATGACCAGGGCCGCGCTCATCGAGGAGTCGGGCCAGGACCACACCAGGCTGGAGCGCGCGCTGGGCTTCGGCGAGACCTCCATCCTGACCAGGTTCGCGCTCAGACCGGCGCTCAACCCGGTGCTGTCGCTGATCGCCCTGGTCTTCGCGTACGCGATCGTCAACGGCTTCCTCGTCGAGGCCGTCTTCAACTGGCCGGGGCTGGGCCGCTACGCCGCCGAGTCGATCCGCTCGCTGGACACCCCGGCCATCGCGGGCGTCACCCTCCTGGTCGCCCTGGTGTACGTGCTGGCCAACCTGGTCGTGGACGTGCTCCAGGGCTTCGTCGACCCCCGGACGAGGACGCGATGACCGACGTTCAACCGCTGCGCAGGACGCTGCCGCGCGTCCCCGACCGGTTCGCCGCGTTCGGGGCGGTGCTCCTGGCGGCCGTCGTGCTGGCCGCGCTGCTCGCGCCGTGGCTGGCGCCGTACCCGATGGACGAGCCCCGGCCGCTGGAACGCCTCCTGCCGCCGAGCGGCGCCCACTGGTTCGGCACCGACCAGGTCGGGCGCGACGTGCTCACCAGGATCCTGTACGGCGGGCGCACCTCGCTGTTCATCGCCGTGGCCGTGCTGGGCGTCTCGGCGGCGGTGGGGGTCGCCCTGGGCGTCGTGGCCGGGTACGCGGGCGGCTGGGTCAGAGACGTGATCATGCGGGTCACGGACGTGTTCCTGGCCTTCCCTGCGCTGCTGCTCTCGCTGGCCCTGGCCGTCGTGCTGCAGCCCAGCGTGAACACCGTGATCCTGGCCATCGCGGTGACGTGGTGGCCGTGGTACACGCGGCTGTCCGCGTCCGTGGCCGCCTCGATCGCCACCCGGAGCTACGTGGACGCCGCCCGGTGCCTGGGCGTGCCCGCCCCGCTGATCATCGTGCGGCACGTGCTGCCGAACTCGCTCACGCCCGTCCTGGTGCAGATCTCGCTGGACGCGGGCGGGGTGATCCTGACCTCGGCGGCGCTGTCGTACCTGGGGCTGGGGGCGCAGGAGCCGACGGCGGAGTGGGGGCTGATGGTGCAGCAGGGGCAGACGCTCTTCACCACGAACTGGTGGGTGGTCACCTTCCCCGGGCTGGCGATCCTGGTGACGGCGTTCGCGTTCAACGTGCTGGGCGAGGGGCTGCGCAACGCGCTCGACCCCCGAAGGGTGGTCAGGTGATCGAGGTGCGTGAGCTGCGGGTGCGCTACGGCGGGCGGCTGGTCGCCGACGTGCCCGAGCTGGACGTGGGGCCCGGCGAGTGCGTGGCGATCGTGGGGGAGAGCGGCTCAGGCAAGTCCACGACGCTGCTGTCGCTGCTCGGTCTCACCGAGAACGCGGAGGTCTCGGGCGAGATCAGGGTGTGCGGGGTCGACGTACGTACGGCCTCCCCGCGTGCGCTCCGTGAGCTGCGGGGCGCGCGGGCGGCGCTGGTGATGCAGTCGCCGCAGGCCGCGCTCAGCCCGGCCACCCGCCTCGGCGTCCTGATGCGCCGCGCGCTCAAACTGCACGGCAGGGACGCCGGCGAGCAGGCCATGGCGCGGGCCGTGGAGGCCGTCATGCTCGACCCGGAGATCCTGCGCCGCTACCCGCACGAGGTCTCCGGCGGCCAGGCCCAGCGCTTCGCCATCGCGCTGGCCCTCTCCCTGGGCGCGGAGGTGATCCTGGCCGACGAGCCCACCAGCGCGCTCGACGTCACCGTGCAGGCCGAAGTGGTCGCCCTGCTGTGCCGGCTGCGCGCGGAGCGCGGCCTGGCGCTGCTGCTCGTCTCGCACGACCTGGCGCTGGTCTCGACGATCGCCGATCGGGTGCTGGTCATGAAGGACGGCGCGGTGGTGGAGTCGGGCCCGGCCGCCACCGTGCTGGCCGAGCCCGCCCACCCCTACACCCGCGAGCTGCTGGAGGCGCTCCCGTGACCCTGCTCAGAGCCGAACGGGTGACGCTCGGGTACGGCCGCCGCCCCGTCGTGCACGACGTGAGCCTGGACGTCACCGAGGGCGGCGTGGGCCTGATCGGGGAGAGCGGCTCGGGCAAGACCACGCTGGCCCGCGCGTTCCTGGGCCTCCTGGCCCCCATGTCGGGAAACATCTGGTACGGCGACCGGACACTCGCGAAGGCGGACCCGCGGCAGTTCCGCAGGGACGTCCAGCCCGTCTTCCAGGCCGAGGCGCTCGACCCCAGGATGCGCATCGGCCGCTCGGTGGCCGAGGCCCTGCCGCGCGCCGCCCGCTCCCGCGTGCCCGAACTGCTCCGGCAGGTCGGCCTCGACCCCGAGCTGGCCGGCCGCCGCCCGCACGAGCTGTCCGGCGGCCAGCGGCAGCGCGTGGTGATCGCCCGCGCGCTGGCCGTCGGCCCCCGCCTGCTCATCCTGGACGAGCCCACCAGCGCGCTCGACGTCACCGTCCAGGCCAGGATCCTCGGCCTGCTGGAGTCGCTGGACACCGAGCGCCTGCTCATCACCCACAACCTGGCCGTCGTGGAGCGGCTGTGCCGCACCTCGTACGTGCTCTTCGCGGGCCGGGTGGTCGAGTCAGGGCCGACGGCCGACCTCCTGGCCGCCCCCGCCCACCCCTACACCCGGGCCCTGCGCGACGCCGTGCCGAGGCTCGGCGGTCCCCCGCCCGTGGCCGGGTCGGCGAAGGGGGGCGGAACGGAGGCCGTCCCGGCGGCGACCGGGTGCGCGTACCGGCTGCGCTGCCCGCTGGCAGGGCCGGAGTGCGAGCGCCCGCCCGAGCTGAGGGACGTGCGCCCGGGGGACGCGCGGGGACGTCGGGTGGCCTGTCACCGGGCGGAGGACGTCCTCCCGGTCACTTGACCACTTTGAGTGTCCTCAGGTGGTCGTGGACGTCGTCGGAGAGCTTGCCCAGCAGCCGGGACAGCTCGGCCCTGTCGGCGTCGGACCAGCCCTCCAGGGCGCCCTCTATCCACGCGCCGGTGACCCGGCGGCACCTGCCCGCCACCTCGGCCCCCTCCTCGGTGAGCGCGATGCGCCAGGCCCGGCCGTCGTCGGGGTCGCGTACGCGCTCGACCAGGCCGCGCTGCTCCAGCGCGGCCACGTGCCGCGTCACGTGAGGGCTCTCCACCTGCAGGGTCTCGGCGATCGAGCCGATCCTGCGGGGCTCGCCCGCGTCGAGCAGGGTGACGAGGACCTCGACGTCGGGCCGGTGCAGGCGGACGCCCGCGGCCTCGGTCAGCCGCTCGTGGGTCTTGCCGCGGTTGAGCGTGGTCACCAGCCGCCGGAACGCGGCCACCGTCACCTGAAGGTCGTCGTCCATCCGCTTGCTTACCTAACTTAGGTATGTAATATCTGTACTCGTTACTTACCTAAGTTACCTAAAGGAGCCGACATGGCGACACTCGTCGCGCCCGCGTCGCGGGAGACGTCGATCAGGAATCCCTGGCCGGCGGTGATCTCGCTGGCCTTCGCCGCGTCCATCGCCGCCTTGCAGAACACCGCCGTCGTGCCGTTGCTCCCGGTGCTGCAACGGGAGCTGAACGCCTCGCTGGCCGCCGTGACCTGGACCCTGACGTTGAGCCTCCTGGTGGGCGCGGTGTCCACGCCGTTGTTGTCGCGCTTCGGCGACATGTACGGCAGACGCCGCATGATCCTCGGCGCCCTGGGCCTGCTGGTGATCGGCTCGGTCATGGCCGCGCTGGCGACCTCGCTGACCTGGCTGATCGTGGCACGGGTGCTCCAGGGTCTCGTGACCGCGCTGGTCCCCTTGTCGATCGGGGTCGTCCGTGACCTGCTGCCCAGGAACCAGCTCGCGACCGGCATCGGCGTGCTGAGCGCGACGATGGGCTTCGGCAGCGGCGGCGGCATGATCCTGGCCGGGCTCGCGTCCGGGGACTTCCACCTGGTCTTCTGGATCACCGGCGGTGTCTCGCTGGTGGCCGCGATCATCGTGGCGTTCCTCGTACGCGACGTGGCCCCGCCGCTCAGAGGGCGTCCCGACCTGCTCGGGGCCGCGCTGCTGGCCGCGTGGCTGGTCGCGCTCCTGCTGGCCGTCAGCGAGGGCGGCTCCTGGGGCTGGACCTCGCCGGGCGTGCTCGGGCTCTTCGCGGCAGCCGTGGTGCTGGCGGGCCTGTGGGTGCTGGTCGAGCGCAGGGTGGCCGAGCCGCTGGTGGACATGGCGATGCTGGTGCACAGGGGCACGGTGGGCGCCACGGTGTCCTCGGCCCTGCTCGGGTTCTCGTTCTTCACGCTGATGACCGGCATGTCCAGCTTTGCCCAGGCGCCCGAACAGGCCGGCGGTTTCGCCGCCACGACCCTGGAGGTCGGGTTCTACCTGCTGCCGAGCACCCTGTTCATGCTCGTGATCTCACTCTTCGCGGGCCGGATCATGCGCCGCCTGCCGGCGTCGACCATGGTGGCGGCGGGTGCGGCGGTCACCGCCCTGGCCGCGCTCTGGCTGGTGGTCGCGAACGAGTCCTCCGCGCACCTGTACGTGGCGTCCTCGCTCATGGGGGTCGGCCTGGGCATCGGCTACGCGGCGCTGGGCACCATGGCCGTCGAGCACGTCGCCCCGGAGAGGACCGCCGTGGCGGCGGGGGTGAACGCGCTCGTCCGCATCGTGGGGGGCAGCGTGTCCGGCGCCGCGATCGCGGCGATCCTGGCGGCCCTGCCGGGCGCCGGCGGCTACCAGTGGGTCTTCGGGGCAGCCGCCGGGGCGGGCGTCGTCGCGGCGCTGTTCGCGGCCGGGTACGGATACCTCAACCGCGCGGCGGTCACAGGGCCTTCAGCCCACTGATCACCTCGAGCAGCACCTTGGCGTCCGGGGCGGGCGGCGGCAGCTCGACCTGCACGAGTTGCTGGGCGTGCAGGTCGCCGACCAGCACCCGGACCACGCCGATGGGCAGGTTCAGCTCGGCCGCCACGTCCACCAGGCGGGTGGGCTGGGTGCACTTCTGCAGGATGATCAGGTGCTCGGGGTCCAGGCCGCGCGGCGGCGTCAGGCCGCCGGCCGTGATGATCACCGCGATGAGGTCGATGGCCTCGCTCGCGGGCACCGTCCGGCCCCTGGTCAGCAGGTAGGCGGGGACGATCGGACCGGCGTCCTCGTCCAGCCAGCGCTCTTCAGTCACTTCGCACCACCCGCATGGGACGGGCGGGCTCCTTCTCAGGAGCCGTCTGGGGAGCTTCGGGCTCGGGTTCGGCCACGTGCTCTTCCGGGATCAACACGATCGCGGTGGTCCCTCCATATGGTGAACCGCGCAATGTCACGCGGATGTCGTGCCTGGCGGCCAGGCGTGAGACGACGAAGAGGCCGAGCCTGTCGCTGTCGGCCAGGTCGAACTCCGGCGGGCTGGCCAGCCGCTCGTTGTACTCGGCCAGCTCCTCTGCGCTCATCCCGAACCCCCGGTCCTCGACCTCGAAGGCGAATCCCCTGGCCGCCGCCTCGCCACGCACGATGACCGAGGTGTGCGGGGGGGAGTAGACGGTGGAGTTCTCGATCAGTTCGGCGATGAGGTGGATCACGTCACCGACGACCGGTCCGGCCAGGCGCTGGCCGGACATCGGCTCGATGACCACCCGCTGGTAGTCCTCCACCTCGGCCGCCGCGCCGCGGGCCACGTCCAGCAGCGGCACCGGACGGCTCCAGCCGCGCCCCGGTGTGGCGCCCGACAGGATGATCAGGCCCTCGGCGTGGCGGCGCATGCGGGTGGTGAGGTGGTCGAGCTTGAACAGGTCGTCGAGCTGCTCCGGGTCGGTGGTCCGGTGCTGCATGTCGGCGAGCTGGATGCGCTGGCGGTGCAGCAGTCGCTGGCTGCGCCTGGCCAGGTTGCGGAAGACATGGCCGACGCCCTCGCTGAGCTGCGCCTGCCCGACCGCCGCCTCGACCGCGGTCTGCTGGACGGTGGAGAACGCCTGGCCCACGTCGTCGATCTCGACCGTGGTGCCGGCCACCGACAGCTCCGGCATCTCCACCGTCTCGCCCTTGCGCAGCTTGGCCACCACGTGCGGCAGCCGTTCCTGGGCCACCTCCAGCGCGGCCAGGCGCAGCGTGCCGAGCTCCTTGGACAGCCGGTTGCCCATCCGCAACGAGAACGCGATCGACACGATCACCAGCGCCAGTGCCGTGCCCGCCAGCAGGAACGCCCGCCACAGCACCTGGTCGGCGATCGGTTCGGCCCGCTCGTTCAACGTGGTGCTGGCCCGCATCAGGGCCGTCTGGAACGACTGGGCCAGCCCTTCGGTGGTGGCGAGCCAGGTCACCGGGGTGCCGCCGGCGATGATCTGGTCCTCCATCATCCGCATCCGCTGGTAGGCGGCGGAGGTGATGAGCGCGACCTGGGGATCGCGCAGGACCGGGTCGAGCTCGGCCAGGGACTGGTCCATCAGGAAGCGCCGGTTGCCGGCGATCTGCGTGAACAGCCTGCGCTCGTCGCGGTTGACCACGCCGAGCCCGATGGCCTGCTCCCTGGTCAGCAACTCCTTGGCGTAGCTCATCTCGATGACCACGCGCGACTGCTCGTAGATCGGGATGTCGTCGATCAGCGCGACCCGGCGGTGCAGGCCGAACAGCGCGTCGATGATCGAGTTGTACGCCTCCACGGTGTTCAGCCGGTCGGACAGGCCCGTGTCGATCTCACCTCGGATCGCATCGAGCCTGTCGGTCGCCTTGTACACCGCGTCCACCTGTGTGCTGATATCTGCGGATCTGTCCTTGGAGTCGCCGGAGAGCTGCCGGAACGTGTCACTGGCGGCGTTGGTGCGGTTCCGCTGCGCGGTCACCGTGGTCTTGGTCGTCGAGTTCCTCAGGAGCTGGGCCGAGACCAGCCGCTCACGCTGGAGCTCGTCGATCAGTTCGTACGCGGGAAGACGGAGGTTCGTCCAGACTGTCTTGTATTGGCGCAGCTCCAAGCTCTCGCTCGCGGTGACGGCGGTGATGACCCCCCACAACACCACCATGGAGGTCAGCGGCACCAGCAGTAGGCCGATGATCTTCATGCGGATCGTTCGGCTACGACCCATGGCACCTCACTCCGGTCGGTCCCCTGCTGGCAACCCCGGACGGGACAAGCCCCGAGAATAGCAATTCGATCACCAGAATGCCCAATTTTTCGGGACTTTTGGACACGATGGACACCCGGATCGTGATCTTGGAGTAGGTTTCCCCGAGTACATCGGTCACAGAGGGAGATGCGTTGCGCCGTCGACTCGCAGCGGCCGCCGCGCTGGTCCTCCTCGCGGCCTGCTCGGCACCTCCGGAGCCACCGCGGGCACCGTCGGGGGAGGCGCCGTTCGTCTACGTCAAGAACACCGACGTCATCACCGAGTGGGACCCCAGCCGCTCCTACTCCAACGAGATCATCGCCTTCCAGAACGTCTACGAGACCCTCACCCTCTGGAACCCCGTCACCAAGAAGTCGGCGCCCCGGCTGGCCACGTCGTGGCGGTCGTCGGCCGACGGCCGGACGTGGACCTTCACGCTGCGCTCCGGCGTCACCTTCCACACCGGCAGGACGCTGGACGCCGAGGCGGTCAAGGCGTCGATCGAACGCACCATGAAGGCCAAGACCGGGGCCTCCTACATCTGGGACGCCGTCTCCGCCATCAGGGTCGAGGGGCCGCTCGCGGTGACGTTCGCGCTGAAGTACCCGGTGCCGCTGGACCTGGTGGCCTCCGCCGGGTACGCGGCCTACATCTACGACACCAAGGCCGCGCCCGACCTCGCCAAATGGTTCCAGCAGGGCCGTGACGCGGGCTCGGGGCCGTACACGGTGGCGAAGTGGAACAAGGGCAAGGAGGACGAACTCACCCTGTCGGCGTACGAAGGGTACTGGGACGGGTGGGAACGGCCGCACTACAACACGATCAAGTACCGGGCCGTGCCCGACCCCGAGCGGGCGTACCGGATGTTGCAGCGCGGCGAGGCGACCTTCGTGGACCGGCTCGACCCCGAGCTGTTCGCGCAGGCCGAGGCCGCGCCGGGGCTGCGCACGTCCGACCGGCCCTCGTTCACCACGGCGATGATGCTGTTCAACACCGCAGAAGGCCCGATGAAGGACATTCGGGTACGCAAGGCGGTGCAGAAGGCCCTCGACTACCAGGGCGTCGTGCAGGCGCTCAAGGGCTCGGTCATGCCGGCCAGCGGCGTCATCCCCGAGGGACTCCTGGGCCACGTGCCCGCCCGCATGCCCGAGCAGGACGTGGCCACCGCCACCCGCCTGCTCCAACAGGCCGGGTACGGCCCCGGCGGCACGCCGCTGCGGCTGCGACTGACCTACGGCGAGGGCGAGGCCGACGAGCAGGTGCTCGTCAGACGGCTACGCGCCGCGCTGCAGCCGCTCAACATCACCCTCGAAGCCCGGGGCATGAACTGGAACGCGCAGTGGGAGCTGGGCAAACAGCGAGGCCAGGACATCTTCGTCATGTACTGGTGGCCCGATTACGCCGACGGCTACTCCTACTTCGGGCAGGTCTTCCGCAGTGCCAATCCGCCGGTCATGAACCTGTCGTACCTGAACGACCCGCGGCTCGACGCCATGCTCGACACCGTGCCCGAACTGACGGTGACCGACAAGCTCGCGGCGCAGCGGGTGTACGAGCAGGCCACGACCTGGGTGCTCGACCAGCGGGCGGCCGCGGCGATGCCGTGGGTGGTCAGGTCGCGGCGGGCGTACCTGGGCGGGGTGCAGGGCTACGACGAGAACCCGGCCTACCCCGACGTGGTCTTCGTCTACGACCTGCGCCCCTCCGGCTGAGCTTCGCCCGGTCACGGTCGCCGGTCCTCCGGCTGAGCTTCACCTGGTCACGGTCGCCGGTCCTCTGGCTGAGCTTCACCTGGTCACGGTCGCAGGTCCTCGGGTTGATGAGGCCCGGGGCGGGCCTCCGCCCGCTCGCGCAGCCGCGCCCTGATCTCCTCGGGCGTGTAGGCGCGCCGCCGCCGCTCGGCACGGGCGATCACCACTCCCGTGGCCGCGACACCCATGATCCCGGCCAGGCCCAGCATCTTCCACCACCGCATGATGCCTAGGCTAGCCCTGTGCTGACTCTCGACGAGGCCGTCAGGGTGACGCGGACCGGCGACCTGTGGATCTTCCGCGGGCGGTCCGTGCCCGACCGCGCCATCCAGACGATGACCAACAGCCCGGTCAACCACGTCGGCATGGCCGTCGTCATCGAGGACCTGCCACCCATGATGTGGCACGCCGAACTGGGCAAGTCACTGCTCGACCTGTGGTCGGGCACCCATCACCGCGGCGTGCAACTGCACGACCTGCGCGACGCGGTGACCGTATGGGCCGACAGGTACGACCAGCGCGCCTGGCTGCGCCAACTCGACCCCGAGGTCACGCCCGAGATGGAGGACGCCGCCCTGCGCACGGTCGCCAGGCTCGACGGCACCCCGTTCCCCTCCACCGCCAGGCTGGCCGCCCGCTGGGCCAAGGGCCGCGTCCCGCGCCGCCGCCCTACGGACCAGACGCTGGAGAGCGCCTACTGCGCCGAGGTCGTGGCCGTCACCTACGAGGCGATGGGGCTCCTGCCCGCCGGACGCCGGCCGAACTGGTACGACCCCGGCAGGTTCTGGAGCGGCGACGACCTCGAACTGCTCCTGGGGCACAGGCTCGGCAACGAGATCACGGTGGGGGTCGAGCGCACCCGGCGGTCCTGACGGCGCCGGTCGGCTCGGTCCTGCCGCTCCGCGGCTGGGGCGCCGCCCTCCTCGATGGCGTACGAGGTGGCAGGCTGGTGAGATGCGCCTGGCTACCTGGAACGTGAACTCGGTCAAGGCACGGCTGCCCCGCCTGCTCGAGTGGCTGGCGGAGGTCGAGCCCGACGTCGTCTGCCTGCAGGAGACGAAGTGCCCGGCGCAGGCGTTCCCGGTGGCGGAGGTGGGCGCGCTCGGATACGCCGTCGCGGCCCACGGCGACGGCCGCTGGAACGGCGTGGCGCTGCTGTCCAAGGCCGGGCTGTCCGACGCGACCCTGGGCTTCCCCGGCGAGCCGGGCTTCGACGAGATCGACGGCGTCGGCACGGCCCGGCCCGAGGCCCGCGCCGTCGGCGCCACCTGCGGCGGGATCCGGGTGTGGTCCCTCTACGCGCCCAACGGCCGCGCGGTCGGCTCACCTCACTACGCGTACAAGCTGGCCTGGTTCGCCGCGCTCAAGGACGCGCTCGGCGCGGAGCTGGCGACCGGGCCGCTGGTGGCCTGCGGCGACTTCAACGTGGCGCCCACCGACGCCGACGTGTGGGACCCCGCCGTGTTCGTCGGCGCGACCCACGTCACGCCCGCCGAACGGCAGGCCCTGGCCGGCCTGCGCGAACTGGGACTGGTGGACGTGGTGCCGACGCCGATGAAGGGGCCGCATCCGTTCACGTACTGGGATTATCGGGCCGGGATGTTCCACCAGGACAAGGGCATGCGCATCGACCTGGTCTACGCCGGGGCGGACGTGGCCGGGCGGGTGCGGTCGGCGTACGTGGATCGTGAGGCCCGCAAGGGGAAGGGGCCGTCCGACCACGCGCCGATCGTGGTCGATCTGGAGCAGTGATTTGCGTCACAAAACCGCTGTCACATGAGTATTCTGTGTTCTCAAATGTTTTCGGGGGGATCAGGGAGCTTCAAGGACCACAGGGGGATCTCCGTGGAACCTGCAGACGGTCGCGTCATTCTCTTCATCCTCATCGGGATCGCCGTGTTCTTCCTCGGCCGCCGCTTCCAGGCCATGATCATCATGCGTCAGGTGTGGAAGCAGAGTGCCCGGCAGGTCACGGCCAGGAAGGAAGTCGCGCACAGCGCGGCGAAGGCGCTGATCTCCATCACGTTGATCGCGGTGTTCGTGATCTGGCTCGTCCTCAACCTCAACCGAATGATGTGAGAACCTCGGCGTCATCAACCGCCGATCCCGACCTGAGCCGGGCCGTGGGCGACCGCTTGGGCGCCGGGGGCTCCCAAGCGCCAAACGGGTGAGCCCGGCGCGGTTCGTTTGGGCGGTCCCCGTCGTCACTCTCGTCATCTGGTGAGCAGGCGGCGCAGGGCCCAGGCCGTGGCCACCGCCGCGCCCGCGGCTGCCAGGCTCACCGCCCGCGTCAGACGTACGGCGCGGCGGATGTCCCCGACCTCCGGGCTGGGCCCGTCGCCCATCGTGGGCCGCTCCTCGGTCCTGCCCTCGTACACGTTCTCGCCGCCTAGCGTCACGCCCAGCGCACCGGCGAACGCGGCTTCGCACCGGCCGGAGTTCGGGCTGGGGTGGCGGTGCCCGTCCCTGCTCAGCATGGCCCGAGCCCTGGCCGGGTCCGGCGCGGTCAGCACGGTGAGCACGCCGGTGAGCCGCGCGGGCACGTAGTTGGCCACGTCGTCCAGTCGGGCGGCGGCCCAGCCGAACCGCTCGTAGCGGGGGGAGCGGTGCCCGATCATGGCGTCCAACGTGTTGACCGCCCGGTACGCCAGCAGCCCAGGCACCCCCGCCACCGCCCCCCAGAACAGCGGCGCCACGACGGCGTCGGAGGTGTTCTCGGCCAGCGACTCGACCGTGGCCCGCGCCAGTTCGGGGGCGTCCAGATGACGCGGATCGCGTCCGCAGAGGTGGGGGAGCCGGGCCCTGGCCCGCGGAACGTCGTCGCCCTCCAGCGCGTCGGCCATGTGGATTCCCTCGCGGGCGAGCGTCGTACCCCCGAGCACGGCCCAGGTGGCCACGGCGGTGACCCCCGTACGGAGGACGGGGTGCGGGGCCAGGCGCACGGCCAGGACGCCCAGCGCCGTCGCGCCGCCGACGCACACGGCGACGTGCAGCGCGCCACGCGCCCGGTCGTCGGCGTACAGGGACTTCTCCAGCCGTCCCGCGACACGCCCGAACAGCGCGACGGGATGAGCGGGGCTCTGCGGGTCGGCGAGGAGCCGGTCGAGGGCCACGCCGAGCGCGAGCCCCAGAGGATCACACCAAATGGGCATGAAGCTCATCTTCGTGTACATCCAGCCAGGCCGTGGCACGGCGGATGCGCTCACCGGCGCCGCCCGCCCACATCTTCGCCCAGTTGCCACCGGTGGCGGCGCGGGTGCGCATGACGGCGTAGGAGCGGTGGAAGCGGAGCCGAGCCAGATCGAGGAGGCGACGGCGCTCGCGGGGCTCGACCCCGTACGCGTCGCAGAACAGGCGCAGCCGGGCACCGACGTCCACGGTGCGCAGGAGCGGGGCACGGTCGACGGGGTCGGCGAGAGGAGCCCAGTGGCGAAGCGTCGTGACGACGTCGAACAGCCTGGTGGTGGGCCGGGCGAGGTCGAAGTCGATCAGCGCGTACGGGGTCGCCGGGCCGCCCTCGCGGAACACCACGTTCTCCAGGGTCACGTCACAATGCCCGATCACTTCGGGGGCTCTGTCGTCGTTCGACCCGCCGTCCCAACCTCTGCCCGACAGCGGGAAACCGGTGGTCGCGTCGTGAAACCGCCGCACCAACCCCGCCAGCCCGGCCAGCGCCTCATCGGTCACGCTTTCGAGCCGCAGGCCCGTCCTGCCGGGGAGGTAGGTGAGCATCTCGCGACCCAGCCCGTCCATGCCCACCACCCTGGGCGCCCCGTCGAACCCGACGGTCTCCAGGTGTCTCAGCAGGGCATGCACGGCGGGCGTCGACGTACTGACCGGTCTGCGCACGGTGTCTCCGACGCGCACCACTCCGTCTGTCACGTCCCCGCCCTGCAGGGGAACTTCATGCAGGAGCGTCGCGACCATGCCAAGACAGCTTAGACCCCTTCCACCCCACCCCGCGCCGCCTTTCCCACCCCCTCGGACCCTGTTCGGATATCCGGCCGCAGGGGCTCCCAGCCGCCTGAGTATGCCCGGCGCCCAATCCCGGACCAAGCCCCTCCAACCACACGGGCCAAGACCGCCACCGGGCGCGCCCACCGCAGAGCGAGGGCCCAGCCCGCTACCGTGCTCCTAGCCGACCGACCTGGAGCCGCGCACCGATGCAGACGGCGATCCCCGTGCCCGTCCCGCTGCCGGCGTCCCCTCATGACGCTCCTCGGCGAACTGGTCGCGCATCGCATCAGTTCGCTGGGCGACGCCCATGGCGTCCGGATCTCCGCAGCCGGTGCGACGCTCCGGCCGGCCTGCCCCCGCCCAGCTCCACCTGCACGGCGTACCGGTGCCCCTGGGGTCTACGTGGCGGAGCGTTCAGCGCCGGCACACGACGCCCACGAGGCCGACTGCGCTGCCTCGCTGGACCTGTACCTGGCCACCTCCGGCACCCTCCCAGAAGCCCACACCCCCCGCCACACCGCTGGCTGGACGCTCACGACCGGCGTGCCGGAAGCCCTGTTCATGTGGGGTGTGATCGGGTTGACAGACTGACACGGCGAAAACGTGTGCGTGACATGTCGCCGGATCATGCACAATAAGGCGGGAGCGCCCTTAGCTCAGCTGGATAGAGCACCGGACTTCTAATCCGACGGTCGCAGGTTCGAATCCTGCAGGGCGCGCTTTGATCATAGCTTTGACCTGCGGTTCCGGGAAAGCCCAGAATCCGATGACCCTTTAGAGCGGGCCGGGGGGACCGAAGGGAGACCTTCAGTTTGGGACGGTTCGCCCACCGCGACCGCGCGAGGTACCAAGGAGACGCTCGCTTCGGCTGCTGCGCGCGCCAGCTCCGGTAGCACGTTCGTGTGGGTGTCCGACGTGATTGCCAGAGATGAGTGCCGCAGCATCTCCGACGTCGTCTTCATGTCATTGCCCGCCGCGAGGCTCAGTGTGGCGGCGCCGTGACGGAGGTCGTGCAGCCGGATCGGCGGCAGCCCGGCCGCGAACGCCAGCCGCTCGAAGTGCTCGCTCACCCAGTCCGGTTTCAGCTCGGCGCCGTCCGCTCGGGTGAAGATGCGGCCTGTCTCCGTCCACGAGCCGCCCCACGCCGACCGCTCTTCCTCCTGGCTCTTACGGTGCAGTTCCAGCACGTCCAGCGTGGCCCTGCCGAGCGCGACCGACGCGTCGCTCGACTCCGTCTTCGGCTGAGCCTCCTTCACCCTGCGATCCACGATCGCTTGGCCACCGACAGCACGCCGTCGTCGAAGTCGAGATCGACCGGCCCGACCGCAAGACCCGCCGCTTCCAGGGCAAGTCCGACCGATCGACGCCATCGCCGCCGCCAAGGCCGCTCTGGCCGGCGACCGGACCGGCCAGGAGCTGTTCGCCGACGACGAGTACGGCGAGGAGGCCGCCAAGTACGCCACCGCGATCATCAAGCGCGGTCCCGCCCTGGGCATCATCCTCATCCTGGCCACCAGCGCCCGGACAAGGACACCCTGACCAAGGCCATCTCGGCGGACGCGGGCATCAGGATCTTCCTGCGGGTGATGGGCCGATAGGAGAACGACATGATCCTCGGCACCGGCATGCACCAGACCGGGGTCAAGGCCACCATGTTCACCCTCATTCCGGCCGGACGCGTACGGCCAGTGGGCGGACCTGGAGGAACCGCTACCTTGACCGCCCGCCTGAAGGAGTACGGAGTCAAGACAGACGACACCTGGGGCCGCGACAGCGCCGGTACGGCCGCAATCGAAAGGGCTTCAACCGCGCCGACTGGCCACGCCGCTCTCACCGGCCACCACGCCCAAGGCCGGGTGCATGTGCGGACGGCTGGCTCGTATCCGGCCGCCCGGCTGGAGCCTGTCGTGGAGGAGGCGCTGGCCGAGATCGGGCTGGACACCTCGGACGACACCCGGACGAGTTCCCCAAGCCGCTCACCGATGACGTGGTCCGGGCCACCGACGTCATCACCATGGGCTGTGGCGACGCCTGCCTGGTCTACGTGGGCAAGCGCTACTTGGACTGGGATCTGCCTGACCCGGCCGGAAAGAGCCTGGCTGAGGTGCGCGGGATTCGCGAGGTGGTTGACGCCCGCGTGCGTGATCTTTTGGATGAGCTCACCCCGCGGCACCAGCGCGCAGTCCCCGGGGATGCTCGCGTTGATCACCGTGCTGCAGTAGGTGGAGAACCTGACCGACCGGGCGGCGGGCGACCGCGCCGAGTTGGCGGCTGCAGACGGTGGTGGTGGTTGCGGACGGCCGCTCTTGGGCCCGGCGGCATCAACGCTGAGCGCAGTCAGCCATCCCCGCTTGCCGACGACGATGAGAGGGTGGACCGACGACGCTGAGGAGTCGCGGGTGGTCGACCGGATTCAGCGCTCCGGCCCTGCTGGGCGGCTCAGGATTCGCGCGGGGGCATCGCGCCCTTGACTCTGCGGTTCGACCCTCTCTACCGACACTGCGTCCCGTGACGGCGCTGGGCATGGCACCGCTGTTCAGGTCAGTCCCGCAGCGCCGGCCACCGGGTGTGGAGTTCGTCGATCACGTAGTCGTGGCGGTGGCTCCACCCGTTCGCGTCGACCAGGTGCGGGTGGTCCGTGGGCAGGCCGTCGTGCGTGTGAGCGAGGACCGTTTCGTCGCGCGTCGGCCACAGCCGGACGGCCGCCATGGCGGCGAGGAGTGCTATCGCGCCCATCACGATCGCGGTCACCGTGAGCCCGGCGCCTGCGGCGAGCCAGCCCACGAGGGGGTAGGTGAGCAGCCAGCAGCCGTGTGACAGGGAGAACTGGGCCGCGAAGACCGCGGTCCTGTCGGCGGAGCCCGTGGACCGGCGGATGATCCGGCCGGTCGGGGTGAGGATGACGGAGCCGGCCGCACCGAAGGCGAACCACAGGGTGAGCAGCAGCGGCCAGGACAACGCACCGGGTACGGCCAGCAACGCGAACACGGCCACCGACGCGAAGGCCGCCGTCACCATCGCGGTCCGGTCCTGCACTCGGGCGAGCAGCCGGGGCAGCAGCATCGCGACCACGATCGAGCCGGCCCCGTAGGCGCCCAGCGCCAGCGACATCTGTGCCACCGGAAGCCGTAGGTACTCGCGGACCAGGACGACGGTGGTGACGATCACGGTTGCGCTTGACGCGGCAGCCGCCAGGTCCAGGGCCAGGACGGCACGCAGGCGCGGGGTGGCCAGAAACAGGCGGGTGCCGTGCAGTGCCTTGGCGTAGATTCCGCCCTCCCTCTCGACCGGGGCCGGTTTCGGCAAGATCACCGAGACGACCAGGGCGGCCGATGCGAGGAATCCCACCGCTGTTCCCGTGAACAGCCAGTTGTAGCTGATCAGCGTGAGTAGCGCGGCGGCCAGCGTGGGGCTGAACAGGCTCTCCAGGTCGTAGGCCAGGCGGGACAGTGACAGGGCTTGGGTGTAGTCCCGTTCGTCGGGCAGCACGTCGGGGATGGTCGCCTGGAAGGTCGGTGTGAACGCGGCGGAGGCGGACTGCAGGACGAAGATGAGCAGGTAGACCTGCCATACCTCGGTGACGAAGGGGAGGGCCAGCGCGACCACCGCCCGCGCGACGTCCATGGCCACCATGAGGATGCGCCGCGGGATGCGGTCGGCGAAGGCACTCGCCAAGGGGGCTACGACGACATAGGCGATCATCTTGATCGCGAGCGCGGTTCCCAGCACGGCCGTGGCGTCGGATTTGGCCAGGTCATAAGCGAGCAGGCTGAGCGCGATGGTCGCCAGACCGGTGCCGATCAGGGCGACAACCTGAGCGGTGAACAGGTGGCGGTAGGCGCGGTTGCGCAAGACGGCAAGCATGGCGACGTCCCTCGGGGCCGGGTACGTCGTCAATATATAAGCATATGTGCATGCGTTAAAGGGTCAGTCGTGCCAGGGCATCCCCGAGATCTGGTGGTCGGCGTGGCTGAGACCTTCGAGGACAAGGCGACGCAGGTGCCCGTCACGCAGCGCGTAGATGGCTCGCCTGCCCTCTTTTCGCGGCTCGACAAGCCCGGCCAGCCGCAGTTTCGCCAGGTGCTGACTCACTGTCGGCTGAGAGGCGCCGGTGGCGTGCGCCAGGCTCGTCACGTCCGCTTCGGCGCGGGCGAGCAGCCAGATGAGATGGAGCCGCGTCGGGTCCGCCAGCAGTGCGAAGAGCCGGGCCGCTATCACCAACTGTGACTCTCCAGGAGTCAGCGACTGCGTGTCAGTCGCAGGTGCATGTTTACCGCTTGACTCCATACGCACATCCTAGGAGCAGCCTGCGATGGGAACGAGAGCCGATCCACTCGACGCACCTTGTTCGCGCAGGCCGGCCGACGCGGCTCAGCTCCGGTCTGATGCCGGGTTCTTCGACGGGAGGCCGCCAGTCCAAGCCGTCACCGCGTTCGATTTCGTTGGGACGCGAGCGGCGACGGCTGGGATCGGACGGCTCAGGCCGTGACGAGGATGCGGACCGGTTCGACGCCCTCGCTGTTGTGGCGTTGCGCCCAGGCGGTCAGGGCGGTGCGGCAGGCGTGGTCGAGGTGGCGCAGCTCGGCGAGGTCGAGTTCGATGGGCCTGTCCTTGGGCAACGCCTCCAGCGCGTCGAGCATTTTCGGCAGGCGCAGGAAGGTCGCGTTGCCGCTGATCGCCACCCGGATCGGTCCGCTGTCGCCGGAGGTGACCTGCATCTGCGTGTGAGAGGTCTCCCACGCGGACTTGACGATGGACAAGGCCAGCCCGATGAGCACGCCCTCGAACATGTTCACCGACACGATGGCCAACGCCGTGACGACCAGGATCACCGCCTCCCCGCGGTGCTCCCGCCACAGCTTGGCCAGGTGCCTGATGGGGAGAAGCTTCCAGCCCGCGTGGATGAGAACCCCGGCGAGCGTCGCGACCGGGATAGCGGCCAACGCGAACGGCAGGAACGCCGCGAACAGCAGAAGCCAGATCCCATGCAGCACGCGCGAAGCCTTGGTCCGTGCCCCCGCTTGGACGTTGGCCGAACTCCGTACGATGACCGCGGTCAGCGGCAGGGCGCCGAGCAGGCCTGAGACGGCATTGCCCACGCCCTGGGCCATCAGTTCCTTGTCATAGTCGGTACGCGGCCCGTCGTGCAGGCGATCCACCGCCGCCGCGCTGAACAGGCTCTCGGCCGAGGCGATGAGCAGGAACGCCAGCACGGTGCCCAGCACACCCACCTCGGCCAGCCGGCCGAGGTCGTCCAGCCCGGGCAGCCGGATCGCGTCAAGCAGCCCGGCGACCTCGATCTTCTTGACGGGCAGGCTCAGCAGGGCGGACGCGGCCGTGGCGAGCAGTACGGCGGCCAGCGCACCGGGCAGCATGCGGAGCTTGGCGGGCAGGCGCCGCCACAGCACCATGACCATGATCGTGCCAACCCCGACCCCGAGCGCCGACAGCGCCTGAGCGGAGCCGAGCACGTCCACGAAAAGGCCGGGAAGGCTCGCGATCTTGGCGAGTCCCGCCGCGGGCGCAGGCAGGTCGGCCATCGCGTACAGTTGCCCGGCGATGATGATCAGGCCGATGCCGGCCAGCATGCCCTCCACGACCGCTACGGAGATCGCGCGGAACCACCGTCCCAGCCGCAGTGCGCCCAGTGTGACCTGGAGCAGGCCCGCGGCCAGGACGATCGCGCCGAGGGTGGCCACCCCGTACATCTGGACGGCCTCGTAGACGAGCACGGTCAGCCCCGCGGCCGGACCGCTGACCTGCAGGCTGCTGCCCGGCAACAGCCCGGTGACGATGCCGCCGACGATTCCGGTGATCAGTCCGAGTTCGGCGGGCACCCCCGAGGCGACCGCGACGCCCGCACACAAGGGCAGGGCGATGAGGAAGACCACGAGGGAGGCGGCGAAGTCCTTACGCATCGAAAACCTCATGCGCTTGTCGTTCATGCGACGGGCCGCGCTCACAACGGGAGGAAGTCGCCGAGGTCCGGCCGGTGAGCGAGCACGGAGCCGGTGTGGACCTCATAGAACCAGGCCCGGAGCGACAGTCGCCCATCGGCGAGCCGGGCGGCGACGGCCGGATACTCCCGCAGCCGTTCCAACTGGGCGAGGACATGGGCCTGCACGGCCTGGGCGACGTCCGGCCCGTGGTCGACGGCGGGCGGAGCTTCGGCGTTGCGCAGCAGCCAGTCGCGGACGGAGGGAACGGCGGCCAGGTCCTCTCCCCGCGCCAGCGCCCCCACGGCGCCGCAGTGCGAGTGTCCGCACACCACGATGTCGGACACGCCGAGCACCTGCACCGCGTACTCGATGGTGGCGGCCTCGCCGGACGAGCGGTGCGGCAGGTAGCGGGGGATGATGTTGCCGGCCGTACGCAGCTCGAACAGCTCCCCCGGCCGGGCTCCGGTGAACAGCGAAGGGATCACGCGGGAATCCGAGCAGGTGATGAACAGCGCCTGCGGGGACTGCCCCGCGGCCAGCCGGTCGAACTCAACTCCGCGCTCGGCGGCGCGAGCGTAGAAGGCACGTGCGTGATCGATGAGTGACTGCATGTGAGATGTCTCCTGTGCGCCGTGGTGGCGCGTTCAATGCCTGTGGGGTCTACGGTCTGGGACCGGGCGACTACGGCCTGGGACCAGGTGACGGCAGCAGCGAGCGACCCGGATGGCAGGAACACCAGACGGGTTGAATGGGGCGCTCAGAGTGCCCTCAACCGGTCGCCGATTCGCTCGGCCGACCCCACCTCAGCAGCGAAACACCTGAAGCACCGCAGGCAGCGCCCCGCTGCGTTGCCTGCGCAGCCCGTACGGCGGGCCTTCGGCTTCATTCGCGACGGTGAGCGACTCCACCACGGGCATGATCACTGTGAGCCCGGTGGAACTCTTCACCTCGTGGCACCCGTCACCATGCTGGCGGTCACGGACCCAGACGTGGCTGAACGTCTCCTCCGGCTGCGGGAAGTGCTCGTAATGACCCGTGGCGTTCGCGGCCATCGCAGCCGCGGAGGCGTACGGCTCTCCCGTCGAGGGAGTTCCGTGGGAGAGGAGGAGGACGGCGAGCATGGCCATGGCCAGCGCGACCAGCGCACCCTTGGCCGACCTCGTCACTGCCGCATTCCCCCGATCATCACGGCCCACGTCGTAACCACAGCGGTACGCAACCAGATGGTCACACAATAGTCGACACGACATAAGTCGAAGGGAAAATTGACTAACGGGAGTCAAGTCCCATTGAGGTCATCACACACGACAGTTCGGTGGTTCGCCGTCTTTCATCTGCCCTCCCCTGAGCTGGGCGTTTGCCGGGTGATCAGGCTGCTCTGCGGTACTCGTTGATCAGTCCTTTGACGGTCCTTCGACGGTGGATCCGGGAAGTCATGTCGATCACCATGCTGGGATCGTGCACGGGCGGGCGAAGCGAACGCTCCTGATGCGGGCGATGATGGTTGAAATGGCGCTCGTGCTCGGTCAGGACCTTGCGCAGGTGCCGCTCACCATGGATGAGCAGGTGGTCGGGGCACTCGCGGCGTGGCGTTCCCACGAATCGTTCGGCGAACGCGTTCGCTCGTGGTGACCGGACGGGCGTCTTGATGCCCGCACGCCAGCGGCGGCGAACACCTCATCGGATTCGTCCGTACGCCGACACTCCTCACCTAGCGGCCGACGACGGCTCCCCGGTCCCGGACGCCACGGTCGGGGACGGCGGGGTGAGTGGCTAGTCCTCGTAGCGCCAGTCCAGGCGGCTTTTCTCCACGCCGGGCCGCCAGCCGCGCACTGGCTCCCCCCGTTCCAGGGCGCGGGCGGTGACCTTGAGCAGGGCCAGGTAGGAGGGCCAGATGTCGCTGTCGTCCGTGTGCAGGCCGTTTTCGTTGTGAAAGCTGCCGGTGCGGCCAGTGCGCGGGTCGACGAACATGCTGCCGCCGGTGCCGTCGTAGCCGAAGGGGATCAGGCGGCCGTGCCACCAGTACGGGCTCAGCTCCGGGTCGTCGAGTGTGATGTCGCAGTTCGCCTGCCAGTCGCGCCGCATATCGCGTACCGACATGGAGTTGTAGATCGGTGGGAAGGAGAAGCCCGCGTCGCTCGCCCCGTCGTGGCGCAGCAGCGAGGCCCGCAGGTCGTCGGGGAAGCGCGCGCCCATGGCGGCCTCCGCCCGCGCGATCGCCAGGGGCGTGGCCGGCGGGCGCAGTCCCTTGTACGTGGCAGGCGCGTGCCGGGCGAGCCAGCGCTCGATGCGCCGCCAGGTGGCGTTCACCTCGGCCGTGACGGCGGCCCGCGGGGTGCGCACGACGGGGGCGCGGCGGGCGGGCAGGCAGCCGGTGGCGCGTTTCTCGGCGTCGGTGGGCGGCTGCGGGGTTGGTGTGGGGGTGGGTGTGGGGGTCGGACGCGGTCCGCCCGCGCACCCGCCCGGCAGCGGGGCGGGCTCCGCGGCCCAGCGCAGCTCGCAGCTCCCGGTCACCGTCGGGTACGAGCCGCCCATCGCGCCGCCACCTTCCAGCGCGGCGGCCAGTGCCTCCAGCATCGCCGCGTGGGATGGGAAGCCCATCGGGCCGTCGTAGCGGAGCCGCTCATCGAAGGCGGCCTCGCCCACCCGGCCGGTACGGGGCTCGACGAACAGTTCGTGTCCTGAGGCGTCGGTGCCGGTGGGCAGCAGGCTGCCGTGCCAGGTGCCGTGCTCGGGGTCGGCGTCCGCCAGTTCGCCGGTGATGACGAGGTCGTGGCACTTGCTCGCGTTGATGGAGTCGATGTCGTTGACCCCCAGGAGGCCGTACCCGCCAGGGAGCGGGAAGCCGTCGCCCAGGTTGCCGTCCGCGCCGTCGTGGCGCAGGTAGGAGGCGTACAGGTCGTCGGGCAGGCGGCGGCCCGCGTAGTGCTCCCACTCGGCCAGGCGCTCCGGCTCGGCGCCGAAGCGCAGCTTGCGCAAGGTGGCTGAGGCGTGCGCGCCGAGCCGGCGCTGGATGCGGCTCCACGCCGCGTTGACGCGGGCGGCCACTGCCGGGTCAGGGGTGCGGACGGCGAAGGTGGGCTCGGGGGTCGGCAGTACCTCGCCGAACGTCGGCTCCTGCTGCTCTCCCACGTAGAGCGGCGGGCAGCCGATGGAGCGGGCCTCGGCGGGCGTGAGCATGGCGGCCGCGATGGTGGCGTCGCGCTCGGGGGAGCCGCAGGAGATCGTGTTGCCGACGAAACCGCAGAAGTAACCCTCGTCTTCGAGCAGCGCGTCGGAGGTGAGGCAGCCCAGCAGCAGTACGGCCGCGAGTCCGAGGGTGAGGGGCCGAGGTAAGCCGATCATGGACGCGTACGATACGGCAGCGCGCCGACAGATCGCCTGGGCGCGGCCTCTGGTCTTGGCCCACGTTCTTCGTCGTGGCTCGGGGGCGTCACGGCAAGCTTGGCGGGCGGGTCCATCCTCCTGGCGAGCCGGGTCGTTTTGACATTCGCGGCGGGACTCAGGAGGCTTGCCATGCCTGGTCTGACCGGTGATGCCGTGCCCCTGACCACTCCGGAGCTCACCGCTCTGCTGGAGCGGGCTCCGGGGGTATGGACGGCAATGGCCTGCCTCCTCGCGTGAGGGGGCAGGCCGGGCACGTCAGGGGTGGCTGGAAGGCGGTAGATCGGGCCGGCGGCCGGGGCAGCCCGGATCAGGAGTACGGCGTCTGGGTGCTCAAGGCAGAGCGCGGGGACGTTTCATTGCGTCGCCGGGACGAGGGTCCAACGCTGGGTGTCGGATCCGTTCGCGTGGCGCAGGCGCACGTCGCCCCGCGGCACCACTGGGGGCTCGACGTTCCAGAGCAGGTCATGGCCGGGGACCTTGATGACGTAGGTGCCCTCGCCGGCCGGGGAGATAGACCAGGTGCTGGCGTCGCGGTTGGTGACGACCGGCTCGTTCACCAGTGTCTGCCGTACTGCGGCGTAGCTGTCGAGCATTCTGATCAGGTTGAGGCCGACGTTCTGGATGGTGTACCCGCTGCCGCTCCGTTCGATCTGCCAGAGCTCGAACGGGCCCGGGTTCTCGCGGGTGCTGGAGACGAAGAGTTCCCCGCCGGCGTTGAAGTCCCGCACCGAGCTGTGCGAGGCCACGTTGATGATCTTGTAGGTGCCCGGCTCGAAAGCCGCGGCCGGGGCGCTGTGGGCGGTGGCTGCGGCGGTCAGGCCGGTCATCGCCCAGGAGGCGAGCAGCAGGGTCGTCGCCAGGGTGGTCCTGATGAGACCACGTGTGCCGCGGCCTCGGTGTGTCTTCGACAACACATTCTCCTTGTGCAACTGATCGACTACGGAACGTCAACGTGATGTTCTCAACGCCACCACGATCAGTCACTCTCCGTAAGGACAATGTGACTTTGGGGTATTGAATTCTTATTCGGCAGCCGAGCAGCTTCCCCTGCGGCACTCCGGCTCAGCGCCTGTTCAGCGGGGTGACGTTGGCCCTGGCGCCTTCCAGGCTTTCGCGGAGGATGCTGTTCTCCTCCTCCAACTGGGCATTACGCAGGGTGAGCGACCTGGATGTGGTCGGCGTAGGTGTTCACTGTGTCGGTCGGCTCGCGGATCTCGGGTCGTGCGACGGCAAGGGGCCGCCGGCAGTTCCTTGACCGCAGTGGCAACCGGCGAGCGGTAGTAGGAAGCGCGGGTCGCGTCGGCCTCGACGCAGATGTTGGTGATGTTGACGGTGCCGTCGGTGATCTCGGGCCGGCCGAGCAAGCGCCGTTCGACGCCGGTCATGATCTGCCGGTCGACTTCGGTGAGAGCGTTCGCGGGCCAGGCGCGCGAACGCGGCCTGACGGCAGAATGATCCAGTGCCGCACGTCGATGAACCTGTAGGGCGTCAGAACTCGCGCGCGTGGGTTGATCTGGGGTTTCGCCAGTCGGGTCAGGCGGCTCGGCGGTACTGGTTGATCGCTCCTCCGAGTATCTTGCGGCACTCGGCTCGCGCCGTCCGGATCCAGCGCTCGGCGCAGCAGCAAGCTGGAAGCCAGGCCGCATCAGTTTCCGGTGCACCCGTCGATGGCCCCATCCGGTTTCTCCCGTGCCAAGCGAATGATCAGCTCCCGGATCTCCCGGCTCGTTCCTGGACGCTCCGGCCGGACGCCCGGAGCGCGAGGACACGGTACAGGTCGCGGTCGCCGCCCTGATCACGAAGCGAACCCCCGGTTCACAAGACGGAACCGGGGTTCGAGCGGGACAGGGCTCCAGCAGGTGCCGCGCCCGCCGCAGCCGTTACCGGGTCAGCCAGTGGCCGGGGCTCAGACAGGTCTCCTTCCGCAAGCGCCGGGCGAAGGTATGAGGGCTCGGTGAGGTGCCCCTCGGAATCGGAGATGGTGGCATGCGGCCGGTGCGCGGCTCGGCGTCGGTGCCGGCCTTGGGTGCGATCGCCCTGACCCCGCCCGCCCGCACGCTAGATGATTGATGCCAAGGGGGATGGCTACGGTTAGTGGTCGTAGGCGATCAGGGATCGCTTGATCGGCTGGCCGGTGTTGTCGTTGAGCCAGATCACAGCGGTCAGCGCGAGGATGCGGGTCAGCACTCGGATGATCACGCCGGCATGGGTCCGGCCGCCGTGGCGTTCCAG